>NZ_CP017946.1:3117500-3835000 GCF_003952665.1 Bosea sp. Tri-49
GAGCGCGAGGCGGGCGCGGTCGCGGCCGGAGTAGATCCGGGTCAGGCCCGAGCGGGCCGGCGCGAGCAGGCCGCGCGATTCATAGAAGCGCAATGTGCGCAGGGTCACGCCGAACTCGCGGGCGAGATCGCTGATGGTGAAACCACCGGCTTCGGTGTCGTTCGTCGTCTGAGAAGAGCGGCCGTCGTGACTCGGTGTGGCCGCCAGAGCTGAGCCTTGGCGCGGCATATCTGATCCTTGCGGGTTGCGGGGCGGAGCTGCCTGCCCCATCGGAAGGCGCTCCTGCGTTGCCGGCAATGTAGGGGCGCGGCTCCCTTACGTCACGTTATCCGCCTCCGGCTGGGGGTAAGTTACGGTTATGCCCGGTCTATATCGAGCCCCGGGCGGGCTGTCGTGGCACATGTTTGGACAAAATTAACGCCCAGCCCCCCGATCTTAACGCTCTGTTTACCGTGACTGCGAAAAGTCGGTACCGCGATCTCCAGCATCGGCCGCATCAACCCGATGTTCATGAATGCCGAGATCGCAGGGGCGCCGCCGCATGAGGGGGCTGCGCGCCCGCTAAGCCAAGACCGGCCCCTCGAGGCGAACGTAACATGGCGACCAGCCTGCCCTGGAGCGTCAAAGGCGTCGACCCGCGCACACGCGATGCGGCGAAGACTGCTGCACGCCGGGCCGGGATGACGCTTGGCGAATGGCTCGACAGCAAGATCCGCGAAGAGGCCGGCGAACCCGATGCCGTCGTCAACGAGGCGGAAGAGCAGGACATCGTCGCGCTGTCGGAGCGCCTTGCCCGCCTTTCCCAGGGTGGGATGCAGACGGCCGCGGCACCCCAGGCGGCCAATGCCAGGCCGGATATCGCGCGCGATCGCATGGACGCGTTCATCACCCAGGCGGCGATGGCGGAGCGCCTGACGCGTGACAGCAATGCCAGGACAGCAAGCGCCCTCGACTCGATCGCCAAGTGGATGGAGCGCACCGAAAGCCGCCTGTCGCACGGCGAGCGCGCCACGGTCGAGCGGCAGGAACGCACCACCTCCGTGATCGCCGATTCCATCAAGGCGATGAGCGAGCGACTCGTCGAGATGGAGCGCCGGGCCGAGGAGGCCAGCCGCCGGCCGGTCGCGCAGCAGCCGCGTCCGGTGCTGAGCCGCGACGGTCTGGCCGCCGCCGTTTCCGATATCCGCTCGCGCCAGCGCACCCTCGACGGCGACGCGCGCGCTGCCGCCTTCGACCGCCCGAGCCCTGCTGCGCCGTCGCTCGCGAGCCTGCGCGACGATTTGCGCCATCTCAGTGACCGGATCGCCCCAGTCCCCCAGCCTGCGCCGCGCGCCGAAGACCAGCGCGGCGCCTACCGGCCACTGGAGCGCGCGATCGGCGAGCTCGGCGCCCGGCTCGATCGCTTCGACGGGCGTGACCGGCTCGATCCGGTCCTCAAGCCTTTGGCGCGGATTGAATCCGAAATCGGCCGGCTGGCCGAGACGCGTTCCAACGAAAGCTACAACCGCTTCGAGCTGGAGATCGCCCATCTCGCCGCCAAGGTCGACGCGCTCGCCACGCGCGGCGGCGACCGGCAGACGGTGGCGCCGATCCTGCGCGAGATCGCCGAGCTGCGAGACATCGTCTCGGCGACCGACGGGCGCCGGCTCGACGATCTCTCGCTGCAGCTCAATGCGCTGACGTCGGATATCGGCCGCATGCGCGAGGACACGCGCGATCTGCATGGCCTGTCGCTGGCGATCGAGGATGTCCGCGAGACCTTGCATGCCGACCGCCTGCGCGAGCGCGCCGGCGACAGCGGCCCGCTGCTGGCCCTGTCGCGCCAGGTCGAAGCACTCGCCCAGAAGATCGATTCCCTGCCGGCGATGAAGACCTCCGTCATCGATGGCCAGGTCGACCAGTTGATCGCCCGTCTCGGCGAGCTCGACGCCAGCGGGCGCCCGGCGTCCAATGAGCTGGCCGAGCGCATCGAAGCCTTGGTGGCCAAGCTCGAACACCTGGCCGAAAGACCCCCGAGCCGGCTCGACGACCGGATCGAGGCACTGACCAGCCGTGTCGAGCAGCTCGCGGCTTCGAGCACCCTCGCCCACATGGTCGACGATGGCGGAACCCCGCTGGCGCGGGTCGACATGCGGCCGGTCGAGGAGATGCTGCGCGGTCTTGCGACCAAGATCGACGAGGCTGGCCGGCCGGGCGCCGGTTCGGATTCCTTCGACGCGCTGGAACAGCAGATCGCGGGCCTGACGCGGCGCCTCGACGAGCAGGCGGCGACGCGCACGGCCGAGAGCGGCATCGAGCGGACGCTGCAGGATCTCGTCGTCCATCTGCAGAGCATGCGCGAGGACACCGCCGTCACCGCCGAGCGCGCTGCGAGAGCTGCGATGGCCGATATGGCGCCGCCCCGCCTGTCCGAGCTCAGCGATCTCATGACCGGCCTGCGCGAGACCCATGTCTCGGCCGGGCGCGAGACGCAGGATGCGATCGGCGCCGTGCACCGGACGCTGGAGACCATCATCGGCCGCCTCGGCGACCTCGAATCCGAGCTCGGCGTCGACCGCGGCCGGCGTGGCAGCGCAGCGGCGCCCCGGGCTCAGGCGGCCGCCGAGGCCGAAGACGCCAGGGCGCCTGCCCTCACCGCGCCGATGATGGCCGAGCGTTTCGCCGCCGAGCCACGGCTGCCGCGCACAGGCGGACTGGATCTGCCGCTGGAACCAGGCTCCGGCCGGCCGCGCCCCGATGCGCCCGCCCCGCAGGCCAATGATCCCCAGGCCGTGCGCCAGAGCCTGATCGCCGCGGCACGGCGCTCGGCCAAGGCCGCCAGCGAAGCAGCTTCCGCCAATCCGACCGCCACGGCCGAAGCGACCAAGCCCGGCAAGCCTGCCTCCCGCGGGCGCCTCAAAGAGATCATGGAGAAGCGCCGGCGGCCGCTGCTGCTCGGCCTCGCTGCACTCGTGCTCGCGATCGGTGCCGCGCAGGTCTTCTCCGGTGTCCAGCAGAGCGCCAAGAAGCAACTGGCGAACGAGAGCATCCAGACTGCCCCCTCCAAGGCCGCGCCCACCGAGACGCCGACGATCCAGCCGACGCCGCAGTCCGCCCCGGTCGAGCCTACGGCTCCGCCGGTAAAGGATCAGAATTCCGCCCTGCCACCGCTGCAGATCGGCACGACACCGGCACAGGCAGCCGCGTTCGCGCCTGTACCGACCTTGCCGGCAGCGAGCCCAGAGACGCCGGCGGCCACGGTACCTTCCCTGGTCGCCGCGCTGCCTCTGCAGAGCCCGTCCGAGGCGACCGAGACCGTCACCGGCATCGGCGATCTGCCGGCCGCACTTGGCAGCGCCGGCCTGCGCAAGGCCGCACTCGCGGGCGATGCGCGCGCCGTCTACCAGCTCGCTGCCCAGGCGGCGGACGGCCCAACCAATCGTGACCCGAAACTGGCGCTGCGCCTGTTCGAACGCGCCGCCGTCGCCGGCCTCACGCCCGCCCAGTTCCGCCTCGGCAACATGTTCGAGAAAGGCATCGGCACCAATCGCGACCCGGCTCTTGCCAAGGTCTGGTATGGCCGCGCCGCCGAACGCGGCAACGCCAAGGCGATGCACAATCTCGCGGTGCTCTATGCCGAGGGTGCCGGCGGCAAGCCGGACTACGCCACGGCGACCGAATGGTTCCGCCGCGCCGCCGAGCACGGCGTGCGCGACAGCCAGTACAACCTCGCCATCCTGCTCGGCCGCGGCCTCGGCGCGCCGGCCGATCTCGGCCAGTCCTATCGCTGGTTCGCGATCGCCGCCGCCCAGGGAGACGAGGATGCGGGACGCAAGCGCGACGAGGTGGCGGGCCGGCTGTCGGCGAGCGATCTCGCCGCGGCCAAGGCAGCGACAGAGAGCTGGAAGCCGAAGCCGCTGGAGGCGAACGCCAACGAGGTCACGCCACCGGCAAAGGGCTGGGACGAGCAGCCGGTCGCCGCCAAGAAGCCAGCGAAGCCCGGCCGCGGCTGAACTGTCGTGGCGCATGCCGTTCGGCAGGCGCCCGAGAACTCCTCTGAGCTGCACAAATTGAAAAGGTTTCGGCTGTAGCGTCGCTCTTTCGACGCTGCAGCGCGTTCCGTTCGGCCTGAATTCGTGCCGGCATGGCAGATCGGGCACGTTCTCGTCGCAAAAGTGGTGTCCACTTCTGCGGACCATGCCTGGCGTGAAGGCGTCGACGGCGGACGGGGTTTGGAAGAGTGCAGATCTATCTCCCGATCGCGGAACTGCCGATCAGCGTTTTCCTCGTCCTTGGTCTGAGCGGCGCGGTCGGCTTCATCTCGGGTCTGTTCGGCGTCGGCGGCGGCTTCCTTTTGACGCCATTGCTGATCTTCCTCGACATTCCCCCGGCGGTCGCGGTCGCGACCGTGGCTGCCCAGGTCGCCGGCTCGTCGATGACCGGCGTTCTGACCTATTGGCGGCGCAATGCGCTCGACTTCAAGCTCGGCGGCATCCTGGTCGCGGGCGGTTTATTCGGCACGATCATGGGCGTGCTGTTCTTCAACTCGATGCGGCGCCTCGGCCAACTCGAACTGGTCATCACCCTGTCCTATGTCACGCTCTTCACCTTGATTGGCGGGTTGATGCTGTTCGACGCGGTGCGCGCCGCGATGCGCGACCGGGCCGGCAAGCCGACACGGCTGCGGCGCGAGGCCGGCTCGCACCCGCCCTGGATGGGCATGCCGTTGCGCATGCGTTTCCCGCGCTCGCAGCTCTATGCCAGCGCGATTCCGATCGCGGGCCTCGCGGTCATCATCGGCTTCATCGGCGCCGTGCTCGGTGTCGGCGGCGGCTTCATGCTTGTGCCGGCGCTGATCTACTTCTTCCGGATTCCGCCGGCGGTGGTGGTCGGCACCTCGCTGTTCCAGATCCTGGTCACCATGTCCGGCGCGACGGTGCTGCACGCGGTCACCAATCAATCGGTCGACATCATCCTTGCCATGCTGCTGCTGGTCGGCGGCGTGATCGGCGCGCAGTTCGGCGGCCGGGCGGCGCGCAACCTCAACGTCTCGTCGTTCCGGTTGCTGCTGGCACTGCTGATCCTCTCGGTCGGCCTGCGCTTTGGGGTCGAGCTCTTCCTGCCGCCGAACGAGCCCTATTCGGTGGTCGTGCCGGAAGGAGCGCAGCGATGAGACGCGCGGCGCTCGCCCTGACGACGGCCTGCCTGGCGGCGCTCGCCAGCGTACCGGTGAAAGCCGAGACGTTGATCGCAGCCCTGTCGACCCACCGGATCGCGATCGCCTCCAACTTCACCGGCGACCAGCTCGCCGTGTTCGGCCTGGTCGAGCGCGATGGCCGCTCCGTGGCGCGCGCCGACCCCCACGACATCGTCGTCACCGTGCGCGGACCGCAGCGCATGCTGATCGTGCGCGAGAAGGAGCGTGTCGGGCCAATCTGGATCAACCGCAGCCAGCGCCGCTTCCCGGACCGCTCGATCTATCTCTCCGTCGCGACCAACCGGCCGATCAAGGAGATCCTGTCGGAGGACGCAGCGCGACGCGACCGGATCGGCCTCGCCAACGCGCAACGCTCGCAGGCTGGCTTCGATTTCGACTTCGATATCGGCCGCTATCGAGATGCGCTGATCCGAACCCTCCAGGGCAAGCAGCTCTACTTGCTCGACGAGCGCGGTGTCACCTTCTTGTCGCCAGCCCTGTTCAGCTCGCAGATCAAGATCCCCGCGACGGCGCCGACCGGCCCTTACGAGGTCGAGATCCTGCTCTATGCCGGCGGTTCGGTGCTGGCGCGCCAGACCACCAATTTCGAAGTGGTGAAGACCGGCGCGGAACAGAGCATGGCGTCGGCGGCGCATGAGCGGCCTCTGCTCTATGGCCTGGCGACCGCTGTCCTCGCGCTGCTGTTCGGCTGGCTTGCGACCGTGATCTTCCGGCGCGACTAGAAACCGTTTTTACCGATCAAGATGATCCAACCTGATCGGATCCGGCTCTCGCTCAGCCGGTCAACATCTCATAGGCAAGGAAGGGCGCGATCGTGCCCTCAGTGACGCTCGTCAGGTCGTCGGCGAGCTCAACCAGCCCGTCGGTCTCGGTCAACGAGGTCAGCACGCCGGCCCCGTCCCGCGGGTGCTTCTGCGCCACCGCGATGCCATTGGCTCCCGGTACAAGCGTGACCCGCACATATTCGCGCCGCCCCGCCTTCTTCTTGTAGGGAAAGCCGAGCCTGACTGGCAGGCCATGCAGCCGCACTGGCGTCGTCCCCGACAAAAGCGCGATCACCGTCCGGGCGACGAAGGCGAAGGTGACGAAGACCGCGACGGGATTGCCGGGCAGGCCGATGAAGGGCGTGCCGCTGACCAGCCCCATCGCGACGGGCCGGCCGGGCTTGATCGCCACGCGCCAGAAGGCGAGCTCGCCGGCGCGCTCCACCGCCGCCTTGACGTGATCCTCCTCGCCGGTCGAGACGCCGCCCGAGGTCAGGATCAGGTCGCAGTTTTCCGCCGCCTGGAGCAGCCGCGCGGCAAGGCTCTCAGGTTCGTCGCGCAGGATGCCGAGGTCGACGACCTCCGCCCCGACGCGCGCCACCATCGCGCGCAACAGGCTGCGATTGGCGTCGTAGATGCCGGCTGGCGGCAGGGCCGTGCCAGGCTCGTTGAGCTCGTCGCCGGTCGAGAAGATCGCCACGCGGACACGGCGGCGCACCACGACCTTAGTCAGGCCGAGCGCGGCGAGCAACGCCAGATCCTGCGGGCGCAGCCCCCGGCCGGCGGCGAGCGCGAGACTGCCGCGCCCGATATCCTCGCCAGCCGGGCGAGCATTGGCGCCGCGCTTCAGGCCAGCCGGGAGGACGACCGCGCCGCCCTCCGCTACGACGTCCTCCTGCATGAAGACCGTCTCGGCACCGGCAGGCATCGGCGCACCAGTGAAAACCCGCACCGCCATCCCTGTGGTCGTGACGCCAGCAGCGTCAACGCCAGCCGCGACCCGGCCCGACAGTGGCAGGCGTGTTTCTCCCGTTGCCGCCAGATCGGCAAAGCGGACCGCGTAACCGTCGACCGCCGAATTGGCGAAAGGCGGCAGATCGACCGGAGCAATCACATCCTGCGCCAGCACGCGCCCGTCGGCCTCGGAAAGCGGTATCGTCTCGATGCCGGCCACGGCCACGATGTGCCCAGCGGCGCGCTCGGCCGCCTGCTCGATCGTCAGCATCGGCCCGAAGGCGTCGGCATCCGCGCTGAGCTGCGCCATCGTCAGAGATCCCCTTTTGCCCGCGCCAGCACGGCATCGAGCGGCTGCGCCTCAGCGAACAGACAATCGGCGATGGCCGGGACATCGTCGAGCCCGATCACCGGCCGGCCGGCATTCGGAAAAGCGGTATCGCTGGCGATCGCGACAATGCTCGGGTCATCCGGATGCAGTGGCGGTTTGCCGTTGGCGGCGCGATAGACCTCAAGCTTGGCGTGCGGGTCGCGCTTGAAGCCCTCGACGATGACGAAATCGACGGGAGAGAGCCGCGCCAGCAGCTCCGGCAGCGTTGCCTCGGATTCGTCGCGTAATTCATGCAGCAGCGCCCAGCGCTTCGCCGACGAGATTAGCACCTCGGAGGCGCCGGCCTGCCGATGAGCCCAGGAATCCTTGCCGGGCGTGTCGAGGTCAAAGGCGTGATGGGCGTGCTTGATCGTCGAGACCGTGACGCCCCGGCGGTTGAACTCCGGGATCAGCCTGGTGAGGAGGGTCGTCTTGCCGGCCCCGCTCCAGCCCGCCAGTCCGATCACACGCATCGACAAGGACATCCCCAAAAAGACAAAGCCGGGCGCAAGAGGCGCCCGGCAGTCATCGTGCAAATCGGTTCAGCCGGTCAAGCGCGGCGAAAGTTCACTCGGCCGGCTGCAGCTTGCCGCCGGTAACGTGCCCCTTGCGCACCTCATCGGCGACCCAGAGCGAATGGTGCTCCTTGGCCCAGTTGAGGTCGACCTCTCCGGAGCCCATCGCGTCGAAGGCGCCCTCCATGCCGATCGTGCCGATATAGATGTGGGCGAGGATCGCGGCGACCATCAGCACGCCGACGATGCCGTGGACCACGTTCCAGAACTGCAGGTCGAGCACGCCGCCGGCGGTTGCGGGGAAGAGCAGATAGATGCCGGAGACGCCAAGCGCCGCGCCGCCAAGCACAACCGTCCAGAACACGATCTTCTGGCCGCCATTGAAGCGCTTCGCCGGCGGGTGGGCCTTGCCGACGATGCCGCCGCCGGCCGCGAACCAGCGGACGTCGATCATGCCGGGTATGTTGTCCTTGATCCAGACCAGGAACATCAGGGCGATGCCGAGCATGAACGGCCAGGCGAGGTAGTTGTGCGCCCATTTCGCGACGATCGAGATGTTGGTGAACGCCTCCGGGCCGATCAGCGGCAGCAGCAGCGACTTGCCGAAAGTGACGTTGAGCCCGGACAGCGCCAGCACGATGAAGCAGGCGGCGGTCAGCCAGTGGACGAAGCGCTCGAAGCCGTTGAAGCGCGTCAGCGTCTGCCCGGACGGGCCGCCTTCGATCCGGATACGGCCACGGAAGAGATAGAAGGCGACCAGCAGGATCAGCATGCCGAGCACGGCGACCGCACCGATCCTGGTCATCGTGTTCTGATGGAAGACGCGCCATTCGCGCCCGGCTGGACGCTCGAGCGTCGCCGCCTTGGTGTCGGGGATCGTGATACGGCCTTGCAGCTCGGCGGAGGGGTTACCCTTCAGCGCGTCGAGGAACTGCTTCTCCTTGACCGAATCGGCGGTCGGATTGACCTGCTGGGCGGCGCCAGGCTGGGCGAAGCCGACCGCGATGGCCAGCAGCAATGCCGCGACGAGGAAGTGGAGGTGAGCGCGGAGCGACATTGCGGCATCCTTTCGCGAAGGCGGTATCTGACTGGGGAGGAACGCACCCGACCTTTTCAGGCCGTGATGCGCCCCCCTCCCCCAGCTCAGATCGTGATGGTTTCCCGGTAGGCGGTCTGCCAGCCCCAGGCTCCCGAGCCGTAGCCGCGCTTGACCACGCGTTCCTTGTAGATCTGCGCGATCACCTCGCCGTCGCCGGCGAGCAGCGACTTGGTCGAGCACATCTCGGCGCAGAGCGGCAGCTTGCCCTCGGCGAGGCGATTCGAGCCGTATTTCTGGAACTCGGCCGGCGAGAGGTCGACCTCGGGGCCGCCGGAGCAATAGGTGCACTTGTCCATCTTGCCGCGCGAGCCGAAGTTGCTGACCTTCGGATATTGCGGAGCGCCGAACGGGCAGGCGTAGAAGCAATAGCCGCAGCCGATGCACAGATCCTTGTTGTGCAACACCACGGCATCCGCCGTGGTGTAGAAGCAGTCGACCGGGCAGACCGCCGCGCAGGGCGCGTCCGTGCAATGCATGCAGGCCATCGAGACCGAGCGCTCGCCGGGCTTGCCGTCATTGATGGTGACGACGCGCCGGCGATTGATGCCCCAGGGCACGTCGTTCTCGTTCTTGCAGGCGGTGACGCAGGCGTTGCACTCGATGCAGCGATCGGCGTCGCAGAGGAATTTCATCCGGGCCATGGTTCAGTTCCTCCTCACGCCGCCGCGATCTGGCAGAGCGTGACCTTGCCTTCGTGCATGGCGGTCACGGGGTCATAGCCATAGGTGGTGATGGTGTTGACGGACTCGCCGAGCACGATCGGGTCCAGCCCCTTGGGGTAGTTGCCGCGCTGGTCGACACCCTGGAAGACGCCGCCGAAGTGGAAGGGCATGAAGGCGGCGCCCTTGCCGACGCGCTCGGTCACCAGCGCCTTGACCCTGGCCTTGGAATTGTTCTCCGGACCGGTCACCCAGACCATGGCGCCGTCCCTGATGCCGCGTGCGACCGCGTCCGCCGGGTTGATCTCGACGAACATGTCCTGCTGCAATTCGGCCAGCCACTTGTTCGAGCGCGTCTCCTCGCCGCCGCCCTCGTATTCGACGAGCCGGCCGGAGGTCAGCACGATCGGGAAGGACTTGGCGATGCCCTTCTCGACCGCCGCCTTCTGCACCGATGTGTGCAGGTTGGGGATGCGCAGCGTGCGCTCGTCCGGCCGGGCCGGCCACTTCGCCACGAGGTCGACGCGCGGCGAATAGATCGGCTCGCGATGGGTCGGCACCGGGTCGGGCAGGTTCCAGGCATTGGCCCTGGCCTTGCCGTTGCCATAGGGCACGCAGCCATGGTCCATCGCGACGCGCTGGATGCCGCCCGACAGGTCGATCGACCAGGAGACCGCGTCGATGTTGTTGCCGCCGATCCAGGAGATGGTGGCCAGTTCCGCCGGCGTCAGGTCCTTGTCCCAGCCGAGCTTCTTCAGCACGCCCATGGTGAACTCGGGATAGCCGTCCTTGATGTCCGAGTTGAGGGAGTAGGAGCCGCCCTCGGCGAGCAGGGTATCCTCGACCTTGCTGCCATCAGGCAGCGTGCGCTCGCGGGTCAGGCCGAAGCGCGGGCGGAAGGTGCCGCCGCCATCCTTCGCGGCGAGCGAGGTGTTGTAGAGGATGTGGGTGCCGGGGTGCTTGTATTCGGGCGTGCCCCAGCACGGCCAGGGCAGGCCGTAGAAGTCGTTCTCGACGGGCGAGCCCTTGGCGCCGCGCAGCGTCACGATGTCGAACTTGTCCTGGTTCGCCATGTGCAGCTTGAGGCGCTCGGGCGACTGGCCGGTATAGCCGGTCGACCAGCCGCCGCGGTTGATCTCCCTGAGGATCGACTCGGCCGTCGGCTCCAGCCCTATCTTGCCCTGGACCATCTCGTAGGGCCGGAACATCTCGGTGGCGAAGCCCAGCTTCTGCGAGAGCTTGTAGATGACCGCGTAGTCGCTGGCGGATTCGAAGATCGGCTCGACGACCTTTTCGCCCCATTGCACCGAGCGGTTGGAGCAGGTGCGCGAGCCCGAGGTCTCGAACTGGGTGCAGACCGGCAGGATATAGGTGCCGTTCTTGCGCCCGCCGAGCGAGACGAAATTGGTCGGGTGCGGATCGCAGACGACGAGCAATTCGAGCTTCTCGAGGCCCTTCACCGCATCGGGCATGCGCGGGATGGTGTTGCCGCCATGGCCCATGACGAACATGGCCTTGAGGTTGTCCTTCTGGTCGACCTGCTCGGCCGGCAGGTTCGCAGCGTCGAACCAGCGGGTCGAGGTGTGGCCCGAGGTCTCCATGTTCTGCTTGCGGGTACGGGCGGCGCGGCCGCCCTTGGCCGGCACCTCGTCGAAGCGCGAGACGAAGTAGTCGTAATCGACGCCCCAGACACGGGACCAATGGCGCCAGGCGCCTTCGACCAGGCCGTAATAGCAAGGCAGGTTCGAGATATCGAGGCCGAAATCGGTCGCGCCCTGGACGTTGCAGTGGCCGCGGAAGATGTTGGCGCCGGTACCGTTCGAGCCGACATTGCCGGTCGCCAACAGGAGGGTGCAGATGGCGCGGACGTTCGCCGTGCCGACAGAGTGCTGGGTCACGCCCATGCACCAGACGAAGGTCGCCGGCTTCACCGTCGCGAAGGTCTGGGCGACACGCTTCAGCTGTTCGCCCGGAATGCCGGTGATGTCCTCGACCGTCTTGGGATCGTATTTCGCGACCTCCTTGCGGACGTCGTCCATGCCGTGGACACGCGCGGCGATGAAGGCCTTGTCCTCCCAGCCGTTGTGGAAGATGTGCCACATCAGGCCCCAGATCACCGCAATGTCCGTGCCGGAGCGGAAGCGGACATAGTCGGTCGCGTGCGCCGCGGTGCGGGTCAGGCGTGGGTCGAAGACGATGACGTTGGCGCGCTGCTGCTCCTTGCCGGTCAGGATGTGCTGCATCGAGACCGGGTGCGCCTCGGCCGCGTTCGAGCCCATGAAGATCACGGTCTTCGAGTTGCGGATGTCGTTGTAGGAATTGGTCATGGCGCCGTAGCCCCAGACGTTCGCGACACCCGCGACCGTCGTCGAGTGGCAGATGCGCGCCTGGTGGTCGACGTTGTTGGTGCCCCAGAAGGCCGCGAACTTGCGGAACAGGTAAGAGCCTTCGTTGGAGAACTTGGCCGAGCCCAGCAGATAGACGGAATCGGCGCCCGACTTGGCGCGGATCTCCATCATCTTGTCGCCGATCTCGCTGACCGCCTGGTCCCAGGACAGGCGCTGCCACTGCCCGTCGACCAGCTTCATCGGGTATTTGATGCGCCGATCGCCATGGACGAGCTCGCGCACCGAGGCGCCCTTGGCGCAATGGCTGCCGCGGTTGATCGGGCTTTCCCAGGCGGGCTCCTGGCCGACCCAGACCCCATTGGCGACCTCGGCGCGGACGGTGCAGCCGACCGAGCAGTGCGTGCAAATGTTCTTGACGACCTTGGTCCCGGTCGCCGGGCCGTAATCGGCAGCTTCGGCCTTGCGGACGGAACCGATCTGCAGGGCGCCGGCAGCCGCGACGCCACCAGCGACGAGGCCGGAACGGCGCAGGAAGGAGCGGCGGTCCATCACGCCGGAGGCAAGGCCCCCGAGGGCGCTCTGCAGGCGGCCGCGCTGGACGTCGGCGGATTTGCGCTTGATCAGCATGACGCCGGCCTCCTCAATAACGGTTGACGCGGTAGAAGTCTTTGACGTGCTCGCTCTCGCGATAGCGCGCCTTCGTCTCCTCCTTGCCGGGATCGACGGCGGCGGCAGGCGTGACCGCGACGGGGGCGACGGCTGCGGTCGCGCCGGCGCCGAGCGCCTTGAAGAAGTTGCGGCGGTCGAGCCCCGCATCCTTGTTCTTTTGCGACATCGTCGTCTCCTCCGTGCCGTAAGTCATGCGGGCAGGCTCGCGGCCTGCGTCTCGATCGAAAGGTAGAGGCTGCCGACCCGGCCAACGGCGCGGTAGAAGCGCGCTGCCGGAGTGGTTTCGAGATCGGCGAAGAAGCGGTCGGCCCAGGGCCGGATATGGCGCGCGAAGAATGAGGCCTCGTCGACCCCCTCACCCGAGACCTCGCCGCGGATCAGCTTGGCCTGGATGTCCATCAGCACGGCGACATGGTCCTCGGGCTCGCCGACGCGCTCGGCGCGGGCGAGGCCGAGCTTGCCCATGTCCTCGCGCACCAGAGCGAGCGGGCGCTCATGCAGGAAGCCGGTGAGGTAATAGGAGGCGTAGGGCAGGAGCTCGCCACGGCCGACGCCGATGAAGAGCTGGAAGAACTCGTCGCGAACCTGTTCGGGGCTCGCCTCCGCGGCCGCCTCCGCCAGCGCCAGATGAGCCATGCCAAGCGGCGAGGCATCACCGCGCAGACCTTGCAGGGCAGTCAGGGTCTCAATCGTCGGGGCGCGCCAGAGCAGCGCGCCGATCAGTTCGAATTCGTCGGCGCGGGCGGCATCGATCTCGTCGATCTCGGCGGCAGCAGGCGAAACGATCGGTTCGTGCGGATAGAGGTCGGGCCTGAGTTCGCTGCGCGAAATCCCGGTGAGAGTCTCGACGGAGAGTACGCGATCGGCCGGGACGCGCTTCCAGCTGGAAATCGCCGGCTGCGAGACGCCGACCGCCCGCGCCAGCGCACGTACGCCGCCGGCCGCTCCGATCGCCCGCTCCAGAGCCTGGTCTCGCATAAACGAAGGCGTCTCCAATCCCGCACCGGCACGTTCGGACGTGCTGGTACACGCGGTGATAATGAGACCTTATCGCTCTAGATTGCAATTGTTCTCAACTGAAACTCAGAGCGGTGTCGCACCACCGCCGCGTCGCCTGGCCCGCTGCTGGGACGGCGGAATTTCGGGCGTTTTTTGCACTGCAACAGAATTGCCACCTGAAGAACCACCTGTTTCAGCAGCATTTTCAGCAGATTTTCGGGAAACACCCCCATCGCTCAGCCGCACCGGCTGGAGATCATCAGCCGTCGATGCCAAACCCTGCTGCGGCGCAGCAGAATCGGACCTGATCTCGTCATTAGACGAAGGTTGAACAACTGCGACGTCATTACGCACCGCTTCGCCTTGCTCGGCGGCGGGTTCCGGCGGCTTGCCGAAGATACTGGACAGCATCTCCTCGACATTATCCGACTCGCTGAGTGGCCCGTAGCCTGGCGCGCCACCCGGCGTATTCCAGTCGAGGGCGTAGTCGCGGGCCGGGTCGAGATAGCTGGAAATCATCGGATCGCTCTCCCAGGCGCGCCGCAGCGCCTTGAGCTTCCACTCCTCCGGCACGTTCTGCTTCAGCCAGTGCGCGAGGTCGAAATCCTTGTCGATCAGGTCGAGCGAGGGTGGCTCGACCATCTCGGGTTCAGGGGCAGGCGCGGCAGTTTCCGAAACAGGCTCGGTGGTGATCGGTGTCGGCTCGGCAGCCGGCGGAGCTGGTTGCTGAGCCTCTTTCTTGCGGCGTGCCCAGCGCCCCAGGAAGCCCTCCTCACGATCCTCGTCGTCGGGGCGCGACATCAGTCCTCTCCGCGCTCGATGCCCGGGCGCGGCCGCAATCCGCCCTTGCGCGGATCGTGCTCGGTGCGCTTGCGCTTGATGAACTCGCGCTCGACATGATGCGCCTCGAAGAAGGCTAGCACGGCCTCAGCAATCGCGGCCGGCATCGGCACGGCCTCGACGATGTCGTCGACATTCTCCAGGAAGACCTCGCCCTCGGAGGGGTCGGCAGTGACGCCGACCAGCTCCAGCGCCGGCTCGATCCCGGTCGGCCTGACGGCGACCCAGAGCCTAGCCTGGCCCGTCGCGAAATTCTCGCGAAAATGAGCGGTGTCGACCGAGTGCAGCGTCAGCACGGCCGAGCCGAGATAGAACTGCTCACGTTTGTCATCGCCGGCCAGCCGGCTCCAGGGCGCGAGCGGCGGCGGCTCGGGCAGCACCGCGATCGGCGCCCAGACGTGATCGGCCCAGGGCGAATCGAGCTTGCGCCGCTCGACCACGACACCGACCTCGTGATGCTGCTGCATGGCCTCGTCCTCAGTTCGCCATCTCGTGCACCGCGAGCGGCAGGCCGGCCACCAGGTTCTGCGGCTTCATCCGGACGATCCGGTCGCCGTCCATCGCCAGCATCAGATAGATAGGCGCTCCCTTGGCCGCTGGCAGCACCGGCACCTCCGGCGGCAGCGTCAGTCGATAGAGCGCGATCAGGCGCGAGGCCTTGTCTTCATCGAGCGTCTCGCCCTTCCAGAGCGCATTGCCGATCGCGGTTGCCTGCGCATCGAGGCCGACGAACCAGCGCCAATTGGCGTCGAGGACATTCTCGACGGCTTCGATCTCAACCGAAAAGCCATGAACCTGCCCGATCCAGTGCGCGATCGCCTTGCCAAGCGCGGCGCGACCGGAGGGCTTGCCGCCGAGATCGAGCACCATGTCGAAGGCGTCCGAACGCTGCCAGTAGCGATCAGCATCGGCCTTTTTGAGGATGTCGAGCGAAGTCACCGCAGGTCCGCCCAGCATGGCGAGCAGCGGCGAGGCGTGCCGGTCGGTCTCATGCCCCTCGATCATCTCGGCATCGGCGAGCAGGATCGTATTCTCGTGGAGGGTGGCCCGCTGCGGCCGGAACAGGCATTCGGCGGCGCGCACCACGAAGGGATCGCTCTCCTCGTCGAGCGCCGCGCGCAGGATGACGTGGACGAGTTGGTCGAGGAACACGGGCGGGATGCCCGTGACGCCGCCACGGATGATCCCGGCATAGGCGGCCTGTAAGGTCGGCGCCACCAGCAGCCGCTCGCGCCAGCCGAGCAGAAAGCGCCAGTTCTCGCGCGCATCGGCATCGGCGATGGCGGCGATCTCGCGCTCCGCGACCTCGGCCTGCGGCTCCGCCATCAGCCGGGCATGCAGCGCCCGCTCGGCCGCGCAGGCCTCCTCCGGCGGCAGCACTTCCGGCCGCGCCAGATAGGCCTTCAGGAAATCATCGGTGACGACGAGCCCGCCACCCTCCTCGCGGTCGAGCAGGAGATGGCCGGAGCTCGCCCAGAAATGGGTCATCGCGGCGCGCCCTTCATCAGCTGCATCAGGTCGACCTGCTCCTGCGGCTCGTCTTCGCCATCGGTCTCGACGAACTCGAAGGCGCGGAAAACATCCTTCGGCATGTCGCCGCGCGGCATCAAGGTCCGGAAGCGCTCGCGGATCTCGCCCTCCTCCAGCGTGCGGTGCAAAGCGAGCAGCGTCTGCGCCGGATGATCGCAGAGCGAGGCGGCAAACGCGATCTCTTCTTCGGCAGCAGCCCGCGCCGTATCGAGGTCGGGTGCGCCGAGCTTGTCGACGAGTTGCGTCGCAAGCTGGGCAACGGCTTCCTCGCGTTCCTCCACCGTCACGTCGGTGACGACCGCGAGCGTGCTCCAGCCGAAGCTGTCGATGCCGAGGAAGCCGGAGCGGAAGGCAACGCGCCCCTTGGTGTCGAGTTCGGAGACGCTCTCGGGCGTGAACAGGAAAGAGCCGCTGACGAGCCATTCGCCCGGCTCAGCCGCCTTGCGGAAGACGAAGCCATCCGACGGGTCGAGCCGGATGGCGCGCGGGAGCTTGAGGGCGCTCACAGCTTCGGCGCTCCGCTGTCGCGGTCGAGCCAGTCGACCTTCGCCAGCGCCTCGGTGAGGCTCCGGCGCTCGATGCCGAACTGCGAGGTCGCGATCAGATCACCGTTCGGCTCGATGCCGTGGCGCACGCCCACGACCTTCTCCAGTCGGTCGAGCCAGCGCCTCGCTGCCGCCTTGGCGCCCTCTTCCTGCCAATAGCTGACGCCGAGCATGAGATGGCGGCAGAAGGCCTCGATCAGATCGACGGCATCGACCTCCTCGAAGCCCTCCTCGGCCATGCCGACGCCGGTCTGGCCGAGCTCGAAGGGCGACATCGTCGTCGCCCGGACCATCGCGCCGAAGACGAGCCAGTCCGGTACCTGGTTCTCCGGACACTCCGCCGGCCAGCCGAGACGACCGCCGCCAATCAGGCCGAGATCATAGGTCAGCGCATCCGGCCAGCGGAACAGAAGCGGCCGCTTCGGCGGCGAATAGACGCTAAGCGCGTCGGCGAGCGCGTTCATGGCGAGGTAATGGGCGAGCCTGGCCTCGGCGAGGATGGCATCGGGCTCCAGCACCACCGCGAACTCGACGATGTCGAAACGTCGCACCCAGACCAGGGTCGCGGCGCCGGCCTCCCCCGCAATCGCCTGCGCATGGGCGAAGGCGTCGCCCGATTCGCGCAAGGTAACGAGCGAAAACCCCGGCGGCAGCACCGGCTCGCGCCTGAGATCGTCCTGCCTGATAGGCCCTGCCGCCATCGCCCACGCCTTACGTCTCATCCCAAGGGAGAGGCTTGCTTCTTTGGAGCCATTCCAATTCCATATAAGATGAGATTATCGCAAGCGCGACCAAAGACGCTGCCGCGATCATGAGGATGCCTGCCCGATGACCGATGTTGCCCGCACGCTGATGGTCTGCTCGTGCGAGGACACGATGCCGCTCGATGGCGCGGCGCTGCGGCGCGGCTGTAGCGGAGCTGAGATCAGCGAGCACCGCCACCTCTGCCGCAGCCAGGTAGAGCGCTTCCGCGCCATGCTCGGGCAGAGCGACGCAATCACCGTTGCCTGTACGCAGGAAGCACCACTCTTCGAAGAGATCGCCGCCGACCTCGACTATGCCGGCGATCTCCTCTTCACCAATATCCGCGAGGCGGCCGGCTGGTCGAACGAAGCCAAGGCCGCCGGCCCCAAGATGGCCGCCCTCCTCGCTGCCGCGAGCGAGCCTTTGCCGCCGGCCTCCTTCACCACGCTGACCAGCAAGGGCGTCGCGCTGATCTATGGCCGCGACGAGGTCGCGATCGCCCTGGCGCATCGCCTCGCCGAGCATCTCGACGTTACTGTGCTGCTGTCGCGCCCCGGCGAGATCGCGCCGCCGCGCACCGACGAATTCCCGGTGCTGAAAGGAACGATCGCGCAGGCGAACGGCTGGCTTGGCGCCTTCGAGCTCACCGTCAACGACTACGCCGCCCCTAGCCCCTCCTCGCGCGGCAAGCTCGTCTTCGAGGCGCCGCGCAATGGCGCGATCTCGCAATGCGACGTCGTGATCGACATCTCCGGCGGCACGCCGCTCTTCCCCGCTGGGGACCTCCGTGCCGGCTATCTGCGCGCCGATCCGCGCGATGCGGCCGCAGTCGAACGGCTTGCCTTCCAGGCAAGCGGGCTGGTCGGCGAGTTCGACAAGCCGGCCTATGTCGCCCTGAACGAGGGGCTTTGCGCCCATGCGCGCTCGCAGAAGACAGGCTGCACGCGCTGCCTCGAACTCTGCCCGACCGGCGCGATCACCCCGGCGGGCGATCATGTCGCGATCTCCGCCGAGATCTGCGCCGGCTGCGGCGCCTGCGCCGCCGTCTGCCCGACCGGCGCGGTGACCTATACGCTGCCGCCGGCCGATGCGCTGCTCCGCAAGCTGCGGACCCTGCTCGTCACCTATGCCGAGGCGGGCGGGCGCGAGCCGGTCGTGCTCCTGCATGACGGCGACCACGGCGAGCCCTTGATCGAAGCGCTTGCCCGCCACGGCGCCGGCCTGCCGGCACGCGTGCTTCCTTTACGCGTCAACGAGATCACGCAGATCGGGCTGGAGACCTTCGCGGCGGCACTCGCGTTCGGCGCCGCCGCCATCCGCGTGCTCGGCCGGGACAAGCCCAAGCACGACATATCCGGCCTCACGCGCAATCTCGACTACGCCAACGCGCTGGCCGGCGCGCTCGGTTATGGCGAGGCCCGCGCTACGCTGATTGAGACCGACGACCCCGATCAGCTGGCCGCCGCCCTCACGAGGGTCGCGCCCGGCACGAGTGCCGCGCAGCCCGCGCGCTTCCGGCCGATGGGCGCCGGGCGGCCGCTGCTGCGGCAGGTGATCGGCGAGATGCATGCCGTCGCGCCGGCGCCGGCCGCAGCGATCCCTATGCCGCCGCTCGCGCCCTTTGGCACGATCTATGTCGACACCGATGGCTGCACGCTCTGCCTGGCCTGCGTCTCGGCTTGCCCGGTCAGCGCGCTCGGCGACAATCCGGAACGCCCGACGCTCACCTTCCAGGAAGACCTCTGCGTGCAGTGCGGGCTCTGCGCCGCGACCTGCCCGGAGAAGGTGATCACACTGGAGCCGCGCATCGATTTCGACGCCT
Organism: Bosea sp. Tri-49; assembly: GCF_003952665.1. Taxonomy (NCBI): domain Bacteria; kingdom Pseudomonadati; phylum Pseudomonadota; class Alphaproteobacteria; order Hyphomicrobiales; family Alloboseaceae; genus Allobosea; species Allobosea sp. Tri-49. The sequence continues at coordinate 3,136,556 of NZ_CP017946.1, forward strand.
GGAAGGGCGGCCGCCGGATCGTCAAGCAGGAGGAGCCGTTCCACTGCATCGCCTGCGCCAAGCCCTTCGGCGTCCGCAGCACGATCGAGAAGATCGCGGCCAAGCTCGAGAACAAGCACTGGATGTTTGCCGGCGAAGGGGCCAAGCGCGCCTCGATCCTGCGCATGTGCGAGGATTGCCGGGTCGAGGCGGTGGTCAATGAGAGCTTCGACCCGCACCTCTCGCCGCAGCGTCCGCCGGTGCGCACCACCGACGACTATCTGCGCGAGCGAGCGGAACGGGGCGAGGATCCGCTGGGGTAGCGCTCGCCCGTCATGCTCGCCCTTGTGGCGAGCATCCACGTCTTGGACACCACGCTCGATCAGTGAAGCGAAGACGTGGATGGTCGGGACAAGCCCGACCATGACGGCAGGGCTCGCCTTTCAGCGCGTCACCTTCTCCAGCCAGTCGACCAGGGCCTGTCGGTCTTCGGCCGAGCCGATCGTCTGCTCCGGCATCTTGGTGCCGGGCGTGTAGGCGTTCGGGCCGATCTCGAACAGCTTCGCCACGCTGTCCTTGCTCCAGACGATGTCCATGCCCTTGAGCGCCTCGGAATAGGCGTAACCGGGCGCGGTTGCGATGCGGCGACCGAAGATGCCGTGCAGGGTCGGGCCGGCCCGATTGCCGTCCGCTGGCGTCAACGTGTGACAAGCCGCGCAGGCACGGAACACCTGGGCGCCCCGCTCCCCCTGGAAGGCGGCAAGCGCATCCTCGCCGGCACGCGGCACCACCGCCCCGACATGCTCGCCGGTGACGGCGTTCCAGCGCCGGACCAGCCGGTCGGCGCCGCCGGAAAGCAATTGCCTGCCGTCCGGCAGGAAGGCGAGCGACCAGACCGGCAGGCCCGGTCCGACCAGCGTGGCGCGGATAGTGCGCGTTCTGCGGTCGATCAGCGCGACCTGGCCACGCAAGCCGCCGGCAGCAATCGTCGCGCCATCGGGGGAGATGGCGAGCGCAATCAAGGGCGTCTCGCCGACCGCGATCTCGGCACGCTGGGCTCCATCTTGCCCGAACAGGCGAAGGCGGCCGTCGGCGGCGGCTACCGCGATCTCGCCATCGGGCGCGGCGACGACGCCGTTGAGCGGCGCCGGCGTCGTGACGATCAGCGGCGCGCCGCCATCGGCGGGCCAGAGCCGCAAGGTCGCGTCATAACCTGACGAGACGACCATGCCGCCCGGAGCGAAGGCGACGCCATTGACCGGCCCCTGATGGCCTTCGAGCACGCGCGCAGAACCATCGGCGAGCGCGGTAACCCGAACCGTCCCGTCCCAGGAGGCGGAAGCGAGATACTGCCCTTCCGGTGAGACCGCCAGCGCCGCGACCGGTCCCTTATGCCCGTCGATGACCTTGGCCGGCTCGGGCGCATCGCCGCGCCAGAGCGCGATCCTGCCATCCTCGCCGCCGGTGGCGAAGCCGACGCCGTTGACGGACACCGCTGCATTGACCGCCCCCTGATGGAAGCGCAGCACCTTGATCGCGCTGCCGCGGGAGAGATCCCAGAGGATCGCCGACTGGTCGAAGGAGCCGGTCAGGGCCACCGCCCCATCGGCCGAGACCGCGGCGGCACGCACCGGCCCGCCATGGCCGCGCAGTTCTTGGGCAGAGGCCGGAAACGCTGCAATGAAAAGCGCAAAAAGCGCCACGCGAGCCCTTCTCCCCTTGGGGGAGAAGGTGGCAGCGCGGAGCGCTGACGGATGAGGGCATGAAAGGCGTCGGCGCATGACTTCCCTCATCCGTCTGCTTCGCAGACACCTTCTTCCCCGAGGAGAGAAGGATAGGTGCTGTTGCTCCCACGCGAAATGCCATCATATGAAGCACAGCTTCGTTCGAATGGCCTCGCCCAAAACTCGCCCATGTCTTCCATTCCGCTCAACCTGCGCGGCCTGAAGTGCCCTCTTCCGGCCCTGCGCGTGCGCAAGGCGCTGAAAGGCGCAGCGCCCGGCGATCTGTTCCTGGTCGAATGCACCGATCCGATGGCGGCGATCGACATCCCGAACCTGATGCGCGAGACCGGCGACGCGATCGAACTCAGCAGCAGCGAGGGCGAGCTGCTGGTCTTCCACATCCGCAAGGCCGCGGCCTAGCGTCGCGCAAACACTGGAACCCAGATCGTGGCCCTTTCGCAAAACGACATCCTGCGCGCGCTCGAACTGGTGAAGCTGCCGGCGAGCGGGCAATCGCTGGCGGCCTCGGGCCGCATCGGCGACATCCTGATCGACGGCGGCAAGGTCATCTTCGCGATCGGCATCGACGCGACCGAAGCCAGCGCGATGGAGCCGGTGCGCAAGGCGGCCGAGAGCGCGGTCGGCGGTATTCCCGGCGTGACGCAGGTGCTGGTTGGCCTCACCGCCGACAAGGCGCCGGGGCGCCCGGCGCCGTCGCAGGCGGCGGAAGCGCGCCGGCAGGCGCATGGCCAGCCTGCGCCCGGCGGCCCGGTGCCGAAGGCGGCCGGCATTCCCGGCGTCAAGCAGATCATCGCAGTGGCGAGCGGCAAGGGCGGCGTCGGCAAGTCGACCACCACGGCAAACCTCGCCGTGGCCCTGGCGACGCTCGGTCTCAAGGTCGGTGTGCTCGACGCCGACATCTACGGCCCGTCCGTGCCGAAGATCTTCGGCATCACCGGCAAGCCGCGGCTGGTCTCGGGCCGCACGCTCGCACCGATGGAGGCCTATGGCCTCAAGATCATGTCGATCGGCTTCCTGATCGACGAGGAGACGCCGATGATCTGGCGCGGCCCGATGGTGATCTCGGCGATCACCCAGATGCTGCGCGAGGTCGCCTGGGGCGAGCTCGACGTGCTCGTCGTCGACATGCCGCCCGGCACCGGCGACGCCCAGCTCACCATGGCGCAGCAGACGCCGCTCGCCGGCGCGGTGATCGTCTCGACGCCGCAGGACCTGGCGCTGCTCGATGCCCGCCGCGGCGTCGCCATGTTCAGGAAGGTCGAGGTGCCGATCCTCGGCATCGTCGAGAACATGAGCTATTTCATCTGCCCGGAATGCGGCTACCGCTCCGACATCTTCGCTCATGGCGGCGCCCGGCATGAGGCGGAGCGGCAGGGCGTGCCCTTCCTCGGTGAGATCCCGCTCGCCATGCCGATCCGCGAGACTTCCGATGGCGGTCGCCCGATCGTGGCGAGCGACCCCGACAGCCCCCATGCCAAGGCCTATGTCGCCCTGGCGCGGCAGGTGAAAGCCGGCCTCGCCGGGCCGGCCAGGGCAGCGCCACGGATCGTGATCGAGTAAGGGTTTTTGGATCGCCGCATCGGATTTGCCCGAAAAGTGGTTCCCACTTTTCGGTCCGATGCTCTAGTTCCGCAGATCGAGCCCGCCGGAACGCTCAGCCTGCACTGCGAGCTGGTCGGGGGACACTCTCGCCGGCTCCGTCTGCCGTTCGATCAGCACCCAGATATGCCCGAACGGGTCGAATAGCGAAGCGACCCGTCTTCCCTCGACATCGGTCTGGACCCGATCACGCAGCGCGGCCCCGGCCACGATCGCCTGTGCGAAGCAGGCCTCGATGTCTGGCACCGTCAGCTGGACGATCGTGCTGACAGCGCCGGCCGCCTTGGGGGAGAACGGGCCGCCATAGGACGGCTCCTCCTCACGGCGCGGGTTGGAGCCGGCGACGGAGACCCGCATTCCACCCATCAGCATGTCGACCCCGGCGAGCTCGCCGTCCACCCTGTATGTCTTCAATTGCCGTGCTTCGAACGCCTCGCTGTAGAAGTCCGCAGCCTGCTGCTCGCGTCCATGCTGCACGAAAATCGTCAGGCCGACGCCGATACTCTGCTCCATCGCGAATCTCCTCATCCGTCGCCGCTGGCAAAAGGGCTGGCGAAGCCGGCGGAATCTTGATCGACCCGCGGCAAGCTCGGACACAGCCCATCACCGATACGCGATGACATCTGATTTTGTTCATGTTATGTTCTTTGACGCGGAATTCAGGGAGACCCGACGATGCCCGTCCTGCCAGTGCGCCATATCAGCATCGCGATCAACAGGCCGATCGAGGAGGTCTACGGCTTCCTCGCCGAGCCCATGAACTTCCCGAAATGGGCGGAGGGGCTCGGCGATGAGTTCAGCCATGTCGAGGGTATGACCTATCGCGCGAAGACGCCGATGGGGCCGATGCGCGTGATCTTCAGCGAGCCCAATCGCTACGGCATCCTCGACCATGCCGTCGTTCCTGATGCGGGCGCGACGATGCACAACCCGATGCGGGCGCTCGCGAATGGCAGCGGCAGCGAGGTGGTGTTCACGTTGCTCAGGCGCCCGGAGATGACGGACGACGCATTCGCACGCGATGCCGAATGGGTGGCGGCCGACCTCGCACGGCTGAAGAAACTGCTGGAGGGCTAGAGCCGCACGCTGCTGGTCGCGTAGGCGACGTCGACCGGACGCTGATAGGTCGCCAGCACCATGCTCGCGCCATAGGCGGCGATGGCGGCGAAGGCGACGGCGATGACAAAGGACTTCATGTGACTTCCCCCGGAGGCAGGCGAATAAGCTTCGCTTATCGGGTGAATCTAGGGGCGGCGCTGCGGCCGATCAAGCGTCACCGAGCGCGGCATGCAGCCGCTCGGCCTCGGCGAGATCGTCCGGCCGGTTAGCGTTGAAGAAGGGGTCGACCGGCGTCACCGGCCATTCGGCCGAAACAACGCCATGGCGCGCAGTCCAGCGGTCGATCTTGCGCTCATCCTCGACGGTGAGCGCATGGCGCAGTTCGTCGCGCAGCGCGACCGGCCAGAGCCCGATCACGGGGTGGGTCCAGCCGCCCGAAGCGGCGCAGGCGAGCGGGACATTCGCCGCCGCGCGCGCCGCATGCAGCCGCGCCACCAGATCGCGCGGGATGAAGGGTGTGTCGGCGGCGACGCTGACCAGCCATTGCGCACCCGGCCGGTTCGCGGCGAGCCAGTCGAGTCCGGCAAGGATGCCGGCGAGCGGCCCGGCGAAATCCGGCACGCTGTCGGCGACGACCGGCAGGCCGTAATCGGCAAAGCGGGCGGGATCGCCATTGGCGTTGAGCAGCAGCCCGTCGAATTGGGGGCTGAGCCGCTCGATCACATGGGCGAGGATGGTGCGGCCAGCGATGGTGCGCAGCGGCTTGTCGCCGCCGCCCATGCGGCGGGCAAGCCCGCCGGCGAGCAGGAGGCCGAAGGTGGGAGGCGTGGTCATGCTGCGGCTAGTGATCGCAGACGCCGCATTTCGCGCGCGACCGCGGCGGCGTTTGAGACGGCAATGAAGCCCTCCTGAGTCCGGCTCGGGCCATCGCTTGAATCAACGATATGCTCATAGAAGATCACGTCGCCGCGCTCATCCGATTCGTAGGCCAGTTCGACAAACTTCACCGCGGGCCAATCCAGACTGAATACCGTCGACGGGCGCTCGATGACGGCACGTCTGTCGGTCACGAGATAGGTCACGCGCTTTGCTTCCTCATAACGCTCGCGGATACACGAAACCGACATCCACACCCCAAACACTGCGAAGCCCCCGGAAAGCATGCCCCCTACCAGAGCCGCGAAGACAGAATCGAGCTTGAGCATTGCATGTAGCGCGATCCCGCCTGTCACGACGCAGACCGCGCCAACGACAACTGCGCCCCAAGTCCGCCGGAACGCATATTTCCATAGGTCGGGTCGCCCCCACCAGATCGCAGTCTCGCCGGCATCAAGCAGATGAACCGGACACCAGGGCATGGTTTCGTCCGGCTTCAGCCCGCTCACTCATCGCCCCCTGCCCCCTTGCGGCGATGCTTGCCGCCCTCTTCCTCGACACTGTCCGGGTCCTGGTCAAAGACGATGCGGTCCTCGCCGGCGAGCGCCAGGAAGCGCTTGCCGCGGGCGCGGCCGATCAGGGTCAGGCCGGCCTTGCGGGCGAGTTCGACGCCCCATTCAGTGAAGCCGGAGCGCGAGACCAGGATCGGGATGCCCATGCGAACGGTCTTGATCACCATCTCCGAGGTCAGCCGGCCGGTGGTGTAGAAGATCATCTTGCCGGGATCGACATCGTGCCGGAAGAGCCAGCCGGCGACCTTGTCGACGGCGTTGTGGCGGCCGACATCCTCCATGTAGACCAAGGGCTTGTCGCGTTCGCAGAGCACGCAGCCATGGATCGCGCCGGCCTCGAGATAGAGCGAAGGCGTGGTGTTGATCTTGCGGGTCAGCCCATAGAGCCAGCTGGTGCGCAGCTCGGCCTTGGGCAGAACGATCTCGTCGATCGCCTCCATCAGGTCGCCGAAGGCAGTGCCCTGCGCACAGCCGGAGGTCAGCGTCTTCTTCTTCAGCTTCTGCTCGAAATCGGTGCGCTCCGGCGTGCGCACGACGACGACCTCGAGCTCCTCGTCATAGTCGACCGCCTCGACCGGGTCGCCACGCCTGAGCATGTTCTGGTTCAGCAGATAGCCGAGCGCCAGATACTCGGGATGGTCGCCGATCGTCATCATCGTGACGATCTCCTGGCTGTTCAGGTAGAGGGTCAACGCCCGTTCGGTGACGACGCGGGTCTCGACGCGGGCGCCGCTATGGTCGATTCCGGCGACCGTCGCGCCAAGGCGAGCAGCGGCCGGATCGGGCCGGATCAGGTAGTCGTCGAGGAAGTCGCTGCCAACAGGCACGGGGTAGCTCCTTGCGAGCCTTCAGGCCGGCTGGCGCAGCGCCGCCATCGCCCAGCCCGTCACCGCGGCAGATTCTGGCGGCAGGCGCTGCCAGTCCTCGCCTGCGAATTCCGACCAGGCGGCGAGCATGTCGTCGCGAACCGCCGTCAGCAGCGGCAGGCCAGCGATGACGCCAGCGGCGATCTCGGCGCGCAGGCCCTGGCCGAGCACCTCCTGCTTGCCGAATTTGTTGACGATGACGAGGTCGACCGGCCCCGACAGCGCACCCGAGACGGCGGCACCGGCAGCGGCGAGCCCGGCCGCGTCGAGCCGGCAGCCGGCCGAGCCCGCGCCGCGATCCTCACTGATCGGAAAGAGCTGGCCCGAGGCGAGATCCTCGAGTGACATGCTGGCACAACCGCTTACGCAGTCACCGTTGTTGTGCTGGACGACGCCGCCGAGCCGGACGGCCTCGCGCCTCAGGACATCGGCGACCTCCGCCATCAGCTCATCGATGGGGAAGCCCGAGGAATAAACGATCGCGGCAAGCGGAGCAGTCATCGCCCTTTCATCCCACGGAACGGCTCTGGCGACCAGTGAACTTTAGGTGTTCCAAACTGCGTGAGATGCTTTGCCAGTGTTGCAGCGCACCTACAGTCGAAGCCTGAGGCAGGCGCTAGGGTAGCGTGGGCTGTTCCCGGCATCCTGGCCGGGCGCGGCTCGCCGAGTACCCGCTTGCCCATGATCCGCCAGAACGCCCAGACGCCTCTCGATCCCGCGACCGACGCTGCGTTGCTCCTGCGCCGCATCGGCTTTGCGACGCTGGCGCTCGCCTTGCCGCTGGCCTCGCTTGTGTCGCGCCGCGCCGCCGTCGTGCTGGTGCCGATCGGCGTCATCCTGCTGGCGATCGCTGCGCTGATCGAAGCGCCGCGCTGGTTCGCCAGCAATGTCAAAGCTTCGATCTTCAGCCGCGCCGGGCTGACCCTCTGGGCGCTGGTCGGCTGGGCCGTGCTCTCGCTGGTCTGGAGCCCCTATACCGGCTCGGCCACCGAGAAGGCGGCCAATCTCTTCCTCGCCGTGGCGCTGGGCTTTGCCGGCGCGGCGGCGCTGCCCGAGCGCATGCGGGCCTCGAATCTCAACCTCGCAGCACTTGGTGCAGGCACCGCCGCGATCTTTGCGCTCGGCCTGCTCCTGACCGAGGCGCTGAGCCCGATCGACTCGCGCGCCGCCAACGCTGCCGGAAGCGTCGAGCGCGGCGTCAGCGTCGTCCTGATCATGGCCTGGCCGGCGCTCGCCTGGCTGCTCTCGCGCGAGCGCGGCCTGACCGCGCTGGGCTTGGCGCTGGTCGTCGGCCTGCTCGCGCTCTCGCGCATCGAGGATGGCGAGGCGATGGCGATGCTGTGCGGCGCGATCGCCTTCGGCGCGGTCAGCGCCAACCGCATCGTCGGCGCCAGGCTGATGGGCGGCATCATGGCCGGACTGATGCTGCTTGCGCCGCTCCTACCCTTCCTGCTGCTGCCCTTCTTCCGACTCTCGCCCGCCGTGTTCAGCACGGTCGGCATCGGCCTCGACATCTGGGCCGACATCATCTCGAGCCGGCCCGTGCAGCTCATCACCGGCCACGGGCTCGACACGGTGCTGCGCGGCCGCACCACCGGGGCGCTGCCAATCGAGGTGCCGACCACCATCCTGTTCGAGACCTGGTACGAGCTCGGCCTGGTCGGCGCCGCGACGAGCGCGCTCTGCCTCTATTTCGCGGTCAGCGCGGCCGGCCGCATGCCCGGCGCACTCGCCGCCGGCGTCGTCGCAGCCTATGTCACCGCCTTCGCGCTGGCGGCACTCGGCTTCGCCTCGTTCCAGACCTGGTGGCTGATGACGCTGACTGCGGTCGCGCTTCTGTTCACCGCGATCGCACGCGGACAGTACCGCACCGAGCGACCGGTGGCGCCGCTGAGCCGCCGTCCAAAGGCGCCGAGCGTGCCGGCTGGAGAGTAGGCAAGCACCTCGTCATTCCGGGACAGGCCTACAGGCCTGGGCCCGGAACCCATGAACACGACGCTTTTCCAATTCGTCATGCTCGCCCTTGTGGCGAGCATCCACGTCTTGAACACTGCCTTCGACCAGCAAAGACGTGGATGGTCGGCACAAGGCCGACCATGACGAAAATGGCGGTGTTCATGGGTTCCGGGCTCGCCGCTGCGCGGCGCCCCGGAAAGACGGCGTGTTCCGAGTGTTTACGCCGCCACCCGCCCCGCATTCACCGCATGGCAGGCGACGCCGTCGATCACCGGTGGGTTCTCGACGCGGCAACGATCGAAGACCAGCGGGCAGCGCGGGTGAAAGGTGCAGCCCGAGGGCGGGTTGATCGGGTTCGGGATCTCGCCCTTCACGCCCTCGTGCGCCTTGCCGATCATGGCGAGGTCGGGCACCGCATCGAGCAGCATGCGAGTGTAGGGGTGACGGGGCGCGGCGAAGAGCTGCTTGCCGTCGGAGACTTCGACGAGGCGGCCGAGGTACATCACGCCGATGCGCGTCGCCATATGCCGGACGACCGCAAGATTGTGGCTGATGAACAGGTAGGTCAGCCCGAACTTCTCCTGCAGGTCGCGCATCAGATTGAGGATCTGCGCCTGCACGGAGACGTCGAGCGCCGAGGTCGGCTCGTCGCAGACGATGAACTCGGCGTTGGAGGCGAGCGCGCGGGCGATCGCGATGCGCTGGCGCTGGCCGCCGGAGAACTCGTGCGGGAACTTCTTGCCGTCGTCGGGATGCAGGCCGACCAGCGAGAGCAGCTCGCCGACGCGCGCCTCGATCGCGGCATCGCCCTGGATGATGCCGAAGGCGCGGATCGGCTCGGCGATGATCCGCCCGACGCGCCAGCGCGGATTGAGCGAGGCGTAAGGGTCCTGGAAGATCATCTGGATACGCTTGCGCAGGCGCTGTCGCTCGGCGGAAGCGGCTTGATCAGACATCGAGACGCCGTCGATCGAAACCGTGCCCCCGGAGGGATGCAGCAGGCCGACCACCATGCGCGCCACGGTCGACTTGCCCGAGCCGGACTCGCCGACGAGCGCGAAGGTCTCGCCCTTGCGGATGTCGAAGGAGACGCCATCGACGGCCTTGAGATACTGCTTGGGCGCATTCTCCAGCACCCGGTTGAGCCAGGGCCTGGAGACGTCGAAGACGCGCTTGAGGTCGCGGACCTGGACGAAGGTTTTTTCGCTCACGCTGCGATCTCCGTCTTGCCGGCCGGCGCCTTGGCCTGGTCGTAGAGATGGCAAGCGACCTGGTGGCCGCCGACATCGATGAGCTCCGGCCGGTCGATGCGGCAGCGGTCGAACACCTTGGCGCAGCGCGGATTGAAGGCGCAGCCCCTCGGGATGCTGGAGAGCCTGGGCATCGAGCCAGGAATCTGCACGAGTCGCTCGGCATCGCCCGTGATCGACGGGATCGCGCCCATCAACCCTTGCGTATAGGGGTGGAGCGGCTGCTTGATCACCTCGCGCACCGGGCCGATCTCGGCGACGCGCCCGGCATACATCACCGCAACGCGGTCGGCCGTCTCGGCGATCACGCCCATATCGTGGGTGACCAGCATCACCGAGGTGCCGCGTTCCTTGCAGAGCCGCTTGATCAGGCTGATGATCTGCGCCTGCACGGAGACGTCGAGCGCCGTCGTCGGCTCGTCGGCGATGATGAACTCCGGCTCGGCGCAGAGTGCGAGCGCGATGACGACGCGCTGGCGCATGCCGCCGGAGAATTCGTGCGGATAGCCGTCGATGCGCCGTTCGGGCGCGGGTATGCCGACCTCGTCGAGCAAAGCGATGGCGCGCCTGCGGGCGTCCGCCGCATTGAGATCGGTATGGGTCTGGATCGTCTCGATCAGCTGCTCGCCGACCCGGTAGAGCGGGTTGAGGCTGGTCAGCGGGTCCTGGAAGATCATGCCGATGCGCTTGCCGCGGACACGGCGCATCTGCTCGGGCGGCAGATGGTCGACGCGCTCACCGGAGAGCACGACCTTGCCGCCGGCAATGCGGCCAGGCGGGTCGATCAGGCCGATGATGGCCGAGCCGGTGACCGATTTGCCCGCGCCGGATTCACCGACGACGCCGAGCACTTCGCCGCGGGCAACGTCGAAGGAGACCTTGTCGAGCGCTCGCAGCGTGCCACGCCGCGTGACGAACTCGACGGTGAGTTCCTGAACGGAAAGGACGGGCTGGGTCATCGCTGCTCCAGGAAAGCGAATGAAGGCGGGAGGCGTTTCATCGTCATCTCAACTTCGGATTGAGCGCATCGCGCAGCCAGTCACCGAATAGGTTGATCGACAAGGCGAACAGGATCAGCACGAGCGAGGGGAAAAGCAGGATCCACCACTCGCCGGAGAACAGGTATTGCTGGCCGAAGCGGATCAGCGTGCCGAGCGAAGGCTGGGTCGGCGGCATGCCGACGCCGAGGAAGGAGAGCGTCGCCTCCTCGATCACCGCCAGCGCGAGGTTGATCGTGGCGATGACGAGGACGGGACCGGCGACATTGGGAAGGACGTGCTTCAGCATCACCGGCCAGGCCTTGAGGCCAATCAGGCGGGCGGCATCGACATAGACCTTGTTCTTCTCAACCAGGGTCGAGCCGCGCACGGTGCGGGCATATTGCGCCCAGTTCGACAGGCCGATAGCGATGACGAGGACGAGCAGCGTCATCTGCTCCTGTGCCGCTGGCGGGATCAAACCGCGCGCCACGCCGAAGACCAGCAGCGCCACCAGGATCGCCGGGAAGGAGAGCTGGATGTCGGCGACGCGCATGATCAGCGCCTCGGTGCGGCCGCCGACATAGCCGGCGACGAGCCCCAGGCCGACGCCGAGCACCAACGAGAACAGCACCGAGGCCGCGCCGACGATCAGCGAGACGCGCGAGCCGTAGAGGATCGCCGAGAAGATGTCGCGGCCCTGCCCGTCCGACCCCAGCCAGAAGACCTTTCCAGTGATCTCGTTGGGCTGCATCGGCCGCGAGAAGCCGTCGGAGAGATCGAGCGAGGACGGGTCGAACGGGTCATAGGGCGCGATCAGCGGCGCGAAGACCGCGGCCAGCACAAGCAGCAGCGCCATGATGCTCGCCACCACCGTGATCGGCGAGGAACGGAAGGAATAGATGAGATCGGAATCCCAGAACCGGGCGAAGCGGCCGGGCTGTTTCGGGGTGGGAAGCGGAGCTGTCGTCATCACCGCCTCACTTCGCCGGAACCAGCGTGCCACCGCGCAGGCGCGGATCGAGCGCGACATAGACGATGTCGACCAGGAGCGAGGTCAGCACGAAGACGAAGGCGACGAAGAGCAGATAGGCCGACATCACTGGCACATCGACGAACTGCACAGCGTTGACGAAGAGCGCGCCGAGCCCCGGCCATTGGAACACCGTCTCGGTGACGATGGCGAAGGCGATGACGCCGCCGAGCTGGACGCCGGCGATGGTGATCACCGGGATCATGGTGTTGCGCAAGGCATGGCGGAACTCGATCCTGCGCTCGGGAATGCCGCGCGCCCTGGCGAAGCGGATGAAATCGGCGCGCATCACCTCGAGCATCTCGGAGCGGACGAGGCGCATCACCAAGGTGAGCTGCAGGAAGCCAAGCGTCAGCACCGGCATGACCAGCGACTTCAGCCCGCTCACGGTCAGGAGCCCGGTCGACCACCAGCCGATCTGGACGGTGTCGCCGCGCCCGAAGGACGGCAGCCAGCGCAATTCGACGGCGAAGATGTAGATCAGCCCGATGCCGATCAGGAAGGTCGGCAGGGAGACGCCGATCAGGGAAACCGACATGACGACATTGGCGATCCAGCCGTCGCGGCGGATCGCGGCGTAGACACCGAAGACGATGCCGGTGACGAAGGCGAAGATCGCCGAAAGCACGGCCAGCTCCACCGTCGCTGGCAGGCGCTCGAGGATCAGCGAGGAAACCTTGCGGCCCTGGCGATAGGAGATGCCGAAATCGCCCCGCACCGCATCGGCGACGAAGCGCGCGAACTGCAGCGGCACGGGATCGTTGAGGCCGAGCCGCTCAGTCAGCTCGGCGCGGTCCTGCAGCGTCGCTTCCTGGCCGAGCATGTTGACCACCGGATCGCCGACGAAACGGAACATCGAGAAGGCGATGAAGGCGACGGCGAGCATCACCACCAGCCCCTGCATCAGCGAGCGCAGGATATAGGCGAGCATCGCGTCTAAAACCCCTTACGAACGATAAAGTCGCGGGGCCGTCTGGCGCGGCCCCTGCGACAGGTTGCCGGCTCTACGAGCCCTTGAACGAAACCATCTTCAGCTTCGGGTTGTTCGAGACGTCGACAGGGATGTCGAGGGTCGAATTCATGCCGTAGCTGAGCGACTGATGGTGGATCGGCAGATAGATCGTCTCGTCCTTCACCTTCGCCCAGATCTTGGCGATGGTGGCATCGCGCTTGGCGATGTCGATCTCCTTGGAGAGCGTCTGGATCTGCGCGTCGACATCCTTGTCGGAATAGCCGGTCGCGTTCCAGCTGCCCTGCGAGCCGGTGCGGCTGTGGTACATGTAGGAGAAGACATAGTCGCTGTCGAAGGTCGGGACGCCCCAGCCAACGAGGTAGAACTCGGTCTCAGGCGGGTTCTTCTGGATCAGGTTGAAGTGGATCGACTTCGACTGCGAGACCAGGTTTACCTTGACGCCGATCTGGCCGAACATGCCGACCGCCGCCTGGCAGATGCCCTCATCGTTGATGTAGCGGTCGTTCGAGCAGTGCAGCGTCACCGAGAAGCCGTTGGGATAGCCGGCCTCGGCCAGCAGCGCCTTGGCCTTGGCGACATCGGTCGCGGGCGCGGCGTCGAGCTCCTTGGTCCAGCCATTGGCGAAGGGCGGCAGGATGATGCCGGTCGGGATCGACTCGCCGCGCATCACGACGCGCTGGATGGCCTGGCGGTTGAGCGCCATGTTCATCGCCTGGCGGACGCGCTGGTCGGCGAAGGGATTCTTGCCCTCGACATTGTCGCCCTTCAGGTCCTTGGACGCGACATCCATGCCGAAGAAGATGGTGCGGTTCTCGGGGCCGGAGGTGACGCGGATCTTCGGTTGGCTCTTCAGCCGGGCGATGTCCTGCACCGGCACATCCTGGACGAAATCGACCTCGCCGGAGAGCAGCGCCGCGATGCGCGTGGCATCCTGCTTGATCGGGACATAGGTCAGCTCGGTGATCTCGAGCGGGACCTTGGCCTTGGCCCAGTAGTTCTCGTTGCGCTTCATCACCGTCTTCACGTCGGCCTCGCGCGACACGAGGACGAAGGGGCCGGTGCCGTTGGCGTTGCGGACGGCGAAGTTCTCTTCCTTGTTCTTGAAGTCCTGCGCCTTGGTGGCGTTGTTCTTCTCCGCCCAGGCCTTGCTCATGATGCGGATCGAGGAGGTGTTGTTGACCAGCAGCGGGTTCGGGCCCTTGGTCTTGATCCGGACCGTCTGGTCGTCGACCTTCGTGACCTTCTCGACCGAGGTCAGATAGCCCTTGAAGTCCGAGGTCGGCTGCATGGCGCGCTCATAGGAGAACACCACATCGTCGGCGCTGAAGGGCGAGCCGTCATGGAACTTGACGCCCTCCTGCAGCTTGAACTCCCAGGTCGTCGGATCGTCCGGCAGCACCTTCCAGGACGACGCGAGCAGCGGATGCAGCTTGCCGGCATGGTCGCGCTCGGTCAGGCTCTCATACATGTGCTGGTTGACCGAGGTCGTCAGACCCTCGTTCTGGCCGTGTGGGTCGATCGTCAGGGCATCGCCGGCGGAAGCCCATTTGACAGGCTTCGCCTCGGCGGCGCCGAGCGCCAGCACGGAGACGCCGAACAGCGCGGCGGCAAGCGCAAGATAACGCGGTTTCATCGGAATTGACCTCCCAGTCGCGACCGGCTCGACCGGCCGCCGAAGCGCCGGATGTTAGGACCCGCCCCTTTGTCTGTCACGGGTCTAATCTGCGTAAAACACATAGCAAGAGCAGGCATTGCTGCGCGAAAAGGCAGATTGTGCAGCAAATCCTGCTCATCGCAGCCTCGGATTGAGGGCATCGCGCAACCAGTCGCCGAGCAGGTTCACCGCCAGTACCAGGATCGCCAGCGTCACGCCCGGGAAGGTGACGATCCACCAGTCGCCGGAGAACAGATAGCGGTTGCCGATCGAGATCAGCGTGCCGAGCGATGGCTGGGTCGCCGGCAGGCCGACGCCGAGGAAGGAGAGCGTCGCCTCGGTGATGACGGCGAGCGCGAGGTTGATGGTCAGGATGACCAGCACCGGGCCGATCACGTTCGGCAGGACATGGCGCAGCATGATCAGCGGCGCCGGCAGGCCGACGAGCCTGGCAGCCTGCACATAGTCCTTGTTGCGCTCGACCAGGGTCGAGCCGCGGATGGTGCGGGCGTACTGCACCCAGAAGGACAACCCGATCGAGATCACCAGCACGTAGAGCGCGGTGTCCTCGCGGTTCGCGCCCTTGAAGATGCCGCGGACGACACCGTCGATCAAAAGCGCGATCAGGATCGCCGGAAAGGTCAATTGCACGTCGGCGATGCGCATGATCAGCGAATCGACGCGGCCGCCGAGATAGCCGGCGAGCAGGCCGAGCGTGATGCCGATCGTCGCCGCCAGCGCGACGCCAAGCAGGCCGACAATCAGGGAGACGCGCAAGCCATAGAGGATTGCCGAATAGAGATCGCGGCCCTGATCGTCGGTGCCGAGGATGAATTTCGGGTCGCCGCCGTCCTGCCAGGCCGGCGGGATGTTGGCGTCGGCGAGGAAGACGGTCGCCGGATCGAACGGGTTTGTCGGGGCGATCCAGGGCGAGAAGGCGGCGCCGATGAACATCACCAGCACGATGACGGCCGCGACCATCGTCACCTTCGAGCGCAGGAAGCTCGCAAGGATGTCGCTGTCGAGGATGCGGGCCCAGAGGGAGGGCGGCTGTTTCGGGGAGGAAGCGGGTTGCGCGCTCATGACCGGCCTCAATGCGCCCCGATCGTCGCGCGCAGGCGCGGATCGACCAGCGCGTAGAGCAGGTCGACGATCAGGTTGATGCTGACGAACAGGAAGGAGATCAACATGAGATAGGCCGCCATGATCGGGATATCGACCTGCTGCACCGCCTTGAGGAAGAGCAGGCCCATGCCCGGCCACTGGAACACCGTCTCGGTGATGATGGCGAAAGCGATGATCGAGCCGAGCTGCAGGCCGGCGATGGTGATGACCGGCACCAGCGTGTTCTTCAGCGCATGGCCGAAATGGATGGCGCGGGTCTTGAGGCCGCGGGCGCGGGCGAACTTGATGTAGTCGGTGCGCAGCACCTCGAGCATTTCGGCCCGGACGAGGCGCATGATCAGGGTCATCTGGAAGAGGCCGAGCGTGATCGAAGGCAGGATCAGCGCTTTCCAGCCGGAGCCGGTCAGAAGCCCCGTCGTCCACCAATTGCCGATCTTGACGACCTCGCCGCGCCCGAAGGAGGGCAGCCAGCCGAGCGTCACCGAGAACAGGTAGATCAGGAGGATGCCGATCAGGAAGGTCGGCAGGCTGATGCCGACGAGCGAGACCGTCTGGAAAATCTTCGCCAGCCAGCTGTCGCGGCGCAGCGCCGTATAGACGCCCATGGGTATGCCGACCAGCAGCGAGAACAGCGCCGACATGAAGGCGAGCTCGAGCGTCGCCGGCGCGCGCTCGCCGAGCAGCGAGATCACCGGCAGGCGGAACTGGTAGGAGACACCGAATTCGAGCCGAGCAGCGTTGTAGATGTAGCGCGCGAACTGGACGACCACCGGCTCGTCGAGGCCCAGCGTCTGGCGCAGCTGCGCGACCTGCTCCTGCGGCGTGTCGACGCCAACCATCTGGTTCACCGGGTCGCCGACGAAACGGAACATGGTGAAAGCGATCAGCGCGACCGCGAGCATCACCATCAGCGACTGGAACAGCCGGCGCAGAACAAATGCGAGCATGTTCGCCCTTACAAGGAATCTGAGGCCGCCCCACGCGGGACGACGTCTGTGCTGCAGATAGAGAAAGGGCGCGTGGGCTCTTCGCCCGCGCGCCCTTCAGGCCCTCACTGCTCCTTGGTGGCGTAGTAGAGCAGCACCGAATTGTCGGCGCGCTGAGCGAGCTTCACCTTCTTCGAGACGCCCCAGGCCAGGGCCTGCTGGTGGAGCGGGATGTAGGAGAACTCGTCGACAGTCATCTTGTAGGCCTCGCCGATCATGGCGTTGCGCTTGGCGGTGTCCGACTCGACCAGGATCTTGTCGGTCAGCTCGTCGACCTTCTTGTTGCAGTAATTGCCGAGGTTCGACTCGCCGCGCGAGGAGCCGGCGACGTCGCGGCAGCCGAGGATGTCGTAGAGGACATTGTGGCTGTCGAAGGTTCCGGGGGTCCAGCCGAGCAGGTAGAACGAGGTCTTGTAACCGCCGGGCTTCAGCACCTTGGCGAAATACTGCGCCTTGGGCTGGGCGTTGAGGCTGACCTTGACGCCGATGCGGGCGAGCATGCCGACCACGGCCTGGCAGATCTGGCCGTCATTGACGTAGCGGTCGTTCGGGCAGTCCATGCCGAGCTCGAAGCCGTTCGGATAGCCGGCCTCGGCGAGCAGCTTCTTGGAGGCCTCGGCGTCGAACTTGGCGCGGGTGAAGCCGGCGGTCGGGAACAGCTCCGGCGCGATCATCAGCGGCGACGGGGTCGAGAGCCCGCGCATGACGCGGCTCTTGATCGTCTCGATGTCGATCGCCTGGTAGAAGGCCTGACGGACCTTCACGTCCTTGAACGGGTTCTTGCCCTTGACGCTCGATTCCAGCAGCTCGTCACGGGTCTGGTCGAAGCCGAGGAAGATGGTGCGCAGCTCCGGCCCGGTCAGCACCTGGGCGTTGCCCGAGGCGTTGACGCGCTGGATGTCCTGGATCGGAACCGGCTCGATCACGTCGACTTCGCCGGAGAGCAGCGCGGCGACGCGGGTCGCGTCCGAGGAGATCGGTGTGAAGATGATCTCCTTGATGTTGCCTTCGATCTTCTTCCAGTAGGTCTCGTTGAGCTTGAAGACGGTCTTCACGCCCGGCTGGTGGCTCTCGATCTTGTAGGGGCCGGTGCCATTGGCGTTGAGCGAGGCGTGGCTCGGGGTGGTCGCGGCCGCTGGCGTCGGGGCGACGGCGTTATTCGCCTCCGCCCACTTCTTCGACATGATGTACCAGGTGTCCCACTGCGCGTTCAGGATCGGGTTCGGCGCGGTCAGGACGACGTCGACCGTGTGATCGTCGACCTTGACGAACTTGGCGCTGGTCGGGATGCGGGTGGTGAAGTTCGAGCCCGTAGCGCGGACGCGTTCGGCCGAGAAGAGCACGTCATCGGCGGTGAAGTCCGAGCCGTCATGGAACTTGACGCCCTTGCGCAGGAAGAAGCGCCATTTCAAGCCGTCATCCGAAATCTCCCACTTCTCGGCGAGGGCCGGCTCGATCTTGAGATCCTTGCCGCGCGCCGTCAGGCCTTCATAGGGATGGCCGAGATGGGCGTTGGTCGTAGTTTCGTTGACGGTGTAGGGATCGAGTGACTTCAGCTCGCCCTGATTGGCGTATCGCAAGGTCTGGGCTTGCGCAGCCCCGCACATCAAGGCCAGGGCCGCCACGGCTGCCAGGCAATGGGTCTTGAACGACATCTGAGACTGCTCCCGGTTGGTTGAAAACCACTCCTCCCCAGGAGCGGTGCCGGCTGCCTGCTTATTTTGGCGGCACGCCGACGAAGGCGGCAGATTAATGACGGTTCGAAGCCCGCGTCCAGTGCGTCCGATCGACTTCGTTCCAGATCGAACTTTGTTGCGAATCTTACTAATGCAACGCACGAAGCTGCGAAGGGCGCGCCAGAGGCTCGCAATGAAGCGCCCCGCTTTGCACAGTCAGCGGGCCAGCTCCGCGATCAGCGCGCGGACGAAACTCGTCCCTGCGTCGAGCTGAGCCACGGTGAGGAACTCGTCCGGCTGGTGCGCCTGGGCGATATCGCCGGGGCCGCAGACCACGGTCGACCAGCCAGCCGCCTGGAACAGGCCGCCCTCAGTGCCGTAGGCGACGACATGGCTGGCATTGTCACCGGTGATGCGGCGCGACAGCGTCTCGGCGGCGCCCTCCTTCTCCGGCGCCAGCGGCGGCGTCTGGGAGGTGATCTCCATGGTGATGCCGGTTTCGGGCGCGATCGCCTTCATCGGCGCCTCCAGCTCGGCGATCTTCGCCCGGTAGCGCGCGACATAGTCGGTATCGTCGCCGGGCATGACCCGGACCTCATGGCTGAAGGTCGCATGCTCGGCAGTGATGTTGACCGCCGTGCCGCCGGCGACGACGCCGACATGCAGCGTCGAATAGGGCGGCTCGAACGCGATGCCGGGCTGCGCATTGGCCTTGTTCTGCGCCATCACCTCGTCATGCCAGGCGATCAGCTTGCCGGCGACCATCACCGCGGGCACGCCGATATCGACGCGGCTCGAATGCACGGCGTGGCCGCGGACCGTCGTCTTCATGCGGGTGCCGCCCTTGTGGCCGGTGACGACCTGCATCATCGAGGGCTCGCCGACGATCACCGCCGAGGGTTTCAGCCCGGCTTCAGCCATGGCGTCGATCATGATCGCGGCGCCAATGCAGCCGACCTCCTCGTCATAGGAGAGCGCGATGTGGAAGGGCCGCTTTAAGCCCGCTTCGAGCATCTCCGGCACCAACGCCAGCGCAATCGCATCGAACCCCTTCATGTCGCAGCTGCCGCGGCCATAGAGCTTGCCGTCGCGCTCGGTCAGCGTCCACGGGTCGGAACTCCAGTCCTGGCCCTCGACCGGCACGACGTCGGTGTGGCCGGAAAGGACGATGCCACCTTCGACCTTGGGTCCGACGGTCGCGTAGAGATTAGCTTTCTCCCCGTCCGGGCTCGGCACGATCGTGCTCTCGACCCCGTGCGCCGCGAGATAGTCGCGGCAGAAATGGATCAGCTCGAGATTGCTGCGCCAGGACTCGGTGTTGAACGACACAAGCTTGGCCAGCATCTCCTTGGGGGAATAACGCACGGGTAAAAATCTCCGATGAACTGGCCGACAGGCAGGAAGCGTGCCGCAGGCTACGCTGGCATTGCCTGTCGTCAATCGGTTCTCCGCGCTTGACCGGGCTGCGCCCGACGCGCTCATGTGCCGGCCAAGCAAGAATCCCGTGAGTCCGCCATGTCCTTCGACGTCACCCTCGCCGACATCCAGGCCGCCGCCGTCCGTATCGCCGGCAAGGTCAGGCGGACCCCGACCTTCCTGAGCGCCGGCCTCTCGGCCAGGCTCGGCGTCGAGACCGTGGTCAAGGTCGAGAGCCTGCAGCTCGCCGGCTCGTTCAAGGTGCGCGGCTGCTACAACAAGCTGCTCGGCCTCTCCGAAGCCGAGCGGGCGCGCGGCGTCGTTACCGTCTCCGGCGGCAACCACGCCATCGCCGTCTCGCTGGTCGCCAGCATGCTCGGCATCAAGGCGCTGGTGCTGATGCCGAAGAACGTCGCCCCGCTCAACATCCGCCTGACGGAGGAAGCGGGCGGCGAGGTCGAGCTCTGCGAGGATGCGCTCGCCGCCTTCTCCAAGGCCGAAGAGTACGAGGGCAAGGGCATGACCCATGTCCATTCCTATGACGATCCGGCCATCATCGCCGGCCATGGCACGGTCGGCCTGGAGCTTGCGGCCGATGCCGGCGGGCGGATCGATCATGTCTTCATCTCGATCGGCGGCGGCGGCTTCTCGGCCGGCGTCGGTGCGGCGCTGAAGGGACTCGATCCGGCGGTACGCATCCATGGCGTCGAGACCGAGGGCGCCACCACGATGACGCAGGCGCTCGCAGCCGGAAAGCCGGTGCCGATCCGCCCGACCTCGATCGCCCGCACGCTCGGCGCCCCCTTCGCGACCGAGCGGACGATGGCGGCGGCGCGCCAGTTCCTCGAGGAGATCATCGTCGTGCCCGACGCCGAAGCGGTGCGCGAACTGGTCTGGGTGCTGCAGAACGGGCGCGTCCTGCTCGAGCCAGCCGCATCCTGCACCGTCGCCGCCGCCATGGCGCGCAAGGATCAGTTCAAGCCGGGCGAGCGCGTCGCGCTGGTGCTATGCGGCTCGAACGTTGCGCTCGACGACATCGAGCGCTGGCGCCAGGAATTCGGGCTCTGAGCCGACCTGCGCGGGAGCGCCGACGAAGGCGCCCCTCCGGCTTCACGCTTCAGCTACGGGACGACGCTGCCGCGAGCCCGTCCACCCGCGACACGGCAGGAACAGCCAGCGCCGAGATCGGCCGGATTGATCAGCTGGCAGGTTCGTACAGGCGTCTGGCAGTAGTTGCCGATGCCTGAAGAGGCCGGGGCCCGATAGGTCTCGGCATAGTATCGCCGGGGGTAATAGGGGGGCGGCTCTTCATAATAGGGCGTGCCGTAATAGTAGGGATAAGCCGCAGCGCCCCCGAGGATCGCACCGGCCGCCAGGCCTCCGGCACCCCATCCCCAGCCACCGCCATAATAGCCGCGCCGCCCATAATAGCCGCCGCCATACCAGCGATTGGGCCGATAGCCCCAGCCAGCACCGCCGCCGCGATAGAAACCACCGCGATAGCCATAGCCTCCTCCGAGGCCGACACGAGAGCCGCCAAAGCCTCCGCCAAGTCCGACGCGATTGCCGCCGCGGAAGCCTCCGCCGGATAGTGCCCCACCTCCACTGAGGGCGCCGCCCGCACGGACACCGCCTCCCCGGAAGGCACTGCCGCTGATCTGCGCCGAGACGTCATTGGCGGCGAACGCCAGCAAGGGGACGATAGAAGCGGCGAGAACGATCAGGCGGCGCATGGCGGCCTCCCTCGGCGACAAAGATGGTTTACCATCAACGCGCGCGCACTGCGGCTGTTCCAAGGCGGCCGCCGCTCGGCGCAGAGCTCATGCCTCGGCTGCGAGCATTCGCTTAAGCTCGGCCAGGAAGCGCTCGCTCGCCGGCGGCAGGGTCCGACCGCGACGCTTCACCACCGCAATCGTGCGGACGAAGCCATCGCCCTCGATCCGCTGCGAGCGCAGGCTACGCTCGGCCCGGACTTCCATGGCCGCCCCCGGCAGGATGGCGACGCCCAAACCGGCGCGCACCATGCCGACGGCACTCGACATGTAGGTCACCTCGGCGCCGACGAGCGGCACCGTGCCGGCTTCGGCGAAGGCCCGATCGACCACCTGCCGGACGCTGGTCGCAGCATCCATCAGCACGAGCGGATGCCTTGCCAGATCGGCGATCCCGATCTTTGTCAGGCAGGCAAGCGGGTGGTCTTCCGGATAGACCGCGTGCATCCGGTCGCTACCACGCAGCAGGATTTCGAGGTCGGCATTCGAGACCGCGCCGCCGGTCAAGCCGAGATCGGCTTCGCCGCTGGAAACCAGCTCGGCGACGCCGCTCGCGATCACGTCGCGGACCACAAAGCCGATGCCCGGATGGCTCGCGCGAAAATCGGCGATGATCTCCGGCAGCATGCCCGAGGCGAAGGACGGCAGCACGGCGAGCCTGACGATACCACGCTGCATGGTCGAGAGCTGGCGCGTCTCGGCGAGAACGCCGTCGAGGTCGCGCAGGATGCGGCCGAGCGTCGGCAAGAGCTCGGCACCGTTGCGAGTCAGCGCAACCACACGGGTGTTGCGATCGAACAGGCGTACGCCCAGCGCTTCTTCGAGTTTCCGGATCTGAACGGTGAGTGCCGGCTGCGACAGGTTCAGGCTCGCCGCCGCGCGGGTGAAGCTGCCGCTATGGGCGATCGTCACGAAGGCTCGCAGCTGCCCGACATCGAGATTCATAACTTATGACTATTACTGATATCCAATAATTTCAATTGTTTAATCAATTCGACTCTGCTCCTGATGTCAGCACGGGAGGACGCATGAAAACGGTGCGGATCGGAGCAGGCGCGGGGTATGCGGGCGACAGGATCGAGCCGGCGCTCGAACTCGCTGAAAAAGGCGCGCTCGACTACCTGATCTTCGAATGCCTTGCCGAGCGCACCATCGCCCTGGCCCAGCAGGCGCGCCGCAAGAACCCGGCTGGTGGCTTCGACCCCTTGCTCGGCGAGCGGCTCAGAGCCGTTCTGGCACCCTGCCGGCGCGCCGGCACACGCATCGTGACCAATATGGGAGCGGCCAATCCGCTGGCCGCCGCCGAACAGGCCGCCAGCATCGCCCGTGAACTCGGCTTTCCTGGTCTCAGGATCGCCGCCGTGACCGGCGACGACGTGGTTGCGGCCATCGCAGGCAGCGAACTCGCGATTGAAGAGAGCGGCAGTCCGATTTCCGCGCTCGGCGACAGTCTCGTCTCGGCCAACGCCTATATCGGCGCAGAGCCGATCGCCGCGGCATTGGCCGCGGGCGCGGACATCGTCATCACTGGCCGCGCCGCCGATCCCTCCCTCTTCGTCGGACCGCTCGTCCATGAGTTCGGCTGGTCCTTCGATGACTGGCGCCGGCTTGGCCAGGCGACGCTGATCGGTCATCTGCTCGAATGCGCCGGACAGGTGACCGGCGGCTATTTCGCCGATCCCGGCTTCAAGGATGTCGCCGGCCTCGCACGCCTTGGCTTCCCGATCGGCGAGGCCTCGGAGGATGGTAGCGTCGTCGTCACCAAGGTCGAGGGCTCGGGCGGCCAGGTCACGACGGCGACCTGCAAGGAGCAGATCCTCTACGAGCTGCACGACCCGGCCCGTTATCTCACGCCCGATGTCACCGCCGATTTCTCGCAGGCCCGCGTCACGCAAATCGGGCCGGACCGGGTGCGCATCGAGGGCGCGAGCGGCCGGGCTCGGCCGGAGCAGCTCAAGGTCTCTCTCGGCATCGCGGAAGGCTTCACCGGCGAAGGCCAGATCTCCTATGCCGGTCCGGGCGCAAGGGCGCGCGGAGAAATCGCGCTCGCGATCGTGCGCGAGCGGCTGGCGTTGACCGGCGTCGCCACCAGCGAGCTGCGCTTCGACCTGATCGGCGTGAACGCCCTGCATGGCGAGACGCTGTCGGCCCGCGGCGGCCAGGAGCCCTATGAGGTTCGGGCCCGCATCGCCGGCCGCACCGCAAACCGAGCCGAGGCCGAGCGCATCGGCCGCGAGGTCGAGACGCTATACACCAATGGTCCGGCCGGGGGCGGCGGTGTCACGACCTCGGTGCGCGAGGTGCTCGGCGTGCTCTCGACCTATCTTCCGCGCGAGCAGGTCGCGCCGACAGTGCACATTCTGGAGAGCTGAGATGAAGCTGCGCCAGATCGCCCATGCCCGCACCGGGGACAAGGGCAACACCTCCAGCATTGCGCTGATCGCTTTCGATCCCGCCGATTATCCGCGGCTGGCGCGCGAAGTCACGGCCGAGCGCGTCGGCGCGCATTTCGGCGCGCTCGTCGCCGGCAAAATCACGCGCTACGAGGTGCCGAGCCTGGGCGCGCTCAACTTCGTCATGCGCCAGGCGCTCGGCGGCGGCGTCACCCGCTCCCTCATCCTCGATACCCACGGCAAGAGCCTGAGCTCTGCCCTGCTCGACCTCGACATTCCCGACGACTGATCTGCCCGACGACTGAAGAACTCCGCGCGAAGCGGACAATGATCACGACAATGGAGGAGACGATGATGAAGACGAGGCGTTGGCTGCTCTCGACGGTCACAGCACTCGCGGCAGGCCTTGCCCTGCCGGCCGCGGCGCAGGACTTCCCAGCCAAGAACATCCGGTTCGTGGTGCCCTTCGCCGCCGGCAGCGCAACCGACGCGCTGGCGCGCATCCTCGGCGAGCACCTATCGAGGAGCCTCGGCAAGCCGATCGTGGTCGAGAACCTCCCCGGCGCCAGCGGCATCATCGCCGCGCAGAACGTCGTGCGGGCCGATCCCGACGGCCACACCCTGCTGATCACCACCAACACCACGCACGGCGCCAATCAGAGCCTGCTCAAGAACGTACCCTATGACGCGGTCAAGGATTTCGAGCCGGTCGGCAAGCTCGGCACGATCACGCTGGCATTGGCGACGCATCAGTCCGTTCCGGCCAAGTCGGTGAGCGAACTCGTCGCCTACGCCAAAGCCAATCCGGGCAAGCTCACCTTCGGCGCCGGCTCGAGCTCGTCGCGCATCGCCGGCGAGATGCTGAAATCGCTCGCCGGGCTCGACCTCACCTATGTGCCCTATCGCAGCAACCCGCAGGCGATCACCGATCTGCTCGGCGGCCAGATATCGATCGTCTTCGCCGACATCTCGACGACGCTGCCGCAGATCAAGGCGGGCAAGGTCAACGGGCTCGCCGTCTCGACCGCGAAGCGTAGCGCGCTCGCGCCTGACCTGCCGACCATGGTGGAGGCCGGAGTCGCCAGCTACGACCTCGCAGCCTGGTTCGCCGCCTTCGCCCCGGCAAAGACGCCGCGTGCGGTTGTCGACAAGCTCAACCAGGCCTTCGTCGCCGCACTCAACGACAAGACGACGCAGGAGCGGCTGCTCGCAGCCGGCATCGAGCCGGAAACGAGCACACCGGACGAACTCAAGGCCTTCGTGCCGGTCGAGATCAAGAAATGGGCCGATATCGTCAAGGCGGCCGGCATCCAGCCGGAGTGAGGCGCTTCGGGCGCGTGCCGACTTCGCCTGTGCGAAGCCGGCACGCGCCCGTCACTGCAGCCTGAACTCGCCGGAAACCGTCCGCAGGTCCGCCGGGCCGATCAGGCCGCGATGACTCACGGTGACGCGGAAGAGCTTGCCTTCGAGCGACCTCTGCCAGAAGGCGAGGAAGCGCTTCAATTCCGGGAAGGACGGCGCCAGATCGTAATCCTGCCAGATATATTCCTGCAGGATCGAAGGATGGTCCGGCAGGCGGTAGAGGATATCGGCGGTGGTCAGACCATAGCCGGCGAGCTGGCGCGCGAAGTCGGAAGAGGCCATTATCTGCTCCGTGACAACTGGCGAAAGGTCGGGCGCCAAGTCGACGGGGCGGCAACGTGTATCGTTGCCGTTTCGTAGTATTTCCAGTATCTTAGCACTTTACTGAGACGAGCACCATCACTCTTCCGGGCCTGAGCGGCGGCAAGCCGCATACTCCCCCGGGAGCAGCTCCTCGGGGCGCTTGTGCGCATGTCGGGAACCATGTGTTCGGGTGCGCAAGCGGACTGACGGCAGGGAGACCAGGAACGCTGACACCGCCCCGACGACGCTAGACAACTGGTTCCGGGACTCAACCCTGAACGAATGCTGCGCCATCCAAGGACGACCAGGAGGATCGGATCATGGCTGCCAAGGAACTGCGATTTTCGTCGGAAGCCCGCGAGAAGATGCTGCGCGGCGTCGAGATCCTCGCCAACGCGGTCAAGGTCACGCTCGGTCCCAAGGGCCGCAACGTCGTGATCGAGAAGTCGTTCGGCGCGCCGCGCATCACCAAGGACGGCGTCGCCGTCGCCAGGGAGATCGAGCTTTCCGACAAGTTCGAGAACATGGGCGCCCAGATGGTGCGCGAAGTCGCCTCGAAGCAGCATGACGCCGCCGGTGACGGCACTACCACCGCGACCGTGCTTGCCCATGCGATCGTCCGCGAGGGCGCCAAGGCCGTCGCCGCCGGCATGAACCCGATGGACCTGAAGCGCGGCATCGACATGGCGGTAGAGGCCGCGGTGGCGGACCTCAAGAAGAACGCGAAGAAGGTCACCTCGAACGCGGAAGTCGCGCAGGTCGGCACGATCTCGGCCAATGGTGACACCGAGATCGGGCAGATGATCGCTGCTGCAATGAAGAAAGTCGGCAACGAGGGCGTCATCACCGTCGAGGAGGCGAAATCGCTGGCCATCGAGCTCGACGTCGTCGAGGGCATGCAGTTCGATCGCGGCTATCTCTCGCCCTACTTCATCACCGACGCCGAAAAAATGCGGGCCGAGCTGGAGGACGCCTATATCCTGGTTCACGAGAAGAAGCTGTCGTCGCTGCAGGCGATGCTGCCGATCCTCGAAGCCGTGGTGCAGACCGGCAAGCCGCTGCTGATCATCGCCGAGGACGTCGAGGGCGAGGCTCTTGCCACGCTCGTCGTCAACAAGCTTCGTAGCGGCCTCAAAATTGCGGCCGTCAAGGCTCCTGGCTTCGGCGACCGCCGCAAGGCCATGCTCGAGGACCTCGCGATCCTGACTGGTGGCACGGCCATCAGCGAGGATCTCGGCATCAAGCTCGAGACCGTTACGCTCGATATGCTCGGCCGCGCGAAGAAGGTCATGATCGACAAGGAGCACACCACCATCGTCGACGGCGCCGGGTCGAAGAAGCAGATCCAGGCTCGGGTCGCGCAGATCAAGGCGCAGATCGAGGACACCACCTCGGACTACGACCGTGAGAAGCTCCAGGAACGCCTGGCCAAGCTCGCCGGCGGCGTCGCGGTCATCCGCGTCGGCGGCGCGACCGAGGTCGAGGTCAAGGAGAGAAAGGACCGCGTCGACGATGCCATGCATGCCACCCGCGCTGCGGTGGAGGAAGGCACCCTGCCGGGCGGCGGCGTCGCCCTGCTCAGGGCGCTGAAGGCGCTCGTCGACGTCAAGCCGGCCAATGCCGACCAGCGGACCGGCGTCGAGATCGTGCGGCGCGCGCTCCTGGCTCCGGCCAAGCAGATCATCGAGAACGCCGGCGAGGACGGCGCGGTCGTGGTCGGCAAGCTGCTGGAGTCGAAGGACTACGCCTATGGCTACAACGCCCAGACCGGCAAATATCAGGATCTCGTCGCGAACGGTGTGATCGATCCCGCCAAGGTGGTGCGCACCGCACTCCAGGATGCGGCTTCGATCGCCGGCCTGCTGATCACCACCGAGGCCCTGATCGTCGAGGCACCGAAGAAAGACGCTCCGATGCCTCCGATGGGTGGCGGCGGCATGGGTGGCATGGATTTCTGACGCTTTCCCGCAACGGACCCGGCCCGGCGATAGCGCTTCGCCGGCGTCCGGACCTCAGCCCTCATCAGGTCAGAAATAGCGCGCCAGATTCCGCCTGATCCGCTCCAGCGGCGCCACATCAGCCGCCGGCGGCGTGAAGGTCTGGCCGGTGATCGTCTCGAAGGCCCGGATATAGACCTGCGAGGTCTGCTCGATCAGCTCGTCCGGGATCTCCGGGATCGGCTCGTTATAGGGGTCGCAGCGCGCAGCCACCCAGTTGCGCACGAAGTCCTTGTCGAAGCTCTCCGGCTTCTCGCCCTTGGCGAAGCGCTCGGGATAGCTGCCGGCGAACCAGTAGCGGCTCGAATCGGGGGTGTGGATCTCGTCGGCCAGGATGATCCTGCCCTCGGCATCGGTACCGAACTCGTACTTCGTATCGGCGAGTATCAGCCCGCGCTCGGCGGCAAGCTTCTGGCCGCGCGCGAACAGCGCCAGCGCATAGCCCGACAGCGTCTCCCACTGCGCCTTGGTCAGCAGCCCCTGCTCCAGGATCTCGGCGGGTGAGAGCGGCTCGTCATGGCCGCCGTCGAAGGCCTTGCTGGTCGGGGTGATGATCGCCTGCGGCAGCGCCTCGTTGTCGCGCAAGCCATCGGGGAAGCGGGCGCCGTACATCTCGCGCCTGCCCTGCTTGTACATGGTCAGGATCGAGGTGCCGGTCGTGCCGGCGAGATAGCCGCGCACCACGATCTCGACCGGCAGGATGTCGAGCCGTTGCCCGACCACGACATTGGGATCGGGGTAATCGAGGACGTGGTTCGGGCAGATGTCCGCCGTCTGCTCGAAGCAGAAGCGCGCCGTCTGCGTCAGCACCTGGCCCTTGAACGGGATGCAGGCGATGGCGCGGTCGAAGGCGCTGAGCCGGTCGGTCGCGATGATGATCCGGCGCCCATCAGGCAGGTCGTAATTCTCGCGGACCTTGCCACGGTAATGGTTCGGCAGTTCCGGGATCGTGACATCGCGGATGGTGTTGGCCTCGGACATCGCAGCACTCGTCAGGTCGGGATCGCCGCTCTTAACCCTTTCGCGGCGATGTGGACAGGAGGATGCGACGCATTCGCCAGCCTCCGCCCCCTTATGCCGCAATCGGCTTGGACAGGACGCCCGGCTCCGCGCTAGCTTGCGCGGCTGGCAACCCGTTTTCTGCCAAACCCGTTTGTTGCAAAGCCGCGACCTGCCGAGGACACAATGCCCAAATCCGATCTCATCGCCGCGATCGAACCCGAGATCAGCGCGATCCGCCGCGATTTCCACCGCCATCCCGAGCTGCTCTTCGACGTGCAGCGTACCGCCGGCATCGTCGCCGACAAGCTGATGGAATGGGGCGTCGACGAGGTCGTGACCGGCATCGGGCGCACCGGCGTCGTCGGCGTGATCAAGGGCAAGGGCCAGGGTTCGGGCAAGGTCATCGGCCTGCGCGCCGACATGGACGCGCTGCCGATCCACGAGGAGACCAATCTCGAGCACCGTTCGACCGTTGCGGGCAAGATGCACGCCTGCGGCCATGACGGCCACACCGCCATGCTGTTAGGGGCCGCCAAGTACCTGGCCGACACCCGCGACTTCGACGGGACCGCGATCGTGATCTTCCAGCCGGCCGAAGAAGGCGGCGGCGGCGGCCGCGAGATGTGCGCCGACGGCATGATGGAGCGCTTCGGCGTGCAGGAGGTTTATGGCCTGCACAACATGCCGGGCCTGCCGATCGGCCAGTTCGCCATTCGCAAGGGGCCGATGATGGCGGCAGCCGACAAGTTCCTGCTCAAGCTCGAAGGCCGCGGCGGCCATGCCGCCAAGCCGAACGAGACGATCGATCCGCTGGTCGCGGCCTGCCAGCTCGTCACCTCGCTGCAGACCATCGCCTCGCGCAATGCCGATCCGCTCGATTCCCTCGTCGTCTCGGTGACGGCGCTGCAGGCGGGCACGGCCTTCAACGTCATCCCGCAGCATGTCGAGATCAAGGGCACGGTGCGTACGCTCTCGACCGAGATGCGCGACCTCGCCGAGAAGCGCCTGCGCGAGATCGTCGCCGGCACGACACAGGCCTTCGGCCTGACCTATACGCTCGAATATGATCGCGGCTACCCGGTCACCTTCAACCATGCCGGCCAGACCGACTTCGTCACCAGCGCCACCAAGAGCACCTTCGGCAAGGAGGCTATCGACACCACCGTGCCGCCGACCATGGGCTCGGAGGACTTCTCCTTCATGCTGGAGGAGCGCCCGGGCGCCTATATCTTCATGGGCAATGGCGATTCCGCCGGACTGCACCACCCTTCCTATGAGTTCAACGACAAGGCGATCCCGGTCGGCATGACCTACTGGGCGAGCCTAGTCGAAATGGCGATGCCGCAGCGCGCTGCATGAGCGACATCGACTGCCTGGTAATCGGGGCCGGCGTCGTCGGCCTCGCGACGGCGCGTGCGCTTGCGCTCGCCGGCCGCGAGGTCGTGATCGCCGAGGCTGCGGACGGCATCGGCACGCAGACCTCGGCCCGCAACAGCGAGGTCATCCATGCCGGCATCTACTATCCGCCGGGCTCGCTGAAGGCGCGGGTCTGCGTCGAGGGGCGCAAGCGCCTCTACGCCTATCTGCGCGAGCGCGGCCTGCCGCACAGGGCCTGCGGCAAACTGATCGTCGGCACCCATGCGGGCCAGCGCCCGGCGCTGGAGACAATCGCGGCCCGGGCCGAGGCCTCGGGCGTGACCTCGGTGCGCTGGCTCGATGGCGCCGACGCCAAGGCGCTGGAGCCGGAGGTGGCCTGCGAGATCGCCCTGCTCTCGCCCGAGACCGGCACGGTCGACAGCCATGCGCTGATGCTGTCGCTGCTCGGCGAGTGCGAGGCGGCCGGCGGCTCGCTGGCACTGAACACGCCGATCCTGGCCTGGCGCCGCGAGGCCGACGGCTTCAGCGTCGACTTCGGCGGCGAGGACCCTGCGACCTATACCGCGAACACCGTGGTGAACGCGGCCGGGCATAATGCGCCGCGCCTGCTCGGCAAGCTCGACGGCTTTCCGGCCGAGCAGGTGCCCAAGCAGTATTTCGCCAAGGGCAACTACTTCTCGCTACTCGGCAAGCAGCCGTTCTCGCATCTGGTTTATCCGGTGCCGGAAGCGGCGGGCCTGGGCATCCACGCCACCATCGACATGGCAGGCCGGGTCAAGTTCGGTCCGGACGTCGAGTGGGTCGAGAGCGATCAGGACCTCGTCGTCGATCCCGCCCGCGCCGAGAAGTTCTATGCGGCGATCCGGACCTATTGGCCGGGCCTGCCCGACGGCGCGCTCGTCGCCGACTATGCCGGCATCCGGCCGAAGCTGCATGGGCCGACCGAGCCAATCGTGGATTTCCGCATCGACGGGCCGGCGGTGCATGGCGTGCCGGGGCTGGTCAACCTGCTCGGCATCGAAAGCCCCGGCCTGACAAGTTCGCTGGCGATCGCGGATCTGGTGGTCGAGCGGTTGCGCTAGAGCCCGCTCGACCGGAGGGGATCGAGCGGAGAGGAATCGTGCGGTAGCGGCCAAACGAGATGTATACGGTTCCGGCGTATTCTGGCCCGCACCTCCTCGATTTCAGCGTGCGCATATGCCCGGCCCCGCCGTTTCGGCCCTTTCTCGCTTGACGTCTGCGTCGCCATCGCGTGCGAACCTGGGCGCATTGGCGTTCCTGACGTTGTTTTGCCTGCTGCCGGTGCTGCTCGTCGACATCCCGGCGATGGTGGACTACCCGAACCACCTTGCCCGCATGTCGATCCTCGCCCGGGCAGACACAGCGCTGGAACATCCGCTCTATCAGATTGCCTGGGCGCCCTATCCTAATCTCGCCATGGACGTCATCGTTCCGCCTGTGGCTCGTTGGATCGGCGTCGAAGCGGCGACCAAGCTGTTCTACCTCGTCTCGCAAATCCTGATCGTCGGCGGCGCGGCCGCCCTCGCGGCTGCGGCCGGCGGCGGGACGATGACGGCCGGTATCATCGCCTGCCTGCTGCTTTATGCGATGCCGTTCGCCTTCGGCTTCGTGAATTTCGAGTTCGCCCTCGGCCTTGCGCTTTTCGCCCTAGCGATCTGGGTGCGGCTCGCCAATCGCCCGCTTGGCCTGCGCCTCGCCGTGCATGCGATTGCAGTTGCGATCCTCTATTTCGCTCACCTCTTCGCCCTGGGCATCTACGGTTTTGCCATCGGCTTGATCGAGCTCTGGCGCTTGAGGCAGGACCTGCCGTCGCCGCGCCGCACTGCCATTCTCTGGGGCGGCATGGCGGCACCGGCGATCGCGGTTGCGCTCCTGGCCGGCGCCGGCGGGGGCGCGGTCGGCGGCACCGGCACGATCTGGTCGGCAGGCGCCAAACTCTACTGGCTGAGCATGTTGAACGGATGGAGCCGCGAATTCTCGCTGGTTCCGACGCTCCTCCTCGCGGTTCCGCTCTGTCTCGCCTTCCTGCGCGGCTGGCTTCGGCTGGTCGGCCCCGGACCATGGCTGGCTGCAGGCTTCGCACTGCTTTTCCTGGTGTTGCCGTTCAGGCTCTTCGACACGGCCTTCGTCGACGGCCGCGTCCTGCTCGCAGCGCTGCTGATCCTGCCGGCCTTCACTGGCGCCCGCTTCCCGCGCGAACGAACTGCCGAGATCTTCCGCGCAACGCTCGTCCTGGCCTGCCTGGTCAATACCGGCTTCGCGATCTTCGTGCAGTTGAGCTACCGGAGCGAATATCGGGCTCTGATAGCGGCTTTCGAACTCATGCCACCTGGATCGCGCCTGCTTCCGGCTGGCCTCGGGCAGGAGGAGGACCCTCCCTCCGACCTCCAGGACTATCCGATGTATCATGCCGCGACATTCGCGGTGCACACGCGCGATGCATTCGTGCCGACGCTCTTCACCTCCCCCGGCAAGCAGCCTCTCAGGCCCCACCCATCAGTCCAGCACCTGAAACTGCTCGAAGGCGCGGCGATCCCCTGGAGCTTGCTCCACGCCTATGCGAATGGCGGCGCTCCTCCTGAGGAGCTCGCCTATGTCAGGAACTGGAGGCGCGACTTCGATTATCTGCTTCTGATCAATCCCAGGGGCGAGGCCTTGCGCACTCCGCTTCTGGAGCCGGTCGCATCGAGTTCCCGATTCATCCTGTATCGCATCAGGCCTGGAGGCAGCTGACCGTGCTCCTCGTCGGCAACGGCGTACGTTTCGATCACGACCCGGCCCGCAAGACCCTCGGCCGTGACGGTGGTGATTCACACCGCCTCCGCTGCCATTTCCGCGCACCAGTGCGCCAGCCGTGCCTTCATCACGCGCTCGCGGCCGGCCTCCAGCGCCTTCTCGTCGAGCCGCTCGAGTTCCTCGAAGGCGAATCCATCCTCGCCATGGGCGTTCCAGGCCGCCTGCAGGCTGCGCTGGCGATGGCTGCCATGGCGCAGCGTGAACCAGACACGGTTCTGGATGGTCGAGAGATCCGGCGCCTGCCCGGCCCAGCGTTCGCCGCTCGCAAGGCAACGCACCAGATAGATGCCGGCCACGACCTTGCGCTCCTTATAGGCCGTAACGACGGCCCTCCTGTCCTCGTGACGCATCGCGTCCTCCTTGTGTGAGGCGCGGCAAATATCACCCGGGCAATATTGACTCAAGTATTTTTATCCGGGTATTTTATGGCATCACAGGAAACCCGACTATGTCCGACGCCGACCGTCTTTCCACCGCCTTCGACGGCAACACCATCCTGGCCCGCGGCCGACTGGCCGATGTGGCAGTCGCCGTGCAGCAGCACCTCGCCGAACGCCCCGAAGCCGCGCTGCTGACCTTCGACGACGCGAGCGGCCGGGTGGTCGATCTCGACCTGCGCGGCACGCCGGCCGAGATCGTCGCGCGCCTCAGCGGCGAAGCCCGCGGGCGTGGGCGGCCTAAGCTCGGCGTCGTCGCGCGCGAGGTGACATTGCTGCCGCGGCATTGGGAGTGGCTGTCGGCGCAGCCGGGCGGCGCCTCGCAGGCGCTACGGCGGCTGATCGACGAAGCGCGGCGCGGCGATCGCGGCGAAACGCAAGGTCGCATCGCCCGCGAGACCGCCTATCGCTTCATGAGTGCGCTCGCCGGCAACCTCGGGGGTTTCGAGGAGGCGACGCGCGCGCTCTTCGCCAATGACGAGATCGGCTTCTTCCGGCAGGCGGCGGGCTGGCCGGCCGACATCCGCACCTACGCGCAGGAGCTGGCCTGGAGCGGGGTTCGTAGCGCGGACTAGCCGCGCAGCTCGGCGACCTTCTCGCGCGCTTCCTTCGACAGCCTCGTCACCTGCGCCCAGTCGCGGTTCTTCACCGCGTCGGCCGGGACGAGCCAGGAGCCGCCGACGCAGATCACCTGCGGCAGGGCGAGGTAACTGCCGAGATTGGCGAGCGAGACGCCGCCGGTCGGACAGAACTGCATCTGCGGGAACGGACCGGACAGCGCCTTGAGGCCGGCGACGCCGCCGGCCTGCTCGGCCGGGAAGAACTTGCAGGTCAGGCGGCCGGCGGAGACAGCGCGCATGCAGTCCGAGGCGGTGGCGACACCCGGCAGCCAGGGCAGGCCGGTCTTGCGCATCGCCTCGTCGACGCTCTCGGTGAAGCCGGGGCTAACCACGGCGAGCGCACCGGCATCATGGACTTCGGCCGCCTGGGCGGGGGTCACCACCGTGCCGGCGACCGGCAGGATGCCGGGCACCTTCTTCGCCACGACCTCGAGCGCCGCCATCGCGGCGGGGCGGCGCAAGGTGATCTCGATCACGTCGATGCCGCCGGCGAGCAGGGCTTCCGCCAGCGGCACAGCGATCTCGGCCTCGTCGATGACGACGACAGGGACGACGCCGCAAGCCTTGAGGCGGGCAATCTCGGGGGCAATCGACATCGGTAGAATTCCTTTCGCGCCTCGCTTACGCCTTGGCCCAGTAGACGTCGAGCCCCTGCGGGCGGGCGAGCAGCAGGCCGACCGGAAACGCCGCTGGCATCTCGACCGCAGAAGCCAGCACGCGCTCCTTCTCCTGCCCGGAGATCAGCAGGGCGACATGGCCGGCGCCCTGCAACCGAGCCGGCGACAGCGAGAGCCGCGGCGGCAAATCAGGCGGGCTCGCGGCAAGCGCATGGACGGAGGCGGGCGCGGTCAGCGCCGCCGTCTCGCCGGGAAAGAGCGAAGCGATATGCCCATCCGCACCCATGCCACTGACGACGATGTCGAGCGGCGGCAGGTCTTTCAGCACGCGGTCAAGGCTGGCGGCTGCGACGGCGAGGTCATCGCCTGCATTATGAAAGGAGACGAAGGGGCTCCGCCCGTCGCGCAAGGGCGCGAAGGCCGCGCGGATCATGCGCTCGTTCGAGGCCTGGTCGCCGGGCGCGACGAAGCGCTCGTCGGTCGGCATCAGCGTGATGCTCTCCCACGGCAGGTCGTGTGCGCCGAGCGCCGCGAGAAAACGTGCCGGCGTGGTGCCACCCGGCACGGCGATGAGCGCCCTGCCCTGCGCCGCGACGAGCGCCCGCAGCCTGACCGCGACCGCCTCGGCCAGCGCCTCGGAGGCATCGGCCAGCGTCTCGAAGCGATGGCGGACCAGCGGGCCGGCCGCACTCATTCCGCGAACTCCGGATCGGCCCAGGAGCGGCTCTCACGCTCGATCAGTCCGATCGCCTGCGACGGCCCCCAGGAGCCGGCGGCATAGCGAT
This sequence comes from Bosea sp. Tri-49, assembly GCF_003952665.1. Classification (NCBI taxonomy): domain Bacteria; kingdom Pseudomonadati; phylum Pseudomonadota; class Alphaproteobacteria; order Hyphomicrobiales; family Alloboseaceae; genus Allobosea; species Allobosea sp. Tri-49. Next base: position 3,171,780 of record NZ_CP017946.1, read on the forward strand.
GCGGCTGCGGGTAGTATTCCTGCCAGCCGGCAAGGATCGGGTCGATCCAGCTCCAGGCCTGCTCGACCTCGTCGCGGCGCATGAACAGGGTCTGGTCGCCGCGGATCACATCGGTCAGCAACCGCTCATAGGCATCGGGCGTGCGCACGTCGAAGGCGGTCTCGTAGCGCAAATCGAGCTGGCGCGGCACGACCTTGAGCTTGCCGGAGCCCGGCACCTTCATCATCAGCTGCAATTGCACGCCGTCATTGGGCTGGAGCCGGATGACGAGGCGATTGGCGTAGAGTTCCTCACAGCCCGGGGCGCGGCCGAAGATCGAATGCGGCACCGGCTTGAAGGTGACCGCGATCTCGGAATAGCGCTGCGCCATGCGCTTGCCGGTACGCAGATAGATCGGCACGCCGGCCCAACGCCAGGTGTCGAGCTCGCAGCGGATCGCGACGAAGGTCTCCGTCCCGCTGAGATGGCCGAGCTCCTCGGAGTAGCCCTTGACGCGCTGGCCGTCGATGACGCCCGGCCCGTACTGGCCACGCACGGTCATGCGCTGGACATCGGGGCCGACAATCGGCCTGAGCGCCTTGAGCACCCTCACCTTCTCGTCGCGGACAGCATCGGCCTCGAGCTGGTTCGGCGGCTCGATCGCGAACAGGCAGAGCAATTGCAGCACATGGTTCTGGACCATGTCGCGCAGATGGCCGGCCTTGTCGTAATAGCCGGCGCGGGATTCGAGCCCGACCGTCTCAGCCACGGTGATCTGGACATTGTCGATATCACGGCTCGACCAGGAGCGCTCGAACAGCGTGTTGGCGAAGCGCAGCACCAAGAGGTTCTGCACCGTCTCCTTGCCGAGATAATGGTCGATCCGGTAGGTCCGGCTCTCCGGCAGGATGCGGGCAACGGCGTCGTTGATCTCGCGCGCCGAGGCGAGATCGCGCCCGAGCGGCTTCTCCAGGATCACCCGCGAGGTCGGCGTCAGGATGCCGGAGTTCGCCAGGTTCTCGCAGATCGGGATGAAGAGATCAGGCGGCGTCGAGAGATAGAAGGAGCGCACGCGCTGGGAGTCGCCGAGCGCTTCCTTCAGCGCACCATAAGTCTCGGGCTTGACCGCGTCGAGCAGCACCATGGTCAGGCGGCGCCGGAAGGCGGCGATGCGGTCCTGCGACAGGCCGGCGGCGGCGAGCTTGCTGGCGATCTCGTTGGGGATGCCCTCGACATCCTCCTGCTTGCGGACGATGCCGAGGATGCGGCTCTCCTCCGGCAGCACGCCCTCCTCATTGCGCTGGGCCAGCGCCGGGAAGAGCTTGCGCAGCGCAAGGTCGCCGCCGGCGCCAAAGATCACCAGGTCGAAGGGCGGGACCGGCGTGCGCTCCGGCGCAGCCTCCGGCTTCAGCAGGCGTTCGGCAATTGCGTCCATGGCGGCATACTCCTGATCGGCCGACACGAGGTCGGCGCGAATTCTCGTCGATCGATCCATTCCGGTCGATCGGAAAGCGCGCCAGTCGAACCGAATCCTGCGACGACAATGCGACCAAGGGCGCAGCTTGCCAAACGCTTTGGGTAACAGGGCTGCTATGCCGTCATTCTCGGGAGGAGCGAAGCGCAGACCCGAGAATCTCGTGACGAGATGGCACCAATTGGCGCCTCCTTCGGCCTGAGATGCTCGGGTCAAGCCCGAGCATGACGCGCTGGCTCGCTACCCCGCCCGCCGGAAACCCTCGCTCGCTGTGAGCAATTGCTGGGCATAGGCCGTCTCAGGCATGCGTGCGGCGAGCATTGCCGCCGTCATCTCCTCAACGCCGCGGCCGAACTGCATGACGAGGAGCCGCTCGCACATATGACCGACCACGGCAAGGTCGTGGCTGACCAGGATATAAGTGAGCTTGCGCTCGTGCCGTAGCGCCTGGAGCAGGTTCAGCACCTCGGCCTGGATCGAGACGTCGAGCGCCGAGGTCGGCTCGTCGAGCAGCAGGATCGTCGGCTCCAGCACCAGAGCGCGGGCGATGGCGACGCGCTGACGCTGGCCGCCTGAGAGCTGGTGCGGATAGCGGAAGCGGAAGGAGGTCGGCAGGCCGACATCCTGCATGGCGCGGCTGATCTTCGCCTCGGCGTCGCGGACGCCATGGATGGCGAGCGGCTCCGCCAGGGTGTCGTCGACGGTCTTCTTTGGATGCAACGAGCCGTACGGGTCCTGGAAGACCATCTGGGCAGCGCGATAGAAGGCCTTGTCGCGGATCTTTGGCTGGCGCTTGCCGAGGATGTCGACCTCGCCGCTCCAGTCGCGATTGAGGCCGGCGAGCACGCGCAGCACGGTCGACTTGCCCGAGCCGGATTCGCCAACGATGCCATAGCTTTCGCCCGGCGCGACCGCGAAGGAGAGGTCTTTCACGACATGTGAATCGCCGAAGGAGACGTTGAGCTTCTCGACGGAGATGGCGTGTTGAGTTGTCATGCCAGCCATGCCGGGTCGCGGGTGAGGGTCGCGAGCTTCTCGCGCGGATGGTCGAGATCGGGCAGGCAGCCGAGCAGGCCCCGTGTATAGGGATGCTGGGCCTTGTCGAGTTCGCCCGCCGGCAGCGTCTCCAGCGCCTTGCCGCCATACATGACGATGACGCGGTCACAGAACGACTTCACCAGATGCAGGTCGTGGCTGATGAAGATCAGCCCCATGCCGCGGCTGGTGACGAGATCGTCGAGGATCTTCAGCACCTGCAATTGCACGGTGACGTCGAGCGCCGAAGTCGGCTCGTCGGCGATCAATATCTCGGGCTCAGCGATCAGCATCATCGCGATCATCACGCGCTGGCCCATGCCGCCCGAGACCTCGTGCGGGTAGAGATCGTAGACACGCCCCGGCTCGCGGATCTGCACGGCCTCGAGCATGGTGAGGCTACGCTCCTTCGCCTCGCGGGCGCTCGCCTTGTGGTGGACGCGGTAGGCCTCGGCGATCTGGTCGCCGACGGTCTGGACCGGGTTCAGCGAGAACTTCGGATCCTGCATCACCATGGAGATGTGGCGCCCGCGCAGCTTGCGGCGGCTCGCTCTGTCCATCGAGGTCAGGTCCTTGCCGCGGAACTCCATGCGCTTGGCCGTGACCACGCCGGGATGCGGGATCAGGTCGAGGATGGCACGGCCGGTCATCGACTTGCCGGAGCCGGATTCGCCGACGATGCCGAGCCGCTCTCGGCCGAGGGTGAAGGACAGGCCCCGTACGGCATTCACGATGCCGGTCGGGGTGTGGAAGTCGACGCGCAGATCGTCGAGCGTCAGCAGAGCTTGATCAGACATGCCGCTCACCTCGCATCCAGCACGTCGCGCAGCCCGTCGCCGAGCAGGTTGAAGCCGAGCGCGACGACGCAGATGGCGATGCCCGGGAAGGTCGCGACCCACCATTGGTCGAAGATCTGCTCGCGGCCGGTCGAGATCATCGCGCCCCATTCCGGGATCGGCGGCTGGGCGCCAAGGCCGAGGAAGCCGAGGCCGGCGGCGATGATGATGATCCCGGCCATATCGTAGGTGGTGCGCACGATCAGCGAGGGCACGCACATCGGCACGATATGCTTCAGCACGATCCGCATCTGGCTCGCGCCCTGCAGGCGCATCGCCGAGATGTAGTCGGCATTGCGGATGATCATCGTCTCAGCACGGGCGACGCGGGCGTAAGGTGGCCAGGCGGTGAAGGCAATGGCGATGACCGCGTTCTCCAGACCCGGCCCCAGCGCCGCGACGAAGGCGAGCGCCAGCACGAGGCGCGGGAAGGCGAGGAAGACGTCGGTGATCCGCATCAGCACGGTGTCGACCCAGCCGCCGAAATAGCCGGCGGCGCAGCCGATCAGGAGGCCGAGCGGCCCGACCGTGATGACCACCAGCATGACGATGACCAGCGTGACGCGGGTGCCGTAGACGATGCGGCTGAAGATGTCGCGGCCGAGCGCGTCGGTGCCGAACCAGTGCTTGGCCGAGGGCGCCAGCAGGCGCTGGTCGAGCGCCTGGGCAAGCGGATCGTATTGCGCGATGAGCGGCGCGAAGGCCGCGAGCAGCAGCAGCGCCAGCACGATCACGAGGCCGACCACGGCAGCCGGGTTCTTCTTGAAGGCGAGCCATTGCCGGTAGAGCTGGCCGAGCTTGGCCTGCCGGCGCGATTCCGGCGAGGTCGTGGTCAGCCAGGAATGCCAGCTGACGGGGGCGGTGGCGTGATCGGTCATGGCCATCCTCCTCAGCGCGCCCGCGGGTCGGCCAGCCGGCCGAGGATGTCGGAGAACAGGTTGACCGCAATGAAGACGGCGCCGACGACGAGCGTGGCGCCGAGCACCGCGTTCATGTCGGCGTTGAGCAGCGCATTGGTGAGATAGCGGCCGAGGCCCGGCCAGGCGAAGATCGTCTCGGTCAGCACCGAGCCTTCGAGCAGATGCATGTAGGAGAGCGCGATCACGGTGACGAGCGGCACGAGGGCGTTGCCCAGCGCATGGCCACAGACGACGCGCCATTCCGACAGGCCCTTCACCCGCGCCGCCACGACATATTGCTGCTGCAGCTCGGTGATCATGAAGCTGCGGGTCATGCGGCTGATATAGGCGACGGAAAGCAGGCCGAGCACGGAGGCCGGCAGGATCAGGTGCCAGAAGGCGTCACGGACCGCCTCCCATTCGCCCTGCATCGCCGCGTCGAGCATGACGATGCCGGTGATCGGCGTGACGAAATCCTCGAAGGCGACCGAGAGCCGCCCGGGACCGGCGACCCAGCCGAGCTTGGCATAGAACAGCAGGAGCCCCATCAGGCCGAGCCAGAACACCGGGATCGAATAGCCGATCAGGCCGATCACGCGGGCGATCTGGTCGATCCAGCGACCCTGGTTGACGGCGGCAAGGATGCCGAGCGGGACGCCGAGCGCGACGCCGATCAAGGTGCCAAGCGTCGCCAGCTCCAGCGTCGCCGGGAACACGGTCTTGATGTCGTCGGTGACCTTCTGCGCGGTCAGCACCGAGGTGCCGAGATCGCCGGTGAAGACCTTGCCGATATAGGTAGCGAATTGCTGCCAGTACGGCTTGTCGAGGCCGAGCGCGAGCCTTGCCTTGTCGTAGACGTCGGCGGGAGCGCGATCGCCGACCACGGCCAAAACGGGATCGATCGGCATGACGCGCGCGATCAGGAAGGTCACCAGCAGCAGGCCGAAGATCGTGATCGCGACCGTGGTCAGCTCACGGCCGAGGATCTTCGCCCAGCGAACAACACCATTCTTGGCGCGTGGCGGCGGTGCGGGCGGGGTCGGTGCAGTGATGGAAACCATCGTCGGCTCCGTTCTTCTTGTTCTTGGAGGGCGTCGGCCAGACTACGCTGGCGCCAATGGCAAGAACCCGCCGCAGCCTGATGATGGGCTACGGCGGGTTCCGCTGGGCAAACGCCTCAGTTCTTCGTGATCGGAGCGTAGAAATTGGTGTCGGAGGTCGGTCCGATCACCCAGCCGGCAATGCCCTTGCGGTCGGCCGAAACCTCGACCTGCTGGAACATGATGACGAAGGGCGAGACCTTCTGGTGGTCGCGCTGCAGCTCGCCATAGACGGAGGCGCGCTTGGTCGCATCGCTCTCCAGGACGTTGGCCTGGGTGACCTTGGTCATGTCCGGGATGTCCCAGGCATTGCGCCAGGCCAGCGTCTTCGACTTGGCCTCCTCGCCATTATCCTCGTTGATGGCGAAGGTCTCGGCATTGGTGTGCGGGTCGAGATAGTCCGGGCCCCACTGGCCGATATAGATGTCGTGGGTGCGGGCGCGGTACTTGGTCAGCGTCTGCTTGCCGTCGCCCGGAAGGATCTCGAGCTTGATCCCGGCCTGGGCCCAGGTCGACTGGACCGCCTGGGCGATGTCGGTGATCGGGTTGACCGAGCGGGTGTCCATCGTGACGGTGAAGCCGTTCGGCAGGCCGGCCTTGGCGAGCAGTTCCTTGGCCTTGGCGACATCGAGCTTGTAGGGCCTGTCGGTGATCGCGCCGAGGAAGCCCTTGGGCAGGAAGCTCTCATGGCCCTTATAGGTGCCTTCGACGATGTTGCGCTCGATCGAGTCGTAATCGACCAGCCACTTCAAGGCTTCGCGGACCTCGGGCTTGGCGAGATTCGGATTCTTCTGGTTCAGGCCGAGATAGAGGATGTAGCCCTTGTCGCCCTGGACGATCTCGACATTGGCGTTGCTCTTGACCGCGGCGAGCTGGTCCTTGGAGAGGTTGCGGGCGATATCGATGTCGCCCTTCTCCAGCAGCAGGCGCTGCGAAGCCGGCTCGGCGACATGGCGGACGATGACGCGCTTGGTCTTGGGCGCGCCCTTGTACCAGGCTTCATTGGCGTCGAGCGCATATTGCTCGTTCGGGCGATAGACGCGGACCTTGTAGGCGCCCGAGCCGGCCGAGTTCAGCTTCAGCCAGCCATTGCCCCAGTCGCCATCCTTCTCATTGGCCTTGACCAGCTTGGAGTCGACCACCGCAGCGACGCCCGAGGTCAGGCAGTTCAGGAAGAAGGTCGGCGCGAAGGGCTTGGAGACGGTGACCGTTACGGTCTGGTCGTCGGTGGCCTTGACCTTCTCCAGCACGGTGTCCTTGTTCAGGCCGAACTGGGTGAGGATGAAGCCCGGCGACTTGTTCAGCGTCACCGCGCGCTGGAAGGAATAGACCACGTCGGCGGCGGTGAGCGGATTGCCGGAGTGGAACTTGACGCCCGGGCGGAGCTTGAAGGTGTAGGTCAGATTGTCAGGGCTGACCGTCCAGCTCTGGGCGAGCTCGCCGATCAGGGCGTTGTTGTTCTTGAGATCGACGCCGATCAGCTTGTCATAGACATTGGCGCCGACCTCGACGCCGGAGAATTCGAAGGCCTCGGCCGGATCGAGCGTGATGATGTCGTCGATCTGCTTGGCCATGACGATGGTGTCTTTGGGCGTCTGGGCCTGGGCGGTCGTCGCCAGCAGAGCGGCGAAAGCGGAAGCCGCCATCAATTTCGCAACATGACGCATGGAAAATCCCCATTGTGCTGTCTGCGAGCGCTCCCGGGCGCCCGTTGGCGCGCACTCTGTGGCCAGATCGTGTCCGATGTCCAGCAGGGCCAAAGCAGAGTTCGAACGATACCGCGCAGCATGCACGCTTCTTGCGCAACAGCCTGAATTGCCGGCGCATTCCTGCGCACGAACCTGCTTGCTCCGGCGTCTCCTGCCGCTATCGTGACAGGGTCCGGCCGCTCCGGCCGGCTTCGAAGCAAAGCAGGCGCTCGCTCTTGGCCATCATCGCTGCACTGCATCACGTCACCCATTACCGCTATGACCGGCCGGTCACGCTCGGGCCGCAGATCATCCGCCTGAGACCAGCGCCGCATTGCCGCTCGGCGGTGAAGAGCTACTCGCTCAAGGTCACGCCGGCGCAGCACTTCGTGAACTGGCAACAGGACCCGAACGGTAACTGGCTGGCGCGCTATGTCTTCCCGGAGCCGGTGACCGAGTTCCGCATCGAGGTCGATCTCGTCACCGAGCTCTCGATCATCAATCCGTTCGACTTCTTCGTCGCGGCCGAGGCCGAGGAATTTCCGTTCGCCTATCCCGAGGAACTGCGCGACGAGCTCGCGCCCTATCTCGTCACGGAGCCGGCCGGGCCGCTGCTGAGCGAGTTCATGGCGACGGTCCCACGCGAAAAGACCAACACCGTCAACTTCGTTGTCGACCTCAATGCCCGCCTGCAGCGGATGATCGCCTATGGCATCCGCATGGAGGCCGGCGTCCAGGAGCCGGAGCAGACGCTGGCGATCAGGTCCGGCTCCTGCCGCGACACCTCCTGGCTACTGGTCCAGATCCTGCGCCATCTCGGCCTCGCCGCCCGCTTCGTCTCCGGCTACCTGATCCAGATGAAGGCGGACATCGATCCGCTCGAAGGCCCGCGCGGCACCGACAAGGACTTCACCGACCTGCACGCCTGGGCCGAGGTCTATCTTCCCGGTGCCGGTTGGATCGGGATGGACCCGACCTCCGGCCTGCTTACCGGCGAGGGCCATCTGCCGCTGGCAGCGACGCCGCATTATCGCTCCGCCGCGCCGGTCAGCGGGGTCGCGAGCTATGCCGAGACGCAGTTCGCCTTCGACATGCGCGTCACGCGCGTGCATGAGGTGCCCCGCATCACCCTGCCCTTCTCGGACGAATCCTGGCTCGAGCTCGATCGCCTCGGCGAGACGGTCGAGGCCGACCTGCAGGCGCAGGATGTCCGGCTCACCATGGGCGGCGAGCCGACCTTCGTCTCGATCGACGACCAGACCGGCGAGGAATGGAACACCGCGGCTGTCGGCCCGACCAAGCGCGAGCGCGCCGACGTGCTGATCCGGCGCCTGCGCGAGCGTTTCGCGCCGGGCGGCATGCTGCATTACGGCCAGGGCAAATGGTATCCGGGCGAGAGCCTGCCGCGCTGGGCCTTCGCACTCTACTGGCGCGAGGATGGCGAGCCGATCTGGCGCAACGCTGCGCTGATCGCGCGCGAGCCCGGCGCCAAGACCGGCGGTGATCGTGAGCACGAGGTCGTGCCGAGCCCGGCTGCGGTCGAGACGCTCGCTGCGGGCCTGTCCGAGCGGCTCGGCCTCGGCGCGGATTATGTGCTGCCGGCCTATGAGGACACCGGCCACTGGCTGGTGAAGGAAGGCCAGCTGCCCGAGAATGTCGACCCGCTCGACCCGAAGCTGTCCGACCCCGAGGAGCGCGCCCGCATGGTCCGCGTCTTCGAACGCGGGCTCGGCAAGCCGAGCGGCTATGTCATCCCGGTCCAGCGCTGGCAGGCAGCGGCGGAAGACCGGCGCTGGCGCTCGGAGAAATGGAAGCTCCGGCGCGGCAAGCTCTTCCTGGTGCCCGGCGATTCACCGGTCGGCTATCGTCTGCCGCTGGGATCATTGCCGCATGTCCCGGAAAAGGCCTATCCGCATATCCACCCGCAGGACCCGCTGGAGCCGCGCGGACCGCTGCCACCCGCCACGGCCGGCTCACCTGGCGCACCGCGCGCCGCCGATCCGCCGCCAGGCTTCGACGGGCCGATCCAGCCGACGCGGCCGGCCGGAAGCAGCGAGCCCCAGACCCCGCGCCAGGACATCGTCGAGCAGGAACTCGGCGCCGAGTCGGTGCGCACAGCGCTCAGCATCGAGGTGCGCGACGGCGTGCTCTGCGTCTTCCTGCCGCCGGTCGAGCGGCTGGAGGATTATCTCGACCTGATCGCCAGCATCGAGGCGACCGCGGAAGAGACGGGTCAGCCGGTGCATATCGAGGGCTATTCGCCGCCGCAGGACTCGCGCCTCAACGTCATCAAGGTCACGCCCGACCCCGGCGTGATCGAGGTCAACATCCACCCGGCGAAGAGCTGGGCGCAGGCGGTTTCGATCACGCGCGGCGTCTATGAGGAAGCGCGCCAGTCGCGGCTCTGCGCCGAGAAGTTCATGGTCGACGGCCGCCATACCGGCACCGGCGGCGGCAACCATGTCGTGCTCGGCGGCATCACCCCGGCCGACAGCCCGTTCCTGCGCCGGCCCGACCTGCTCAAGAGCATCGTGCTCTACTGGCAGCGCCACCCCGCGCTGTCCTATCTGTTCTCCGGCCTGTTCATCGGCCCGACCAGCCAGGCCCCGCGCATCGACGAGGCCCGGCACGACCAGCTCTACGAACTCGAGATCGCGTTGGCGCAGACGCCCGGCCCGCAGGATCCGGCGATCCCGCTCTGGCTGGTCGACCGGCTCTACCGCAACCTGCTGGTCGATGTCTCCGGCAACACCCACCGGACCGAGATCTGCATCGACAAGCTCTATTCGCCGGATGGCCCGACCGGCCGGCTCGGATTGATCGAGTTCCGCTCCTTCGAGATGCCGCCGGATGCGCGGATGTCGCTGGCGCAGCAATTGCTGATCCGGGCGCTGATCGCCTGGTTCTGGCGCGAGCCGCAGATCGGCAAGCTCACCCGCTGGGGCACGAGCCTGCACGACCGCTTCATGCTGCCCGAGCTCGTCTGGCAGGATTTCCGCGACGTGCTCGCCGATCTGGAGCGGGCCGGCTACCGCTTCGACCCGGCCTGGTTCGCGGCGCAGCACGAGTTCCGCTTCCCCTTCTTCGGCAAGGTCAACCAGGGCGGCGTCGAGCTCGAACTCCGCCAGGCGCTCGAACCCTGGCATGTCATGGGCGAAGAGGGCGCGATCGGCGGCACGGTGCGCTATGTCGATTCCTCGGTGGAACGTCTGCAGCTCAAGGCGAGCGGGCTCATCCCCGGCCGCCATGTGATCACCTGCAATGGCCGAGCCTTGCCGATGAGCGAGATCGCCGCCGGGGTCAGCATCGCCGGCCTGCGCTTCAAGGCCTGGCAGCCGGCCTCGGGGCTGCACCCGACGATTCCGGTGCATGCGCCGCTGACCTTCGACATCGTCGACAGCTGGGTGGGCCGCTCGCTCGGTGGTTGCGTCTATCATGTCGCCCATCCCGGCGGTCGCAATTACGAGACACCTCCTGTGAATTCCTACGAGGCGGAAGCCAGAAGGCTGGCTCGCTTCGAGGCGATCGGCCATAGTCCGGGGCCGCTGGCGATTCCCGCAGAAGAGCGCAATCCGGAGTTCCCGATGACCCTCGACCTGCGCCGGCCGATCGGGGTTTGAGGTCAAGGATGGCTCTCCAGGGCCGATCGAGCTCGACACGGGTGCGCAACGAGCGCCGCAATGCCCTGCTTTCGGGCTATCGGCCGCTGCCCGGCGCCTATGACGAGCTGATGGCGCCGGACGGCACGATCCGGCCGCAATGGGAGCCGTTTCTGGCCGAATGGTCGGCGCTGTCGAGCGACGAGTTGCAGCGGCGCTTCGGCCTCGCCGACCGGCATGTCCGCGACACCGGCGTCTCCTATCGCGTCCATGGCGATCTCGACGAGAATGATCCGCTCGCCAGCGAGCGCGCCTGGCCGCTGAACCATGCGCCGCTCGTGCTCACCGGGCAGGAATGGAAGACGATCGCGGCCGGCGTCGCGCAGCGCGCGCAACTGCTCGATGCCGTGCTCGGCGACATCTACGGACCCGGCCGGCTGATCGCTGGCGGTGCGCTGCCGGCCGCCGCCGTCACCGGTAGCCCCGATTATCTGCGGCCAGTGCAGGGAGTGACCGGCGCGGGGCAGCTCCAGATCTACGCCGCCGATCTCGGACGCGGACCGGACGGGCGCTGGTGGGTGCTGAACGACCGCACCCAGGCTCCCTCCGGCGCCGGCTATGCGCTGGAGAACCGGCTCGCCATCGGGCGCGCCTTCCCGGACCTGTTCCGGACGATGAATGTCGAACGGCTCGCCGCATTCTTCCAGGGCTTTCGGGCCGGGCTCGTCGCTCGCGCCAGGCGGGTCGAGCCGCGGATCTGCCTGCTGACGCCGGGCCAGCTCAACGAGAGCTATTTCGAGCAGGCCTATCTCGCCCGCTATCTCGGCTTCCTCCTGGTCGAGGGCGGCGATCTCGTCATGCGCGACGGGCTGGTACATGTGCGCACCATCGCCGGCTTCAAGCGCGCCGACGTGATCTGGCGCCGCATCGACGGCGATTTCGCCGACCCGCTCGAGCTCAACGCCCGTTCCGCGCTCGGTGTGCCTGGCCTGGTCGAGGCGGTGCGTGGCGAGAACGTCATCGTCGCCAACGGCCTCGGCTCCGGCGTGATCGAGGCCCGGGCGCTGATGGGCTTCATGCCGAAGCTCGCCCGCGAGGTGCTCGGCGAAGAGCTGATCCTGCCCAACATCGCGACCTGGTGGTGCGGCCAGCCGCGCGAGCGTCAGATCGTGCTCGACCGGCTGGGTGAGATGAGCATTGCACCCGCCTTCCGCGCGCCCGGCGACGGGCTGGATGGCGGCACCGTGCTGGTCGCCGACCTCAGCAAGGGCGAAGGCGAGGCGCTGCGCACCCGCATCACGGAGCGCGGGCTCGACCATGTCGGGCAGGAAGTGGTCAAACTCTCGACCATGCCGGTGATGCATGGTGGCCGGCTGGAGCCGAGGCCGATGACGCTGCGCGTCTTCGCCGCGGCGACGCCCGACGGCTGGCAGGTGATGCCGGGCGGATTCTGCCGCGTCTCGGACGAATCCGATGCGCGCGCCGTGACGATGCGCTCGGGCGTGCGCTCCAGCGACGTCTGGGTCACCTCCGATGAGCCCGTCGAGCAGGTGACGCTGCTTCCGAGCCCGGACCGGATCGGGATTCGCCGCATCGTCGGCATCCTGCCGAGCCGGGCGGCCGACAATCTGTTCTGGCTCGGGCGCTATCTGGAGCGCAGCGAGGCGACGCTGCGCCTGGTGCGTGCCCTGCTCGGGCGACTGATCAATGCCGACGACCAGGCGCCGGGCCATGGCGAGACGATCAAGCGCCTCGCCAACCTGCTCGTCGCCTGGGGAGCGGCGCCAGCGACGCCTAAAGGCCGGCCAATCGCGGCGCAGGCGCGTTCTGCACTGCACGATGTCGAGCAGTATGGCTCGGCCGCGGCCTCGGTGCGCGAGGCCAGGCGCACCGCCTCGGTCATCCGCGAGCGGCTCTCGGTCGACGCCTGGCGCCTGTTCGGCGACCTGCAGCGCCAGCTCGCCGCACCGCCGGGCAAGCCGACCAGCGAAGGCGAGGCCTTCGAGATCGCCGACACCGGGCTGAAATCGCTCGCCGCCTTTTCAGGCCTGTCCCAGGAAAACATGGTGCGCGGCGCCGGCTGGCGCTTCCTCGACATCGGCCGGCGGATCGAGCGCGGCGTCACCACCTGCCGCTTCGCGCGGCATTTCATCGAGAACGACGCGCCGGGCAACTGCCTCGACGCGCTGCTCGACCTGACCGACTCGCAGATCACCTATCGCTCGCGCTACATGCTCGGCGCCTCGCTGCAGCCGGTTCTCGATCTCGTCATGCTCGATCCCTACAACCCACGCTCGGTCGCCTTCCAGGTCGAGCAGCTCGATGCCGAAATCGCCGCCCTGCCCTCGCTCAACGATGACGGCATGCTGGAGGAGCCACGCCGGCTCGCGCTCAAGCTCGCCGCCGAATGCCGCACTGCCGAGGCGAGCCGACTCGACCGCACTAGCATCCTGTTCTTCGAGCAATTGCTGATGGGGCTCTCCAACGCAGTGGCCGAGCGTTATTTCCTGCAGAACTCGAGGCCGGAAGGTTCGCGGATGACGCGACTCGCGTAAGGGAGAGGGCGTGATCTACGACATCCGCCATCTCACCGCCTACGCCTATAGCCGGCCGGTGCCGTTCGCCCGCTGCATGTTGCGTGTGCTGCCGCGCGACGGGGCCGGCCAGCGCGTGCTGACCAGCAAGCTTTCCGTGACACCGCGCGGCGCCGAACGGAACGATGGCATCTGCTTCTTCGGTAACCGCACGACGACGCTGACGATCGCAAAACCGCATCGCGAACTGCGGATCGAGATGACCTCGCGGGTCGAGGTGACGCGGCCGGCCGCCCCCTTTCCGGCCCTGACGCGGCATTGGGAAGAGGTCGTCGAACTCGCGCTCAAGGCACAGAGCCTCGCACCGGATTCCCCGGCGCAATATCTCTATCCCAGCCGCCTGGCGCCGACCGTGCCGGAGATCACCGACTACGCCCGCGCGAGCTTCCCGGCGAAGCGGCCGATCTTCGAAGCGGCTTGCGAGCTCATGGGACGGATCCGCGCGGAATTCCGCTACGACCCCGAAGCCACCGAGGTCGCGACCCCGATCCGCGAGGCTTTTGCTGCCCGTCACGGCGTCTGCCAGGACTTCGCGCACATCATGATCGCGGGCCTGCGCGGCCTCGGCCTGCCGGCCGCCTATGTCAGCGGCTATCTGCGCACCATCCCGCCGCCCGGCCAGGCCCGTCTCGAAGGCGCGGACGCGACCCATGCCTGGGTGATGGCCTGGACCGGGCCGGGGACCGGCTGGATCGGGCTCGACCCGACCAACGACCTGATCGTCGCCGACGACCATATCGTCACCGCAACCGGGCGCGACTACGCCGACGTCTCGCCGCTCGACGGCGTGCTCGTCGGACCGGGCAGCCAGAAGCTCGACGTCAAGGTCGACGTCATCCCCGTCATATGATTGCCGGTGACCTGATGGGCTCGCACGCCATCCGTGGCGTCCTGTTCGACAAGGACGGCACGCTGATCGACTACCAGGCGAGCTGGGCGCCGACCAATCTGAAGGCCGGACGGCTGGCCGCACAGGGCGACCCCGAGCTGGCGGCGCGCCTTTTGACCGTCGCCGGCGTCGACCCTGCAACCGGCTATGCCATATCGGACGGGCTGCTCGCCTCGGGCAATACCGAAGACGTGGCTGAGGCTTGGGCTGAGGCCGGTTCGCCCTTCGGCGCAGCCGAGCTGACCGAGCGGCTCGATACCTTGTTCTGCTCAGTGGTCGTCGCGGCGGTGCCGGTCTGCGATCTTGCCGCCCTGTTCGCCAGCCTCAGCGGTCGCGGGATTTTGCTCGGCATCGCCTCCAGCGACAGCGAGGTGGCGGTCGCCGCCACTGCCGAGCGCTTTGGCCTCGAACCGCATCTCGCCTTCCTGTGCGGCTATGATTCCGGCCATGGCGCGAAGCCGGGGCGCGGCATGGTCGACGGCTTCTGCCGCACGACAGGACTGCCGACGGAGGCCGTGGCGGTGATTGGCGATTCCACCCACGACATGCACATGGCGGCGGCGGCCGGCGCCGGCTTGCGCATCGCGGTGCTGACCGGCGCCGGCAGCGCCGAGACCCTGCGCCCGCTCAGCCATCTGCTGCTGCCGAGCATCGCCACGCTGGAGCAGGCCCTGTTCGGCTAAGACCGGCTCGTCAGCGCGCGATGTTCATCCCGGTTCGATGGTCCTCGAGCCTTGCCGCAGCGATCCGGTTGGCGAGATGCCGGCCGAGCAGCCCGAGGCCCAGCACCGCCGCCGAGCCGCCGAAACCGGGGATCATGCTGGTGCCGACCGTGCCGAGCACCTGGACCACGCTATGCAGCGCGCCGCCGACCGGCAGATTGCCGGCCAGCAACTCGAACACGTTCGAGGCGGCAGGCTTGGCCACCGCCGCGCTGTTGACCGCGTCCAGGAACTGCCGCAGCTCCGGGAACCGCGCTATGAATTCCTGCGGGAGTAAGCCGCGAATCTGCTGCACCGTTTGTACCGCTTCTGGCGAGAGCCCACTGCCGAGGCCCTCCCGCAGTGTCTTGGCCTCTCCGGCCAGCCTTGCGAGTTCAGCCGTCGTCGCCCGGCCGGCCTCGCTCAGACGTTGCACGTCGACAAGGAAGGGCAACAGCGCATTGCCGGCTTGGCCGCCGGGGCCGGTCGTACCAACCGCGTTGACGACCGCGCTGTTGCCGATGCCGAGCGCACCGAAAGCCGCCGTGATCCAACTCGCGATCCGGCCCATGCCGGCATCCTTGATGATGCGCGAGCCACGCTTGGCCAGATCCTGCTCCGTCGCCTCCGTGCGAGCCGGCGCGAGCGGGCGCTCGGCCGGCATCTCGAAAGCACGCTGCGTCGGCGGATCGACAACGCCCGTCGCGGGCACTTCGTTGTCAGCCTGGAACTCCAGCAGCGCGCCACGGGTCAGCGTGCCGAATTTGCCATCGACATCGCCGACACCATAGCCGAGGCGCACCAGCTCCAGCTGCAATTCCGTGACGCGCTTGCCGCTCATCCCGATCTGGAGGAACTCGCTCGCAACGCTCTCTCGGAAGACGATGATCGGCTCCTCCGCGACCGACGGACCAGCTCCGTCCAGATCGAACCGGTAGAGATCGTTCTTGCGCATGATCGATTTGAGCTTCTGGCCATACAGCGAATCGGTCGCATAGATGCCGGTCAGCGCATCGGCGAAGGCATCGGGATCGTCGCTGAACATCCGGGCCTTGACGTAGTGCTTGCTCGTGCCGAGCAGTTCGGCATGCTTGATGAAGGCCTCGTCCAGATTGTCGAAGACGCGGAACGGCTCCTGCTTCGAGACCAGCTTTCCACCGATCTCCTCCTTGGTCATCGCCGCAACGCTCTTCTGGCCTGGCAGCGCCTTGATCCCGAACGGGTTGTTCGAGCCCGCCGGCATACGCTTGCCATAGGCGCTCTCCAGCGCCCATTGCGCCAGGGTGATCGAGGCAGGCACGCGCCATTTCCGCTGCGAGGCCTGCGCCGCTCTGACGACCTCGATGGTGAAGCGCTCGGGGATGCTGGCAAGGTCGACCCCAGCCGGCTTTACGATGATGACCTCATCCATCAACGGTTGCGGCCGGATGGTGATGCCGAGGGCGGGTCCACCCGCCAATGTCGGCATCTCGATGCCGAGTGCCTTCGCCGTCTCCGGGCCGACGACGCAATCGGCGCCCAGCTGGTCGAACAACCGCTTCTGGAACTCGTAGAGCGCGATCAGCGTGTTCCTGCCGAACTTGTCGTCAGGCGTGCCGATCTCGAAACCGGCCCTAACCAGAGCTGCCTGGACCTGGCCAACGAGGGCCCCGCGCGAGCCATACCGAACGAGTTGGATCAGGTCGCCATCCCTGGCGCCGGCGACGCGAGCGACCTCATCCGCCTCGAACAGCATGCAGGTGAATTCCTGCTGGCCGCCCGTCTGATCGTAAGCGTTACGGCGGAAGGTCTTCCACGGTCCTCGCTCGACGAATTTGCCGCTGGTTGTCGATGGGAAGCCGCAGACGACGAGGCAGCCCTCGCTTGAATAGCCCGGCTTCGCCGCATCGTCGTTGTAGGCGGCATGGATATTGTCCCAGACGAATTCCTCGGCTTTGGCGCTGCGAGCGAAATCGATCGCGTCGGCAAGGTCGAAGTCGCCGTCGTCGCGGGTTCGCTGCACCGGCAGGAAGATATTCTGGCGGAAAGCGTCATGCCCGCTGGGCGAGCTGCCCTTGTGGCGACCGCGGACATAGCGGAAACAGCCAGGAATCACCTGATTGGCCTTGGTCTTGCCAGCCAGGGCCGCGTCGATCGACTTGCGGTTCGGCACGGTCGAACCTGCAAAGAGCGCCAGCGTGCCGTCATCGAGCTTCCACTGCACGAAGGTGCAGCGCATATGCTCGTAGTCGAGACTGATCTCGCGGATCGTTCGACTGGGCGCGAAATCGTTGTCGGCGAGATCAGCCGGCGTCGCGCCGCGGATGCAGACGAAGACCATGCCGGAGTCGGGCACAGGAAAATTATTGCGCCGCGCAAGCCGCCGCAACAGGTCGGGCGTTAGCTCGATCGCCGCCATCACCCCCTCCTCGCCCGCTATGATTGCATACTGACGCGAGCGAGGAAGCTAATGCAAGCATCTTTGCGTAATCGACCGCCGTACAGATCGTCAACTCTCTCGACTGCTTAATCAGCCGCGACTGGCGCCGTTGAAATTCGCTTCTTTCCTTCGGTTAGGTCAGATCGAATGCTTGCCCGTGCTTCAATGCAAAAGGGCCGCGCTTGCGGCACGGCCCCCGATGCCTTGGATGGCGACCCGCCTCAGGCGAGCGTGTAGGCGGTCTTCACCGTGGTGTAGAACTCGCGGGCATAGGCGCCCTGCTCGCGCGGGCCGTAGCTCGAGCCCTTCCGGCCGCCGAAGGGCACGTGGTAGTCGACGCCGGCCGTGGCGAGGTTGACCATCACCATGCCGGCCTCGGCATTGCGCTTGAAGTGCGTCGCATGCTTCAGCGAGGTCGTACAGATGCCCGAGGACAGGCCGAACTCGGTGTCGTTGGCGACAGCGAGCGCCTCCTCGTAATCCTTGACGCGGACGACGTTGGCGACCGGGCCGAAGACCTCCTCGCGCGAGATGCGCATGGCATTGGTCGTCTCGGTGAACAGCGCCGGCTGCAGATAGAAGCCGGGCGTCTCGCGGTTGAGCAGTTCGCCGCCCCAGGCGAGCTTGCCACCCTCGTCGCGAGCGATCTGGATGTATTTCAGGTTCTGGTCGAGCTGGCTCTGGTCGACGACCGGGCCGATCGTGGTGCCAGCCTTCAGCGCGTCGTCGACGGTGACGCCCTTCAGCCGCTCGATCGCCGCCTCGACGAAGCGGTCATGGATGCCGGCCTGGACGATCAGGCGCGAGGAGGCCGTGCAGCGCTGGCCGGTGGAGAAGAAGGCGCCCTGCACCGCGGCCTCGACTGCGACCTTGAGGTCGGCATCGTCGAGCACGACGAGCGGGTTCTTGCCGCCCATTTCGAGCTGGACCTTCTTCATCGGATTGCCCGCGATGCAGGCGGCCGCGACCTTGCGGCCAGTCGAGACCGAGCCGGTGAAGGAGATCGCGTGCACGTCCTTGTGCTCGAGCAGCGCCTGGCCGACGACCGAGCCGCGGCCCATCACCAAATTGAGCACGCCCTTGGGAAGACCGGCGCGCTGGATGATGTCGACCAGCGCCCAGGCCGAGCCGGGCACGAGGTCGGCCGGCTTGATCACCACGCAATTGCCGTAGGCGAGCGCCGGGGCGATCTTCCAAGCCGGGATCGCGATCGGGAAGTTCCAGGGCGTGATCATGCCGATGATGCCGACCGGCTCGCGGGTGACCTCGACGCCGACGCCGGGACGCACGGACGGGATGCTCTCGCCGCCGAGGCGCAGACACTCACCGGCGAAGAAGGCGAAGATCTGGCCCGCGCGGGTCGCCTCGCCGATGCCCTCCGGCAGGGTCTTGCCCTCTTCACGCGAGAGCAGGCGGCCGAGCTCGTCCTTGCGGGCGAGGATCTCGTCCGAGGCCTTCTTCAGGACCTCGTAACGCTCCTGCGGCGTCGTGCGGCTCCAGGCCGGGAAGGCAGCCTTGGCGGCGGCGACCGCATTGTTCAGGTCCTCGACCGAGCCCTGCGCATACTCGCCGACGACGTCGTTGGTGTTGGACGGGTTGATGTTGCGCGAGGCGTTCTGCGACGCGGCCCACTCGCCGGCGATCAGGTTCTTGAAGGGAGCATTCATCGCAAAGCCTCGTGCGTAACCGAAAGAGGAGCCGGTCTTAACCGTTTTATGTCGGCAAAGCCATGCGAGCGGGCCCAATGAATGGCGATGCAGGCCCCGCCGCCAGCGCATGCGGCAGGCCGAACAGGGCTGCTTCGGCGCAGTTTACGCCCGCCATTTCAGCTTGCTTTCACCTTTGTCTGGTTTGCTCAAGCCGCAATGAAGCTTGCTCGCGACCTCTTCTCTCGACATCTCCGCAACCAGGAGCAGGCCGCCGTGTCCCACCTGCCATCGTGGCGTGCGGCAGCGCTGATCGCAGCCATCGTCTTCGCCGCGGCATTGTTCGGTCATCTCACCCGGCCGCTCGGCTTCCTGTCGACCTTCTGGCCCGCCAACGCCCTGCTGCTGGGACTGATGGTGCGCAATCCGGGCTGGGCCGGGCCGCTCGGCTGGACAGGAGCGGCAGCGGGCTATCTTGCCGCCGATTTCGCCATGGGCGGCGGCGTTGGCCTGACATTGTGGCTGACGGCAGGCAATCTCACCAACGCCTTCGTCGGTTATCTGTTGTTCCAGCGCGTCGCCGGTCCGGATCGCCAGCTCGAACGGCCGCAATCCCTGTTGTTCCTGCTGCTGATCGCGCTTGTCTCGGCGACCTTGGCCGCCGCCGTCGGCAGCAGCGGCCTCGTCATCTATTTCGGTCACACTCGCCTTCAGGCGTTCGAGTTTTTTCTGACCAGCGAGCTTGCCAGTAACCTCGTGGTCCTGCCGGTCGTTCTGACGGCGCCCCCGCTCGTGCGGATCGTGCAGGGGTTAGTCACGCGCCCCATGCCGATGCGCGACCTGCCCAAGCAACTCCTGCCGGTTGCGGTCCTGTTGGTCTCGACCTTCGTCGGAACCTTGATCGGCGGCCCTACCGCGATCGCGATACCCGTCCCCGCAATCCTCTGGTGCGCGCTGAGCTACGGTATCTTTCCGACCACGGTCCTGACCTTCCTGCTCGGCCTCTGGCAGGGCACCATTCTGCTCGCCAGCTTGCCACCGGGAGCCGCCGAACATGCGAACATGATCAGTTCGCATCGCTTTGGTGTGGCGGTCTTCTCGCTCGGGCCAATCATGGTCGCAGCAATCAATGCCGCCCGCTCGCACCTGCTGAGCGAGCTCGACCTGGCGGCCAACCAGGATGTTCTGACGAAGGTTCTGTCCCGCCGCGCCTTCCTCTCACGCAGCGAGGCCATGCTGGCGAAGAGTTTCTCCACGAAGCGGCCAGTCGCCCTCCTGATGCTCGATGTCGACCGCTTCAAGCTGATCAACGATCAATACGGTCACGCGGTCGGGGACGAGGTGCTCGCGACCCTTGCGGAGAAGGTCGCGGCAATGCTGCGACGGGGCGATCTTTTCGGACGGATCGGTGGCGAAGAATTCGCGATCCTGTTGCCGCATCTGAACCAATCTGCGGCATTGGCCCTGGCCGAGAGGATGCGCAGCGACTGCGCCCAGCTCCGCGTCCCGGTCGAAGAGGGTGAGCCGCTCGCGATCACCGTCAGCATCGGCGTCGTCTGGGGCATGGCGGGGCCAGGCTGCTCCTTGCTGCACCTGATGCAGCAGGCCGACGCTGCGCTCTATCGGGCGAAGCGCGCTGGCCGCGATCGCGTCATCGATACGATGCTCGAGGCGGCCTGAGCCCACAGTCCCTGTCCGCACGGCATCTGAGCTGGCCGACGACGCACTCTATGAGGCCAAGCGGAACGGGCGCAACCGCGTCGTCGACGCCGGCCTCCTCGCCGCCTGAGCGGGCCCCTCAGAACTCGGCGTCGAGCTCCTCGAGCTCTTCCGGCTCGGTCTTCGCGGCCGCGATCCAGCGCTGCAGCGCCGGCCAGCCCAAGATCGTCTGGCAATAAGCCCGGCTGAGCGGGTCGAGTGCGACGTCATAGGCCAGGAAGCGCAGGCAGACCGGCGCATACATCGCGTCCGCCATGGTCAGCCGCTCGCCGAAGAGATAGGGCCCGCCATAGCTGGTGATGCAGTCGCGCCAGATTTCGGTGACGCGGTCGATATCGGCCTGGGCGCCGGCCCAGAGCTTGAAGCCGGGATAATGCGCCTTGAGATTCATCGGCAGGGCCGAGCGCAGATTGGCAAAGCCCGAATGCATCTCGCCGGAGATGGCGCGGCAATGGGCGCGTGCCCCGACCTCGGCCGGCAGCAGCCCGGCCTGCGGCCTCAGCTCGTCGAGATAGCCGGCGATGGCGAGCGTGTCCCAAATCACCACGCCGTCGTGGCGCAGACAGGGCACCAGGAAGGAGGGCGAGAGCAGCAGCAGTTCGGCCCGCGCCGAGGGATCGTCGACCGAAAGCATAATCTCCTCGACCTCGAGACCCGCGAGCTGGCAGAGCAGCCAGCCGCGCAGCGACCAGGACGAGTAGTTCTTGCTGCTGATGGTCAGCGTGGTGGCAGGCATGCTCGGCATCCTCGGCGCGCGGAGAACCAGCGTAGCAAGAGACGTTCCAGCGTCGCCGGCACGAGGGCGGCGGCGCGGGCACGCCGATTGCACGGGCAAACGGCCTGGTGCAGGCGCAGCACGATCGGGATCGCCAGACGGATGCTCTATCTCGCCTATCAGGCCCAGTCCGACCTGTTCGATCCGGCTCGCGCCCTCGCCCAGGCGGCGATCGTGACGCTCGGTAGCCGCGCTTTGCTCGGCGAGCCGCTGAGCCTGCGTGCCGCGGCCGCCGGCTACGAGATGGTGACGCGGGCCGGGCTCACGCATGAGCGCCCGCCCTATGGCATCACCAGTGTCCGCACCGGCAATCGCGACGTACCGGTGACCGAAGAGGCGGCGCTGACCCTGCCCTTCGGCACCTTGCTGCATTTCCGCAAGGACAGCGATCTCGCCCAGTCGAAGGTGCTGGTGGTCGCGCCGATGTCGGGGCATTTCGCCACCTTGCTGCGCAACACCGTCGCGACGCTGCTGCAGGATCACGACGTCTACATCACCGATTGGCACAATGCCCGCGACGTGCCGCTGGAGGCCGGCCCCTTCGGCTATGACGACTATGTCGACTATCTGATCCGCTTCATGGAGGAACTCGGTCCGGAGGCCCATGTCGTCGCGGTCTGCCAACCTTGTGTGCAAGTGCTCACCGCAGCGGCAGTTATGGCGCAGGCCGGCAACCCGGCGCAGCCGCGCAGCATGACCCTGATGGCCGGGCCGGTCGACACCCGCGTCAACCCGACGGCGGTGAACAAGCTGGCGAGCGACAAGCCGATCGGCTGGTTCGAGAAGAACCTGATCGCCCGCGTGCCGGCGCGCTATCCGGGCGCGGGCCGCCGGGTCTATCCCGGCTTCGTCCAGCTCGGCGCCTTCCTGGCGATGAACATGAGCCGGCACGTCAACGCGCATATCGATCTCTTCACTCACCTCGCCACCGGCGAGACCGAGAAGGCGCAGATGATCAAGGCTTTCTACGATGAGTATTTCGCGGTGCTCGACCTGCCGGCCGAATTCTATCTCGAGACCGTGCAGTGGATCTTCCAGGAGGCGCGGCTGGCGGCCGGCACGCTGACCTATCGCGGCGAGCGCCTCGATTGCAGCGCGATCCGCAAGACGGCGCTGCTCACGGTCGAAGGCGAGCGCGACGACATCTGCTCGCTCGGCCAGACCGCAGCGGCGCACGACCTCTGCCGCGGGCTCAAGCCCTTCCGCAAGCGCCACCACATGCAGGCCGGCGTTGGCCATTACGGCGTGTTCTCGGGCCGCAAATGGGAGAGCCAGATCTACCCGATCGTCCGCAACATGATCCTGGCGAACAGCTGAGCGGCCAGCCTATTTCTCCTTGATCGACAGGCCGTTCCTGCCGACCGAGATCTCGACGCCCTCGGGCTGCTTCTTCTCCTGATAGAGCGCGTAGCTGACGGCTCCGAGGCCGACGACGAGCAAGCCGATCAGGAGAACAAGCGTATTGCGGGACAGCGTCATCAGGAGCTCCGTTGATAGCCACGCCAAAATGGCGCGCCCATCAACGCTGGCGCAGTCGCGTGGTTCCGGCCCGTCTCAGGCGACCGGCTCGCCGCGTACAGCTGCGGCCTGCATCAGATTCACTTCCGTCCGGGCCGCGAAGCGTCCGATCAGGAAGATGGCGAGACCGGACCAGGCGACGCCGAGGCACCAGCCGCCGAGCACGTCGCTCGGCCAGTGCACGCCGAGATAGATCCTGCTCACCCCGATCGCGATCATCAGGGCCCAGGCGATCCAGAGGCAGAGCCGGGCAATGTCGGCACGGCGCGAGGCGATGCCGACGAAGCCGGCGATGCCGAGCAGTACCACCGCCGAGAGGAAGGCGTGACCGCTCGGGAAGCTCGCGGTGAAGGTCAGCGCTGCGTGCTCGACGATGCCCGGCCGCTCGCGGCCGAAGGCCAGCTTGAGCAGCGTGCTCGTGCCCGTCGCCGCCAGGACGTTGACCACCAGGCCGATCGCCAGCGGACGGTGCCCGCAGAGGCGCAAGGTCAGGGCTGCGATCACTGTGGCGATGCCCAGTCCGACGAAGCTGCCGAGCGCGGTGAGGTCGCGCATCATTTCCCGGAACCAGGCCGGGCCGATCGGCACGGAGGGGTTGGCCGGGTCGCGGAACAACATCACCAACGCGCTGTCGACAGCGGACGTGCCGTCGGAGACGACGTAGAAGGCCAGGCCCAGAAAGGCGAAAGTAGCCGCGACAGGCAGGAGGAAGCGCGGCTGGAGGAGGAACATCGAACGCCTCATGAAGGGAACTGGTACTCGGCTGGATAGGACGGAAGCTCGGCCGGCCGGGCAGCGATCACCTGCAACGCACCTGGCAGCAGGCGATAGGCGAACGGGCTGGCACGGCGCTCGACCTCGCCATCGAAGGTGACATGGCCGCGGCGCTTGTCGCGGCGGGTCAGGGTGACGGCGGTGCCCGTCAGCGAGACCAGGTGCCGGGAGTTGCGCCAGCCACCGGTCAGCATCGAGAACGCCACCTTGGCGCGTGATAGCGGGCCACCCGTATCGAGGATATGGACCTCGAATTCGCCACCATCGAGACTGGTGCGACGCCATTCTGCACCGTCGAACTGGTTGACGGTAACCAGAACCGCATCGGCCTCGACCAGACGACGCTCGCCGGCGATCTCCATCTCGATGCGGATAGGGCGAGTGAACAGGATCGAGCGCGTCGCCGCGAAGAGGAACGAGACGAGCCGGCTGAACGGGAACCGGCGCCGGGCATATTCGCGCTGGCGCGCCATCAGGCTGAAGAAACCCATGCCCGAGATCGAATGGAACAAGTGGCCATCGACGCTACCGAGATCCATCGACACCGGCTCGCCCTGGCAGAGCGCGGCGATCTGCTGCTCAACCGTGCCGGTGAGACCGAGATCGCGGCCGAGTACGTTAACGGTGCCGAGCGGCAGCACGCCCACCGGCCGCTTGCAGCCGACCAGGACCGGCAAAGCGCCATTGATGGTGCCGTCCCCGCCGGCGATGACGGGAATCGTGGCTTTGTCGGCAACCGCGGCCTGCAAGCGTTCCCGCAGCTGGCGCGGTTGCACCAGCTCGACCTCGGCTCGGCAACCGGCCGCTTCGAATGCTGCTTCGATGCGCCGCGCGAAGGTATCGGCCCCTGCTTCCAGCACCGTACCCGCACGCGCGTTGGCGATGACGCGGAAGCAGCGCGTTGGCGCCGGCGTTTCGAGCTCGGGCGACGGTTCCGACAATTTCGCCATGTCAGGCGGCGATATGGGCGTCTCTCTTGGCGGGAACAAGGCGGGTCGCCGTCGGCGCAAGCCGCAGCGGCTCCTCCTCGACCTCTTCGGTGATCACCTCGAAGCGCCGCAGCCAGTGCGGGCCGAAGGAGGTGATCATCGGCACGTCGGTCGCGTCGCGACCGCGAGCAAGGACGATGCGGCCAATGCGGCGCTGGTTATGCCGAGCGTCGAAGGTATGCCAGCGCCCGCCGAGCCAGACCTCGAACCAGGCGTTGAAGTCCATCGGCGCCGGGTTGGGCACGACGCCGATATCGCCGAGATAGCCGTTGCAATAGCGCGCCGGGATGTTGAGGCAGCGGCACAGCGCGATCGCGAGATGGGCGAAGTCCCGGCAGACCCCGATCCGCTCCTCGAAGGCCTCGGCCGCAGTCCGGGTGTTGCGCGCGAAAGCGTAGCCGAAGCTGACATGGTTATGGACGAACTCGGTCACGGCCTGAACGCGGGCCCAGCCGGGCTCGACCTGGCCAAACAAGCTCCAGGCAGTGTCAGCCAGCCGGTCGGTTTCGCAATAGCGGCTCCCGAGCAGATAGGGGAGGACCTCCTCCGGCAGTCCCGCCGGCGCGGCCTCGCGCGCCGCCAGATCGGCAGCATCGGGCTCGCCGCTATCGTGGATGAGGCCTTCGCATGCTAGCACGACACCGCCCGCCGGCGCAGTGAAACGGCGGCAGATGTTGCCGAACGGATCGAGATGCTGGCTGATCTCGATCGGCGCCGGCTGGGCCGCGATGGGCGCCACGCGCATCTCGTCCGGGCGGATCAGATCGTGCCGGCGCGAGGGGTGAATATCAAGCAGCGTGAGCAGGGAAGTCGGCTGATCGCAGACGACTTCGATCCGATAGCCGTAACGAATGTGCATGGTGACCTCGATGATGCACGAAGGGAGTTGCCCACCATGGTGGGAGCGGTGCCCAGCCGGCACTCAATGACGCGCAGCTCCTGCCGAGGTTCCCCGTGAGGCAGCCCAAAAAAAGGTGCGGACCTTTCGGCCCGCACCACGCAATCACGACGATCCGGCTGGGGGGATAGCGACCGCCGCGAGTTGCGCCTTTGTGTGGAACGCAGGCCCTGAGGCGCGCTCTCACATCATCCAATACGGCATCGTGCCGTAGTAATCGTGCACCCGCTTGCCGTATTCCTTATCGTGCCAGTCAGGCTCGCCATCGGCGCCGTACATCGGGGCGGCTTCGAGCTTCTCGCGAGTGAGTGGCACGACATAGCCACCCTTCTCGACATCGTAATCGAGCATGCTCCACGGGATCGGATGGTACTTCTCGCCGAGGCCGAGGAAGCCGCCGAACGACATGATCGCGTAGGCAACCTTGCCGGTCGCCTTGTCGAGCATGACGTCGTAGATCGAGCCAAGATGCTCGCTGGCGGTGTTGTAGACTTCGGTACCGGCAACGCGAGCGCCGGCGATCAGCGGGTTGGCGGCGTGAGAGGCTGCGGTCATCGTAGCGCTCATCGGTCCCTCCATGAATAGCTTATTGGGCCGACCTTCGAGCCGGCTCGTTCCATCAACCCGATGGGAGCGGCCGGGTTCCCAATGCGCAGGACAAAAAGATCGTGCCGTCCGGAAGGCTCACGAGGGCAGCCCCGCGAGCGTCGATCATGGGCACGGTGGCCTGCGGGCGGAACAAATGCCGGCTAACACGGTTTGAAGGATCGATCGAGCGTGCAGCTTCAGCCGACACGCTTCAGGCGGCAAGCGATCACCAAGGAGGCGCTGCCGCACGACCTGCCGAGGGCTCTTTGCAAGCTCGTTCTTGCATGTCGCGTCGCGACGCCGTCGGCCCTCGCCATAAAGGGAAGGAACGTCCGATGATGAAGAGATTTCTATTGGTAACTGCCGCGGTGGCCGCGCTCGGCGCCTGCACGCCCCGCGAAGAGAGAACTGCGACCGGCGCGCTGATCGGCGCCGGAGCTGGTGCCCTCATCGGCGGCGCCGCGACCGGGCGTGCCGGTGGTGCCCTGGCGGGCGCTGCGATCGGCGGTGCTGGCGGCGCGATCATCGGCAATGCGACCTCGCCGGACCAGATCTGCTACGGTCGTGACGAATGGGGTCGGCGCATCCGCTACGCCTGCTGACGGCTCGCCGTCATTGCGAGGAACACCAGCGACGAAGCCATCCGGGGACGGCAGAATTCTGCCTCCTCCGGGTGGCTTTGCTGTGCTCGTAGTGAACCTATCGCTCAGACCGCCCCATACGGCCCGAAACGGCCCACGAAGCGGTGGCGACCGCCGGGATAGAGCAATCGCACGGCGGTGATCGGGTCGGCCTGGTTCCAGGTCCGGCGCTCGACCAAGAGGCAGGGCTCGCCGGCGCCGATTTTCAGCAGCTCGGCTTCCTGTGGCTCGGCCGCGACCGCGCTGATCGCGTGCTCGGCCTGGCTCCAGAGGCTGTTCTGAAGCAGCCAGTCGCCCGGCGGCGTCTCAGCAAAGGTCTGGTCCGCGACCTGCGGCATGGTCGCAAGGTGGATCACCCGATCCTCCAGCACATGCGGGGCGCCATCGGCGAAATGCAGCAAAGTCAGATACGCGACATTGGCCGAGCGGCCGAGCTCGAAGCGAGCGGCGAGCTCGCGCTGCGCCTTGCCGTCACGCCGTTGCAGGATGCGATAGCTGTAGGCCTGCCCGAGCTCGCGAACCTCCTGCGGGATCGAGAGGATGTCGAGCATGGCGTGGCTCGCCGGCGGGCTCGCGACGATCGTACCCGAGCGGCGCCGGCGCTTGATCAGCCCCTCGCGGGCAAGCTGCGCGAGCGCCCGATGCACGGTCATGCGCGAGGCGCCAAGCCGCTCCATCAGCGCGTGCTCGGGCGGCACCGCCGTCCCGGGCGGCCAGGTGCCGGCCAGGATCAGATCGCGGACGGCGCGACGAATCTGGTCATAGAGCGGACCGGCTCCATCCAGCGTCACGGCATCGATCTGAGTGGCTGACATGGGCTCCCTGACTCTCAGGCGAGGAGATTGCGGATCACCTGGCCATAGCGGGCAGCGATGCGGGCGCGGTCAATGTGGCGGCCGGCGCTGACCACAGGCTTTCCACCGACGATGACCTCCGCGACCGGCAGAGCGGGAGCGGCGAAGATCGCACTGTCGAGGGCGAAGTCGCCGCCTTTGCCGACGATGGCGGGATGCTCGGCATCGAGCGTGACGAGGTCGGCGCGATGGCCGACAGCGATCGCGCCGACGCTGCGCCCGCAAGCCTGGGCGCCGCCGGCGCAGGCGTCCCGCCAGAGCCTCAAGCCCGCCGATATACCGGGTTGCGCCCAGAGCGCACGCCGCCGATCGCGCAGGCGCTGCGAATATTCGAGCATGCGCAATTCACCGCCTGCCCCGATCTCGACATTGGAATCGCTGCCGACGCCGATGCGCCCGCCCCTCTCGCGGTAGCGCACGCCATCGAAGATGCCGTCGCCGAGATTGGCCTCGGTGATCGGGCACAGGCCCGCGACCGCACCGGATAGCGCCATCGCATCACGCTCGGCATCGCTGAGATGGGTGGCGTGGATCAGGCACCAGCGCTCATCGACCGCGACGTTCTGCATGAGAAGCTCGACCGGGCGGCAGCCGGTGATGGCGAGGCTTTCCTCGACCTCGCGGGTCTGCTCGGCGACATGGATGTGCAGCGGCACGCTCCGGCGCAGTTGCGTGATCCAGCCGAGGTCTTCAAGCGCCACCGCCCGCAGCGAATGCGGCGCAAGGCCGACGCGGGCGTCCGGCAGGCTGGCGACCGCCTTCTCGCTGCCCTCGATCAGGCGCGCATAGGCATCGCGATCGTTGAGGAAGCGGCGCTGGCCGGGCGCGGCCGGCGCGCTGCCGAAATTGCCGTAGCGATAGAGCACCGGCAGCAGGGTCAGCCCGATGCCAGCCTCGTCAGCTGCCGCCGCGATCGCCGCGCCCATCGCGGCGATGTCGCCATAGGCACGTCCATCCTTGTCATGATGCAGGTAGTGGAATTCGGCGAGCGCGGTGAAGCCGCCTTCCAGCATCTCGACCATGGCCTGGGCCGCGATGGCCTGGACGTCGTCCGGGTTCAGCCGGTCGAGGAAGCGGTACATCACCTCGCGCCAGGTCCAGAAGGAATCCTCGGAGGCGCCGCGCCGCTCGGCGAGGCCCGCCATGCCGCGCTGGAAGGTGTGGCTGTGCAGATTGGGCAGGCCGGGCAGCGCGAGACCTGCGAGTTTCGTCGCACCCACAGGCGCCGCCTGCCCTGCCGCGACCGACATGATCACTCCATGATCAAGCGTCAGCGTGACATCCTCGGCGAAGCCCTCGGGCAGCAGCGCCTGGGCGAGATGCAGTGTCGTATGTCCGGTCACGCTGGCGTCCTCGTTTAATTGCATATGCAAATGAAGCTTGCTATTTGCATATGCAATTGTCTAGCATAGCCATAAGGCAAATGAAGTCGAGAGGAGGCGACGTGGCGACGACCCCTTCCAACAGCAACCGAGTGTGGACCAACGCACGGCTCGCGACCATGGCGGCCGATGCAAACACGCCCTATGGCGCGATCGAGGACGGCGTCGTCATCGCCCGTGACGGCCGCATCGTCTTCGCCGGCCCACGCTCGGAGGCGCTCGCCTTCGGCAGCGCCGAGGTGATCGATTGCGAGGAGCGCTGGATCACCCCTGGACTGATCGATTGCCATACCCATCTCGTCTATGGCGGCGACCGCGCCCACGAATTCGAGCTTCGCCTCAAAGGCGCGAGCTATGAGGAGATTGCCCGCGCCGGCGGCGGCATCGTCTCCAGCGTCAAGGCGACGCGCGCGGCGAGCGAGGACGAGCTCTTCGCCAGCGCCGACAAGCGCCTGTCCGCGCTGCTCGCCGAGGGCGTCACCACGGTCGAGATCAAGTCGGGCTACGGGCTCGACACCGACAGCGAGGTCAAGGTGCTCGCGGTCGCCCGCCGGCTCGGACGCGAGCGTCCGGTCGGAGTGCAGACCACCTTCCTCGGCGCCCATGCCGTGCCGGCCGAGTTCAAGGGCCGCTCCGGCGACTATATCGACCTCGTCTGTGGTCCCATGCTCGATGCGATCGCAGGGCAGAAGCTCGCCGACGCCGTCGATGTCTTCTGCGAGGGCATCGCCTTCTCGCCGGAGGAGACCGCGCGCGTCTTCACCGCCGCCAAGGCGAAGGGCCTGGCCGTCAAGATCCATGCCGAGCAGCTCTCCAATCTCGGCGGCGCGGCGCTGGCGGCCGGCTTCGGCGCGCTCTCGGCCGACCATCTCGAACATCTCGACGAAGCCGGCGTGATCGCCATGGCCAAGGCCGGCACCGTCGCGGTCGTCTTGCCCGGCGCTTTCTACTTCCTGCGCGAGACGGTGAAGCCGCCGATCGAACTCCTGCGCCAGCATGGCGTGCCGATCGCGCTCGCCACCGATGCCAATCCCGGCACCTCGCCGCTGACCTCGCCGCTGCTGACCATGAACATGGGCTGCACCCTGTTCCGGCTAACGCCAGAGGAGGCGCTGGCCGGCATGACCCGCAATGCTGCACTCGCCCTCGGACTTCAGGACGAGATCGGCACGCTGGAGGCCGGCAAAGCCTGCGATCTCGCGATCTGGGAGATCGAGCGCCCGGCCGAGCTTGCCTACCGCATCGGCTTCAACCCGCTTCACGCCCGCATTCGGAACGGACAATGACCACACACTCTCTCACTCCCGGCGAGGCCCGCCTCGCCGATTGGCGCCATGTCCTCGACGGCGCCACCGTCTCTCTTTCCGAGACCGGCGCGATCGCCGCCGCGCAGGCGATCGTCGACGACATCGTCGCCGCCGGCACCGTGACCTATGGCGTCAACACCGGCTTCGGCAAGCTCGCCAGCGTCCGCATCGCCGACAACGATCTCGCGACCCTGCAGCGCAACCTTATCCTCTCGCATGCGGTCGGCACCGGCCCTGCCCTGCCGGACGAGGTCGTCGCGCTGATCCTCGCCATGAAGGCAGCTAGCTTGGCGCGCGGCGCGTCGGGCGTGCGTCCCGTCGTGGTCGAGGCGCTGGTCGGCGCGCTCAAGGCCGGCGCGCTGCCGGTGGTGCCGGCCAAGGGCTCGGTCGGCGCCTCCGGCGACCTCGCCCCGCTCGCCCATCTCACCGCCGCGCTGATGGGCGTCGGCGAGATCAGGCTGAAGGGCGAAGTCCTGCCGGCCGCCGAGGCGCTGAAGCGGATCGGCCAGGCGCCGCTGGCGCTCGGCGCCAAGGAAGGCCTGGCGCTGATCAACGGCACGCAGGTCTCGGCCTCGCTGGCGCTGACCGGCCTCGCCAGCGTCGCCCGCGTCTTCGATGCGGCGCTGATCGCCGGCGCGCTCTCGGTCGATGCGCTGAAGGGCTCCGATACGCCGTTCGATCCACGCATCCAGCAGCTGCGCGGCCAGCCCGGCCAGATCAAGGTGGCGGCGACGCTGCTCCAGCTGATCGCCGGCAGCGAAATTCGCGAGAGCCATCGCTTCGGCGATTCCAAGGTCCAGGACCCCTATTCGCTGCGCTGCCAGCCGCAGGTGATGGGCGCGGTGCGCGATCTACTCGCCAACGTCGCCGCGACGCTTACGATCGAGGCCAATGCCGTCACCGACAATCCGCTGGTGCTCGGACCGGGCGAGATCGTCTCGGGCGGCAATTTCCACGCCGAGCCGGTCGCCTTCGCCGCCGACATGCTGGCGATGGGCGTCTGCGAGATCGGCAATCTCGCCGAGCGTCGCATCGCCCTGCTGGTCGATCCCGTGATGAGCGGCCTGCCGCCCTTCCTCGCCCGCGATGCCGGCCTCAACTCCGGCTTCATGATCGCGCAGGTGACGGCCGCGGCGCTGGCCTCCGAGAACAAGCAGAGGGCCTATCCGGCTTCGGTCGACACCATCCCGACCTCGGCCAATCAGGAAGACCATGTCTCGATGGCGACGCATGGCGCCTTCCGCCTGATCGAGATGGCGAAGAACGCGGCGAGCATCATCGCGGTCGAATTGATGGCAGCGGCCGAGGCGATCGAGCATCACCGGCCGCTGAAGACCTCGCCGCGACTCGAGCCAGTGCTCGCGCTGATCCGCGAAAAAATCGCGCCGCTGACCGAGGATCGCTACCTCGCGCCCGACCTCGCCGCCGCAACCGAGCTCGTGCTCTCGGGCGCACTTGGCAAAGCGGCGGGCGTCGACAGCTTCGCGGAACTCTCGGCATGAGCGCCGAGATCGTCTCCGTCACGCGCGGTTCGTCGCCGCTCGTCCTGTCGATGCCGCATCCCGGCACCGGCCTGCCGGCCGAGGTCGCAGCGCAGCTCAATGCGCGCGGCAGCCAAGTCGAGGATACCGACTGGCATATGCGCCAGCTCTACGCCTTCGCCGAGCGCTTCCAGCCGACGATCGTCGAGGCCGGGCTGTCGCGTTTCGTCATCGACCTCAACCGCGATCCTGCCGGCATCTCGCTCTATCCCGGCCAGGCGACGACCGAGCTGGTGCCGATCACGACCTTCGATGGCGCGCCGATCTGGCAGACGGCGCCCGACGAAGCCGAGATCGCCCGCCGGCGTGAGGCTTACTTCCAGCCCTATCACGCAGCGCTCGCCGCCGAGATCGAGCACGCCAAAGCCCAGTACGGCTTCTGCCTGCTCTGGGACTGCCACTCGATCAAATCGGTGATCCCGCGCCTGTTTCCGGGTACGCTGCCGACGCTCAATCTCGGCACCAATTCAGGCGTGAGCGCGGCGCCTTCCGTCGAGGCTGCGGCTGCTACGGCCATGGCCGGCAGCGCCTTCAGCCAGGTGGTCAACGGCCGCTTCAAGGGCGGCTGGATCACCCGCCATTACGGACGTCCGGCCGAGCACGTTCACGCGCTCCAGATGGAGATCGCACTCTCGGCCTATCTCGATAATGAAACCACGCCCTGGACCTTCGCCCCGGCGAAGGCAGCCAGCCTGCAAGCCACCCTTTCCGCCATGATCGAGGCCGCGCTCGCCGCCGCCACCCAGCTCGAACGGAGCAAGCCATGACCCGCATCGACAATAGCCGCGTCATCCGCAGCCCCCACGGCAACGAGCGCAGCGCCAAGTCCTGGCTGACCGAAGCTGCGCTGCGCATGCTGATGAATAATCTCGACCCGGATGTCGCCGAAAAACCCGGCGAACTCGTGGTCTATGGCGGTATCGGCCGCGCCGCCCGGACCTGGGAGGATTTCGACCGGATCTGCGCCTCGCTCCGTTCGCTTGAGGCCGACGAGACCCTGCTGGTCCAGTCCGGCAAGCCGGTCGGCATCTTCAAGACGCATGCGGACGCGCCGCGCGTGCTGATCGCGAACTCGAACCTCGTCCCGGCCTATGCCAATTGGGAGCATTTCCATCATCTCGATAAGCTCGGGCTGATGATGTACGGCCAGATGACGGCCGGCTCCTGGATCTATATCGGCACGCAGGGCATCGTTCAGGGCACTTACGAGACCTTCGTCGAGGTCGGGCGCCAGCACTATAATGGCAGCCTCAAGGGCAAGTGGATCCTGACCGGCGGCTTAGGCGGCATGGGCGGCGCCCAGCCGCTGGCCGCGACCATGGCCGGCGCCTCGATGATCGCCGTCGAGTGCAAGCCGTCCTCGATCGATTTCCGCCTGCGCACCCGCTATCTCGACGAGAAGGCCGACAGCGTCGACGAGGCCCTGAAGATCATCGAAGCCGCCCATGCCAAGGGCAAGGCCGTCTCGGTCGGCGTGCTCGGCAACGCCGCCGAGATCTTCCCCGACATGGTCCGGCGCGGCATCCGCCCAGACGTCGTCACCGACCAGACCTCGGCGCATGACCCGCTCAACGGCTACCTGCCGGCCGGCTGGACGCTGGAAGAATGGGAGGAGCGCCGGGAGCGCGACCCGGCCGGCACGATCGAGGCCGCCAAGAAGTCGATGGCCGAGCACGTCAAGGCGATGCTCGACTTCCAGAAGATGGGCGTTCCGACGCTCGACTACGGCAACAACATCCGCCAGATGGCGAAGGATATGGGCGTCGACAACGCCTTCGACTTCCCGGGCTTCGTGCCGGCCTATATCCGCCCGCTGTTCTGCCGCGGCATCGGCCCGTTCCGCTGGGCCGCCCTGTCGGGCGATCCCGAGGACATCTACCGCACCGACCAGCGCGTAAAGGAGCTGCTTCCGGACGACAAGCACCTGCACAACTGGCTCGACATGGCGCGCGAGCGCATCCAATTCCAGGGCCTGCCGGCGCGCATCTGCTGGGTCGGCCTCGGGGACAGGCACCGGCTCGGCCTCGCCTTCAACGAGATGGTGGCCAAGGGCGAGGTCAAGGCGCCGATCGTGATCGGCCGCGACCATCTCGATTCCGGCTCGGTCGCCTCGCCCAACCGCGAGACTGAGGCGATGAAGGACGGCTCGGACGCTGTCTCCGACTGGCCGCTGCTCAACGCCCTGCTGAACACGGCGGGCGGCGCGACCTGGGTCTCGCTGCACCATGGCGGCGGCGTCGGCATGGGCTATTCGCAGCATTCGGGCGTCGTCATCGTCGCCGACGGCACGCCCGAGGCGGCCAAGCGCCTGGAGCGCGTGCTCTGGAACGACCCCGCCACCGGCGTGATGCGCCATGCCGATGCCGGCTACGACATCGCGCTCGACTGCGCCCGGGAGAAGGGCCTGAAGCTGCCGGGGATTCTGGGCTGAACCCACGTGTCATTCCGGGGCTCCGCGCAGCGGAGAACCCGGAACCCACGACTGGGCGAGCCTGACCTGACCATCACGTTGCATCCCGTCGTGGGTTCCGGGCTCGCCCTTCGGGCGCCCCGGAATGACAAGGGTGGCCGCTTGAATTCGAAGGACCGTTCCATGCGCATCATCCGCGCCGCCGACTGCCTGGTCATGCCGTGGAAGAACGGCGGCGGGACGACGACCGAGATCGCGGTCGCGCCCGAAGGCGCCTCGCTTGATGATTTCGACTGGCGCATCAGCATGGCCCATGTCGGACAGGACGGGCCGTTCTCGTCCTTCCCCGGCATCGACCGGACGCTATCGGTGCTGACCGGCGCTGGCATCACACTGGTCTTCGGCGATGGCGAGCGCGTCAGGCTGGATCGCACCAGCGCGCCCTACCCCTTCGCCGCCGACCGGGCGGTCGACGGGCTGCTGGCCAGCGGGCCGATCGACGATCTCAATGTGATGAGCCGACGCGGCCGCTGGCGGCACCGGGTCGAGCGTCTCTCCGGTGCAGGCTCGCTCAGCGCAGCTGAAGGCCTGCTGGTGCTGGCCGCCCGCAGGGGCGACTGGCTGGCGAACGGCGCGAAGCTTGCCGCCGGTGACAACGCGGTTCTCGACGCGCCGGCGCGCGTCGAGCTTACGGTGAGTGGCAGCGAGGCTGAACTTTATGCGGTTCGGTTGACGATGGAGGCGCGGGGAACCCTCTCCTGAAAGGAGAGGGTAGGGTGAGGTGTTCGGGAGGGATATCGCGAGCCTCAACACATCCGCGGTCAGCGCTCACGCAACTGGTCGAGCCGCCTACACCTCACCCCTACCCCTCTCCTTACAAGAGAGGGGATCCCGCGCGTGGCCCCTCTATCCTAGCCCACTGGAGCATGGCGGCTGCGGCGTACTTCAAGCCGCCTGCCGCGGCTGCGGGCCGACATAGACCGATTGCGGCCGGATCAAGCGACCGGTCTCGATCTGCTCGCGGGCATGGGCGAGCCAGCCGGTAGTGCGGCCGAGCGCGAAGACGCAGGTGAAGGCCTCGGGCGGGAAGCCGAGCGCCTCCAGCAGCAGCGCCGTGTAGAACTCGACATTGGTTTCGAGCGAGCGGCCGGGCTTGCGCTCGCGCAGGATGGCGAGCGCCGCCTGCTCGACCGCCTCGGCATGGCGCAGGCGCCCGGCATCGGCGCCGAGCTTCGCAATCGCCTGCTTCAACGCGTCGGCACGCGGGTCGCGGACACGATAGATGCGATGGCCGAAGCCCATAAGGCGCTCGCCGCGGTCGAGAGCATCTTCCAGCCAGGCGCGGGCATTGGCCGGCTCGCCGATCGCATCGAGCATCTCGATCACCGGCCCCGGCGCACCGCCATGCAGCGGTCCCTTGAGCGCGCTGATCCCGGCGAGCACGGCCGAGACCAGCCCGGCCCGGGTCGAGGCGACGACGCGCGCGGCGAAGGTCGAGGCGTTGAGGCCGTGATCGGCGACAGTGACGAGATAGGTGTCGAGCGCTGCCGCCTGTGCTGCCGTCGGCGCTTCGCCGCGCAACATGCGCAGCGTATCGGCCGCCTGCGACAGCGTCGCATCAGGCGCGATCGGGGCGAGGCCACGCTGCTTGCGCACGGCGGCAGCAGTGAAGACGGCCGGCGCGGCGAGCAGCTTGAGCGCGGTGTCGGGCCCTTCGCCATCGGCGATCTGTGCGGTCCAGGCGCGAATCGCTTCGACCGGTCCGAGATCGGCGGAGAGTGCTGTGCCCTCGACGATGCCGAAGAGATCCGCGCGAGCCTTGCCGAGCGCTGCCGAGAGCTCGCGCCCCTGCGGTAAGCCCGGCAGCAAGCCGTCGAACATCAGCGCCGCCATCTCCTCGAAGCTGGTGCGGCCAGCAAGCTCGGCGAGGCTGTGGCCGCGGATCACCAGGCGGCCGGCAGCGCCGTCGACCTCGGAGAGCACGGTATGGGCGGCAACGACGTCATCGAGACCATCGGACATGAGCTGAAACTCCTCGAAACACTCGCCTTGAGGATCGGCCTCCGTACTGCTAGAATCAATCTTGAACAATATAATCAATATATGAGCGAATGGGCGATGCAGGACTGGCTGACGGCGCAGGAGGCGATGGCGCGGCTCGGGCTGAAGCCGCAGACGCTCTACGCCTATGTCAGCCGCGGGCTGATCGAAGCGCGCGGCGACGGCGAGGATTCGCGCCGCAGCCTCTACCGGGCCGAGGATGTCGCCCGGCTGGAGCATCGCAAGGCGCGTGGCCGGCGCCCGGCGGCAATCGCCGAGGATGCGATCGCCTATGGCGAGCCGGTGCTGTCCTCCGCCATCACCACGATCGAGCGTGGCGGCCTCTGGTATCGGGGGCAGGATGCGACGCGCCTCACCGAGAGCGCCAAGCTGGAGGATGTCGCGCGCCTGCTCTGGGATTGCGGCACGCAGCGCTTCCCGCCTTTGGCGACGATCGTGCCGCCGGGCGAGCCGCTGGCGCGCGTCTTCGCGGTGATCGCGGCGCGGACCGCGACCGACCGGCCGATGGTCGGCCGGACCAAGAAAGCGCTCTATCTCGAAGCCGCCGCCGTGCTCGACACGCTGGTCGACGCGATCGCCAGTGGGCCGGGCGAAGGGCCGATCCATGCCCGGCTGGCCCGGGCGTGGGGCTGCGAAGCCGAAGGCGCCGAGCCGATCCGGCGAGCGCTCGTCCTGCTCGCAGACCACGAGCTCAACGCCTCGACCTTCGCGGCGCGCGTGACCGCCTCGACCGGCGCCTCGCTCGCCGCCTGCGCGCTGGCGGGGCTCGCCGCCCTCTCCGGTCCGTTGCATGGCGGCGTCGCGCCGCGCGTGCTCGCGCTGATGCGGGAGATCGGGCGCGACGGGCTGGAGACGGCGATAGCGGCGAGGCTGGAGACCGGCGCCAAGCTGCCCGGCTTCGGTCACCCGCTCTACCCCGACGGCGACCCAAGAGCACGAGCCCTGTTCGCGGCCTTTGAGCCGCCAACCGCCTATGCGCAGGCGCAGGCCGCTATCGGCGCGCTGACCGGCGAGGAGCCGAACATCGACTTCGCCCTCAGCGCGCTGGCGGCGAGACTTGGGCTGCCGGAGACAGCGCCATTCCAGATCTTCGCTGCGGCGCGCTGCACCGGCTGGCTCGCCCATGCGCTGGAGCAGAACGAGACCGGCCGGCTGATCCGCCCGCGCGCCCGCTATGTCGGGCCGGCGCCCGCTTGAGAACCGCGCGCCGGCGAGAAGGCGACGCTACTGAACCTGTGCCCGCAGGGCCTCGAAATCCTTGTCGAGCCTGGCGAGCGCAGCCGCGATCCGCTCGCGCCGCTCCTTGATCCAGGCGCCCTGCTCCGCGATCCGGCCCTTGGCCGCGGCCAGCATGCGTTCCATCTCGGCCGGCTGCGGACCGCCGACGGTCGCGCGATTGCGCACGATCGCGACGGGATCGAGCGTGGCCCGGAACTCGGCCTCGGCGATCGGCAGCTCGGCCGGATAGTCCGTGCCCTTCACCGACGCGGCATAGATGCGCCGCGCCTCGGCATAGGGAAAGTCGAGCGGCTTGATGTCGTGATCCTTGGCGTGGGTGACGACCTCGGACGCGAAATGGTGGCCGACGCGGAAGGGCAGCGTGTATTTCCGCATCAGGAGATCGGCCAGTTCCTGCGAAGCGGTCCAGTCGCTGTTCAGCTCCTCCAGCGCTCGCTCGGGGCTGATCACGAGCCCCTTGAGGATGCGGTCCCAGTTGGCGAGCACGGTGACCGCGCTCTTCACCATCGCGCTGTTGGGCCTGACGTCCTTGGGGTCGCTCATGCCCGGCGTGATGTTGTGGGCCTGGATCGCCGCCCCCATCGCGAGCGAAAGTGCGGTCGAGGCCTGCTGGCGCGTGCTGTTGAGCAGGCCGGGATTGCGCTTCTGCGGCATGGCGCTGGAGACATAGGTATTGCCGTCGCCTTCCTGCAGCAGCATCCAGGGCCGCGCGAAGGCGTATTGGCTCATGACGTCCTCGACGAAGGCGCCGGCATGGAGCGCGATGCTGGTGACGATCGCGCCCGCCTCGACCGGGTGCTCGGCCGAGGAGATCTGGCCGGCGTCATAGGCGTTGTCGACGATCGTTGCGAAGCCAAGATAATCGGCCATGCGCTTGCGGTTGAGCGGCCAGCTCGTGCCGTTGAGCACTGTCGTGCCCATCGCCGAGCGGTCGATGCGGGCATAGGCCTCGCGGATGCGCTGCGCATCGCGGTCGAGGCCGGCGGCATGGCCGAGCAAAGTGTGGCCGAGGCTGTTCGGCTGGGCCGCGACGCCGTTGGTGTAGTTCGGCACGATGGTCGCAGCGTGCTTCTCCGCCAGCCCGACCAGCGTCGCCGTCGTGCGATTGAGCTGGTCGGCGAGCGCCAGCATGTCGTCGCGCAAGATCGCGGCACGATAGGTCGCATGCATGTCCTGGCTCGAGCGACCGGCATGCAGGAGCGTGACTTCCTGCCCGCCAGCCGCGATCAGCAGCGGTTCGAAGCTGATCACGGTCGAAGGTCGCTTGCCTCCCGGCTTGGCGCCATCGCTCAGAACCTTGGACAGGCCAGCCACAATGCGCGGCGCCAGCGCCTTGTCGAGCAGGCCTTCATCCGTGTTGATCACGGCTGTGGCCTTGTTGATCTCGCCGAGCCAGAAGAACTCGTCGCGCGGCTGGCGTTCCTGGGCAAGGGTTGGAAGAACTGACATCTGCGCTGCCACCGCAAGCGCAATCATCGATGATCGCACGATCAACCTCCGCTAATGCTCCCCGCCGGGCCGGAGCCT
The DNA here is from genome assembly GCF_003952665.1 of Bosea sp. Tri-49. NCBI lineage: Bacteria > Pseudomonadati > Pseudomonadota > Alphaproteobacteria > Hyphomicrobiales > Alloboseaceae > Allobosea > Allobosea sp. Tri-49. The sequence continues at coordinate 3,210,862 of NZ_CP017946.1, forward strand.
AGCGGGGGCATCGCGGCAGCTCAATCACGCCGGTCAGGCTGCCCGTTCGACCGGCTCGGCAGCCCGTCCCGTCTCGCTCATATAATCCCGCGTCATCGGCAGCGTGTCCAGCCGCTTGGCGAGCTGGAGCTGGAAGACGACGAGACCGTCATAGCGGAAGCTCGCTTCGGAGGCGGCGAGATAGAACTCCCACATCCTGGCGAAGCGCTCGTCATACATGGCGACGGCCTCCGGCCGATGGGCGAGGAAACGCTCGCGCCAGGCCTTCAGCGTCTCGGCGTAGTGCAGGCGCAGCACCTCGACATCGGTGATGATCAACCCTTCCTGCTCGACCGCCGCAGCGACCTCCGACAGCGCCGGGATATAGCCGCCGGGGAAGATGTACTTGGCGATGAACGGGTTGGTCGCGCCGGGCGGCGTGCTGCGGCCGATCGTATGGATCAGGGCGACGCCGTCGTCCTCGAGCAGCTCCCTGATCTTGCGGAAATAGTCGCGATAGTAGCCGACACCGACATGCTCAAACATGCCGACCGAAACAATCCGGTCGAAACGCTCGCTCACGGCCCGGTAGTCCTGCAGGCGGAACTCCACCGGAAGGCCCGATTCCTCGGCCCGCTTGCTCGCAGCAGCGAGTTGCTCCTCGGACAGCGTGATCCCGGTCACCTTCGCGCCGGTCTCGCGCGCGATCGAAAGCCCGAGCCCGCCCCAGCCGGAGCCGATGTCGAGCACGCGTTGGCCCGGCTTCAGCGCCAGCTTCGCGGTGATCCGCCGCTTCTTGGCGGTCTGCGCCTCCTCCAGCGTCGCGCCCGGATGCTCGAAGAAGGCGCAGGAATACTGCTGGTCGGCATCGAGGAAGAGTTGGAAGAACTCGCTCTTCAGATCGTAATGGTGATGGACGTTGCGCCTGGCCCAGGCCGGGGTGTTGTGCTGCGTCAGCCGCCTGACTGCCGTGCGCAGCTTGGTCAGCGTCCCGGCTAAAGCCGAGGGCGGTTGGCGCGACAGACCGCAGACCAGCGTCTCGAGCAATTGGTAGATCGTGCCACGCTCGACGATGACGCGGCCATCCATCACCGCCTCGCCGAGCGCGAGCTCGGGATCGAGGGCCAGCTTGAACTCGGTTTCACGGTCGGCAATACGCAAGGTGATCGCGGGCGCCGAACCTCGCCCGGCCGAATGGAGCGATCCATCGGCAAATACGACGTCAATCCTGGGTTCCCGGACCAACCGGGACAACATCTTCGCAATCAGCGCCCGCATGGCTCCACCTCGCGGCAGTGCCCCTTCGCCACCAAGATGGCGATCGCCCGCGGCTGCGTAACAGTGGGTTCGGCGCAAAGCTGATCTACGCCCGCCGCATGCCGCAGCCGTCAATCTCCTGACAGAAAATGGGGGCGGCGAGCCATTCTCGCCAGTCCGCCCCAGATCGCCATGCGTCCTAGCGGACGCGAAGTGGCGATCTAGCTCTTCGTTTCAGCATCGGATTTCCCCGAAAAGCGCAATCCACTTTTCGGTCCGATGCTCCCGCGCGCCCTATCTGATCATGCCCATGGTGCGCGGCAGCCAGAGCGTCAGCTCGGGAATGAAGGTGATCGCGATCAGGGCCGCGAAGAGCGGGATCAGCCAGGGCAGGATCGCCATGGTGGTGCGCTCGACCGAGAGCTTGGCGACGCGCGAGAGCACGAACAGCACCATGCCGAGCGGCGGGTGCAGCAACCCGATCATCAGGTTGAGCGTCAGGATCAGCCCGAAATGGATCGGATCGATGCCGAGCTTGAGCGCGATCGGCAAGAGGATCGGCACGACGATGGTGATCGCCGCGATGGTGTCGAGGAAACAGCCGATGAAGAGCAACAGCAGGTTGACCAGGATCAGGAACACCCACTTGTTCTGGGTGAAGCCGAGGATCAGGTCGGAGAGCAGCTGGGCCGTCTGCGACACCGTGAGCAGCCAGGCGAAGATCGAGGCGGCGGTGACGATGAACAGCACCGAGGCCGTGGTCTCGATCGTGTCGAAGGTCGCCTTGGTCAGGCTCCGCATCGTCATCGAGCGATAGCGCACGAGGCCGAGGAACAGCGACCAGATCACCGCCGCGGCAGCGGCCTCCGTCGGCGTGAACCAACCCATGGTCATGCCGCCGATCAGGATGACCGGCGTCATCAGCGCCATCACCGCCGAGAAGTTAAAGTAGTAATCCATGGCCAGCAGCACGGCGAGCGCGATGCCGATGGCGAGGTTGGGGTCGAGCCCAGCGAAGACCAGGAGATAGGCCAGCAGCGGGAAGCCCATCACAACCAGCACCTCGATGCCGGCCGAGCCGAGTTCGCGCAGCGAGAACTTGGTGTCCGCGCCCCATTTGTAGATGCGGGCGAAGATCGCGACCGTCAGCATCATGAACAGCGTCATCACCACGCCGGGGATGACGCCGCCGAGGAAGAGCGCGCCGATCGAGGTGTTCGCCATCATGCCGTAGATGACGAAGGGTAGGGATGGCGGGATGATCGGCCCGAGCGTGGCGGAAGCGGCGGTGACGCCGACCGCGACCTCGGCGGAGTAGCCGTGGTCCTTCATCGCCTTGATCTCGATCGTGCCGATGCCGGCGGCGTCCGCGATCGCGGTGCCCGACATGCCGGAGAAGATCACCGAGCCGATGATATTGACCTGGGCGAGGCCGCCGCGCATCCAGCCGACGAGGGCGACCGCGAAGGAATAGATCCGGCCGGTGACGCCGGCGATGTTCATCAGGTTGCCGGCGAGAATGAAGAAGGGCACCGCCAGCAGCGGGAAGCTCTCGACGCCGGCGATCATGCGCTGGGCCAGGATCACGTCCGGCACGGTGCCGGTGATGACGATGAAGGCGAGCGAGGCGACGGCCATCGAAATGGCGACGGGAACGCCGAGGATCATCAGGCCAAGGAAGCTTCCGAGCAGGATCAACATGGGTCAGGCCTCCGAGCCGTCGAAGGCCGCGGGACGCTCCAGCACGGAGTAGCCTCGGCGCCAGTTCTGCCAGGCGACCTGGATCGAACGCAGCGTCATCAGGGCGAAGGCGATCACGACCGCATAGAACACGATCGATTTCGGGAACTGGATCGTCGTCATCATCTCGTCCGGGATGAGCTCGGCATAGCGATGCGTCAGCACCGTGCCATAGGCGAAGAAGCCGATGCGGATCAGGTCGACGACGGTCGAAAGCACCCGCCCCCCGCCGTGCGACAAATAGCGGTAGAGAAAATCGACCTGGATGTGGCGCGAGGCGCGCACGCAGAGCGAGGACCCCAGGAAGACGACGACGATCAGCGCGTAGATCGCGATCTCTTCGGTCCAGGCGAAGCTGTCGTTCAGGACATAGCGCGTGAAGAACTGCGCCACGACGCAGGCGACCATCAGCCAGAAGGCGGCAAGCGTGACCCAATCCTCGAGGCCATAGCCAGAAAGATCGGCCGGCGGCGGCGCCTCGTCGAAGACGTGGGCGATTTCCTCGCTGGTGACTTGGGTATGGACTTCCGGCGTGGTGGTCATGGCTTCTTCCGCTCTGGCGAAGGCAGGCGGGCCGGCACGAGGCCGGCCCGCAGCAACATCACTTGATCGCCTGGATCCTCTCCCAGTCGGCCTTGCGATAGCCGTACTGCTCGAAGTTCACGTTCTTCTGCACGGCCGCGAGGAAGTCGGCCTTGTCGATCTCGGTGACCGAGAGGCCCTTGTCCTTGAAGACCTGGACGAGCTTCACCTCATCGTCCTGGATCTTCTTGGTGGCGCGCGTCGCCGCCTCCTGGGCGACGTCGGTGAAGAGCTTCTTGTCCTCCGCCGAGAGCTTGGCCCAGAGCTGCTTCGAGACGACCGTGTTGAGGTGGTCGACGATATGACCGGTGAGCACGATGTTCTTCTGGACCTCGTAGAACTTCTTGGCGTCGATGGTGTTGAGCGGGTTCTCCTGCGCCTCGACCGTGCCGTTCTGCAGCGCGAGATAGACCTCGGCGAAGGCGATCGGCGTGGTATTGGCGCCGCAGGCGCGCGGCATGGCGAGATAGGCCGGCACGTCGGGCACGCGGATCTTCAGGCCCTTCATGTCGGCGCAGGTCTTGATCGGCTTGTTCGAGGTGGTGTGGCGCGTGCCGTAATAGGTCACGGCCAGGATCTGGTGGCCGCTCTTCTCCTCATAGCCCTTGGCCATCTCCTTGAAGACGTCGCTCTTCACATAGGCGAGCAGATGGTCGGGGCCGCGGAAGATGAAGGGGTAATAGGTCACGCCGATCGGCGGATAGGCGCGGGCTGCGAAGCTCGAGCCGGAGATGATCATGTCGACCGTGCCCAGCGTCAGGCCCTGGTTGATGTCGGTCTCCTTGCCGAGCTGTGAGGCCGGGTAGACCGTTATCTCGTATTTGCCGTTGCTGCGCTTCTTGATCTCCTCGGCGGCCCAGACCGACTCGGTGTGGAACGGCTCGGAGGTCTCGTAGACATGGGCCCATTTCAGCTTGGTCTGGGCCTGCGCCGGGGTGCCGGCGAAAAGAGCGCCGGCGGCGAGCGCAGCGAGAGCGTAGTGCAACTTCATCGTCTGTCCTCCCTGAAGGTCACGAATAAGGTCTGGCCTTGCGTCATTTGATCGGCCGCGGCCGGCGTTGACGCTCGCCTGCCCGCTTGAGGTCGACGTCACCGAAGCTCTGCGAAAAGCGCTCCTGCGAGGCCTGGAGATGGGCGCACATCGCCGTGCGCGCGGCTTCGCCTTCGCCGCGGGCGAGCGCGGCATGGATGGCGCGATGCTCGCGCGCCGCCGAGCGCCAAGAATCTTCGTTCTCGAAATACTGCGCGAGCTGGCGGAAATACGGGCTCATGCGCTGGTCGAAGAGCTCGCCGACGCAGCGCACCAGTACGGTGTTCCCCAGCATCGCGGCGATCTCGACATGGAAGGCGCGGTCGAGCGCGATCAGTTGCTCCGCCGGCAGCCTGGGCTGCTCCATCTGGTCGAGAATGCCGGCAAGCCCGGCCAGTTGCGCGGGCGTCGCCTGCCCTGCTGCTTCAGCCGCGACCCCGCCCTCGATCAGCCTGCGGGCCGCGAGCACCTCGAACGGCCCCTCGACGGGAAAGCCGGCTCCGGCGAACTGCGCTGCGGCCTGGGCGGGATCGACGACATAGACACCCGAGCCCATTCGGATGCGCACACGCCCCTCGACTTCGAGCGCGATCAGGGCCTCGCGCACCGAGGGACGGGAGACGCCAAGCTTCTCCGCGAGCTCGCGCTCGGGCGGCAGGCGGCTGCCGACCGGGAATTCATGCTGGTCGATGAGATGGCGCAGCTGATCGGCAATCTGCCGATATAGGCGTGGCGACTCGACGACTGCGAGCGGCATCAGATCCCCGGACCCTTCCCTGCGCCATCCGTTTCGGACGGCATCGATTTGGCCATGTGGTCAGGCCAATTTCGCTAGGGAAGGAACCACCATACCGGAGTGGAGTCAACCGGTATGGTGGTGCGCGGCTTCAGTGCCCCTCTGCCGCCAGCACGGCCTCGACGCGGATCTCCTCGACCAGCCGCTCCTTCAGGGCGACGAACTCCGGCGAGGTCTTGATCGTGTAGGGCCTGGGATGCGGCAGCTCGACTTGGATGTCGGCCTTGATCCGGCCGGGCCTGGCGCTCATCACCACGACGCGCGAGCCGACGAAGATCGCCTCCTCGATGTCGTGGGTGACGAAGAGCACGGTCTTCTGCTCGCGCTCCCAGATGCCGAGCAGCATCTCCTGCATCAAAGCACGGGTCTGGTTGTCGAGCGCGCCGAAGGGCTCGTCGAGCAGCAGGATTTTTGGATCATTGGCGAGCGCACGGGCGATCGCGGTGCGCTGCTGCATGCCGCCCGAGAGCTGCTTGGGGAAATGATCGACGAAGCCGGCGAGCCCGACACGCTCGGCCCATTTGCGGGCGATGTCGAGCCGCTCTCGCTCCGGCACGCCCTTCTCGCGCAGGCCGAAGGCGATGTTCTGGACGACCGTCAGCCAGGGGAAGAGCGTGTAGCTCTGGAAGACGAAGCCGCGATCGGCGCCCGGCCCGGTAACGGGCGCGCCGTCGAGCAGGATCTTGCCCTCGCTTGCCGTCTCCAGCCCGCCGATGATGCGCAGCAGCGTCGACTTCCCGCAGCCCGAGGGGCCGAGGATGGTGATGAAGTCGTTGTCGGCAACGCTGAGCGAGGTCGGCATCAGCGCGCGCGTCGGCTGACCCTTGCCGCGCGCCGGGAAGACCTTGCCGACCTGGTCGATCAGGAGCTTGCTCATGCCTGCGCCCATGGAAACAGGCGCTGGTTGACCGCCTTGAAGAGGAAATCCGAGACCAGGCCGATCAGGCCGATGATGATGATGCCGAAGATGATCTGCCCGGTGTTGAGCAGCGCCTGGCTGTCGGTGATCATGTGGCCGATGCCGGAGGACGAGCCGATCAACTCCGCGACGATGACATAGGTCCAGGCCCAGCCGAGGACGAGACGGAAGATCTCGGCGATCTCCGGCGCGGCATTGGGCAGGAGCACGCGGCGCACCACCGAGGAATCGCTGGCGCCCAGCGTATAGGCGGCGTCAACCAGATCGCGCCTGATGCCGCCGACCGCGACCGCGATCATCAGCACGAGCTGGAAGAACGAGCCGATGAAGATGACGAGCAGCTTCTGCGTCTCGCCAATGCCGGCCCAGAGGATCAGCAGCGGAATGAAGGCAGAGGCCGGCAAATAGCGCGCGAAGGAGACGAAAGGTTCGAGGAAAGCCTCGACCGGCTTGTAGGCGCCCATCAGGATTCCGAACGGCAGCGCCAGGATCACAGCCAGGACGAAGCCGCCCAGCACCCGCCAGATCGTCATGCCGATGTCGAACAGGAAGCCGTGATTGACGAGCAGGTTCCAGCCCTCGGCGACCATGGTCAGGGGATCGGCGAGGAAGAGTTTCTGCACATAGCCGCCGAAGGTCGCGATCGACCAGACGACGACGAAGAGCGCGAAGAAGGCGATGCCGTAGCCGACGCGGGCGCCGGCGGAGACGGGCTGGAGTGGTTTCATCGTCAGAAGCTCGCTTCCTTCGCGAGAGCGGCGAGTTCACGCCAGGGTTCGATCGACCAGTAGCCCGAAGCGGCACCGGATGTTGAGGGAAGAACGACGACGCGGATGTCGTCGATGGCTGCAGGCTGAAGGCCGTAGGCAAGCGCACGACCTAGAACCGTCTGGGCCGCGCGCTTGCCGTTGAAGGCGATGATGGCGGGCCGCTGCGCCCGCATCTTGCGAAGGAAGCCCGCGACGTCGAAGTGATCCCGCGTCAGCGCCGTATCCGGTCCGGAGGTCCGCTTTGCGACATCGGTGCAGCCGATGCCGTAACGCGGGAGCTCGCGGAAATCCTCCGGACCGAGTTGCAGAGGGATCAGACCGGTCTCGAACAGCGTCGGCCAGAACCTGTTGCCCGGGCCGGCATAATAGGCGCCGCGCCGGGCTGAGACGGAGCCGGCCTGCGTGCCGCAGAAGACGACGCGCAAGCCCGGCCCCAGCACGTCCGGCAGGACGTGATCAATCACTTGCCGGCGACGTACTTCGTGTCGACCAGGGTGGCGATGTCGGGCTTGGCCTTGATCAGCCCGATCTCGAGCAGGAGGTCCGCTGCCTTGTTGGTGAAGGCCTGCCACTCGCCTGCGAAGAAGGCCTTGTTGCCCTCGGCGTCCGACCAGCGCAGATAGTTCGCCGACTTGCCGAACTGCTCGCCGGTCTGCTTCACATCGGCGCCCATGATGCCGTAGGCCTTGGCCTGATCGGCCTTGATCAGCGCGAGCGCCTCGAAATAGCTCTTGGTCAGCGCAGCAGCGGCCGCGTCGTTCTCGCCGAGGAATTTCGGCGTGCAGCCGAAGGTGTCCATCACCATCGGATAGTCGAGCGTGGTGGCGATGATCTTGCCGGCATCCGGCTTCTCGCGCACGGCCGAGAGATAGGGCTCATAGGTCATGGCGGCGTCGTTCTGGCCGGCGATGAACGCCTGCGCCGCCGGGCCGGGCTCCATGTTGACGACGCTGACGTCCTTCACCGACATGCCGTTCTCCTTGAGGATCCAGGCGAGGGCGAAATAAGGCGAAGTGCCGGGGGCGGAGGCCGCCACGGTCTTGCCCTTCAAATCCTTGATCGAGCCGGTCGCGCTGCGCACCGCCATGCCGTCGGCGCCATAGCTCTTGTCGAGCTGGAAGATCTGCTTAGTCTTGATGCCGGCGGCGTCCCAGACGATCCAGGTCTCGACCGTGGTCGCGGCGCACTGGATGTCGCCAGAGGCGATGGCGAGGTGGCGGTCCTTCTGCGGGATCTTCTTGATCGAGACGTCGAGGCCGTTCTTGGCGAAGATGCCGGCCTCCTTGGCGAGCACCAGCGGGGCAAAGCCCGTCCAGCCGGAAATGCCGACATTGACCTTGGTCTGCGCCTGCGCGCCGCCTGCGGCCATGAGGGCTGCAAGGCCGATCCCGGCGACCATCCCGATACGCTTGATACCTGTCATGACGAACCCACTCCCCTCTTGATTTGCCCGCAGCGGAACGCCCCGGCCAACGCAGCCCGATCACGTCCGATAGTGCAAGCTTCGTTCCAAATCACGTTAAATGCATATGCAAACCCGTCAAGGCGCTGTGCCGGCCGGCTCCGCGCGAGAGCGCGCTGATCAACGCCGCTTGGGAAAGCAATGACATTCTCTTGTTTGACACCGCAGTAGCGATCCCGTCCCCTCGGATCATCGGCGCGAAACGCCATGGCTATCGAGAGGTTCTTCCGGATGAATGGCGCCGACCGCCTGTGCGACACGCTGCTGGTCAACGATGTCGATGTCTGCTTCGCCAATCCCGGCACCTCCGAAATGCACTTCGTCGCGGCGCTCGACCGCAAGCCGCAGATGCGCTGCGTGCTCGGCCTGTTCGAGGGCGTGGTCACCGGTGCGGCGGACGGCTATGCCCGCATGGCCGACAAGCCGGCGGCGACGCTGCTGCATTGCGGGCCCGGCATGGCCAACGCCCTCGCCAACATGCACAACGCCCGGCGCGCCTGGACCCCGATGATCAACGTGGTCGGCGACCACGCGACCTATCACCTGCAGCATGACGCGCCGCTGACCAGCGACATCGAGAGCCTGGCCCGGCCGATGTCGCAATTCGTGCGCCGCATCGCCTCGCCGGAGGATGTCGGCCCGGCGATCGGCGAAGCCTATGCCGCTTCGCTCACTTTGCCCGGCGTCACCACCGTGATCCTGCCAGCCGATTGCGCCTGGGGCAGCGTTGAGCCGGCGGAGCTGAAGCCGACGCCGCTGCCGGCGCTGAAGAGCGTCGATGCCGCCACTGTCCGCGAGGTCGCGGCCGGCCTGCGCAAGCACGGTGCGCGCGCCGCGATCATGCTGACCGGGCTTGCGCTGCGCGAAAAGCCGATGGAGATGGCGGCCCGCGCCTGCGCGGCGACCGGCGCCCAAATCTTCAGCCAGATGTCGAACGGGCGAATCCAGCGCGGCGCCGGCCGCGTCGCCATGCCCAAGGTGTTCTACCCGATCGACAAGGCGCTCGATCAGCTCAAGGACATCGACTACCTCGTGCTCATCGGCGCACAGGTGCCGGTCGGCTTCTTCGCCTATCCCGGCAAGCCCGGCCGGCTGGTCCATGACGGCTGCGAGGTCGCGACGCTGGCGCGGCCCGGCGACGATTTGCCCGCAGCGGTCACGGCTCTCGCCGAGGAGATGGGCGCGACCAGGATCGCACCCGCCTATATCGCCCCCTCGCGCACCGAGCAGCCCGCGCTGCCGACCGGCACGCTCGACGCCGACAAGACCTGCGCCATCGTCTCGGCGCTACTGCCGGAGAACTGCATCATTTGCGACGAGTCGGTCTCGTCGGGCCGCAACTTCTATTACGACTGCCACAGCGCGCCGCAGCACGACTACATTCAGCTCACCGGTGGCGCGATCGGCGAGGGCATCCCGCTCTGCGTCGGCGCCGCGGTCGCCTGCCCTGACCGCAAGGTCATCGGCATGCAGGCCGACGGCTCGGGCATGTACACTGTGCAGGGGCTGTGGACGCAGGCGCGCGAGAACCTCGATGTCATCACCGTGGTCTTCGCCAACCGGACCTATGCGATCCTGCATGGCGAGATGCGGGCCGTCGGCGTCAACGATTTCGGCCGCAACGCCAAGCTGATGCTCAACCTCGACGAGCCAGCGCTGGACTGGGTCGCGATGGCAAAAGGCATGGGCGTCGAGGCTGGACGAGCGACGACGGCCGAGGAATTCACCAAGCTGTTCAAGGGTGCGCTCGGCCGGAAAGGACCGTTCCTGATCGAAGCGGTGATCTGAGCGAGAGCGGCGTTCGCTGGAGCGCGGCCCTTCCGCGCTCTCAAGAACTCTGCCGCTTTTGGTGTTGCCACCGGCCGAAGAACCAGATCAGGCACAACCATTGAACCGTGAAGGGTATCCCTGCGGGCAGGCCTATCACCATGCTCATCAGAATTGCCGCAAGCGCCGTGACCAGCGCTCGCCAGAAGGCGGTCCAGAGGCTGGAAATGTCCCAGAACCACGCGCTGATGGAATCCCAAAGGCTGAGCATGCCTCTCGATACAGCTCAGCGGCGAAGGATCGATTAAACCGATCCAATAAAGTGTGGGACAGGCTTGGTTGGCCGGAAGGGGTGTGGCCAAGCCGAGAATGAGGGGACCGTGGCCGGATGGCCGTTTGCAGCGATCAGCCTTGCCAGCCGTAACCTGACGCGGCGACATAGCGAACTCAGGCTTCGATGCTTATCTCGGCAGGATCAAGGAGGTTTGACATGACGGAACGTGCTGTACTCGCAGGCGGTTGCTTCTGGGGCATGCAGGACCTGATCCGCAAGCTCCCCGGCGTCGAGACGACCCGGGTCGGCTACACCGGCGGCGACGTGAAGAATGCGACCTATCGCAATCACGGGAGCCATGCCGAGGGCATCGAGATCACCTTCGATCCCGGCAAGATCGGCTACCGGCAGCTGGTGGAGTTCTTCTTCCAGATCCATGACCCGACGACGCTGAACCGCCAGGGTAACGACCTCGGCACCAGCTATCGCTCGGGCATCTACTATGTCGACGAGGCGCAGAAGAAGACCGCCGAAGAGGTGATCGCCGAGGTGAACGCGTCGGGACGCTGGCCCGGCCGCGTGACCACGGAAGTGAAGCCCGAAGGCGATTTCTGGGAAGCGGAGCCGGAACACCAGGATTATCTGGAGCGCTATCCGGCCGGCTACACCTGCCACTGGGTCCGCCCGGACTGGGTGCTGCCACGCCGCGAAGCTGCGGAATAGCAGCGGCAACCAAAGGAAGAGGGGGCCGGCGCCCCCTCTCTCAGACGAGGCGCTAATGTCAGCGCGCCGGCTCGATCAGATCCCAGCGATTACCGTAGAGATCCTCGAAGACGGCGACGATGCCGTAGCTTTCGCGGCGCGGCATCTCCAGGAAACGAACGCCGCGCGCCAGCATGCGGGCATGGTCGCGCGCAAAATCCTCGGTCTCGAGGAATAGAAAGACGCGGCCACCCGCCTGGCTCCCGATCTGCGACCGTTGCTCGGCCGACGCGGCGCGAGCCAGCAGCAACGCCGCCCCCTTACCGCCCGCGGGCGCCACCTTGACCCATCGTTTCTCTGCGCCGAGCGGTGTGTCCTCGAGGAGCTCGAAGCCGAGGGCATCGACGAAGAAGGCGATCGCCTCGTCATAATCCCTCACCAGCAAGGCGAGGCAGGCGACCGCCTGCGGCACAGCCCCTACCCCTTGAACCCACCCAGGAACGCGTCGAGGCAATCGCCGATCGCTTCGATCGCGTAGCCGCCTTCCTGCACCACCAGCGTCGGCAGGCCGAGCGCCTTCACCCGCTCGCCGATCGTGCCGAAATCGGCCGCTTCGAGCTTGAGCACGCCGATCGGGTCGTCCTTATGGGCATCGTAGCCGAGGGCGATGACGAGGACCTCGGCCCCGAACTCGCGAATGGCGCGGCCGGCGCGATCGACCACCGCTTCCATCTCGGCGCCGCCGGCGCCGGGCGCGAGTGGCAGGTTGATATTGTAGCCCTCGCCCGGACCATTGCCGCGCTCGTCCTCATAGCCGGTGAAGAAGGGGTAGTAGTTCACCGGGTCGGCATGGACCGAGATCGTGAGCACGTCGTCGCGGCGGTAGAAGATTTGCTGGGTGCCGTCGCCGTGATGGGCGTCGACATCGAGGATCGCGACCTTGCGGAATTTACGGCGCAGGCGCTGCGCCGCGATCGCGGTGTTGTTCAGATAGCAGAAGCCGGAGGCACGGTCGGCGCGGGCATGATGGCCCGAAGGACGGCAGAGTGAATAGACGGCGCGCTCGCCGGCGAGGATCGCGTCAGCACCCGAGACCGCCGTCTCGGCCGAGCGCAAGGTCGAGAGCCAGCAATGCTCGCCGACCGGTACCGACATGTCGCCGAGATACCAGCCCATCTGGCCGACGATACCGGTCGGCCGGCAGGGCGGGCGCACATCCTCGTCGGTGCGGCCGCTCCAATAGGGGAAGGTGTTGGGCCAGGCCTCCGGCCCGCGCTCTGGCAGAGCAAGCCAGCGCTCCCATAAGCCTTCGAGGAAGCGGACGAAGCCTTCGTCATGAACCGCGAGGATCGGGCCTGTGCCGTGCTCGGCCGGACGCTCGGGCGTGATGCCATGCTTGGCCAGCGCGCCGAGCAGCCGATCGGTTCGCTCCGGCAGGTCCTTCGGCGCCACGATCTGGCCGAAGCGCATATATTGCTGCGGATCGTGCCTGGACTGGTCGGGATGGTAGAAGGCGCGCATGCAAGGCTCGTGGCTTTGATCAGGAAGCGCGCATAGCGCCACGAAAACCGCGCCGCGACCAGTGCGCCGGCTCAGGCGGCGGCACTATCCCCATGCATGGCACCGTTCTTCGGCAGCAGGTCCGGCAGCTGCAGCAGCCGGGGCACGAGGCTTGCTGGGGCGGGCTTGGCATAACGATAGCCCTGGGCGAAGCGGCAGCCATGCTCGCGCAGGAAGGCTTCCTGCTCGGCGGTCTCGACCCCCTCGGCGATGAGATCGAGACCGAGATCGGCCGCGAGCCGGATCAGCGCCCGTACGATCGCCGCATCGTCACGCCCCTCGGCGACATGGCTGACGAAGCCGCGATCGATCTTGAGGGCATCGACCGGGAAGCGCTTGAGATGGGTCAGCGAGGCGTAGCCGGTGCCGAAATCGTCGAGCGCGACACGCAGCCCCGCCGCGCGCAGGGTCTTCAGCGTGCGCTCGGCCTCGTCGGCATTGCGGGTGAGCAGCACCGTCTCGGTGACCTCGACGCCAAAGCGGTCGGCCGGCACGCCGGCAGCCGCGAGCTGACTAAGGAGGCGCTCCGGCAGCGCTGGGTCGCGGAAGACGCTCGCCGCGAGATTGACATGGACATGGCCGACATCGAGGCCGGCATCGAGCCAGCGCCGCAGATCGCTCACCGCCGCGGCGATGATCGCATCGCTGATCCCGTTGGCGATCTCGGCATCCTGGAAACCTTCCTGGAAGGCGGCGGCCGGGATGATGCCGCGCTCGGCATGGCGCCAGCGCGCCAGCGCCTCGAAACCGGTGATCCGGCCGGTATCGAGCGCGACCTGCGGCTGGTAGAAGGGCAGGATGCGCTCCTCCTTCAGCGCCCCGGCCAGCCCCTGGCAGACGGCGACCCGGCGCACCATCGCGGCCCGCATCGCCGGCTCGTAGACGATGGCCATATTGCGGCCGTTCGCCTTGGCCCGGTAGAGAGCAAGATCGGCGTCCTTCATCAGCTCGACGGCATCCCGATCGTGCTCGGGCGCGAAGGCAATGCCGAGGCTCGCCCGCGTCGCAATCGTCTGCCCGGCATGTTCGCAGGGCTGGCGCAGCACCTCGATCAGCCGCTCACCCTTCGCCAGGGCCTGCACCGTCGTCAGTCGCTCGGCGGACAAAACGATGAACTCGTCACCGCCGAGACGGGCAACAAAGTCCTCCGGACCGATCGCTGCGGCGAGCCGAGCCGCCGCCTTGATCAGCAACGCGTCACCGGCATCGTGGCCGAGCGTGTCGTTGATCGATTTAAAGTCGTCGAGGTCAATCAGGAAGAGCCCGACCGCACCGCCCTTGCGCGCCATGCGCGCCAGCTCCCGCTGCAGGCGCTCGCCAAAGAGCAGCCGGTTCGGCAGGCCTGTCAGCGCATCGTGCGTCGCCTGCACCCGCGTCCGCGCTTCGGCCGCCTTGCGGTCGGTGATGTCGACGATCCCTGCGACAACCGCCGGTGCCTCGCCGATCGGCAGCGTCGTCGCCGTGATCAGGACGTCGCGCACGGTGCCGCTGCCGTCGCGAACCTGCGCCTCATGGCTTTTGATCTGCTCCTGCTCATGCAGCAAGCGGGCGATCATGCGCCGGTTGCCGCCGTCGAGCAGGATATCCCGGACCTGTGCCTCGGTAACCTCCTCGCCAAAATAACGCTTGGCCGCATCGTTGCCGCGCAGGAAGCGACCCTCGTCGCGCGAGGTGACGATCAGCGGGATCGGCACCGCCATGAAGATGCGCTCGATCATCGCCTGACTGGCGACGAGCTCGTCCTTGGCCTGGCGCTCGGCCTGCGTCGCCGCCCATTCGAGCCGGCGCAGCCGGTTGCCGTGGACGACAACCAGCCCGAGCGCGAAATTGAGCATCACGAGGACGAGGATCAGGCCCGGCAAGGTCGTGGGCATCGGCCCGCGGCCGAGATAGCCGGCGAGCATGAGAGCACTGCAACCGACACCCAGGACCATGGTCCAGCGAAAGGCCGTCGGCGCCACCAGATAGAAGATCGAGGGCAGCATCATCACGACGAAGAGCGCAAGATCACTGCGAGAGGATACCAGCAGCGCGACCGCGAGCCCGGTCGTGACCTCCCAGCCGATCAGCACTCCTTGCGCCTGCGAGAAACGTGTCGCCCGGCGCACCAGCGCAAAGCAGAGCAGCGAGGCGAAGACGACCACGAGCCGCGCCGGCACGGCGACGAAAAAATGCGGCGTGCCGTGGAAGCGCCAGTCGCTGGCGAGGAAGAGCGTGTTGAGGATCGCCGAGATCAGAAAGATCAGGCGGCACTGCCGGAGCATCTCGGCAAAGCGCGCATCGCGGAACGCCATCTCCCGGAGGGAATCGCGGAATTCACCACCGAATCGAAACAGGCCGTCGCGCGTCATGCGCCTACCGTCACCCGGCGCTGGTCAAAGCGAGGTTAAGGTGAAATGGCCAGCTGTCTTGGCCAATAGTCTTGGCTAGCTCTCTCCGCCGACCTTGATCGGCGCGACCAGCGCCGCGAGTTCATCGGCAAGCTGGTCGATATCGAAGCGCCCCTCGCGATACCAGTCGACCGAGCCGTTCATTGCCCCGAGCAGAAAGAGGCGCAGCCGCTCCGGCGCGGCCCCCGCCGCCAGCGCGCCCGTGCCGGCGAGCTCCTCGATCAGCAAGCGCCAGACATCCTCATAGTCGCGCCGCATGCGCCGGACGCTGTCCGGCGTCGGGTTCTCGCCGAAGCTGAAGACCTTGATGCTGGCGCAGGTGTAGTCGGAATGCCCGTGCAGCGCCGACAGATGCGCCGCGATCGCCGCTGCGAGCCGGCGGCGTGGATCGGTCTCGCCGGCGGCGGCAAGCGCTGCCGCCACAGCCTCGTGAACGAAGCGCACCCCGTCGTTGACCACCGCTTCGACGATCTCCTCTTTCGAGGCGAAGTGATGGTAGAGGCTGGCCTTGCGGATGCCGACGGCTTCGGCGATCTCGCGCAGGCTCGTCTGGTGATAGCCATTACTGCGCAGCAAACGTGCGGCATGATCGAGGATGAGACGGCGCGCGCCGCCCGCCAGTTCCGCCCGCTCGCTGCGTCCCGTCACGACCGTCACAGGCGCTTTGCCACCTCTTCGAGCATGACTTCGGTGGCGCCGCCACCGATCGCCTGGACGCGTGCGTCGCGGGCCATGCGCTCGATCGCGCTCTCGCGCATGAAGCCCATGCCGCCATGGAACTGGACGCAGGCGTACATGACTTCGTTGACCAGTTCGCCGCAATAGGCCTTGACCATCGAGACCTCGCGCGTCGCGTCGAAGCCCCTGGCATCGAGCCAGGCGGCATGATGGACGAGCTGACGCCCGGCCTCGACCTTGGTCGAAAGCATGGCGAGCTTCTGGCGGATCGCCTGCTTTTCCCAGAGCGGCGCGCCGAAGGCCATGCGCGTGCGGACGTAATCGAGCGTCAATTCGATCGCGGCCTGCGCCTCGCCCATCGCCATGGCGCCGATCACGGTGCGCTCGTTCTGGAAGTTGCGCATGATCGCGTAGAAACCGCGTCCCTCACCGCCGAGCAGGTTCTCGGCCGGAATCCGGCAATCCTCGAAGATCAGCTCGGCGGTGTCGGAGGAGCGCCAGCCATGCTTGTCGAGGGCGCGGCCGACACGAAAGCCCGGCGTACCCTTCTCGACCAGGAACATCGAGACCGCCTGCGAGGGCTTGGCCGACGGATCGGTCTTGGCGGCGACGCAGTAGAGATCGGCGTGGACGCCATTGGTGATGAACATCTTGGCGCCGTTCAGCACATAGGAATCGCCCTCGCGCCGCGCCGAGGTGCGAATGCCCTTCACGTCGGAGCCGGCGTCGGGCTCGGTGACGGCGATGGCGCAAATCACCTTGCCGGCGATGATGTCGGGCAGCCAGCGATCGCGCTGCTCCTTGCTGCCGGCATGGAGGACATGGACCGAGGCCATGTCGGTGTGAACGAGCGCCGTGATGGCAAAGCCCGAGAAGGTCGAGCGGCCGAGCTCCTCGGCCAGCACTACGGTGGCGAGCGTATCGAGCTCGGAGCCGCCATATTCGGCCGGGTAGCGGATGCCGAGGAAGCCGAGCTCGCCCATGCGGCGCAGCACCTCGCGCGGCACCATGCCGGCCTCTTCCCAGGCGAGCCCGTGCGGCTTGACCTCGCTCGCGACGAAGCGGCGCAACTGGTCGCGCAGCGCCTCGTGTTCCTCGCTGAAATAGGGCGAGCGGAGGGTGCCGCCGCCAGCCGCATCGAAACTGTCCATCGCCGCCAGCATGCTCCCATGTCTCCGCGATAGCTTACCCTACCGGTCGGCAGGTAGACAACTCCCGAATGCCGCGAAGAAGAGAGGAGCGGCGCTCGCTCCTCTCTTCCTCCGGGCCGGTGCCGTCGACCGGCCTGGCTCTCCTCAGGGCTCAGTTGCAGCCGCAGCCATGCCCGCCATTGCCGATGCCGATGCCGCCGCGGCCGACGCTGACCCGGTTGCCGTTGAGGATGCCGTTGCCGCTCAGCACCGAGACGTTGTTGAGCACCTTGACGTTGGAGACCGCCGTCGTGACGGACGCCACCGAGGTGACCAGTCCACCGAGAAGGCCGCCGCCACGGCCGCCCTTGCTGCCAGCGAAGGCGGGGGTGACGGAAAAGGCAGCGATCGAGGCAAGAACAATTGCGTACTTCATCTTTCTCTCCCTGCTCTCGCTCCGGGTATCGAAGCGATATACACGTTATGGTTGTATTTTACTTTGAAGACAATCTGAACGCATTGTTAACCATACTTGCTAGCCTTAACCGGGGAGCACTCGAATACAGAAGCCAATATTACCTCGGCTGCAATGTATTACATCAAATCTATTCTTGGAATTACCGGCGACATCTTGATAGTATTAACTGGCCGTTAGGCATGATCACCTATCTTTGTCTGAGAGGGGTGATGTCATGCGTCCTGTCCGTACGGTATTCGTGCTTTGCTGCGCCTTGCTCTGCACCCTGCCGGCTACGGCCGGAGAGACAGCGGAGGAGACTTTGGTCTCGACGGCGGTGGTCGGCCTGCGCGGCGGCTTCGACTCGAGTCCGACCAACAGCAAGGGCGAGAAGGGCAGCCCGACGCTGACCGGCTTCGCAAGCTGGAACTATCTGCGCGGCACTGTGCAGGACGGCTACGGGCTCGACCTTCTCCTGGTCGATACGCAGTACGACCCGCGCCAGCTCGCCGCGAGCCGACTGCACACGCTGACGCTGAAGCACGCCACCGGGATCGGCGAGAACCTCACCCTGCAATCCTCGCTGGCGCTCGAGAACGAGCAGACCTGGTCGCGCCGCCGCAGCAGCCTGACCTGGCGCGAGCGGCTCAATCTCAATCTCGGCTCCATCAGGCTCTTCGCCAATGCCGAGGCGCGGCTTGCCGCGCTGAACGAGCGTAACGTCTTCGCCAGCGGCGATTTCCTGCCGCAGGACGAGAACCTCGCCACGCTCGGCATCACGCCGGGTATCGCCTGGCGCCAGGGCGAGACCGAGATCGGCGTCTCGTTCATGGCCTCACGCACGCGCTTCACCAACGGCACCGACTATCTCGGCATGCGCCGTGACAACTATCGGTTGCAGCCCAATTTATTCGTCTCGACGGCGCTCAAGGGAGCGAGCTTCGAGGCCTCGCTCTCGCCGCTGCAGATCATCTTCCCGGACAAGGAGTTCGAGAACGAGAAGAAGCTGCTCTATACGGCCAAGCTCAGCGTTCCCTATGAGTGGCTGACGCTCGACCTGTCATCGAGCCGCACCGTCGAGGACACCACCCTGCCCTTCGCCGTAATCAATCTCGTGACCCAGCACGAGGGCAAGCTCACCGCCCGCTTCAACGACACGAACACGCTTTCCCTCACCGTCAGGCAGAAGCTGGAGGACTATCTCGGGCTCGACTCCACGACGCGCACCGCCAGCATCGGCCTCGACTATGCGCGCGGCCTCGGCAACGGCATGACCGCGACCGCCTCGGCCGCCTGGCGCAAGACCAAGGATACGGGACTGGAAGCGGTGCCGGCCTTCGTGGTCCAGCTCGGGCTGCAAAAGCAGCTCGACTTCAGCGAGCCGGGCAAGGCGACCAAGAAGGGCGGCTGAAACGCTTGCGGCGCGCCTGAGGCGCGCCGCAACGATCAATCGAGACTGACTTGGATCAGGCCAGCTTGCCGCCGACCGCCTTCTCCAGGATCGCCCAGGCCTCGTCGCCGTATTTGCCCTTCCACTCGCCGTAGAAGCCGGCCTTCTGCAGCGCGGCTCGGAATTCGTCGGCCTTGGTCGGGTTGATGACCATGCCCTTCGAGGTCAGCTCGGCCTGCAGGCCGGCATTGAGCTTGGCGACGTCGGCGCGCTCCAGCAACGCAGCGGCGTCGATGTTCTTGGCGACGATGGTCCGCAGATCCTGCGGCAGCCGGTCCCAGGCGCGGCGATTGGCCAGGAACCAGAAGCCGTCCCACATATGGTTGGTGAGCGAGAGGTACTTCTGCACCTCGAACAGCTTCGCGGTCGCGATGATCGCGAGCGGGTTCTCCTGGCCGTCGACGATCTTGGTCTGCAGCGCGGTGTAGACTTCGGCGAAGTTGATGCTGGCCGGGGCCGAGTCGAAGGCCTTGAACATCGAGGTCCAGAGCGGCGAGACCGGCACGCGGATCTTGAAGCCCTTGAGGTCGGCGGGGCTCGCGATCGGGCCCTTGGACGAGGTCATCTGGCGGAAGCCATTGTCCCAGATCTTGTCGAGGACGTGCAGGTTCGCCTTGGCGATCTGTCCGCGGACGTAAGTCCCGAGCTCGCCATCCATCGCCTTCCAGACGGAGTCATAGTCCGGGAAGGCGAAACCGATGCCGCTGACCGAAGCGTTCGGCACGAGCGTCGACAGGATCAGCGGCGACAGCGTGAAGAACTCGACGCCGCCAGCGCGGACCTGGTTCAGCATGTCGGTGTCGGAACCGAGCTGGTTGTTCGGGAAGATCTGGATGACGACCCGGCCATTGGTCTCGGCCTTGATCTTCTCCATCGCCTCGGCGGCGCGCACGTTCATCGGATGCGCCAGCGGCAGGTTGTTGGCGTATTTGTAGGTGAATTCCGGCGTCTGGGCGCGAGCGATCGAGAAGGTCCCGATCGTGGCGGCGGCAGTGGCGCCCTGCAGGATCGTGCGGCGTGAGATCGACATGGTCTTTCCTCCAAACATTCGTTGTTATCGGCGATCAGGTTTCGTCGTCATTGCGAGCGAAGCGAAGCAATCCATAAGGTCTCGCGCAATCCTTCTGGATTGCTTCGTCGGCAGGGCCTCCTCGCAATGACGGCATGACGAAGCATGTGCGCCATCACGATCACAGGAACATCGTCGAGAAGGACGGCACGTAGGCGATGATGGCGAGGCCGGCGAGTAGGGCCAGCAGATACGGCCAGATCGCGCCCATCGCCTCGTCCGGTTCGACATTGCCGATCTTGCAGGCGATGTAGAAGCCGATGCCGATCGGCGGCGTCATCAGGCCGATGTTCATCGCGGTGACGACAACCATCGAATAGTGGATGTCGTTGATGCCGAGGCTCTTGGCGATCGGGAACATCAGGGGCGCCATCAGGACGATCGCCGGCAGGCCCTCGAGCACGCAGCCGAGGATCATGAAGACGACGATCGTCACCGCCATGAAGCTGATCCAGCCGCCGGGCAGATGCGACATCGCGGTCGCAAGATCGCGGGCGAAGCCGGTCTGGGTCAGCGCCCAGGCCATGGCCGAGGCGGTGCCCAGGATCAGCAGGATCGCGCCGGAGAGCGCCGCGGTCTCAACCAGCATGCCGTAGAAGGTGCGCCAGCTGATGCCGCCATAGAGGACGATGCCGACGATCAGCGCGTAGAGCACCGCGATGGTCGAGACCTCGGTCGCGGTGGCGACGCCGCCGCCGACGGCGCTGCGGATCAGGAAGGGCAGGACGAGCGCTGGCGCCGCGATCAGCGCCGTCTTCCAGATCGTCGCGAACGGCGCGCGGCGCACGCCCTTCAGCATCTCGCCGCGGGCCTTCCAGCGCGCCAGGATCGCGAGCACGAGCAGCAGCACGGTCGCGACGACAAGGCCGTTGGTGAAGAGCCCGGCGATCGAGACGCCGGCAACCGAGCCGAGCACGATCAGGACGATCGAGGGCGGCACGGTCTCGGCCATGGCGGCGCCGGTCGAGAGCAGCGCAATCAATTCCTTGGGCTGGTAGCCGCGCCGCTTCATCTCCGGGAACAGCGCCGGCGCCACCGTCGCCATATCGGAGACTTTTGAGCCGGAGATGCCGGAGACCAGGAAGAGCGAGCCGAGCAGCACATAGGACATGCCGGCGCGGACATGGCCGAGCATCGAGGCCAGGAAATCGACGATCGCCTTGCCCATGCCGGTGGCGTCGAGCACGCAGCCGAGCAGCACGAAGATCGGCACCGAGAGCAGGATCAGGCTCGACACGCCCTCGTCCATGCGCCCGATCATCACGAAGATCGGCACGGTCGTGCTGAAGGAGAGGAAGCAGAGTGCCCCCAGCCCGAAGCAGAAGGCGATCGGCACGCCGGCGACGAGGCAGAGAGCGACGACGCCGAGCAGGAAGATCACGATGTTGACGTAGCCGAGCGTCTTGAACACCGGCGTCAGCAGGAAAAAGGCCGCCGCGACGACGCCGATCACCGCCGCGGAGATCAGGAGGTCGCGCAGCGTGCAGGTCTTGACCGCATAGGTCAGCACCAGCGCCAGCATGGCGATGATGCCGAAGGCGATGGCTGAGACCCGGTAGCTCGAGGGTATGTTGAGCGCCGCCGAGGTGACGTAGGATTCCTCGATGACATAGTCGATCGCCGGCCAGGTCATCACGGCAAGGAAGGTCGCGACCGCGAGCAGGCCGAAGGCATGGGCAAGGCCGCGCAGGCGTTCAGGCAGCATCCCGACGAACAAGGTCAGGCGCAGATGCTCATTGCGGTCGATTGCGATGGCGGCGCCGAGCATGGCGAGCCAGAGGAAGCAGATCGAGGCGGCCTCATCGATCCACACCACTGGGATCGACAGCACATAGCGTGAGGTCACGCCGGCGAGCAGCAGCGTGACGATGGCGACGAGCAAGGTCGCGGCAATGATCTCGAGCGGGCGCACCAGCGCCGAGCCGACACGCTTGGGGGTATGGTCGAGGCTCTCCAGGACCGCGGCGACGCCATCGCTGGCATGCGCGCCGGCGGCTGCGCTCGTGCTTGTTTCGGCCATAAGGGCCGCTCCTCCCATACGCCCGTCCTGTCGGCAGCGCCGGTCCAGTGGGTCCACATTATGGCGAATTGGCTCGCTCGTTCCGGCTGGAACATACACGGATCGATCGCTGTTGCAATCACCGACGCTGCCATCTACACCTTTAAAGCAGAAGAGAGGTCCGCATCATGGACCCAATATGGCGGAGGACATGCAGCCCGATTCCGTGCCGACGCCCGATCTGTCAGGCTCGCAGAGCGTCGACCGCGCCTTGCGATTGCTGGCGCTCGTCGGCCGCGAGAGCGCCTCGGGCCTGCCGCTCAGCGAGATCGTCGAAGAGAGCGGACTGAACAAGCCGACCGTCCGGCGCCTGCTGCTGGCGCTGATGCGAGCGGGGCTGGTCGAGCAGGAGGCGCGCACGCGGCGCTACCATCTCGGCGAGGAGGCTTTCGTGCTCGGCCTGCTCTCGGGACAGCGCCATGGCCTGCTCGACCTTGCCATGGCGAGCCTGCATGCGCTCTCCGACACGACGCAGGACACCAGCTTTTTCTCGATCCGGCGCGACCGCTTCGCCATCTGCCTGCATCGCGAGGAAGGCACCTGGCCGGTGCGCACCCACGCTTTGCAGGCCGGCGACCAGCACCCGCTCGGGGTCGGCGCCGGCTCGCTCGCCATGCTGGCGCTGATCCCGGACGCCGAATCCACCGCGATGATCGAGGCCAACCGCGCCATCCTCGCCGCACGCTATCCGGCCTATGCGCCAGCCCAGCTCATCACCGATATCGCGCTGGCGCGGGCACAGGGCTTTGCCCTCAATCCCGGCCGCATCGTCGCGAACTCCTGGGGCATCGGCGTCGGCGTGCGCTATCCGGATGGGCGCGTCGCCGGGGCACTCAGCATCGCCGCGATCGATTCACGCATGCAGCCGCAGCGGCAGGAGGAGCTCGCCGTCCTGCTGCGCCGCGAGGCGCGGCAGGTTGAGACCCGGATCGCCGCCATGCTCGACCGGCGGCAGGCGCAGCCGAAGCTGCCAGCACAAGACGAGATCAGGACAGCGGAGACGACGCCATGACCACGAGCGCAGCGGGCGCCGGCCCGGCGGGCGGGCTGAAGCCCGTGACGACGCGGGTGATGAACCTCGCGCATTTTCTGACACGCAATGCCCGCCGCTTCGGCGACCGGCCCGGGCTGATCTGGGGCGAGCGGCAATGGAGCTGGAGCGAGCTCGACGCGGCGACGCATGCGCTCTGTGCCGCGCTGTCCGCCCGCGGCATCGGTAAGGGCGACCGCATCCTCGTCCATTCGAAGAACTGCGACGAGATGTTCGTCTCGATGTTCGCCGCATTCCGGCTCGGTGCCGTCTGGGTGCCGACCAATTTCCGCCTGATGCCGGACGAGGTCGCCTGGCTCGCGACCTCCTCGGGCGCCAAGGGCTTCCTCTGCCATGGTGATTTCCCCGATCATGCTGAGGCCGTCGCCAAGGAGAGCAAGGCGCTGCAGTTCACCTGGCGGATCGGCGCCGGCGCTTTCGGCGAGACGACACTGACCGAGGCGATCGCCGCGCATCAGGGCAGCCACGTGGCCGACGCGGTCGTCGACCGCGACGATCCCTGCTGGTTCTTCTTCACCTCGGGCACGACCGGCCGCTCCAAGGCGGCGGTGCTGACTCATGGCCAGATGGGCTTCGTCATCACCAACCATCTCGCCGACCTCGTGCCGGGTTCGACCGAGCAGGACGCCTCCCTTGTCGTTGCCCCGCTCTCGCATGGCGCCGGCGTGCATCAGCTCGTCCTCTCCGCCCGCGGCGCGCCGACGATCCTCTTGCCGACCGAGCGCTTCGACATCGACGAGGCCTTCCGGCTGATCGCGAAGTACCGCGTCACCAACATCTTCACGGTACCGACTATCCTGAAGATGCTGGTCGAGCATCCGGCCGTCGACCAGCACGACCATTCCAGCCTGCGCCATGTCATCTATGCCGGCGCGCCAATGTATCGCGAGGACCAGAAGACGGCGCTCGCCAAGCTCGGCAAGGTGCTGGTGCAGTATTTCGGCCTCGGCGAGGTCACCGGCAACATCACCGTGCTGCCGACCTATCTGCATGAGGAAGAGGACGGCCCGGCGGCGCGCATCGGCAGCTGCGGCGTCGAGCGTACCGGCATCCAGGTCGCGATCCAGAACGATGCGGGCGAGGAGCTCAAGCCCTTCGAGACCGGCGAGATCTGCGTGATCGGCCCGGCCGTCTTCGCCGGCTATTACGAGAACCCCGAAGCCAACGCGAAATCCTTCCGCAATGGCTGGTTCCGCACCGGCGACCTCGGCCATATGGACGAAGAGGGCTTCGTCTACATCACCGGCCGCGCCTCGGACATGTACATCTCCGGCGGCTCGAACATCTATCCGCGCGAGATCGAGGAGAAGATCCTGACCCATCCGGCGATCGCGGAGGCTGCCGTGCTCGGCGTGCCCGATGCGGTCTGGGGCGAGATCGGTGTCGCGGTCTGCGTTGCGCGTGGCCATATCGACGAAAATGAGCTGGCAAACTACCTCGCCGAGAAGATCCCGCGCTACAAGATGCCGAAGCGCTTCTTCTTCTTCGAGGAGCTGCCGAAATCCGGCTATGGCAAGGTGCCCAAGCGCCTCGTGCGCGACGAGCTGGAGAAGCGCGGCCTGCTCGATTTCGTCCGCGCACCAGGAGCATCAGTGTGAGGACGATCCAGCAGCCGGGGCTGGCCGAGGCCGAGCGCATCCAGTGGATCGAGGGGCGCGGCCGCAAGCTGATTCTCGAACTGAAGCCCGGCCTGCTGCTCGATTCGATCGCCGAAGCCTTCGCAGCGCAGGGTTTTGCCAGCGGCGTGCTGCGCCTGCCGGCCGGACTTGCGCTCGCGCCTTTCGCCTATGTGATGCCGGCGCTTTCACAGACACCCGAGCATGCAGCCTTCTACAGCGAGACCTTTCGGCCTGGTGGCGTAACCCGGATCGAGACGGGAGCGCTGACCTTCGGTGAGCGCGACGGCGCGCCGTTCTTCCATGGCCACGCGCTCTGGCGCGAGGCGGACGGCACCCATAGTGGCGGCCATATCCTGCCGGACCAGAGCTTCCTGGCCGAACCGATCACCGTCGATGCGATCGGGCTGGATGGCGCCGGCTTCGTCGCCGGTCATGATCCGGAGACCAATTTCAAGCTGTTCATGCCGGCCGAGCAGCCGAGCGCCGGCGCAGAAGCCCGCGGCCGCTTCTTCGTGCTGCGGCTACGGCCGAACCGCGATGTCTTCACCACCCTGGAAGCGTTCTGCGCCGAGCGCGGCATCACGCAGGCGATCATCCATGGCGGCGTCGGCTCGACCATCGGCGCCCGCTTTGCCGATGAGCGCGTCATCGAACCCTTCGCCACCGAAATCGCAATCACCGCCGGCCATGTCGCCCCCGGCGCCGATGGCAAGCCGGAAGCGGCACTCGCGATCGCGCTGGTCGACTATACCGGCGGGATGGCGCAGGGCGCGCTCAAGCGCGGTGACAATCCGGTGCTGATGACACTGGAGCTGGTGCTGGAGGCGCAGTAGCGCGCCGCTGCCACCGCTCCGCCGTCATTGCGAGGAGCGTCAGCGACGAAGCAATCCAGGGGGGAGGAGAGCACCGCCGCTCCTGGATTGCTTCGCTGCGCTCGCAATGACGGGATCCGCCAGTGTCTCTTCAGCCGCCCCGCCCTCAGAACTTCATCTCGACCCTTCCCTTGAGGGCGTGGTCGCGTGAGCGTTCGCCGATGGCGGCGGAGTAGGTCAGGCCGAGCGCGGTCGCCTGCGAGATGCGCCAGTCGAGCCCGGCTTCGGCGACAACAGCCTCGCGATCGATTTGAGCCGCGAACACGCGGGCCGGGGTGGTGCCGAGGGCGAAGGCGGTCTTTGCCTGCGGGGTGAGCTCGCCAAAGCCGTGGCGCCAGCCGAGCATGGCGCGGGCGAAGAGCGGCATCGTCCCGAGCTGCGCCTCGGCGCGCAGGCCGAGCGTGGTGAAGCCGAGGGTCTGGTCGCTGGAGAGGACGCGCAGCGCCGCGGCGCCGCCCTGCTCGGTGCCGGCGTCGGTGCTGACCCGGATCAAGGCGAGCTGGGCGAAGGGTTCGAGCGCGAAACCATTGAAGGCGAAGCCATAGCCGAGTTCGGCAAAACCTTGCGCCACCGCGCCCGGGCGCTGCAGCCGCAGGCTGTCGCCGAAGCCACGGATCTGAACCTGGCGGCGGATGTCGCTCTCGCTCCAGCTATAGGCCAGGCCCGCATCCAGACGCAGATTGCCGAAGCGGGCGCCGGCATAGAGCGCGGCATGGCCGCTCTCGAGCTTGCCGGTGGAGAAGCGGGCATCGAGGTCGAAGCGCGACTGGCTGTAGCCACCGGCGACGCCGACCCTGAGCGACGAGCCGGGAGTGTCGTAGAGCATCACATCGGCGCCGAGCAGCGCCCCACCGCTGCGGCGGGACAGGCTCGCGGCATTGCCGTCGGCGTCGCTGTTGCCGGCGCTGCCAAAGGCCTCGCCCCAGAGGGCATAGCGCGGCTGCGGGACCGGAGCGGCCATCAGCACCGCGCCCTTGCGGCCGGGCAGGTCGGCGCTGAAGGCGGCCGCGACCTGGCCGCCCTGTTGCGTCAGCAGCGGCCCGCGCAGGCGGCTGAGGATGGTGTCGCGCACCAGCCGGCTCTCGTCGATCATGACGCTGACGGCCTGCGCATGCGCTTCGCCCGAGAGCAGATCAAAGCCGGCGCGGGCCTCGGCCACCGTGCTAGAGAGCAGCGCGTCGTAGACCGGATTGCCGACGCCGAGCCGCTCGGCCGCCACTGCGATGAAGCCCTGATTGCGGGTCGAAGCGATGTAGTGGCCGCCAGACCTTCCATCTCCACCGCCACCGCCGCCGCCTCCTCCGCCGCCATCCGGACCGAAGCCGGTATCATTGCGGGTCATGGTCAAGGTGACATTGGTCGCATCATAGCCGAGCGCAGGCGTCAGGAAGGCGAGGTTCGAGCTGACGCTCGCGAACCGGCCACTGACCCCGCCGTTCGCGGTCAGGATGGTGTAGCTCGTGCTCGCCGCGTAATTGCCGTTCTCGGCCAGCACCGCGACCGTGCCGCCTGACAGCGTCGCAATCCCGGAGGCGACGATCCTGTCGCTCTGGCCGGCGGCGTTGACCTCGACCTGATAGGTCGAGCCCGAAGCGAAGGCGACATTGCCGGAGACGGTTAGCGTCCCGATCGAATTGCCCGGGGCGACCGTGCCACTGGCGTTCGCGACGATGCCGCCGACCGTGCCCGTGCCGCCAAGTTCCGCGCCGCTATTGACCGTCATCACGGAATTCGCGACCGAGCCGTTGACCACGAGCTTGCCGGCGTTGACCGTGGTCGCGCCGCTATAGCTGCTCGTCCCCGTCAGCGTAAAGGTCCCGGTGCCGGTCTTGGTCAGGCCGCCAGTGCCGGTGATCGAGCCCGAGAAGCTCGTCGAGCTGTTGGCGGATCCGGTGGTCAGTCGGCCTGCGCCCAGGGTAACCGTGCCGCCTCCCGCAAGCGAGCCGATGCTCTGGTTGATGCCGTCGAGATCGAGCCGCGCGCCACTCGCCACCGTGAAAGCCGAAGCGCCCGAGAAGGCGCCGGCGACACCGGCCCGCAGCGTGCCGCCCGAAACCGTCGTCGCGCCGGAGTAGCTGTGGGTGTTGGTCAGCAGGAGCGTGCCGGACCCAGCCTTCGAGAGCGAGCCGGTGCCCGAGAAGGACTGCGTCACCGTGAAGGTATTGGCCGCCGCCGCGATGTCGAAGCCGCCGCCGGCCGCGCCGAAGACGATGTTGCGGGCGAGCTGCGTCAGAGCCGTCCCCGTCACCCGCAGCACGCCGCCGTTCAAGGTCAGCGCACCCGAGACGTCGCCGAGATTGGTATCGGCAGCGATGCTGACCGTGCCGCCCGCCAGCGTCGTGCCGCCGGTATAGCTATTGGTACCGGTCAGGGTCAGCACGCCGGAACCGCGCTTGGTCAGCGTTCCCACGCCGGAGATATCGTAGGTCAGCGTCGAAGTATCGGTGAAGTCGGCGACGATGGCGCCGTCGTTGACGATCGCTCCCGCCGTGATGGTCAGCAGACCGGCCGTGCCGCCATTGCCGAGATTGAGCGTGCCGAGCGTGTCGATCTGAAGGTCGCCCGCGGTGATCCGGAGCTCGCCGCCCTCGGCGAGGGTGACGGACGTCGGATCCGCCGAGCCGGGACCGATGGCGAAGGTGTTGGGGATGGTCCAAAGCGAGCCCGCGCCAGTCACCAGCGCGCTGGCGCTGCCGCCGAAATCGGCTTGGACCGCGGCGCCGAGGGTGACGGTCAGCGTTGCTCCGCCCGAGATGATCAGCGAAGCGTTGCTCGCCAGACCCTGCAGCAGGAATATGTCGGTCGTGACCGAGGAACCGACCCCATCGATGCGCAGATTGGAGAAGACGACGAGGCCCGAGCCGGGATTGGTGGTGGTGAGCGTTCCGCCCTGGTCGACGACGACCGTTCCGCCGCTGATGTCGATATTGTCGCCGAAGGTCAGCGAGCCGCCGCGGATGATGAACTGGCCGGTGTCGCAGGCGCAGATCGAGAAGCCGCCGCCGAGTGTGCCAGTGCCGGTATAAATCTGCGTGCCCGCGCCGGTGAAAGCGAGCGAGCCATTGCCAGAGAAGCTGCCGGCAAAGGTCGCGGTCCTGCTGGTCGCGCCGGTGACCAGCGTCGCGCCATTGCCAATCTCGACGGCGCCGGCGCCCGAGAGCGAGCCGACCGTGGCGAAGATGCCGGGCACGTCGCTGACCTCGAGCACGGCGCCGGCAGCGATGGTATAGTCGGAATTGGCCGAGAACGCCGTATCGGAGCTCGCGACCAGCCGGCCGGCCTGGACCAGGGTGGCCCCCCTGTAGTCGCTGGTGCCCTGGATCGCGAGCGTGCCGGCGCCGGTCTTGGTCAGACCGCCATCGCCGGTGATGGTGCCGGCGCTGGTTACGAACAGCGAGCGGCCGGCATCGATCTCGACCGTGCCGCCGCCGGCGTTCAGCGTCACCGTGCGGGCCGTGGTGACGTTGCCGGCGACGCGCAGCGTGCCGCCATCCAGCGTCAGCCCGCCCGAAGCGGCGCCGAGATTGTTGTCGGCCGCGATCGAGAGCTTGCCGGCGTTGATCGTGGTGCCGCCGGTATAGGTGTTGACGCCGGAGAGCACGACCGTGCCGGCCCCGGCCTTGATGACGGCGCCGGCGCCGCCGATCACATTGGCGACGGTGACGTCGGTCGGCTGGGCAAAAGTCAGCGTGCCGCCCCCGATCGTGATCCCTCCGGTGATGCCGGAGGTGGCGTTGCCGAAGCTGAGCGAGTTGTCGCCACCGGCGAACGCAATCGCAGAGCTGCGGAACCCGCCGCTGCCGTCGAGCCCGCCGGCAATCGTGCCGTTATTGGTGATGTGCAGATTGGAGCCGACAATGCCGAAGCCGCCGAGGCCGTGAACGCCCGCGCCCGCGCCCGCGCTGCCCGCGCCCGCCGCGCCGCCAGTGCCGCCCTGGACCGTGCCGTTAACGACGAGCGTGGTCGGCGAGGTGCCGCTGGTGAAGAGCAGGCCGATGCCGCCGGAGCCGCCGGAGCCGCCGTGGTCGAAAACGGTGCTTCCGCCAGCCCCGCCATTGCCGCCGGTGACGGCGCCTGTGATCGTACCCGCCGTCCCGGCGCCGGTGACGACCGCGCCATAGCCGCCGGCGCCGCCGCCGCCGCCGCCGCTGGCGCCGGCGCCATTGTTCCCCGCGCCGCCAATGCTGCCGGTGCTGACGCCAGCCGGCAGACCGGTGCCGACCGAGCCGTGAACGCCGCCCGTGCCGCCCTGGCCGGGACCGGGGTTTCCGCTAACGTTAAAGCCCCCGGCGCCACCTGTGACGGCACCAGCGCCGCCGCCGCCGCCGCCGCCGAAAGTGGCGGTACCGTTGCTTCCGGCGCCGCCAGCGCCGATCGGGTCGTCGATCCCGCCTGCGCCGCCCGTGCCGTCTCCGCCGCCCCCATTGCCGCCGCTTCCGCCATTGGCGGCCGCCGGCGGGGCCAGCGCCAGAGCGAGCAAGACGAGAATCGAGGTAGCCGCGAGCCGGGCGCGAAGAGGCCTGACGACGGGTCGCGGGCCTAGCGAACACGCGCCGTCGAGCGAGACCGCCATAGGCCGCATCAGCGCATGGACAAGCGCAGGCCACGCCCCTTGCGCCGGCGAGACGCACTCCGCCGTCGGCCGCATCGGGCTCGCCTGCATTCTTCGTCTGGCTGACACTGTCCCACCCCGGCCGTGGCGGTACTTTACGTTAGGGCGCAGCCGGCGCAATGAACCGCTGTTCACATTCGATTAACGCGTCGACATGTGGCAAGGAGGGCACAGTTTGGCCGGCGGCCTGCCACCTCCCCTCCTAGAGGAAGGTGGCAGGAGGGGCCCGTGAGCCTGAACCTGGCCGCGCGGTTAGCGCTCGGACAACTGGTCACAAGGTCATCCCCCTGCCCTGTCCGCGCCCTACCGCCATGGTCGGGCTTGCCCCGACCATCCATGTCTCCCTTCGTGAAGCACAGTGTTCAAGGCGTGGATGCTCGCCACAAGGGCGAGCATGACGATGGAGGCAGCGGGGATAACTCGCCAATCAATCCCCGCCCCCGAAACCTGGCGTATTCTCCCCCCGTCCTGTCCGACCAAGGGGGCTGTCGCGAGGCATCGTGCGGCCGGGCGGGAGAGCGGTGTCCGCTTTGAACAGCCGTTGCGGGCTGGAATGGCGGAGGGGTCTCGTCCGGGCGAAGCCGGGTCTTGCCCGACCTGAAGGCGCGGCGAGGCACCTTAAAGAGAACCGCGCGCGGGGTTCGGGAGCGGCGAGCATTTGGCCGCTTCGACATTTCGACATCGACATTCGACACAGCGGCGGAACGCTGCCGCATCCGGACCCCGCGCACCCCTTGGGCTTGCGCTCGCCTTCAAACCCTCGCGGTGACCGCCGGCGGGGATTTCGGCGCGGGCATCAGGCTCTCGCCTCGTCCGGACAGCCTTCGCAACCGCCTGGTATTGAGAGCGAATTCAATCTCCCCTGAAAGATGCGCGACAATAGCCGCCACGTTCCGAGGCTTGTCGATCGATCGGACACGGCTCAGCCCAGCCAAATCCACTCCCAAAATGGCCATTGCCGCGCACAATCGGTTGGAAGGCCGGCGCGAATCATCTGTATTGGCGACAAGGTACTCGGCCGATGCGCTCCCCAGACCGCCTGCGCACGGGAGTAACGACTCGTTAACCAATGTTAATCGATGGTCAATTCATGACGGCGCGCAACAACCGCTTCCGGCGACAATGATGATTCATCGGCGAGTGACGATCGCGGGTTCTGCGATCCCGTCAGCGCGCAAGGCAGCACTCCTGTGGGTCGCCGCCACGGCTCTGCTTGTGGCGGGTTGTGGCGAGCAGCGGTTGTCCGACGCCGAACTGACCTTCTCGACCCGCGCCATCGCCGTCGATCCCAGCCGGGCGCTGATCGTCTTGCCGCCCGGCGGCCCGCCCGCGATCGGGGTCACGCAGCGCAGCTACGAGAACGCGGTTTCGCAGACGATCTCGCTGGCGACGCGCGGCCGGACACCCGGCGAGAACACGATCCAGGTCGCCTTCTTCACCGCGGCCGACCTGCCGGACAGCACCGGCGTCGAGGGCAACCTGCTGAAGCTGCCGGGAATCGACGATTTTTCCGTCGCGCAGGACATGGAGGAGCGCCTGCCCGGCGTCGCCATGGCGCCCTCGGCCGTCTTCGTCCAGAACAAATACGGCCCGTTCGGCTATGCCTTCGGCCGCGGCGCCGGCGGCGAGGCCTGCCTCTATGCCTGGCAGCGCATCGCCGAGGGCGACAGCGTCTTCCGGCCGAGATCGGGCGCCGTCTCGATCCGCATGCGCGTGTGCGATCCCAAGGCGAGCGAAGCCGCGCTGCTGCGTCTCGCTTATGACTATTCGCTCAACGCCTCACTGCGACGGAGCGGTTGGGGACCGATCGGGGACGCACCGGCGCCAGCACCGGGGCTCGGCAAGGCCGGGGCGCCGATCTACCCGCTGCCGCAGGCTTCAGATCCGGAACCAGCGGCGCCCCGACGCGTTGCGCGACCGCGGCCGGCGCGGGCTCCGCAGTCCGAAGTCGACCGCCCCCATGATTCTCAGCCAATCCCGGACAGGCCGCTGGAGGGATACCCGACCGTTCCGCCGCCACCTGCGCCCTGAAGCAACGAAGCGTCAGACGAATCGATGCGAACTGCGAGCTACGTCATCTTCTGGGCCATCGCGACCGCCGTGGTCGTGGCGCTCATCACGCTGCCGATCAGCCTGCAGGCGCATCTGATCGCCGGGACGATCGTCGTCGGGGCGATGATCCTGCTTAAATTCCTGCGTCCCTACGGGGTCTGGCGTCTGATCGCGCTCGGCCTCGGGACGGCGATGGTGCTGCGCTATGTCTACTGGCGCACGACCAGCACGCTGCCACCGATCAACCAGCTCGAGGACTTCATTCCCGGCCTGATCCTCTATCTGGCCGAGCTCTACAATATCGGCATGCTGTTCCTCAGCCTGTTCGTCGTGGCGATGCCGCTGCCGCGGCGCAAGACGCCGCCGCCGCTTCCTGCGGACGCCCCCGCCGTCGATGTCTTCGTACCCACCTACAACGAGGAGCCGGAGCTCCTGGCGACGACGCTCTCGGCGGCGCTCGCCATGGACTACCCGGCCGGCCGCCTCACGGTCTACCTGCTCGACGACGGCGGCACCGACGAGAAATGCAACGCCGACAATTTCGTCGCCGCCAGCGCTGCGCGTGAGCGCCGTACGGCGCTGCAGAAGCTCTGCGAGGGGCTCGGCGTCACCTATCTGACGCGCGAGCGCAACATCAGCGCCAAGGCTGGCAACCTCAATAACGGCCTTGCCCATTCGAGCGGCGAGCTCATCGTCGTCTTCGACGCCGATCATGCGCCGGCGCGCAGCTTCCTGACCGAGACGATCGGCTATTTCGACCAGGACCCGAAGCTCTTCCTGGTCCAGACACCGCATTTCTTCATCAATCCCGACCCGCTGGAGCGCAACCTCAAGACCTTCAAGGCGATGCCGTCCGAGAACGAGATGTTCTACGGCATCATCCAGCGCGGCCTCGACAAGTGGAACGCCTCGTTCTTCTGCGGCTCGGCCGCCGTTTTGCGCCGCACGGCGCTGCAGACGACCAGCGGCTTCTCGGGCCGCAGCATCACTGAGGATGCCGAGACTGCGATCACGCTGCACGCGACCGGCTGGAACAGCGTCTATGTCGACAAGCCGCTGATCGCGGGGCTGCAGCCGGCGACCTTCGCCAGCTTCATCGGCCAGCGCTCGCGCTGGGCCCAGGGCATGATGCAGATCCTGATCTACCATCGCCCGATGCTCAAGCGCGGCCTCTCCTGGCCGCAGCGCCTGTGCTACTCGTCCTCGGCCCTGTTCTGGCTGTTCCCATTCGTGCGCCTGACCTTCCTGGTCGCGCCGCTCTGCTATCTCTTCTTCGGCCTGGAGATCTTCACCGCCTCGGGCGCCGAGTTCATCGCCTATGTGTTCAGCTACATGGCCGTGAACCTGATGATGCAGAACTATCTCTATGGCCGCTATCGCTGGCCATGGATCTCCGAGCTCTACGAATTCATCCAGTCGGTCTATCTGTTGCCGGCGGTGATCTCGGTCCTCGTCAACCCCGGCAAGCCGACCTTCAAGGTCACAGCCAAGAGCGAAGAGCTGGGGACGCGGCGCGTCTCCGAGCTCGGCCTGCCCTTCTTCATCATCTTCGCCGTGCTGGCGCTCGGCGTCGTCGCCACCTATTGGCGCACCATCGCCCAGCCCTACAATGCCGACACCACCCTCGTGGTCGGCTTGTGGAACATCCTCAACCTGCTGATGGCGGGTTGCGCCCTCGGCGTGGTCTCGGAGCGGCCGGAAGGGCGCGGCGCCCGACGTTTTCCGGTGAAGCGCCGCGGCGAGATCAGCATCGATGGCCGGACAGCGCCGATCGTCACCGAGAACGTCTCCGTCGACGGCGTCGCCATCCGGATCCTGTCCAAGGGCTTCGACAAGCTGGCGGTGGGCAGTACGGGCGAGATTGCCTTCGAGACCTCGATCGCAATGCCAGCGGGCGCCCTGCCCGTGCGCGTCGTCCGCCTCGCTCCGGACGAGAAGGGCCTGGTGCTCGGCTGCCGCTACGAGCCGAGCGAGCCGCTGCACAGCCGCATCATCGCCGACCTCGCCTTCTCGGACGCCGGGATCTGGAGCAGTTTCCAGAAGGCGCGGCGCCAGAACATGGGTGTCATCTACGGCACCTTGCGCTTCCTGCGCCTGGCCATCTTCCAGACCAGCCGCGGCCTCTCCTATTTCTTCGGCCTCGCCCGCTTTTCCCGCTCCAATCCTGCGCGGAGAGCGGCGGAATGAGAGCGCGTCTCCTGCCCATCCTCGCCGCGGCCGCGGTCCTTCCGATCGGGAGCTCCGGACCGCGCGCTCAGGATGCCCAGCCGCCGCAGGAGCCGGCGCCGTTCATGATCGCGCCGCCGGCCCAGCAACCGGCCGCCCCTCGCCCACCGGAGCCGCCACGAGCCGCCGTGCCCGTGCCGGCCACGCCAGCCATTCCGGCCAGCTTCGCCTTCAAGCCGCTGCTGCCGGCCGCCCGCGTCACGCTCGAAGGCGAGAACGACACGCGCAGCTGGGCCTTCTACCTGACGCAGGACGAGGCGGGCGCCGATCTCAATCTCGACATCGCCTTCCAGAACGCGCTGGTGGTGATGCCCGAGGCCTCGCGGCTGACGGTCCGCATCAATGGCGAGCGCATCATGGAAGCGCCGATCGCCTCCTCCGATCGCCTGAAGCGAACCTCGACCGCGATCCGCAAGGGGCTGCTCAGACCCGGCCAGAACACCATCCGCTTCGAGGCCGTGCAGCGCCACCGCACCGACTGCACGATCGCCTCAACCTATGAATTGTGGACACGCATCGACGGTGCGGGGACCAGGCTGTCCTTCAGGAACCCGGCGACGCAGCAATCGCGGCTGCGCAGCATCGACGACCTGCCGGCCGTCGGCGCCGACGAGAGCGGGCAGACGACGATCCATATCGTCGCGCCGGGTGCCACGCGCGCCATTGCCGCGAGCAGCATCCTCGCCGTCGCACAGGGCGTCGCGCTGCGTGGCCGCTACAGCCAGGCTGCGGTGCGGGTCTCCGAGCAGCTGCCGGAGCGCATCCGTCCCGGCGTACTCACCGTCTTGCTTGGAACGGGCAAGGAATTGCGTGACCTCATCGGAGCGCTGCCGGCCGAGGCGGGGGCCGGCAGCTTCTTCGGCTTCGTCGCCAATCCGAAGCTCGGACCTGCCACGCTGCTCGTCACCGGCGAGACCTGGCCGGATCTCGAGGCGATCATCGCCAGGCTCCTGACCGGGCCCGTATCCAGGCCGACCAACATCAGCCGCAAGACGATGGGCACGGCGAGCTGGCATGTGCCGGACGCGCCGTTCATCTCGGGCCAGCAGGCGCTGCGCTTCTCCGAGCTCGGCGTTCCCACCCAGGAATCCTCGGGCCGGCGCCTGCGCGTGCGCGCCATCGTCGCCATGCCCGGAGATTTTTACGCCAATGCCTATGGCGAGGCGACGCTCTATCTTGACGGCGCCTATTCGGAAGACGTCCTTCCCGGCGACAGCCACATCGAGATCTTCGTCAACGGCAACGTCGCGGCGACGGTGCCGCTCAATGCGACAAGTGGCGGGCTCTTCCAGCAATCGCCGATCACCGTGCCGCTTCGGCACTTCCGGCCCGGGATCAATGAGATCTGGTTCGAGGCGGTCACGCCGACGCGGTCCGACCTCGCCTGCGGGCCGGGGGCGACCTTGCCCGGAAAGCAGCGCTTCGCCTTGTTCGACACCACGGCGCTGACATTTCCGGATTTCGCCAAGATCGGCGTCAGCCCCAATCTCGCGGCTGTGGCGGGCACCGGCTTCCCCTATTCGATCGCTTCGCACGTGGCGCTGGTCATCGGCCGGCAGGACCTGCCCAATCTCGGCGCCGCCGCCACGCTGCTCGCCCGGCTGGCCCAACGCGCCGACAGGCCACTGCCGGTGGACATCCTCGGCAGCGCCGCGACCGTCGGCAACCGCCCCGCCTTGATCGTCGGCGCCGCCGGCCAGCTACCGGCCGGACTGCTGCCGCGCGTCGGCATCGCCGACAATGTCCGCAACACCTGGCCGCAACGCGCGGACGCGGTTGTCGTCGTGCCGGAAACCGAAGGCACCGCCGTATTCGACGCGGTGATCAACCGCTTCCAGGGCCGGCAGACGACACCGGAGGATTCGGGCGGCGGCGCGCCGACGACGGAGGCGGTTCGCGACCGCTGGCGCGGCTCGCTCGGCGGGCCGCTTGCCCGCTACTTCATCGGGTTCGACCAGTGGCTGCAGCGAACCTTCGATCTCTCCTTCGCGCAGCTGCGCACGCCTTCGCGCGCGCCTTCGCTCTACGAGCCGGCGGAAGGGGCAGAATTGATCGCCGCGCAGGCGACCGATCCCGACACAAGGCAGGTCTGGACCGCCTTCGTCGTGCGCCAGGAGGAAGCGCTGGAGCGGGCGGCCGACAGGCTCGTCACCCCTGGCAACTGGGCCGGCATGGCCGGTCAGGTCACGGCCTTCCGCAGCGGCCAGGACAATCACGTCATCTCGGCGGACAGCACGTCCTTCGTCATGACCCGGCCATTCAGCCTGACCAATATGCGCCTGGTCTTCGCCAACTGGATGTCGAGCAATATCGGCATCTATGCGCTGGCATTGCTCGCAGCCTGCATCGGCCTCGGCATCGGGACCTTCCTGATGCTCGGCCGGTTGGGGAGGCGCTCATGAGACGGTTTCGCGCAGCCCTGGCAGCGACTTTGCTTTGCCTGGCTCCCGGTGCACAGGCCGCGCTGCCGGCCGGCGCCTGGGAGCTCTACCGCCAGAAATTCGTCACCGCCGAGGGTCGCGTCGTCGACGACGCCAATGGCGGCATCAGCCATAGCGAGAGCCAGGGCTATGGCCTGCTGCTGGCCTGCCTCGCCGGTGATCGCGGCAGCTTCGCCAGCATCCTCTCCTTTACCCGGACCGAACTCCTGATCCGCGATGACGGTCTCGCCGCCTGGCGCTGGGACCCGAAGGCCAGCCCGCGCGTCACCGACATCAACAATGCCAGCGACGGCGACCTCCTGATCGTCGAGGCCCTCGCCTGCGCCGGCACGCGCTGGTCGATGCCGGCCTACACCACTGCGGCCCGCCAGATCGCCCGGTCACTGGCCAAGGTGGCACTCCTGAAACGCGGCGGCGAGACCTGGCTGATGCCGGCTGCGAAGGGCTTTTCCGAGCAGGACCGGGCGGACGGCCCGGTGATCAACCCGTCCTATTGGGTGTTCGAGAGCTTCCCTCTCCTCGCCAAGCTCACCGGCGATCAGGCCTGGATGCAGGTGCAGGCCAGCGGGCTGAAGCTTCTCGACGACCTCGCCAGGCGAAAGACGCCGGCGGCCGACTGGCTCTCGCTCAAGGGCGAGCCGAAGCCGGCCGACGGCTTCCCACCCCAGTTCGGCTACAACGCGCTGCGCATTCCGCTCTATCTCCTGCGGGCGGGCCTTGCCGACAAGCAGCGCCTCGAACCGTTCCGCCAGGCCTGGGCCAATGGCACCGCCGTGATCGACGTGCTGACCGGCAAACCCGCCGAGCCGCTGCCCGATGCCGGCTATCGCATCCTGGCCGCGGCAATGGCCTGCGCGGTCGACCGCACTCCCGTTCCAGCCGAGCTGAAGACCTTCCAGCCGACGGCCTATTATCCGTCGACGCTGCATCTGCTCGCCCTCTCGATGCTGAGCGAGAGGTATCCGCAATGCATGTGAAATCCGTGCTGATCGCGGTCGCGGCCTCGAGCGCCGCCTTCTACGGGCTGGGCCGCTACGGCCATGACCTGACGTGGCCCGACGCACCATCGCCAGCTGTCCAGCAGGCGCTGGCCCAGGCGGAGACCAAGCCGGATCCCGCTCAATCGACCGGAACCGTGCCGGGGTCGGCAGAGACCGAATTGGCCCAGGCCCCGGCGGGACGGCCGGGCTCGCCGGCAGCACCGCAGGGGCAGAGGGTCGACGCGACCGCCCTGCGCTATTTCGCGACGCAGGGCGACACCCGCCGCTACGAGGCGGAACTCGCCCGGCTGCGCGCCCTCTATCCCGAGTGGAAGCCTCCGACCGATCTGACCTCGCCGCAGCCGACTGGCGATCCCGAACTGGAACGGATCTGGAGGCTGTTCGCCGAAGGCAAGTATGGCGAAGCGCGCGCCGCGATCGGGCAGCGCAGCAGCGCCGATCCGAATTGGCAGGCGCCGGCCGATCTGATCGCCCAGCTCGACCGGGCCGAGGCCGGCCAGCGCCTGGCCAATGCCTCCAATGCCAGGCAATGGGAGCAGGTCATCCGCATCGGCACCGAGACGCCGGCACTGCTGACCTGCGCAAATGTCGACGCGCTCTGGCGCGTGGCCGAGGCCTTCGTCCAGACCGGCGCGCCGGAGCGCGCCCGCGACGCCTATGCCTATGTGCTGACCAACTGCACGAACCCGGCCGAGCGGGTCGGCACCCTTCAGAAGGCGCTCGCCAGCCTGCCCGAGGCGCTGGTCATCCCGTTGCTGGCCCAGGAGCGGCAGAGTGAATTCTCAGGCATTCGCGACGAGATCGCGCGACGACATGTCGGCAAGGCCGCCGAAGACCCGACCCTGACCGCGACGCCCGAGGAACTCCGGCGCATCGAGGCGCTCGCCAACGCCGCGACGACGCCGGACGATCCGATCCTGCTCGGCTTCTACACCTTCCGCCATAACGAGCCCGCCAAGGCCGTGAGCTGGTTCCAGATGGCGCTGGCGCGCAATGGCGGCGCCAAGGCGGCGGAAGGCGCCGTGCTCGCGCTCGGCGCGTTGCAGAAATACCAGGAGGCTGAAACCCTCGGCGCGCAATGGCTCGAAGCCGGCCCAGCGAACCGGAAAGCCTATCTCGACGTTGCGACCGCGCTGATTGCACAGGAACCCGCACCGCGCCTCGAACGCGCCGTGATCGAGCGCATCGCCAAAACGGTTGGCGTCGACCGCTATGCCCCCGGCGGCGCCGCGCTCGGCTGGTACGCCTATAATTCCGGGCAGATCGCGCCGGCCGATACCTGGTTCGAGACCGCGCTCGCCTGGGATCGCGGCTATGAGCCCGCCGCCTACGGGCTCGCTCTGGTGCATCAGCGCCTGCGCGATCAGGGCGGCCTGCGCACCATCATCGCCGAATGGCGCAACCGTTCGCCCCGCATCGCGGACCTGCTCAATCCGGCGCGCGGACGCGCCCCGACCGCCATGCGAGAAACCCGGCCTCTGCCCGAGACGAGCCCGGTGGCCCGGATGGTTCCAGCGCCTGAGCCTGTCGAGCGCGCGCCGCGCCGTACCATCCGAACCGAACCTGCGCCGCCCTCGAGCTACGAAGACGACATCCCCGCCGTCGTTGTGACACGCCGCGCCGCACCGGAGCGCCCGCGCAACGTTTCCTGCGGCGCCGGCGCCGGCGGAGCTGGCGCGCTCCAGCGCGGCTGGTGCCTGCTCAACCTGAAGCGGCCTGCCGCTGCGGCGGAGGCGTTCGATGCGGCGCAGCGCAGCGGCAACGCCCAGATCGCCGCCGACGCTGCGGCCGGCAAAGCCTATGCGAAGCTGCAGCAGGGCCTGACGGGCGAAGCCAGCGCCGCAGCCGCCAGTGCCAACCTGCCCCCGGCACGCCGCAGGGAGCTCCAGACCCTGCTTCTGTCCGAGCGCTTCTACGCCCAGTACGACGCCAAGGACTTCAACGGGGCGCTGATCACGCTGGGCGAGCGGTCGCGCCATGCCTCCGAAAGCACCGACCTGATGCTGATGCGGGGCTGGTCCTATTTCAATCTGGGCCGTTTCGACGACGCCGCGCAGGTCTTCCAGGCGCTCTACCGGGCCAATGGCTCACCGCAGGCGATGTCCGGCCTGACCGCGATCCGGGACATCACCCAGCGCAACCGGTATTGATGCCCGATCGGCGAAGACGGCGGAAACCGGCACAAGCCGGCTTGATCGACCCTGTCCGAGAGTGACGCAAATGCGCCTTGCAGTCCTTGCCGCCATCATCGCCGCCATGACCACGGCCGCAACCGCGGCGGAGCGGCTACCCTCCTTCCCGAAAAACACGAGCTATCACGAGGCGCGCCAGAGCCTGATCGGGCTCGGCTACACCCCGGTCACGCTGCCCGGCGCCGACAAGTGCTATGCCGGGGATGAACGCTGCCAAGGGCGCCCCGAAATGTCGTCCTGCTCCGGGACGGGCCTCGCCTATTGCAACTTCACTTGGCGCTCGAAGCGCGACATGCTGATCGAGATCACCATGATCGGCGAAGGGATAAACAAGGTCCACGCCGTCCGCTGCCGCGCGAACTGCAGCTAGAGCCAGCCGAATAATCGCTACCTGCGGAAGCGCGAGCCGACACAGCGATGCCTGGAAGGATAAGTGGTGCCGCAAGAGGGATTCGAACCCCCGACCCCCTCATTACGAATGAGGTGCTCTACCAGCTGAGCTATTGCGGCGACGGGTGGGGCTGTATCAGCCCGACCCCATTTTGACAAGGCAGGCAGGCGTCACAAGGCACACGAATCCACTCCGGGCCGAGGGCGATCCCCAGGACCATGAAGGCGCCGCGCTTCACCCCTTCTTCAGCTTCTCCGTCTCGGCCTTCTCCTGGCCGAGAGCGACGATGCCGCGGCGGATGGTGCGTGTGCGGGTGAAGTGCTTGTGCAGGGTCTCGCCGTCGCCATAGCGGATGGCGCGGGTGAGCAGAGCGAGATCCTCGTTGAAGCGGCCGAGCATCTCCAGCACCGCCTCCTTGTTGGCGAGGAAGACGTCGCGCCACATGGTCGGGTCCGACGCCGCGATGCGGGTGAAGTCGCGGAAGCCGCCGGCCGAGAACTTGATCACCTCCGACTGCGTCACCGCCGCCAAGTCCTCGGCGGTGCCGACGATGTTGTAGGCGATGAGATGCGGCAGGTGGCTGGTGATGGCGAGCACGAGAT
The DNA here is from genome assembly GCF_003952665.1 of Bosea sp. Tri-49. Taxonomy (NCBI): domain Bacteria; kingdom Pseudomonadati; phylum Pseudomonadota; class Alphaproteobacteria; order Hyphomicrobiales; family Alloboseaceae; genus Allobosea; species Allobosea sp. Tri-49. Next base: position 3,251,992 of record NZ_CP017946.1, read on the forward strand.
CGTGGTGCTGCGAGCCCATCACCTCGACGATCGCCGCCATGCCCTCCCAGAACTGGCGGGTGCGGGCGATCGCGGCCTCGTCGGTGCCAGGCGGCGGCGTCAGGATGCACCAGCGATTGAGGAAGAGGCTGGGGAAGCCGGCATCGGGGCCGGAATTCTCGGTGCCGGCGACCGGATGGGCCGGGACGAAATGCACGCCCTCGGGCAGATGCGGCATCACCGCCTCGACCACCGCATGCTTGACCGAGCCGACATCGGAGAGAATCGCACCCGGCTTCAGCGCCGCGGCGATCTCGGCGGCAACGGCGCCGCAGGCGCCGACCGGCACGCAGAGCACGATATGGTCGGCGTCGCGGGCTGCGTCGACGGCACTTTCGGCGATCTCATGGCCGAGATCGAGCTCGCGGGCACGGCGGCGGACATCGCCGTCTGCGTCGCTCAGCACGATGTGACGGGCGAGGTTGAGTTCCTTCGCCGCATGCGCGATCGAGGAGCCGATCAGGCCGATGCCGATGATGGCGAGCCGCCCGAACAGCGGCTCGTCGCGGCGCGGCGCGAAGCTTTCGGGAGCGCTCACGCGGCCTTGCCCAGGAACTCGGCCAGGGCAGCGACGACGAGGCGATTGGCCTCCTCGCTGCCGATGGTCATGCGCAGCGCGCCGGGCAGGCCATAGGACGCGACGGAGCGCAGGATCAGCCCGCGCTCGCTGAGGAAGGCGTCGGCCTCCTTCGCGCTCTTGCCGGCGCCCGCCGGGAAATGGATCAGGATGAAATTGCCGACAGAGGGCGTCACGGTGAGGCTGAGCTTCTCCAGCTCGGCGGTCGTCCAGGCCAGCCATTTGTCATTGTGCTCGATCGCGGCGGCAATGTGCGCCTCGTCGGCGATCGCGGCAACGCCGGCCTCGATCGCGGCGCCGTTGACGTTGAAGGGCCCGCGGGTGCGGTTCAGCGCATCGATGATGTGGGCGGGACCATAGGCCCAGCCGAGGCGCAAGTTGGCGAGGCCATAGATCTTCGAGAAGGTGCGGGTCATCACGACGTTCTCGCTGGTCGCGACCAGTTCGAGGCCCGAGGCATAGTCGTTGCGCCGGACGTACTCGGCATAGGCCGCGTCGAGCACGAGCAGAACATGCGGCGGCAGGCCGGCCTGCAGACGCTTGACCTCGTCGAAGGGCAGATAGGTGCCGGTCGGGTTGTTGGGGTTGGCGAGGAAGACGATCTTGGTGCGCGGCGTCACCGCGGCGAGGATCGCGTCGATATCGGCGGTGAGGTTCGTCTCGGGCACGACCACCGGCTTGCCGCCGGCGGCGAGGATCGCGATCTTGTAGACGAGGAAGCCGTGCTCAGTGAACACGCCCTCGTCGCCATCGCCGAGATAGACCTTGGTGATCAGTTGCAGCAATTCGTCAGAGCCGGTGCCGCAGACGATGCGGTTGGCGTCGAGGCCGTAGCGGCCGGCGATCGCCTCGCGCAGCTTCGTCGCAGAGCCGTCGGGATAGAGTTCAAGCTTGCCGGCAAGGTTGCCATAGGCCGCGATCGCCTTGGGGCTCGGGCCGAGCGGGGTCTCGTTGGAGGAGAGCTTGTGCAGCTTGACGCCGGCCGGAGCCGAGGACTTGCCGGGGACATAGGCCTCGATGTCGAGGACGCCGGGACGCGGGACGGGGCGGGGGGCGGGCAGAGCCATGGGGCTGGACCTTGAAGGGAGATGAGGTTCGATCAGCGAACGGACTTGAAGGCGAAGCGGGCGGCGTGGCTGCCGATCTCGGTGAGCTCCTTGAGGCCGGCGGGCTCAAGCGCGCCGCGAATGGCCTCGACCGGGGTTTCGCCGGAGGCGGCCACCAGCAGCGCCAGATGCGAGCCGTCGGCGGCACTGGCCGAGACCTCGGCGAGATGGTGGGCGAGGCCGGCGCGCAATTGCTCCGACCAGCGCTCGACCCGTGCGGCGTAGAGCACGATCTCGCGCACGGCGGCGTCGGTCAGCGGCTTGGCGATGCAGTAGACCGGTGTGCCGGCGGGGTGGTCGGGCCGCTCGATGAAGGGCAGGCGCGCAATGATCTTCGGTTGGGCGGGACCGATCAGGTCGCGCCACCAGACGCCGGCGCTGGCGCCAAGATCCATGCGGAAGATACCGAGGTCGCCGGCCGATTCCGCCACCGCCGTGATCACGGCGCGGGCGTCCTCATGCGGAACGTAAGGCACGGTGAAGCCGAAATGGAAGCGGGCGCTGTCGCGCATCGGCGCATCGCCGCCGGAGATGTCGGCATGGACCGAATAATTCGCCTGCACGAAGGTGAAGGTCGCGATGATGATGCGCCAGATGCTCTCGACCGTGTCGAGCGGCAGGAGGCCCTGATGGCGCAAGGCGAGCCGCTTCATCATGTCGGCCTCGCGGCCGGGGCGGAAGGCCGAGCCGGAGACTTGCGTCTTCTTGATCGCGATCAGCGTCTCGATGATCTGCGAGCGCTCCATCAGGAGGCCGTGCATCGCTGAATCGATGCGGTCGATCTCGCTGCGCAGGTCGGCGAGCGTGGTCGGTGCGGCTTGCGTCATGATGGCCAGACTTCTTTAATCGTGCCGGTCTCTTAGCGGTCGTCGAAGGGCTTGGCAAAGCGCTCGCAACGCATCGCCGCGTTGACAGGCGGGAAGAGCCGCGCCATCGGTAATGTCCGCTATTACGAACGGACCGGGCGACAAGACAAATCCGAATGCCGAACCGGACGCAAGCTACCGAACTCCTCGCCGACCCGCTGGCCGAAGCCAACCAGCCGTCGAGCCTGCTCGCCCGGTTCGGGCCGGACAAGGCGCTGCAGCTCGATTCCGGCGCAGTGCTGAACGAGTGGCAGATCGCCTACCAGACTTATGGTGAGCTCAATGCGGCGCGCTCGAACGCCGTTCTGGTCTGCCACGCCCTGACCGGCGACCAATATGTCGCGAGCCGCAACCCGGTGACCGGCAAGGGCGGCTGGTGGACGGCGATGATCGGACCGAGCAAGCCGATCGACACCGACCGCTTCTTCGTGATCTGCGCCAATGTGCTCGGCGGCTGCATGGGCACGACCGGCCCGGCCTCGACCGACCCTGCCACGGGCAAGCCCTGGGGCCTGTCCTTCCCGATGGTGACGATCCGCGACATGGTGCGGGCGCAGGCGCACCTGATCGACTCGCTCGGAATCGACAGCCTGTTCTGCGTCGCCGGCGGCTCGATGGGCGGGATGCAGGTGCTGCAATGGGCGGCGAGCTATCCGACACGGGTGTTCTCGGCGCTGCCGCTCGCCACCGCCGCCAAGCATTCGGCCCAGAACATCGCCTTCCATGAGGTCGGCCGCCAGGCGGTGATGGCCGATCCGGACTGGCGCCAGGGGCGTTATCTCGACGAGGGCACGCGGCCTTCGAAAGGGCTATCGGTCGCGCGCATGGGCGCGCACATCACCTATCTCTCGGAGCCGGCGCTGCATCGCAAATTCGGCCGCAAGCTGCAGGAGCGCAGCGCGCCGACCTTCACCTTCGACGCGGATTTCCAGGTCGAGAGTTACCTCCGCTACCAGGGTATCAGCTTCGTCGAGCGCTTCGACGCCAATTCCTATCTCTATGTGACGCGCGCGATGGATTATTTCGACCTCGCCGCCGATCATGACGGCGTGCTGGCCAAGGCCTTCGCCGGAACGCGGACACGTTTCTGCGTCGCGTCCTTCACCTCCGACTGGCTGTTCCCGACCAGCGACTCGCGCGCCATCGTGCACGCGCTCAATGCAGCGGGCGCCTCGGTCTCCTTCGTCGAGCTGGAGAGCGACAAGGGCCACGACGCCTTCCTGCTGGAGGAGCCCAACCTGTTCGCAACGACGCGCGGCTTCATCGGCGCCGCGGCGCGGGCCAGGGGAATCTGAGCATGGCGCTGGCGGAGACCCAGACCAACCGCATCGACCTGCGCCTCGTCGCCGAGATGGTGACGCCGGGCTCGCGCGTGCTCGATGTCGGCTGCGGCGACGGCGAATTGCTGTCGCTGCTCGCCGAGACCCGCGGCGTCGACGGCCGCGGCATCGAATTGTCGCGCGAGGGCGTCGCCGGCTGCGTGGCGCGTGGGCTCTCGGTGATCCAGGGCGATGCCGACACCGACCTCGCCGACTACCCCGACGACTCGTTCGACTACGTCATCCTCTCGCAGACGATCCAGGCGACGCGCAATCCGCGCCTTGTCCTCGAGCACATGCTGCGGATCGGGCGGCGCGCCATCGTCTCATTCCCGAATTTCGGGCATTGGCGGATGCGCACCCAGGTCTTCTTCCTCGGCCGCATGCCGGTGACCGGCTCCCTGCCTTACGCCTGGTGGGATACGCCCAACATCCATTTCTGCACGATCCGCGATTTCGTTGCGCTCTGCGATACGGTGGGCGCGGAAAAGGAGCGCGCCGTCGCGCTCGACGTCGCCGGCGGCAAGGTCGGCGTCAGCGCGCCCTGGTGGTTCTGGAACCTCTTTGGCGCGCAGGCGGTGTTTTTGTTGAAGCGGGGGTAGACGAAGCCGTCATTCCGGGGCGGGCCTCAAGGCTCGAGCCCGGAACCCATGAACACGATCTTTGCCGTCATGGTCGGGCTTGTCCCGGCCATCCACGTCTTCCTTCATCCAAGGCGGTGTTCGAGACGTGGATGCTCGCCACAAGGGCGAGCATGACGAACTGGAGCGGCCGCGTGGTCATGGGTTCCGAGTTCGCTGCTGCGCAGCGCCCCAGAATGACGCCGAGGCGTCCCCTCAGAACGCCTCTTCCCAGTCGCGGCTGAGCCGCATCGCCGAGTTGATCAGCCCGACCATCGAATAGGTCTGCGGGAAGTTGCCCCAGAGCTCGCCGGTCTCGAAATCGGCATCCTCCGAGAGCAGGCCGAAGCTGTTGCGGCGAGTCAGGATGCGGCCGAACAGCTCCTTGGCCTCGTCCTTGCGGCCGATCGCATGCAGCGCATCGACATACCAGAAAGCGCAGATCAGGAAGCCGGTGTGCATGAAGCCGAAATCGTCTTCGGTGCCGTAGCGCAGGATGAAATCGCCCCGGCCGAGATCGCGGCCGATCGCCTCGACGGTTGAGATGTAGCGCGGGTCCTCGGGCTTGACGAAACCGAGCTCGGCGATGAGCAGTAGGCTGGCGTCGAGATCGGCCCCGTCGAAGGTCGAGACGAAATGGCCCTTCTCCTGGTTCCAGATCCGGTCGGAGATGATGCCCTTCAGGCGCCTGGCCTCAGCTCGCCAGTACTCCTTGCGGTCGGCACGGCCGAGCGTGCCGGCGATGCGGGCGAGCCGGTCGCAGGCCGCCCAGCACATCACGCTGGAGAAGGAGTGCACGACCTGCTTCTCACGCAGCTCCCAGGGGCCGGCATCAGGCTTGTCGAAGACCGCGATGGCGCGCTCGCCCAGGCGCTCGAGCTGGGCGAAGAGCGCCTCCTTGCCGGGCTGGATCAGGCGGCGGTCGAAGAAGGACTGGGTCGCGGCGAGCACGACCGCGCCATAGCCGTCGTTCTGGATCTGCGTCGCCGCGCCGTTGCCGACGCGCACCGGCTGATGGCCGCGATAGCCGGCGAGGTTCGGCACCTCGAACTCGCGCAATTCCCCACCGCGGGTGATCGGATAGAGCGGCGGCAGATGCTCGGCGCCACTCTCCGAATAGGTGTCGACGATGTTGGTGATGAAGCCGAGATAGTCCTCCATCGTCCGCGTCGTGCCGAGACGGTTAAGGGCGTGGACGACGAAATAGGCATCGCGCAGCCAGCAGAAGCGATAGTCCCAGTTGCGCTGCGTACCCGGTGCCTCGGGGATCGAGGTGGTCAGCGCGGCGACGATGGCGCCGCTCTCCTCGAAGGAGCAGAGCTTCAGCGTGATCGCGGCGCGGATGACCTCGCGCTGCCATTCAAAGGGTATCGAGAGCGAACGGACCCAATCGCGCCAATAGTCGGTGGTCTTGTCGAGGAATTCGCGCGAGGTCGTCTCGATCTCGGCGCGCAGCGCCTCGTCCGAGCCGATGAAGAAGGAGAACGGCTTCTCGACCGCGAAGGGGATGCTCTCCAGCACATAGGAGATCGGTGCGTCGGTGGTCAGGCGGATCGTCTGGTCGGCGCCGACGAAACGGACATGGTTGGAGCCCCGGGTGATCTCGTCCGGCTCCTCGCCGAGGCCGAGGCAAGGCTTGACCACGACGCGGATGCGCGGGCGGCCGGAGATGCGGCGGACGCGGCGCACCAGCTGCGGCGGCCGGAAGAAGCGCTCATAGCGGACGAAGCGCGGCGCGAAGTCGAGAATCTCGAGCGCGTTGCCCTGGTCGTCAGAGAGTACCGAGGAGAGGATCGCCGTGTTATCGAGATAGCTCTGCTCGCAGCGGGTCATGCCGACCATCTCGATGGCGAAGACGCCCTTCTTCGGTATGGCGTCGCCATCGTCGATCTGGTTGTCGATCAGCGAGCAGAACACGGGATCGCGGTCGAAGCGCGGAAAGCAGCCCCAGACGATATGAGCGCGCCGATCGATCAGCGCCGCGATCGAGCAATTGCCGATGACGCCGAGATCGAGCGAAGCGACGCGCGGCGAGGCGGTGGTCGTCACAGTCATGCCTGTTCCTGAAGTCAGTTCTGGAGAAAGGTTTCGAGCGTGAGGTCGCCACCATCGGCGGCTGCCAGCAGAACATGATGCAACGCCGTCGGCGAGGCCAGACGATGGCGGGCACAGGTCTCTCCGCCGCCGATCCGTATGGACAGCCCTTCGGCGGCATTCACCGTGGCGAAGCCGTCCTCGTCGGTGATGTCGTCACCGATGAAGACCGGCGTGCGGCCGGCATAGGCGTCCTGCTGCATCAGCCAGGTGATGGCACCGCCCTTGCTCGCGCTCGCCGGGACCAGCTCGGCCACCGCCTTGCCGCGCTGCAGGCGCATGGATGGGCCGATCTCGGCGGCGATCTTTTCCATCAACGCCAGCGCCTCGTCGGCGAGCGCAGGCGCAAGCCGCCAATGCAGCGCGATCGATTGGCGCTTGTCCTCGATGATGACGCCGACATTGGCGTTGGCGAAGCGGACCATGGCACGAAGCGCGGTATGCAGTGCCTCCGACGACGCAGCGAGCGGAGCGTCCTCGGAGCCGAGACGGATTTGGGCGCCGTGCAGGCCGGCGGCGTCGAAGCGATAGGGCGCCATCATCTCGTCGAGCAGCCCCACGGGGCGCCCGGAGACCAATGCCAGCGCCCCGCCGAGCCGCTGGCGCAATGCGTCCAGGGCTCCAGGCAGGCGCCGGTCGATCCGGACATCCTCAGGCGAGGGCGCGATCTCGACCAGGGTTCCGTCGAAGTCCAGGAAAAGCGCGATCTGGCCGGTCCGGGCAGCGGCTTTTGCGGGAGGCTCGGCGATTTCGGGACTCAGCATCTGTGACATGGCGGCCTGGTTAGAAGGCGAAACGGGCGAAAGGACGACAATCGGGAGATGGTCCCCTCATCGCCACATTCGAGGTTCAGTTTGGCGCACGGTCGCCATGATCCGGTCACGGCGGCGACGCGAACCAGCCGGGATGCCGGCGTGCACACGAAACATTACGCCTGCCCGCGCGTTCTGTTCCCGCGCCCTCGCGGCAGCGTCAGCAAAAAAGTGAGGCATCATGCGTCTTGTCGTCGTGTCCAACCGCGTCACCATGCCCGAGCGAGGCGAAAAGGTGGCGGCAGGTGGATTGGCGGTCGCCCTGCGTTCCGCACTTGAAGAGCACGGTGGCCTCTGGTTCGGCTGGAGCGGAGCGACCAAGGCGGAGCCGGCGAGCAACGTGGAGCCGATACGACACGGCAAGGTCACCTACGCCGTCACCGACCTGACCGAGGCCGAACGCCAGAGCTATTATCTCGGCTTCGCCAACCGGGCGCTCTGGCCATTGATGCATTATCGGCTCGGCCTGACCGAGTTCAGCCGCGCCGACTATGCCGGCTATCTCGGCGTCAACCGCCGCTTCGCCAGGCTTCTGATCCCGCTGCTCAAGCCCGACGACATCATCTGGATCCATGATTACCATCTGATCCCGCTCGCGGCCGAGCTGCGCCGGCGCGGCGTCACCAACCGGATCGGCTATTTCCACCATATTCCCTGGCCGCCGGCCGATGTCTTCAGCGCCCTGCCCTTCTCGTCCACGCTGATCAGCACGATGACGGCCTATGACCTGATCGGCATGCAGACCCAGAACGACGTGACGAACCTGATCGGCGGGCTGGTGGCACTCTGTGGCGCGCGCCGCGAGGGCAATCGGGTCAAGGCGGGTCAGCGTGAGGCCGTGGTGCAGGCCTTCCCGATCGGCATCGATGTCGAGGGGTTCCGCAAGCTATCCGTGGCTTCCGTGCGTGCGGTGACGCAGCCGGTCCGCGCCACGACCGCACCGCTCGGCGACCGCAAGCTGGTGATCGGCGTCGACCGGCTCGACTACTCCAAGGGCATCGTCCAGCGGCTGGAGGCCTTCGGTACCTTCCTGCGCAGCCACCCGGAACACCGCAGCAAGGTCGGCCTGCTGCAGATCGCGCCACCCTCGCGCACCGATGTGCCTGAATATGCCGAGCTCGACCGGATGTCCGACGAGGTCGCGGGCCGGCTCAACGCCGCGCTCGGCGAATTCGACTGGACGCCGATCCGCGTGGTGAAGAAGGCCTATTCGCGCAGCGCCCTCGCCGGCCTCTACCGGCGTGCGCAGGTCGGGCTGGTGACGCCGATGCGCGATGGCATGAACCTCGTCGCCAAGGAATATATCGCCGCGCAGAATCCCGACGATCCCGGCGTATTGGTCCTGTCGCGCTTTGCCGGTGCGGCACAGCAACTCGGCGAGGCGCTGATCGTCAACCCGTTCGACACGCACGAGGTGGCCGAAGCGATTCGGACCGCGCTCGCCATGCCGAAGTCGGAGCGGGTACGCCGCTTCGAGCGACTCTACGCGACGATCTCCTCGACCGACATCGAATGGTGGACATCGCGCTATCTCGCCGCACTCTCCGGCCTCGATATCCCGAGCGGCGACATCGTGCCGCCGGGACAGCCAAAACCGCTGCGCAGCACACGCAAATCGGGCGTCGACGGAAAATCTACACGCCTCAATACGCGCCCCCACGCCTCCCGGCCGGCACCTGGCAAGTTCGCCTGGGTGCAAGCGAAGGCCTTGCCCAACGCTCCCTCTGCTGGATAGAAGCGGCTCGCTAGGGGTGGCAGAACCCGGCTTTCGCTTGCGACTCAGCTGTTGCGATGTCAGGTCTGCTGAGGGTAATTCGGCCAACGCGGCCGAGGAGGCGGGCGGAGGGCTTTTTTGATGCGAGGCGCACTCGGGGGATCGGGCGTACTGCTGCGCCGTCTCCGCGAGGTGATGGCGGCGCGGGTCAGTCCGCAGGAGCGGCTCGACCGCCTCGTCGTCGTGATCGCCGGCAACCTCGTGGCCGAGGTCTGCTCGGTCTATGTCCTGCGCGAAGACTCCTCGCTCGAACTCTACGCCACCGAAGGCCTTAATCGCGAGGCGGTCCACCTCACCACCATGCGTGCCGGCGAGGGCCTGGTCGGCCTGATCGCCAGCGAGGCCGAGCCGCTCGCGCTCTCGGACGCACAATCGCACCCGGCCTTCTCCTACCGGCCGGAGACAGGCGAAGAAATCTACCGCTCCTTCCTCGGCGTGCCGATCCTGCGCGGCGGCGCGGTGATGGGCGTGCTCGTCGTGCAGAACCGCGCCTCGCGTCTCTACAGCGAGGACGAGGTCGAATCGCTGCAGACCACGGCCATGATCATGGCCGAGATGATCGCCGCCGGCGGCCTCAAGGCGCTGTCGAAGCCCGGCGCGACCATCGGCCTCGAACGGCCGATCCACAGCATCGGCACCACGCTCGCCGACGGCGTCGGCCTCGGCCATGCCGTGCTGCACGAGCCGCGCGTCGCGATCACCAATCTGATCGCCGAGGATCCGGGCCGCGAGGTGCAGCGGCTGGAAGCGGCGATCGCGACGATGCGGCTCGCCATCGACGAACTGATCGAGCGCGGCGACGTCGCCCATACCGGCGAGCACCGCGACGTGCTCGAAACCTTCCGCATGTTCGCGCACGACCAGGGCTGGCTCCGGCGCATGCGCGAGGTGGTGATGACCGGCCTCACCGCCGAGGCCGCCGTCGAGCGCGTGCAGTCGGACACCCGCGCCAAGATGCTGCGCCAGACCGATCCTTATCTGCGCGAGCGGCTGCACGACCTCGACGATCTCGCCAACCGGCTGCTGCGCACGCTGGTCGGCAAGTCCAACGGCGTCATCCGTGAGGACCTGCCCGAGAACGCGATCCTGATCGCGCGCTCGATGGGGCCGGCAGCGCTGCTCGACTATGATCGCCGGCACCTGCGCGGCGTCGTGCTCGAGGAGGGCGGCCCGACCAGCCATATCGCCATCGTTGCGCGGGCGCTGGGCATCCCCGCCGTCGGCGAGATCGCCAATGCGACGGCGCTGATTCAGGCCGGCGACGCCGTCATCGTCGACGGCCAGGCCGGCGAGGTCCAGATCCGGCCGCAGCCCGACGTCGAGAACGCTTACAAGGACAAGGCGCGCCTGCGCGCCCGCAAGCAGGAGCAGTACCGCAAGCTCAAGACGCAGGCTTCGGTGACCAAGGACGGCGTCGAGATCCAGCTGCAGATCAATGCCGGCCTCCTCGTCGACATGGCCAATCTCGACGAGACCAACGCCTCGGGCGTCGGCCTCTTCCGTACCGAGCTGCAGTTCATGGTCGCGCAGCACATGCCGACCACGGCCGAGCAGCAGGCGCTCTACGACGCGGTCCTCAAGACCGCGAATGGCAGGCCGGTGACTTTCCGCACGCTCGACATCGGCGGCGACAAGGTGCTGCCCTACATGGAGCGGCTCGAGGAGGAGAACCCGGCGCTGGGCTGGCGCGCCATCCGCATCGGCCTCGACCGGCCACGGCTGCTGCGCGGTCAGGTCCGGGCGCTGCTCCGCGCCGGCGCCGGCTGCGACATGAAGATCATGCTGCCGATGATCGCGACGGTGAACGAGTTCCTGCGGGCGCGCCTGCTGGTGCGGCGCGAGCTCGCCATGCTCGAGCGCGATGGCCGCCAGGGCCCGACGAGCCTAAAGCTCGGCGTCATGGTCGAGGTGCCATCGCTGCTGTTCGAGCTGCCGGAGATCGCGCGCGAAGCGGATTTCCTGTCGATCGGCACCAACGACCTGATGCAGTTCCTGTTCGCGGCCGACCGCGAGAACAAGCGCGTCTCCGACCGCTTCGACCCCCTGAGCGCGGCCGGCCTGCGGGCGCTGCGCAGCATCGTCGACGAGGCCGGGAAAGCGGATTGCCCTGTCACGGTCTGCGGCGAGATGGGTGGCAAGCCGATCGAGACGCTGGCGCTGATCGCGCTCGGCTACCGCTCGTTCTCGATGTCGGCGGCCTCGGTCGGCCCGGTCAAGGCGATGCTGCGCGCGCTCGATGCCGGCAAGGCCCGCCAGCGCCTCGACGCCTGGCTCGGCTCTTCCGACGGTGCCGCCAGCCTGCGTCCCTTACTTGCAGCCCTCGCCGCCGAGATGAAAGTGCCGGTCTAGCGGCGCTTTCGTCGTCGCCCGCGCACGCCTCCGTTCCGTTCAGATTGTTTTCGCACCATGTCGCTCCAGCTTCCGCAAGACCGCCTCGACTCGATCGTCGCCCGCCATGCCGCGGCGAGCGATGCCATCAACCATGCGACCGAGGCGACGCGCGTCGTCGAACTGTCGAAGGAGCTCGCCGAGCTCGACCCGGTCGTCACGGCGATCGCAGCCTGGCGCAAGGCTCGAGCAGGGCTGGAGGATGCGCTCGCGCTGATCGACGATCCTGCGACCGACGCCGAGATGCGCGACCTCGCCTATGAGGAGCGCGATGCCTCCAGAGCCGAGATCGAGGCGAGGGCCCGCGAGATCCTGATCGCGCTCCTCCCCAAGGACGCGGCCGACGAGCGCGGCGTCATCCTCGAAATCCGGGCCGGCACTGGTGGCGACGAGGCCTCGCTTTTCGCCGGCGACCTGCTGCGCATGTATCAGCGCTACGCGGCAAGCAAGGGCTGGAGCGTCGATATCCTCACGGAGAGCGAGGGTACGATGGGTGGCTTCAAGGAAGTCGTTGCCGAGATCGCCGGCAAGGGCGTCTATGCAAAGCTGAAATACGAATCGGGCGTGCACCGGGTCCAGCGCGTACCCGACACCGAGGCGAGCGGGCGGATTCATACCTCGGCCGCAACCGTCGCGATGCTGCCGCTCGCCGGCGAGGTCGACGTCACGCTCGACGAGAAGGATCTGCGCATCGACACGATGCGGGCCCAGGGCGCAGGCGGCCAGCACGTCAACAAGACCGAGTCGGCCGTGCGTCTCACCCATATTCCGACCGGCATCGTCGTGTTGGTTCAGGACGAGCGCTCTCAGCACAAGAACAAGGCACGCGCCTACGACCTGATGCGGGCCAAGCTCTATGACATGGAGCGCAGCCGCGCCGATGCTGAACGCTCGGCCGACAGGCGCTCGCAGATCGGCTCCGGCGACCGTTCCGAGCGCATCCGCACCTACAATTTTCCTCAAGGGCGGATCACCGACCACCGCATCAACCTGACGCTCTACAAGCTCGACGAGATGATGCAGGGCCTGGTGCTCGACGAGGTCATCGACGCACTGACGGCGCAGCGCCAGGCCGAGCTGCTTGCCGAGCAGGGTAGCGTGTGAAACCTTCGTCCCTCTCGCGCGTTCTGGACGCACAGACCGTTCTCATGGGGAGGATAGAGAGATGAAAGTTCTGTTCAGTGCGATTGCCCTTGCCGCTGCCGTCGCCTTCGTGCCGGCATCCGCAGGCGCACAGGAGCGGACCGCGAAGAAGATCCTCAGCGGCCAGCCGGCCACGCTCCACAATGCCAAGACAGAGTCGCAGGCGCGGCGCGATTGTCAGCGTCAGTATCGCGGCGCTAAGGAGAGCAAGTCCGGACTACGGATCAAGATGAGGGAATGCATCCGAGAGGGGATGCAGGGCAACTGACCGGCCAGAGCCGGTACGAAGGATTGCTTTGACCGGCACGAGCCGCTTGCACGACACCGCTCCGCCCGTTGCTCATCCGGCAGCGGGCGAAAGCATGTCTGCTGCCCGGAAAGCGATTGCGTTGACGCTGAAGCGCAGCGGTATCGCAGACTTCACTTACGAAGCTCGTATCCTCATGGAGGATCTCGCCGGCGGCGGGGACGAACTTGATGGGGCCGCCGCCGCGCGGCTCGCCGATGCGCTCGCGCGGCGCCTCACCGGCGAACCGCTATGGCGTATCCTCGGTGCGCGTGAATTCTGGGGCCTGAGCTTCGCGCTTTCGCCTGGAACATTGGAGCCGCGGCCTGATAGCGAGAGCCTGATCGAGGCTGCCCTCCTCCATCTCGCCGAACGCCGGCACGAGCCCTTGCGGATGCTCGATCTTGGGACCGGCACAGGCTGCTTGCTGATCGCGACACTGCGCGAATTTCCTCAGGCGACCGGGCTTGGAATCGACCTTTCACTCGATGCAGTTACAACCGCGACCGGCAATGCCGCCCGCAATGGCGTTGCCGAACGCGTGGCCTTTCGCCACGGCGACTGGACCGACGGGGTCGAGGAGCGCTTCGACCTCATCCTGTCGAATCCGCCCTACATCGCCAGCGCCGAGATCGCCGAGCTCGACAGGAACGTGCGCGAGCACGATCCGCGTCTCGCCCTCGACGGAGGCCCCGACGGTCTTGTTGCCTATCGTGCGCTCGCCGCCGCGCTGCCGGGCCATCTGAACCCCGGCGGCCATGCCATCCTGGAGATCGGCGTCGGCCAGGAGGCAGATGTCGTCACGTTGATGGAGCAGGCCGGCCTGCGCCATCTCGATTCGCGCCGCGATCTCGGGGGCCATATTCGTGCCCTCGTGTTCGGGCATAGTCCTTGAACCGTGCACAGCAAGCTGCGCGAATTTGCTTGGAACAAGCCGCAAAACCAGCTATGCACGCATGGTCTTGAAGACAGTGTCGACAGCACATGACCTTTGGCTGGGCCCTGCTGAGCAGACCAAGCCCTCGGATCACTGCGAGAATCGACGTTACTGACATAGCGAGACCGAGACTTCGAATGCGCGAGACAGCCGTTCGGAGAGGGAGCCGGTAAGGCTCCATTGGAAAGAGCGCGTGAAGACCCATATCGGCGCAGAGCCCTTTCAGGTCGAACTTCCTACGCACGGCGTCGCAACCCGCCGCGTGTCACGACGCGCATGACGACCTCAAGGTTGCTTTGAATGAACGGAACGCGAGACAGACGCGAATGAGACCAGGTCAGAACCGGCGCATGCGCGGCCGTAGCAACAATAATAACAATAACAACAGCAACAACGGCAATCGTAAGTCACCCAACCCGCTGCAGCGCAGCTACGAGTCGAACGGCCCGGACGTCAAGGTCAGGGGCACGGCGCAGAATGTGGCGGAGAAGTATCTCCAGCTCGCTCGCGATGCGCAATCCTCCGGCGATCCGGTTGCGGCTGAGAACTATTTCCAGCACGCCGAACACTATTATCGCATCCTGCTCGCTGCTCAGGAGCAGATGACGCAGCAGTTCGGCCACAGCTTCCAGCCGAACCGCGCCTTCGTCGAAGATGCGGATGATGGCGAGGAAGAGGGCGAGGAAGACGTCAACTTCCAGGGCGGCCAGCAGCAGGGCGAGCGCCAGCACAACGGCAATGGCGTGAACGGCCATGGTGGCCAACGCCAGGATGGCGAAGACGGCGAAGGCGGCCAGAACAACGGCCAACGCTTCGACCGTCCCAATAATAATAACCGCCCTGAGCGCAATTTCGACCGGAACGGCCAGCGCCGCTTCGACCGGAACGACCGCCAGGATCGTGGCGACCGTCCGGACCGCGGCGACCGCCAGGACCGCGGCGAGCGTCGCTTCGATCGCCCCGAAGGCCAGAACGGATCCTACGCTCCGCGCCCCGAGGCTCAGCCCGGTGCCGAGCAGCCGGACATCGCGCCGGTCCAGCCGCCGATTGAGCAGCGTCGCTTCGAGCGGCCGGAGCGCCAGGACCGCCCGCCGCGTGGCGAGCGCCCTTCGCGCCGTGACCGTGACGAGACCCGCGCCAGCAATACCAACGAGGAGCAGGATGTCGCCGCGGCGCTTCCGGCCTTCCTGACCACGCCGACCCGCGTGCCGATCGCAATCGCGGAGGAGCCCGAGGCTCCCGTCGTCGCGTCACCGGCAGCAGCCGCTCCGGCGGAAGCAGTGGAGGGCGCGCCTGAGGCTGGCGAGAAGCCCAAGCGCCGGGCACCTCGGCGTCGTTCGCCGCGCGAGGTGATGGACGCGCTCGGCGGCGATGGTGGCGAGCCCCCGGCCGAGTGATCCCGCCAGGGACATCATGATCGTTCAGAGAGGGCCCGAAAGGGCCCTCTTTCTTTTCAGGCGACGCCGAGCGCCACCGGCTCGCTGGCCTCGACCAGGGTCAATCGCTCGCCCTCGGCCAGCACGCCGCCGGCAATGATCCGGCAGTAGATGCCGCAATCGACATGGCCATATCCCTTCATCAGCGCCTTCGGGATCTGCAGGTCGCGCGCCCCTGTCACCGGGTCGACATTGGTGGCGGCGCAGCGCTCGATCCGCTTGATCACCGACAACCGCAGGCCTGACGGCGCAGTGAGCTCGCGCCCCACCAGATCGAGCTCGGTCCAGGCCGGCAGATCCTCGACCATGACGTTGCCGCGGAAGCGCAGCGGATCGACCGGCACGCCGAGCCGGCCTTCCAGATCGGCGACGCTGGCGAGGTTGATGATCGAGACGAAGCCCGAGCGCGAATCGGTGAAACGGTAGCCTTCCGGCGCCATGAGCAGGCGCGGCTCGCCGCGCAGTTCATCCGGCATGAAGGTCTTGAAGAAGCTGCCGAGCCGCTCCTGCCCCTCTGGCGCGCCGGTCGCGATCCTTGTCTCCGCACCGTCATGGCCGATGACGAGGTCGCCACTGCCATCGTCATAGCGGGTGTGCAGGCGCGCCAGCGATTCATTGCGCATCAGCATCAGGTATTTGATCTTCGGCTGATGCACCGGCTCGGCCGGATCGAAGCCGGACGGGCCATTCTCGATGGCGAAAAGCCGGTCGCCAGGGAAATAGCCATCGGTCGGCAACTCGGCCCGGCTCAGACGTTCGGGCGACAATCCCTTGACCGGGTAGCGATACAGCGAAGCGACACGCATAGGCTCTGCCCTTCCGATTGCGGCGGCGGAAAATGCCATGCCGATCACCACGACGCCACCACCACAGCCATCACGGTCGATGAAAGGATTGCATCGATCCGATCAATGCGGCTGCTCTGCGCCCTCTTCCGCTTCCTCCTCGGCAATCGAGCGCTGGCAGCCCCAGCTCGTGAGCACATCGTCGATCGCGTCGACGACGAAGAAGCGCGCTGCATCGCGCTCATAGCCCTCGGCGAGCAGATGATCGTAGTCGGTATGGCTGTGCCGGACATGGCTGCCGAGCGCGAGCCAGAGCGCGGTCGATGGCGGCAGCGACTTCATCTGAGCCCGGCCGGCGAGCGCCAGAACCGCCTCGGCATCGAGCAATGGAATGCCTGGTGCAAGCGCCCGCAGCGCCTTGCGAATCGCCTGTTGTCGCTTGGTGCCGACCATGGCTGCAGGCTGGGCGAGACCGACGGTTAAGGTCAATGCGAAAGCAGCGCCCTCCCCCTTCCGTTGCGCGAAAGCAACACTATCTTCTGGAGCGAAGGGCTGCCCATCAGGGGGCCCTATCCCTTTGAAAGGCAGCCGGCTCCGCCGCTTCGGGGCGTGACCGGCGGGCGGAGGTAACTGAATGAACATCGAGAAATATACGGATCGGGCGAAGGGTTTCCTGCAGGCCGCGCAGACGATTGCGATGCGCGAGGGCCATCAGCAGTTCACGCCCGAGCATCTGCTGAAAGCACTGCTCGACGATAGCGAAGGCATGGCTTCCGGCCTGATCGATCGGGCCGGCGGACAGTCGCGGCAGGCCAAGCAGCAGGTCGACGCGGCCCTCGCCAAGCTTCCCAAGGTGAGCGGCGCGGGCGCCAATAGCCTGCACCTGACGCCTGCGCTGGCGCGGGTCTTCGACACGGGCGAGAAGGCTGCCGACAAGGCCGGCGACTCGTTCGTCACGGTCGAGCGGCTGCTGCTCGCGCTAGCGATCGAGAAGGACAACGAGGCCGGCAAGATCCTGGCTAAGGCCGGCGTCACGCCGCAGGGGCTGAATGCCGCGATCGAGGCGATCCGCAAGGGGCGCACCGCCGACTCGGCCTCTGCCGAGCAGGGCTATGACGCCCTGAAGAAGTACGCGCGCGATCTCACCGCCGCGGCGCGCGACGGCAAGCTCGACCCCGTGATCGGCCGCGACGAGGAAATCCGCCGCACCATCCAGGTGCTGAGCCGGCGCACCAAGAACAATCCCGTGCTGATCGGCGAGCCCGGCGTCGGCAAGACCGCCATCGCCGAGGGCCTTGCGCTGCGCATCGTCAATGGCGACGTGCCCGAGAGCCTGAAGGACAAGGAATTGCTCGCCCTCGACATGGGCTCGCTGATCGCCGGCGCGAAGTATCGCGGCGAGTTCGAGGAGCGGCTGAAGGCCGTGCTCTCCGAGGTCTCGGCCGCGGCGGGCGGTGTCATCCTGTTCATCGACGAGATGCATACGCTGGTCGGCGCCGGCAAGACCGACGGTGCGATGGATGCGTCCAATCTGCTGAAGCCCGCCCTCTCTCGCGGCGAGCTGCACTGCGTCGGCGCGACAACGCTCGACGAGTACCGCAAATATGTCGAGAAGGACGCGGCGCTGGCGCGGCGCTTCCAGCCCGTCTTCGTCGACGAGCCGACGGTCGAGGACACGATTTCTATCCTGCGCGGCCTGAAAGAGAAGTACGAGCAGCATCACCGCGTGCGCATCACCGACTCGGCGCTGGTCTCAGCCGCGACGCTGTCGAACCGCTACATCACCGACCGCTTCCTGCCGGACAAGGCGATCGACCTCGTCGACGAGACTTCGGCGCGGCTGCGCATGCAAGTCGATTCCAAGCCCGAGGAACTGGATTCGATCGACCGCGAGATCGTCAGGCTGAAGATCGAGCAGGAGGCGCTGAAGAAGGAAAGCGATGCCGGCTCGAAGGAACGGCTGAGGCGGCTCGAATCCGAGCTTGCCGAGCTCGAGGCGCGCTCGGCGGTAATAACTGCGACCTGGAAGGCTGAGAAGGACAAGCTCGGTCAGGCGGCCGAGATCAAGACCAAGCTCGACAACGCCCGCAACGAGCTCGCCCAGGCGCAGCGCAAGGGCGAGTACCAGCGCGCCGGTGAGCTTGCCTATGGCGAGATCCCGCAGCTCGAGAAGCAGCTCTCTGAGATCGAGGCGAGAGGCGATGCGCCCGGCATGGTCGAGGAAGCCGTGACGCCGGACCATGTCGCGCAGGTCGTCAGCCGCTGGACCGGCGTGCCGGTCGACAGGATGCTGGAAGGCGAGAAGGAGAAGCTCCTGCACATGGAGCAGAGCCTCAGCCATCGTGTCGTCGGCCAGGCCGAAGCGGTCGAAGCCGTCTCCAAGGCGGTCAGGCGGGCGCGTGCCGGCTTGCAGGACCCGAACCGGCCGATCGGCTCGTTCATGTTCCTCGGCCCCACCGGCGTCGGCAAGACCGAGCTGACCAAGGCGCTGGCGTCGTTCCTGTTCGACGACGACACCGCGATGGTTCGGCTCGACATGTCGGAATACATGGAGAAGCACTCGGTCAGCCGGCTGATCGGCGCCCCTCCTGGCTATGTCGGCTATGAGGAAGGCGGGGCGCTGACCGAGGCCGTCCGGCGCCGGCCGTATCAGGTCGTGCTGTTCGACGAGGTCGAGAAGGCGCATCCGGACGTGTTCAACGTCCTGCTGCAGGTGCTCGACGACGGGCGCCTGACCGACGGCCAGGGCCGCACGGTCGACTTCCGCAACGTGCTGATCATCATGACCTCGAATCTCGGTTCGGAGTATCTGGTGAACCAGCCCGAGGGCCAGGACAGCGACGCGGTGCGCGATGAGGTGATGGGCGTGGTGCGCCATGCCTTCCGGCCGGAGTTCCTGAACCGGATCGACGACATCATCCTGTTCCATCGCCTGCGGCGCTCGGACATGGGTGCGATCGTCGACATCCAGATGGCGCGGCTCGCCAAGCTCCTGGTCGACCGCAAGATCGCGCTCGATCTCTCGGAGGAGGCGCGCGACTGGCTGGCCGAGAAGGGCTACGACCCGGCCTATGGCGCACGCCCGCTGAAGCGCGTGATCCAGAAGTCGGTGCAGGACCCGCTGGCGGAACTGCTGCTCTCGGGCGCGATCCGCGACGGCGAGAGCGTGCCGCTCACGGTCGGCCCTGCTGGGCTGATGCTTGGCGAGTTTCCCGCCGCGAGCGAGAGCCGGCCTGCGGGCGTCGCGTTGAACTGAGCGTCTCTAGCTTCAAGATGAAGGGCGCCGTGCAAGCGGCGCCCTTTTCACTCTCTAGCAGGCGATGACAAACGGGACCGGCGCGGGGAACCCCTCTCCTGTAAGGAGAGGGGCAGGGGTGAGGTGTGCGGGAGGGAGAGCATTAGCCTGAACCCGACCACGCCGCGAGCGCTCGCGGCACTGGTCCAACGGCCTACACCTCACCCTACCCTCTCCTTACAGGAGAGGGTTCCCCGCGCTTTGATCGTCACCGCCGGCCACCGGACAGTGATGCGAGCATGACGACCCGCCTCAATCCATCCTGGCCGCGGTTCGCATCACCGCCAGCGCCAGCGTCTGCGCGGCGGGCACGATGCTCTCGACCTCCAGGAACTCGTCGGGCGTATGGGCCATGCCACCGACCGGGCCGACGCTGCACAGGGTCGGGCAGCCCTGGGCCGCGGTAAAGCCGGAGTCGGCGCAGCCGCCGGTGTATTCCGCCGTCACCGCGATGCCGAGGCCGGCCGCCGCCTCGCGATAGGTGTCGTAGAGCAGCAGTGAATCCGGCGTCTGCTCCAACGGGTAGAACTCGCCCTTGATGATCAGCTTGGCCGAGGTGCCCTCGACCACCGGCGTCTCGACGATTTCGCGGATCGCCTCGACGAGTTCCTCGCGCTGCGTCGGCGTCTTGTAGCGCAGGTCGATCTCGCACCAGGCCGATGGCGCCACCGTGTTGACGGTCTGGCCGCCGCCGATCAGCCCGACATTGACGGTTACGCCGGCTGCAAGGTCGGTCAGCCCCTGCAAACTCGGGATCTTGTGGCCGAGATCGACGATGGCCGAAACGCCCTTCTCGTAGTTCGCGCCGGAATGGGCCGCCTTGCCGACGAACTCGGCGCGCATGAAGACGCCGCCCTTGCGGCCTGACGTGATCGACTGCTTATGATCACGGCCGTAATCCGTACCCGTCGGCAGGCGGCTCGGCTCGGCATTGAAGACGCAGCGCGACTCGCGCGCCGCGGCCTCGATCACCGGACGCGAGGACGGCGAGGCGATCTCCTCGTCGCTGGTGGTCAGCATCATCAGCGGCGCCTTCAGACCGCCATTGGCCGCGAAGGCAGCGGCGACAAAAGCCTCGATCACGAGCCCGGCCTTCATGTCGGCGACACCCGGCCCATAAGCGCGCCCACCCTGGATGGTGAAGGGTCGGCGCGTCGGCTCGCCCTCCGGGAAAACGGTATCGCGATGGCCGAGCAGCAGGACCGGCCGCTGGTCGTTCGCGGTCGGGTTGGGCAGGCGCGCCTTGACGGCATCGCCATAGCGAGCGTCCGGCACGATCTCGACCGAAAGCCCGTTCGCTTCGTGGAAACGGGCCAGCACCTGCCCGGCCCGGTCGACGCCCGCCTTGTCGTAGGAGCCTGAATCGGTGTCGACCATCTCGCGCAGCAGATCGATCATCCCCTGCTTGCGCTCGCCGAGCCAGGCGAGGATGCGGGCTTCTTCCTGTGTCGTATCGGTCATGATCGCGCTTCCGGCTGGTAGGACTGCCGCGAGCTTAGCCAAGCCCTTCCGGCGCCGATAGGACGAGCACGCAAACCCGGCAGACCTCGGGCGCGGCCGCGTATGCGAGGCCGGTTAAGCGAAAATTCAGCGTAATAAGACAGACTATCCGAGGGGAAGAGGCTTGCCAGCAGCCATCTCCGGATCGCGCGCTCACAGGCCATCGCCCGCATGCACACGGATTCCGCCGAAATCTATCTGACGCAGCTGCGTCTGCGCGTCGGCGGAGCCTTGATCCTGCTGCTCTGGCTTTTCGTGCCGGCGACGATGCTGGCCTCGTTCGCAACCGGCGGCGTCGAGCCGTTGCCGCCTTTGCTGCTCGCGATCGGGCTGGCAGCGCTCGCGACCCTGGCATGGCGGCGCGACCCGACCGGCGTGTCGACGCAGATCATCCTGTCGCTGAGCGCAACCATCAGTGCTCTCGCCTTCACCTATGCGCTCAAGGGCTCGGGCTGGCAGGAGGCGAGCGATGCGGTGCTGCTGATCATCCTGACGCTCTCTGCCGGCTGGTGCGCCTGGCAGCCGCTCGTCGCCACCACCATCCTGGCACTCGGCCATGCCCCTCTGCTCCGAACGCTCCTGTCCGGTGCCAATCTCTCGCTGCGCGACGAGGCATTGTTCCTCGCCTGCATCGTCGTCCAATTGGGCTTGCTGCTCTGGATCACGCGGCAGCAGGCCCGCACGCTGGCGGCGGCAGGCGACATGGCCTCACAGGCGCGCGACGACGCCACAGCCCAGGCCGAGGAACTGCATCAGGCACAATTGCGCGACATGGAGCGCGAGGCGGCTCGCCGCAAGGCGACGCAGGACATCGTCGCCGGCTTCAACACGCAGTTCCTCGCCACGCTCGACACGGTGCTGGAGAACATCCGCGACCTGAAGGAGCGCGCCGCCTCCCTGAACGAGATCGCCAACATCGCCAATGGCGAGGTCACAGCCGTGGCCTCGACCTCGGAGGAATCCTCGCGCAACGTCTCGGAGGTCGCCACCGCGACGGAGCAACTCTCGACCGCCATCACGGCGATCGACCGTCAGCTCGCCACCACCCAGGCGCTGGTCGCCGACATGAACGGCAGTGCGCAGGCGACCGCCGGTTCGGTCAATCTGCTCGATCAGGCGGTCCAGCGCATCGACGGCATCGTCGCCCTGATCCGTGGCATCGCCGGACAGACCAATCTCCTGGCGCTCAACGCGACGATCGAGGCCGCCCGCGCCGGGGATGCCGGCAAGGGCTTCGCCGTCGTCGCCGGCGAGGTGAAGAGCCTGTCGCAACAGACCGCGATCGCGACGCAGGACATTGCCGGGCAGATCGGCGAAATCAAGCAGGCCACGGCCGGTGTGGTCGAGACCATCGCCAGGCTGACCGCCGGCATGGCCGACATGGATGAGCGGACGCTCTCGATCGCGGGCGCGCTGGAAGAGCAGGGGCAGATGACGCATGTCATCAGCCGCAGCATCGCCGAGGTCGCGACCGGCACCGAATATCTGGCGCAGACCACCAACAATATCCGCGGCTCGGCGAACCAGACCCATGAGGTCGCGACCGCAGTGCTCGCCTCGACCACGGCGCTGGAAGGCAAGGCCGAGGAACTCGAGACGGCAGTGCACCAATTCCTGCAGCGCGTCTCGGCCGCCTGAGGCGGTATCCCGCCAATCCGCCTAGGCGCGATGCCTAGGCAGCCACCTCGCGCGCATGTGCGCCGAGATAGGCGATGGCAGCCGCAACACCGCCACTGCCATGTGGGATGCCCTTCGCCTGCAGCGCCATCTCGACCGCGCTCAGGCTGCCCAGCACCATCGGCGCGTTGACATGACCCATATGGGCGATACGAAAGGCCCTGCCGGAGAGATCACCGATAGCGATGCCGAGCGTCACACCGCAGACCTGCCGTGCATAGTCGGTGATCGCAGCCGGGTCGCCATCGACGAGGATCGTGGTGACCGAGAGGGCGCGCTGCGATGGTTCGACGACATTGTAGCTCAGCACCTGGCCTTCAGCCCATTTCGACATGGCGGCATGGGTCGCCGAGGCCAACAGGGCGTGACGCTCCCAGACGGCGTCGAGGCTCTCAGTGAGGATCATGTCGAGGGCGGCACGCAGGCCGAACATCAGGTGCTCGGGCGGCGTGCCGCAATGCTTCATGTAGAGCAGCGGGTTCAGGCGCGCGGTCCAGTCCCAATAGGGCGTACGCATCGTCGCGCGCTGATGCGCATGCAGCGCCTTCCCGTTCGCGGCGACGAAGGCGAGGCCGGGCGGCGTCATCAGGCCCTTCTGCGAGGCCGACATCGCGACATCGACGCCCCAGGCGTCCATCTCGAACGGCATGCAGCCGATCGAGGCGACGCCGTCGACCATGTAGAGCGCCGGATGGCCGGCCGCATCGATGGCGCGGCGGATCGCCGGGATATCGTTGACCACGCCCGAGGCGGTGTCGATCTGGACGGTCAGGACTGCCTTGATCTCATGGCCCGTGTCCTGGCGCAGGCGCTCCTCGACGGCAGCCGGATCGACCGCCGCGCGCCAGGAACCGGCGAGCACCTCGACCTCGGCGCCCATGAACCTTGCCGTCTCGCCCCAGCCGACCGCGAAGCGGCCGCTCGCGAGCACCAGGATCTTGTCGCCGCGCGCGAGGACATTGGTGAGCGCCGCCTCCCAGCCGCCATGGCCGTTGGCGGCATAGAGGAAGGTCTCGCCGGTCGTACGGAAGATCGCCTTGAGATCGTCGAGCAGGCTTTCGGTCAAGTCGACGATCGTCGTCGAGGAAAGCTCCTCGGCAGGCCGGATCATCGCCTGCAGCACACGATCGGGAACATTGGTCGGACCCGGCATCGCGAGCAGGGCCCGGCCATTGGCGACACTCATGGAAAGCTCCTGCCTTGCGCTGCGACGTGACCAGCCCCGCCGCAACCGGCTGGCGCTATGCACAATCCTTGCTGATGGTGCAAACCGGCGCCGCGATACAGCGGCACCGCTCGATCAACGACGGGCTTCGGCCGCCATGCGCACGGCAAACCCCGCAAGCATCGTGGCCATCAGCCAGCGCTGCACCAGTGCCCAGAACGGGCGCGTGCGCAGGAAGATGGCGATGCCACCCGCAGCAAAGGTGATCAGCGTGTTGACGCTGACGCTGACGATGATCTGGATGAAGCCGAGGATGATCGACTGCGCCAGCACGCTGCCGGCGGCGGGGTCGATGAACTGCGGCAGCAGCGCGAGGTAAAACATCGCGATCTTCGGGTTGAGCAGGCTGGTGAGGAAGCCCATCGCGAACAGCTTGCGCGGCCCGTCATGCTTGAGCTCGCGAACATGGAAGGGCGAGCTCGCACCCGGCCGAACCGCCTGCCAGGCGAGCCAAAGCAGATAGGCGGCGCCGGCGAGCCGCAGCGCGTCATAGGCGAAAGGGACAGCGAAAAGCAGGGCAGTGATGCCGAAGGCGGCGCAGACGACATAGAAGACGAAGCCGAGCGCGATGCCGCCGAGCGAGATCAAGCCAGAGGCCGGCCCCTGCGAGATCGAACGCGAGATCAGGTAGATCATGTTCGGCCCGGGCGTCAGCACCATGCCGAACGCGAGCAGGATGAAGGCGATCAGATTGGTCGTGTCGATCATGGCGCGCTCCGGCGTCGAGGTGCGCGACCATGGCATTGCCGGCGAAACGACCGCAAGACGCAGCTCATGCAGCCGCCGCATCGCCGCCATCCCAAGCCCGGCGGGTCCTAACAGGAGCTGGCGGGAACGAGTCGCCGTCTCCCGGGTTTGATGATGCACGGTCTCCGGGGGGAGTTGCATCATGACCTTGTTCAGTCGCCTGCTTTATTCCGCCATCGCCGGCGTCTTGCTGCTCGCCGCGGTCCTGCTGATGGCGGTCGCGGTCGCGCGCACCTTCACCGGCTTCCGGACCGGGGAAGGAGCGCTCGACACCATGCTCGACGGCATCGGCCTGGTGATCATCGCGGTCGCCGTCGCCGATGTCGGCAAGTTCCTGTTCGAAGAAGAGGTCATCGCCGATCGCGAACTGCGCCACCCGGCCGAGGCACGGGGGTCGCTGACCAAGTTCATGACGATCATCATCGTCGCGCTCAGCCTGGAATCGCTGGTGCTGATCACCAAGGCGGCGCGCGACAAGCCGGCCGATATCCTGTTCCCGTCCCTGCTGATGCTGGTCGCGGTCGCGGCGCTGGTTGGCCTCGGCCTGTTCCAGAAGCTGAGCCAGCATGCGACGGCGGCGATCCCCGATAATGTCGACGACAACAAGGACGAGGTATCGGAAGAGGCGCCGAAGCCGCCGACGACCGCGCGGCGCAAGCCGAAAACGGCCGGCTAGGGCCGCTCAGCTGCCGAGGTCCACCAGCATCAGGTCGGTGTCACCGGGCTTGACGCCGGCCGCCGTCAGCATGGCGTGGACCTGGCCACGGTGATGGGTCTGGTGGTTGAAGAAGTGCATGACCAGCTGGGCCTTGGGTTTGGTCAGCTCGCGGCGGGAGATGCCGGAGACCCAGGTCAGATCGCCGCCGAGCCATTCCGGCGTGAGCCCGGCGGCCCAATCGCCGATCAGTGCATCGGTCGCCTGCCGCTCGGCGACGAGCTCCTCCCAGGCCTCGATCATCCGGGAGGATTCACTGCCGGGGACGGACGGCTTCGGCGTGCCGGCAAAGCGCGAGAGCCACATCCTGTCAGCCCAAAGCAGATGGCAGAACGTGCCGTGGATCGAGCCGAAGAAGGCACCGCGATCCTGCCGGCGCGCCTCATCGCTCAAGCTCGCGGCCGCGCCGTAGAGATTCTCGTTCTGCCAGGCGTTGTAGCGCGCCATGACGGAGACATAGGCTGGATCGATCATCGGGACGCGCTCCTCAGATGATGTTCGCCTCGCGCAAGGGACGGCCGGCGATGATCCGCTCATGGCCGAGATCGGCAAGGTCGAGCGTTAGGTAGCGACCGTTGACGATATGCTCGGCAAGCCCACGGCCAACTGCCGGGGATTGCTGCAAACCATGACCCGAGAAGCCGTTGGCGAGATAGAGATTGGGCACGCCGACCGCCGGGCCGAGGATGGCGTTACCGTCGAGGCCGTTCATGTCGTAGGGGCCGGCCCAGGCGCGGCCGGGCTTGATCGCCTCGAAGGCAGGGACGCGATGGGCGAGCGGCGCCCAGACATATTCCTCGAAGAAGGACCAGTCGACATCCTCGATATCGGCGTCGGTCTCGACCCATTCGCGGTCGAGCTCGGCCGGCGGCGAGGAGCCGCAGATGAACAGCTGCCCCTCACTGCCGCGCTTGCCTTCGGGGCGGACATAGGCGCCGGACGTGTCGATCAGCAGCGGGCAATTGTCGACCTCGCCCTTGCAGGTGAAGCTGTAGACATAGCGCTTCATCGACTTGACCGGGATGTCGACGCCGGCGGTGGCGGCGAGCCTCGCGCCATGCGTGCCGGAGGCGTTGACGGCGGCGGCGCAGGCGATGCGGCTGCCATCGGCTAATTCGACACCCGTGACACGGCCACCCTCGACGACATAACCGGTGACCTCACCCTGGCGATATTCGACGCCGAGCGAACGCGCCTTCTTGCGGAAGGCCTGCAGCAAAGCCCAACCGTCGAACCAGCCTTCGCCGCTGACGCCATAGGTGCCGCAGAGGAGATCAGAAGTATTTAGCCAGCTGAATTTGCTGCGCAGCATTTCTGCAGCATAAAGCGCGACATCAGCGCCCTCCTTCTGCTGAAGACTTTGATTTTGCTCGAGAACCTTGCGCCCCTCATCGCTGGCGACATAGAGATAGCCGCCCTCGTGCAGGTCGATCGACGGCGCCTCGCCATTGACTGCAAGGTGCTGGCCGATGTTGCGCAAAAAATCGATGCCGAAGAGCGAGACGCGGATGTTGACCGCGCTGGAAAACTGCTGGCGGATCGAAGCGGCCGAGAGCGCCGAGGCCGAGAGCCGATAGGTCGGGTCCTTCTCGACGACGATGACCTTGCCCTTGAAGCCGGGATCGCTGGCAAGATGGTAAGCGACGGAGGAGCCGATCGCCGCGCCCCCCACGATGACGATGTCGGCCGAGCCTGTAGCGGAAGACATGAGTGACCTGCGCAAGCGGTGGTTCGTGATCTCAGCGCATGAATGACGCCTCGACCGGCGCTTGTCGAGAGGCTAGCTCGTCTCTCCGCATTCGCCGAGCAGCCAGTCGCGAAAGGCGATCACCGCCGGCAGACTCGCCTTGGCTTCGGGGTAGACGAGGTAATAGCCCTCGGGACCGCGCACCGGCCGATCGACCGGAATGACCAGCGCGCCCGAGCGCAATTCCTCCTCGATCAAGAAGCGGGGCACGATCGCGACGCCGAGCCCCGCCACCGCCGCCTGCGCCACCATGGCGAACTGCTCGAAGCGCGGCCCCATCAACGCCCGCTCCGGCGGCAGGCCCTGCTGCTCCAGCCAATTGGCCCAGGCGCGCGGTCGGGTCGATTGTTGCAGCAAGGGCTGGCGGAGCAGATCGGCGGCCTCCCGGATGCCGACCCGCGTGACCAGCGCCGGCGCCGCGACCGGCACGACCTCCTCACCCATCAAACGATGCAGGCGGGCACCCGGCCAGACCGGATGGCCGAAATGGATGGCGGCGTCGGCCTCGTCATGGGCGAAGTCGAAGGGCACCAGCTTGGTCGAGAAATTGATGGTGACGCCGGGATGCGCCTCGGTGAAGCGTGGCAGACGCGGGATCAGCCAGCGCGTGCCGAAGGTCGGCAGGATGGCGAGGTGGAGGAGACCGGCGCCGCCGCGAAAGGCCATGGCCGAGAGCGTCGCTGCGGCGAGCCGCGAGAGCCCGTCGCGGACCTCGGCGGCATAGGCACCACCGGCCGGCGTCAGGCTGACGCGCTTCTTCACGCGCTCGAACAACTTGAGCCCGAGATTCTGCTCGAGCAGCGCGATCTGGCGGCTGACAGCGCCTTGCGTCAGGTTGAGTTCCTCGGCAGCGCGGGTGAAGCTGCCATGACGCGCCGCCGCCTCGAAGGCGGCGAGCGCCGAGAGCGAGGGCACCGAAAGCCGGCCGGGAACGATCTCCGAGTTCATGATCTCATCTCATCAAGTCGTGAGAACATATCGATTGCGGAGAGCGACCGGAAGAGGGCATTGTGCGGCCGAACTGGCAGGCTTCCGGCAAGCCGCTATCCCTGGATGGACCGGCATCCGGGTTCATTTGCGTTGCTGATGCTGCGCGATGTCCCGATGGCGGCAGGAGCATAGGCGAACGATGACGACCTCCCTTCCGAAAGATGCTCTTGCCCTGCTGAAGCGCCTCGGCGTGCAGGAGAGCGCCTATGCCGGCGCCGGCCTTTCCGCCCGCTCGCCGATCACCGGCGAGACGGTCGCGACGCTGCGCGAAACTTCGCCGGCGGAAGCCGAGGCCGCGATCGGCCGGGCCCAATCCGCCTTTCTCGCCTGGCGCAAGGTGCCGGCGCCGCGGCGCGGCGAGTTCGTCCGCCTGCTCGGCGAGGAACTGCGCACGCACAAGGCCGATCTTGGCCTGCTGGTGACGCTGGAAGCCGGCAAGGTCACCTCCGAGGGCCTCGGCGAGGTCCAGGAAATGATCGATATCTGCGACTTCGCCGTCGGCCTGTCGCGCCAGCTCTACGGCCTGACCATCGCGACCGAGCGGCCGAACCATCGCATGATGGAAACCTGGCACCCGCTCGGCGTCTGCGGCGTGATCTCGGCCTTCAACTTCCCGGTCGCGGTCTGGTCGTGGAATGCGGCGCTCGCCTTCGTCTGCGGCGACAGCGTCGTCTGGAAGCCGTCGGAGAAGACCCCGCTGACCGCGCTCGCCGTGCAGGCGATCACCCTGAAGGCGATGAAGCGCTTCGGCCCCGAGGCGCCGGTCGGCCTGTCGGAAATCCTGATCGGCGGCCGAGAGATCGGCGACATCCTGGTGCAGGACCATCGTGTCCCGATCGTCTCGGCGACAGGCTCGACCCGGATGGGCAAGGAAGTCGGCCAGAAGCTCGCCGCCCGCTTCGCCCGCGCCATCCTCGAGCTCGGCGGCAACAACGCCGCGATCGTCGCGCCCTCCGCCGATCTCGATCTCGCGCTGCGCGGCATCGCCTTTGCGGCAATGGGCACCGCCGGCCAGCGCTGCACCACGCTGCGCCGCCTGATCGTGCATGAGAGCGTCTACGACCAGCTCGTGCCGAAGCTCGCCAAGGTCTACGGCTCGGTGAAGATCGGCGATCCCCGTGAGGCCGGCGTGCTGGTCGGCCCGCTGGTCGACGAGGCCGCGTATCAGGGCATGCAGAAGGCGCTGTCCGAGGCCAAGGCCGAGGGCGGCAAGGTCCATGGCGGCGAAAAGGTCGATGTCGGCGCGGGCGGCTTCTATGTCCGGCCGGCCCTGGTCGAGATGCCCAGGCAATGTGGCCCGGTCGAGCGCGAGACCTTCGCGCCGATCCTCTATGTGATGAAGTACAAGTCGGTCGAGGAAGCGATCTCGCTGCAGAACGCTGTCGGCGCCGGCCTGTCCTCCTCGATCTTCACCCTCAACATGCGCGAGGCCGAGCTGTTCGTCTCCGATGAGGGCTCGGATTGCGGCATCGCCAACGTCAATATCGGCCCCTCCGGCGCCGAGATCGGCGGCGCCTTCGGTGGCGAGAAGGAGACCGGCGGCGGCCGCGAGGCCGGCTCGGACGCCTGGAAGGCCTATATGCGCCGCGCCACCAATACGCTGAACTACGGCACCACGCTGCCGCTGGCGCAGGGCGTCAGCTTCGACGTCGACGCCTGATCGAGATCAAGGGGAGAGCACCATGGCCGAAGCCGCGCGCAAGACCGCCCATAGCCACAAGCTGGCTGAGTTCAACTGGCAGGACCCCTTCCTGCTCGACGACCAGCTCAACGAGGACGAGCGGCTGATCCGCGACACCGCGCGCGACTATGCGCAGGAGAAGCTGCTGCCGCGCGTGGCTGACGCATATCTCGAGGAAAAGACCGAGCGCGGCATCTTCAACGAGATGGGCGAGCTCGGCCTGCTCGGCGTCACCGTTCCCGAAGAGTATGGCTGCGCCGGCGCCAACTACGTCTCCTATGGCCTCGTCGCCCGCGAGGTCGAGCGCATCGACTCCGGCTACCGCTCGATGATGTCGGTGCAGTCCTCGCTGGTGATGTACCCGATCTACGCCTATGGCGACGAGAACCAGCGCAAGAAGTACCTGCCCAAGCTCGCCTCGGGCGAATGGGTCGGCTGCTTTGGCCTGACCGAGCCGGACGCCGGCTCCGATCCCGGCGGCATGAAGACCCGGGCCGAGAAGGTCGCCGACGGCTACAAGCTCAGCGGCTCGAAGATGTGGATCTCGAACTCGCCGATCGCCGACGTCTTCGTCATCTGGGCGAAATCGGCCGCGCATGACAACCAGATCCGCGGCTTCATCCTCGAAAAGGGCATGAAGGGCCTGTCCGCCCCGAAGATCGGCGGCAAGCTCAGCTTGCGCGCCTCGATCACCGGCGAAGTCGTCATGGACGGCGTGATCGTGCCGGAAGAGAACCTGCTGCCGAACGTCTCGGGCCTCAAGGGCCCGTTCGGCTGCCTCAACCGCGCCCGCTACGGCATCTCTTGGGGCGCGATGGGCGCTGCCGAGGACTGCTTCCACCGCGCCCGCCAATACGGGCTCGACCGCAAGCAGTTCAACAAGCCACTGGCCCAGACGCAGCTCTTCCAGAAGAAGCTCGCCGACATGGTGACCGAGATCACGCTCGGCCTGCAGGGCTCGCTCCGCGTCGGCCGCCTGCTCGACGCTGGCCAGATGGCGCCGGAGATGATCTCGCTTGTGAAGCGCAACAATTGCGGCAAGGCGCTCGACATCGCCCGCCAGGCCCGCGACATGCACGGCGGCAACGGCATCTCGATCGAGTACCATGTCATGCGCCATGCGGCGAACCTCGAGACGGTCAACACCTATGAGGGCACGCACGACGTCCACGCGCTGATTTTGGGCCGGGCCGTCACCGGGCTGCAGGCGTTCTTCTGATCCTTCGAAAGGTGCAGCGGATCGGCCGATGAGAGGCGCCAAGCCCGGACACGTTTCGAGCTTGGCGGCTTACCTATTCATCGCCTTTGCCGCCTCGGCCACGGCAGCGGACGTACCCAATCGGAAAGGCGTTCCGTTCGTGATCGACCCGTTCGCGCCTTCAGCTGAACAGCCTCTACGGATTACGCGGCCGAGCCGGGCGGATTGGTTCTATACCGGGACTTTCTGGAGCGGTTTCGGGCCTGTTACACATCACGGCCTTGCGACGATCAAGGATGTCGAACAGTTCGATGGCTCCGAGCCCCGCCCTATTCCCAAATTTCCACCACTGAGCCTGACGATCCCATGACCCCTCCTCTCGCCGGCCTGCGCGTCCTCGAACTGGCGCGCATCCTTGCAGGCCCGTGGATCGGGCAGCTCCTCGCCGATCTCGGTGCCGATGTCGTCAAGGTCGAGGCGCCGGAGGGCGACGACACCCGCAAATGGGGACCTCCCTTCGTCGAGGGCGCGGGCGAGGAGCCTCTCTCGGCCGCCTATTTTCACTCGGCCAATCGCGGCAAGCGCTCGATCACGGCCGATTTCCGCACGGTGGAAGGCCAGGCGCTGGTGCACCGTCTCGCCGCGCATGCCGACGTCGTGATCGAGAACTTCAAGGTCGGCGGCCTCGTCAAATACGGGCTCGACGCGGCCTCGATGCGCAAGGCCTATCCGCGCCTGATCTACTGCTCGGTCACCGGCTTCGGCCAGGATGGGCCCTATGCGCCGCGCGCCGGCTACGACTTCCTGGTCCAGGGCATGGGCGGACCGATGTCGGTCACCGGCGAGCCTGGTGGTGCGCCGATGAAGGCGGGCTATGCCGTCGCTGACATCTATACCGGCCTCTATGCCACCACCGGTATCCTCGCGGCACTGCGCCGGCGCGATGCGACCGGCGAAGGCGCTGTCCTCGACATGGCGCTGCTCGATGCGCAGGTTGCCGTGCTCGGCAACCAGGCGATGAACTATCTCACCTCCGGCAAGGCGCCTTCGCGTTTGGGCAATGCCCATCCCAACATCGTGCCCTATGACGTCTTCCCAGTGGCGGACGGGCACATCATCATCGCCACCGGCAATGACGGGCAGTGGCGCAAGCTCTGCGAAGCCGTCGGTGATACCGGCTTTGCCAGCGAATCCGACTACATCGACAACCGCTCGCGCGTCGCCAACCGCGTTGCCCTGACGGCGCGCCTCAACGCGCTGACCGGCCGCTTTGCCAAGCTCGACCTGCTGGCGAAGCTGGAGGCGGTCGGCGTGCCGGCCGGCCCGATCAACACGATCGAGGAGGTCTTCGCCGACCCGCAGGTCAAGGCCCGCGGCGTACGCGTCGACCTCGAGAATCCGGCGGCAAAGGCCGGCTCGACCCCGACCGTCGCCTCGCCGATCGTGCTCGACGGCGTCAGGCAGGTCGCGAGCCGGCCGAGCCCACGCCTCGGCGAGCATGCCGACGAGATCCTGAACGACCCGGCCTGGGGAGGGCCATACAATGGCTGAGCGCACTGGCGGGCAGATCCTCGTCGACCAACTCCTGATCCACGGCGCGACCGACGCCTTCTGCGTGCCGGGCGAGAGCTATCTCGCCGTGCTCGACGCGCTGCACGACGCCGATATGAAGGTCACTATCTGCCGGGCCGAGGGCGGCGCGGCGATGATGGCCGAAGCCGCCGGCAAGCTCACCGGCAAGCCCGGCATCTGCTTCGTGACGCGCGGCCCCGGAGCAACCAATGCCTCGCCCGGCATCCATATCGCCGACCAGGACTCGACCCCGATGATCCTGTTCGTCGGCCAGATCGAGCGCGGCATGCGCGAGCGCGAGGCCTTCCAGGAACTCGACTACCGCGCCGTGTTCGGCACGATGACCAAATGGGCGACCGAGATCGACGATGCCGCGCGCATTCCCGAGATCATCAGCCGCGCCTTCCATGTCGCGACCGCCGGCCGGCCCGGCCCGGTGGTGATCGCGCTGCCCGAGGACGTGCTGACCGATCTCGCGGACGTGCCGGACGCAGCGCCCTACCAGGTCACCGAGACGCATCCCTCGCTGCTGCAGACCATCGACCTGCAGAAGCGGCTCTGGGCGGCGAAGGCACCGATCGCCATTCTCGGCGGCTCGCGCTGGGACCCGCAGGCGATCGCGCGCTTCCAGCGCTTCGCCGAACGCTTCGACCTGCCGGTCGCGGTCTCGTTCCGCCGGCAGATGGTCTTCCCGGCCGATCATCCGAATTTCGCCGGCGATCTCGGCATTGGCCCCAATCCGAAGCTGCTGAAGCGCATCCAGGACAGCGACCTCGTTCTCCTGGTCGGCGGGCGCCTTTCGGAGATGCCGAGCCAGTCTTACACGCTGTTCGGCATCCCCAATCCGGGCCGGCCGCTGGTGCATGTCCATCCCGATCCGGAAGAGCTCGGCCGCGTCTACCGGCCGGAGCTGGCGATCAACGCCTCGCCGACCGCCTTCTGCGCCGCGCTCGAGACGGTGCATCCGCCGCAGGTGATCCCTTGGGCCGGCGCAGCGGCCGAGGCTCACGAATCCTATCTCGGCTGGAGTGAGCAGCCGGCGCCAGTGCCGGGCAAGTTCCACCCCGGCGAGATGGTGACCTGGCTACGCCGCAACATCCCGGCCGACGCGATCATCTGCAACGGCGCCGGCAATTATGCGACCTGGGTGCACCGCTTCCACCGCTTCACCAAATTCGCGACACAGCTCGCGCCGACCTGCGGCTCGATGGGCTATGGCGTGCCGGCGGCGATCGGCGCCAAGCGTCTCTTTCCGGACAGAACGGTGATCGCCTTTGCCGGCGATGGCTGCTTCCTGATGAACGGCCAGGATTTCGCGACGGCGGTGCAGTACGAGCTGCCGGTGATCGTCGTCGTCGTCGACAACGGCATGTACGGCACCATCCGCATGCACCAGGAGAAGCACTATCCCGGCCGCGTCTCGGCGACGACGCTGAAGAACCCCGACTTCGCCGCCTATGCCAAGGCTTTCGGCGGCCATGGCGAGCGGGTCGAGACCACCGAGGAGTTCGCGCCGGCCTTCGAGCGGGCGCTGAGCAGCGGCAAGCCGGCGATCATCCATTGCCTGCTCGATCCCGAGGCGATCACGCCGGCCAAGTCGCTCTCGACCATCCGCGCCGAGGCGCTGGAGGCTCAGGGCAAGGGCTGATCGCGGCCGAACCAGATCCGACGCATCAGCCCGTCCTTCAGCACGAACTGATGGAGGAGGGCGGCGCCGGCATGGATCGCTGCGAGCGTGGCCAGCGTGGCGAAGAGCGCCTCGTGCAGGCGTAGCATCGCCGCGTAGATCGCTTTGTCCGGACCGATCGGATGCGGCACGGCGATCCAGCCATAGAACAGCGTCGGGATCTGGATCGGCGCAGCCGAGACCATCAGCAGGCCGGTCAGCGGCAGCGCAAGCAGGCAAAGATAGAGCCCGGCCCGAACGCTTGCCGCGGCGTGCGCTTGCCAAGCCGGCATGGCGAGCGACTGCGGCTCCGGCAAGGCCAGCCGCAACAGGAGGCGTAGGAAGACGAGCGCAGCGACAGTGAGCCCGATCGATTTGTGCCATTGGTAGAGCGTGAAGCGGCTGATCAGATCGCGCGTCTCGTCGCGCATCACTTGCGCAAGCCCGAACTGCACAAGAACCAGCGCCAGCGTCAGCCAGTGCAGGGTGATGATCAGGGGATGCCAACGTCTCGGGCGCATCGCAAATCCGAGCCCTCGCCTGTTATGACATCAGCTGTTCAGCGCAGGACCTCGCCGCGGATCGCCAGGTCGACCTGATCGTCCACGACATTGACGTCTCGCCCGATGTCGAAGGCGTTGCGGGAGAAAGCCGTGGTGGCGCGGAAGGGCAGCCGCTCGCCGGGCCGGATCGCCGCCGGGTCGCGCTCCGCGATCGCGCTGACACTCACCAGCTGCGTGATGGTGCGGATCGTCAACCGGCCACGGATCACGAGGCTGCGCCCATCGACCCGGTTGATCTGCTCGGAGACGAAGGTCGCCGTCGGATAGCGACCGACATCGAGCATGTTCTCGCCCTTGATGAAGCCATCGACCAGCGGCGTGCCGGTGCGGAGCGAGGCGGTCTCGATCGTCATCCTGATGCGACTGCGCTCGGGACGATCGAAGTCGAGGGAAACGGCTCCGTCGACATGGTCGAAGATGCCCGAGGCCGTCGGCACGCCGAAGCGCTTGGCGACGAAGGAGACTTCGCTGGCGCCCTGCCGAAGCGAGCCCGACGATTGTGCGGAAGCCGCTATCGCAAGAGCGGTGGACAGGAACAGCGCAAGGAGAGAGCGGATCGCCATGACAGCCGGCCCGGCCTGCTTGGACGATGAAGTCGCATGTTTAGGCCCGTGACGTGCCCCTCACCAGAGCACGCGCGCAATCGTGTTCGCACCGACCGCAGCAACCCGAACGCGGCCCGGCGCAATGATGATGCAACGAACCGATCGAACTTTCCCGCCCGTTCCTCGTTTGTGAGGAACCGGCGCCCGATCTGGTCGATTGCGGCGCTGACACGAACAAGCGTGGCGGGACCGACTAAAGGCAGAACCAGGAGGTTCGACTATGACGAGACGGATGATCCTGGCGATCGGCGTGGCCGGAGGCATCAGCCTCGCCACGGCGCCGCAGGCGCAAGCTGCGGGCTTCCTCGACGATCTCACCCGAGCGATCTTTGGCAACCCGACGCCACCGGCCATGATCGGCATTCCGGGCGCACCGGCGATCAAGCCGAAGCCCAGCAAACCGCGGCAGGCCAGCACGAAGCCGGCAGAGCCCGCGGCCAAGCTCGACCCCGCCAGCGATGCCTATTGGTATCTGCGCGACCCGACCTTGCGGAAGGGCGACATTATCGTCACCCGTAGTGGTATCGTGGTCTTCGACGGGCAGAAATCTTCGGAGCATGCGAGCAGCGCGTTCACCGCCCTCGAAGACACCAAGCGGCTACCAAAGGCCCAGCAGCAGACGCTCGAAGCCGCCGCCGCGCGCGGGCGGGCCTATTTCACGCCCGTCACTACTGCTCCCGTCGTGCCCGCTGTGCTTGCAACGAAGGCGGATAGCAACACAACCGCGCAGGCTCAGTAAGTCGCGCGGCCGCCCGAGAGATCGAAGACCGCGCCGGTCGAGAAGCTGCATTTCTCGCTGGCGAGCCAGGCGACCAATTCGGCCAGTTCTTCGACTGTTCCGAGGCGCTTCAACGGGCTCTTGCCGATCATGGTTGAGACCGTCTCGGCGCTCATCTGCTGCAGCAATTCGGTCTCGATCGCCGCCGGCGCCACGGCATTGACCAGCACGCCCGAGCCGGCGAGTTCCTTGCCATGGGTCTTGGTCAGGGC
Source organism: Bosea sp. Tri-49 (assembly GCF_003952665.1). Lineage (NCBI taxonomy): Bacteria > Pseudomonadati > Pseudomonadota > Alphaproteobacteria > Hyphomicrobiales > Alloboseaceae > Allobosea > Allobosea sp. Tri-49. Next base: position 3,288,345 of record NZ_CP017946.1, read on the forward strand.
GATCACACCCGCCTTGGCGGCGCTGTAGGCCGAGAGCGTCGGCGTGCCCTCCTTGCCGGCGAGCGAGGCGATGTTGACGATGCGGCCATGGCCGCGCGGCACCATCGTAGCCGCCACCGCGCGCGAGCAGAGGAAGGTGCCGGTCAGGTTGACGGCCTGCACCTTCTGCCATTGCGCCAGCGGGGTCTCGGCGACCGTGGTCGAGGGGCCGGTCAGGCCGGCGTTGTTGACGAGCACCGCGACCGGCCCGTGCTCGCGCTCGGTTTGTTCGAGCGCGGCAGCGACTTGCGCCTCGTCCGTGACATCGCAGGCAACGAAGGCGTGCCCGCACTCACCTTCCCTGAGATCCCAGACGACAGGGACGAAGCCATCCTGCGCCAGTCGTTCGCAGACGGCGCGGCCAATGCCCTTGGCGCCGCCGGTGACGACGGCGGCCTTCACCGAGGTGGCCGGGCTCACGCCGCCTTGGCCTCGTCGAGCTTGGCGGCGACGAGCTTGCGCAGGCTGCGCAGGTCCTTGACGAAGCCGCGAATGCCCTCGGCGAGCTTCTCGGTCGCCATCGCGTCCTCATTCATGGCGAAGCGGAAGGCTTTCTCGTCGAGCGTGATCTTCTTTGCGCCCTCGGGCGACGCGACCTGCGGCGAGGAGGCCGGCGAGAGCCTGCGCGGCAAATCGCCGGTGGCCGCCGCCAGCTCGTCGAGCAGGCCGGGGCCGATCGTCAACCGGTCGCAGCCGGCCAGCGCCTCGATCTCGCCGGTGTTGCGGAAGGAGGCCCCCATGACCACGGTCTTGATCCCGAGCGCTTTGTAATAGGCGTAGATGCTCTTCACCGAGACGACGCCGGGATCGGTTTCGGCCGTATAGGGGCCGCCGCCGGCCTTGACGTGCCAATCGAGAATACGGCCAACGAAGGGCGAGATCAGGAAGGCTCCGGCATCCGCCGCCGCGATGGCCTGCGGCATGGCGAAGAGCAGGGTCAGGTTGCAGTCGATGCCTTCGCCCTGCAGCACGCGAGCTGCCTCTAGGCCCTCCCAGGTCGAGGCGACCTTGATCAGGATGCGCTCGCGCCCGACGCCGCGCTCCTTGTAGGCGGCGATGATGGCGCGGGCCTTATCGAGGGTCGCCTGCGTGTCGAAGGAGAGATCGGCATCGACCTCGGTCGAGACCCTTCCGGGCACGATCTTGGTCAGCTCGGTGCCGAAGGTGACGGCAAGCCGGTCGCAGACCGCCTCGACCGCACCCGCACCACCCTGGCGCTTGCCCCAGGCGATCGCCTCCTCGACGAGGGCGGCATAGGTGGGCGTCTCCACCGCCTTGAGCAGCAGCGTTGGGTTGGTGGTGCAGTCGACCGGCTTCAGCCGGCGCACGGCCTCGATGTCGCCGGTGTCGGCGACGACGGTGGTCATGGCGCGGAGCTGGTCGAGCTTGGAGGCGGTCATCACGTCATCCATAGGGTTGTTGCGGCGTCCACCGTCAATATGCGGCCTGCCGCCCGTCATTGCGAGCGAAAGCGAAGCAACCCGGCCCTGCATCAGCTCCGGCCGGGTCGCTTCGACGATGCTTTCGTCAGCTCTTCACCGCGCCCGCAGTCAGACCGGTGACCATGTTCTTGCGGAAGCCGTAATAGATCACCGCCGGCGGGATCGCGTAGATCAGGCCGGCCGTCATCAGGAGGTTCCAGGGCGCATCGTCAGCTGAAAGGAAGAGACCGAGGCCGACGGCGAGCGGCACGGCCCTTTCGCTGGAGAGCAGCAGGAAGGCGTAGAGATACTCGTTCCAGGCGAGGAGCAGCGCGTAGATGCCGATCACCACCATGGAAGGCTTCATCAGCGGCAGGTAGACCAGCCGGAAGAGCTGCAGCGAGTTGGCGCCGTCCATGATCGCGGCTTCGTCGAGCTCCTTGGGCAGCTTGTCGGAGGCCTGCTTCAGCACCCAGATCGCATAGGGCGAGGCGAGCGCGACCATGGCGAGGATCAGCGCGACGCGGGTGTTGAGCAGCCCGAAGGTGCCCATCGCCTTGTACATGGGAATGGCGAGGAAGGCGGCCGGGATCAGATAGGTCGCCAGCGCGAAATTCATGATCGAGCGGCCGCCCGGCGCCTTCAGCCGCGAGATGGCGAAGGCGGCGCAGGTCGCGATGAACAAGGTGAGCAGCCCGGTCGCAATTGCGATCAGGAAGCTGTTGAACAGCTGCAGCCAGAAGTTCGTCAGATAATAATGCTGCTGGTTGAAGACGATCTGGAAGTTCTGCAGCGTCGGCTTCTCCGGCCAGAGTTTGCCGGCGAGCATCGATTCCTGCGTCGAAATCGACAGCACGAAGAGGTGGTAGATCGGCAGCAGCGTCCAGATCAGGACCGGGATCGCGATCAGGATCAGCTTACCCTCGTCGAGAACCTTTTTCATCATTCGGCTCCCTTCGAGAGACGCTTCACCATGAACCAGACCATGGGAAGGATCAGCGGCATCGCGCAGATGATCGAGGCGATGCCGAGGTCGAGATTGTTGTTGCGCATATAGCGGATGCCGAGTGTCGCCAGCACGTGGTTGAGGTCGCCCGGGCCACCGCCGGTGAGCAGGTAGACGCTGTTGAAGTCACCCAGCGTCCAGATCATCGAAAGCAGCGTCGAGGTGACATAGAGCGTCGCCAGCGAGGGCCAGGTGATGAAGCGGAACTGCTGCCATTTGTTGGCGCCGTCGACGCTGGCGGCCTCGTAGAGGTCCTGCGCTATGGCGAGCCGGCCGGTGACGAGGATCAGCGTCCAGAACGGCAGCGATTTCCAGATATGGACGAGGATCGAAGAGGCGAAAGCGAGCGTCGGATCGGTCAGCCAGCCCGGCCCCTCGACGATGCCGAACCAGTGGAAGAGCTGCTGGTTGATCATGCCGTTCTCGGGGTTGAGCATGACCCGGAAGGACAGGATGGTCGGGATCGACGGCACCGCCCAAGGCAGGATGAACAGCACCAGCATGAAGCGCACCCAGGCGCGCTGCTGGACGAAGAAACCCGAGAGGAACAGCGCCATCAGGAACTTCAGGTTCACCGCGATGAACAGGAAGACGACGGTGTTGACCAGCGTGCGGACGAAGATCGGATCGGCGAAGAGCGCCTTGTAGGACTGCCAGTTGAGGCCGAGCCAGAGGCCGTAGGCGACGGGGTAGACCACCATCACAGCGAAGACGAGGAGGTAGGGGGCGAGCATGAGCACGCCCCAGAACACGCGGTCGCGCGCCTGTCCGGAGGTTGCATCGCTCGAAGCAATTGCTGGGGGAGCCATCGCTGCCGTGGTCATTTGTTGTTCTCCCTCGATACGCGCCCGTCGCAGAAGACGGGTCGGCATCCCGCGGCGAGTTCGCGCCGCGGGATGCCGTGTTTGTCGGCTTGCCTTATGCCGGTGTCAGCCGGCGATCTGCTTGATGCGGGCGATCATCTCGTCGACAGCCTGCTCCGGCGTAACCTTGTCGACCAGCACGCGATTGACCGCCTTGGCCCAGACGTTCTCAGCGTTCACCGTGGTGAACTTGTAGTTATAGACGAACTGGAACGGCGTGGTGCCATCCGTGTACTGCTTGTAGACGATCTTGCGGTGCGGATCCGCGCCCGTCCAGAACTCGGCCTTGGCGGCCTCGACCGTGGTCGGGAACCAGCGGCCGACGGAGCCCTCGACGAAGGGACGCAGGTTCTCGTCCTTCATCATGAAGGCCATGAACTCCTTGCCGCGCTTCTTGTTCTTGCCGTCCGCGAAGACGACGGCGGTCTTGACCGCGGCGAGGTTGGTCATCGGCGAGCCGTCCGGCTTGTTCGGGAACTCGGCCGTGCGGATGTTGTCGTAGTAGTTTTTCTTGGCCTGGTCGCGCTGCTCCTGCGTCAGAGCCTGGTTGTTCATGTCGTCGAGGTGCTTGGCCGCGATGGAGATCGTGGCGTTGTGGGTCAGCACCGTCGTGCGGTTATGGAAGGCGACGTTGTTGTCAGGATCGAGCCAGTTCACCGAGGACGGCGGAGTGCAGCCGCGCTGGGAGATGTTGGAATAGTCCTTCACCGCCTTGACCATCGCCGCCTTGTTGGCCGGCTGGTCGAGCACGATCTTGCCGTCCTCGTCGACGACCTTGGCGTTGTGGGCGTTGGCGAAGGTCAGGAAGGAGTAGAAGGTGTCCGAGGCGGCGACGCCCATCGGATGGCCGACGGCATAGATGCGCTTGCCCTTGGCGCGCAGCGCGCCCTGGACCTTGTCGCACCAGAAGTCCCAGTAGCCGTCCCAGCCCTTCGGGATGTCGCTTTCCTTGAAGCCGGCCTCTTCCAGCATGTCCTTCCAGTAGGTGATGTGCATCATCTGCTGCTGGACCGGGAAGGCGTAATAGGCCTTCTTCTTGGTCTTGTCGTTCATCAGAAGAGTGGTCGCCAGCGCCTGCGGCTGGATCTGCGCCTTGATCGGCTCCAGTACGTCGCTGACGTCCTCGAGCTTGCCCTCGAAGGCCCACTGACCGGTGGTGCGGAAGTCATAGGTGGTGCAGAAGCCGACATCCGGCGGCGTGCCCGCCTGGACGGCGCCGACCGACTTGGTGACGCAGTCCTCGGTCGCGTAGAGGGAGAGATCGACCTTGACGCCGGTCGCCTTCTGGAATTTGTCGACGACGGCAAGCAGCGCATCGTCCTCGCCCTTGTAGAAGCCCTTGGTGAACCAAACCGTCACCGTCTCCTGGGCAAGCGCCGCTCCGGACCAGCCGGCGGCGATGGCTGCCAAGGCTGCGCCGGCAGCCAGAGAGCGCACGAATTTCATGGTATCCTCCCATTTAAAACGTTTAGATTGAGCTTTTTTATACATCTCCTCATAAACACTAGTCGAAGAGCCCTGCAAGAAACAAGCGGCTGGATTGCGCGATTTTCATGCGAAGCTCGACAGAAGGCTTCCTCATCCTCCCCCGCCAGAGCCTTGCGAATCGGCTTTGACGGCGCAGCCCGGTCGCGTCAAAGAGGACGGTGTCACGGATGTGTCATCGATACGGCTTACCCCCCGCCGCACGATCCATATCCAGACCTTCGCGCGGCCTCATCGGCATCGCGGCAAATTGACCGGAGTTTCCCATGCGCGCCCTCGCAGCCACCGCCGTCCTCGCGCTCGGCCTGGCCCTGCCGGCGATCGACACCGCCGGCGCGGTCGAAGGCAAGCTCGTGCTCTACACCAGCCAGCCCAACACCGACGCCCAGCAGACGATCGACGCCTTCAAGGCGAAGTATCCCAAGGTCGAGGTCAGCTTCGTCCGCGACGGCACGCCGCGCGTGATGGCCAAGCTGCGGGCGGAGATCGAGGCCGGCGCGCCGCAAGCCGACGTTCTGCTGATCGCCGACGCCGTGACCGTGGAAGGCCTCAAGAAGGAAGACCGCCTGCTCGCCCATGACAAGGCCGATGTATCGGCCTTCCCGGCCGGCGTGCACGACCCGGCGAAGATGTGGTTCGCGACCAAGCTGATCACCACCGGCATCGTCTACAACACCAAGGCGACGCTGAAGCCGGAGAGCTGGCTCGATCTCGCCAAGCCCGAGGTCAAGAACCAGCTCGCCATGCCGAGCCCGCTGAACTCCGGCGCTGCGATGATCCACACAATCACGCTGACCGGCAATCTGCCGGGCGGCTGGAGCTTCTACGAGGATCTGAAGAAGAACGGCACGCTCGCTGCCGGCGCCAATGGCGACATCCTGCGCCAGGTCGCCACCGGCGAGAAGCTCTACGGCATGATCGTCGACTTCATGCCGATCCGCGAGAAGGCCAAGGGCGCGCCGGTCGAGTTCGTCTTCCCGAAGGAAGGCGTCTCGGCGGTGAGCGAGCCCGTCGCCATCCTGAAGAGCAGCAAGAATCCGGAGGCAGCCAAGGCCCTGGTCGACTTCCTGATCTCGAAGGAAGGCCAGGAACTCGCGCTGAAGCAGGGCTATGTTTCGGCCCATCCCGACGTTGCCCTGCCGGCCGGCTATCCGGCGCGCGGCGCGATCAAGCTGATGCCGTTCGACGCCGCCAAGGCGCTGGCCGACGAGCCGGCCGCCCGCAAGCGCTTCAGCGCCATCTTCGAAGGCTGATCGAAGCAAACCGGTTCCGGCATCGACGCGATGACGCTCGCAGCCCCCGCGGAATTTCGGCAGACCGGCATCCGCCCGGCGCTGCTGAAGCTCGCCTTGCCGTCGGGCCTTGGTCTGCCGGCGCTGGTGCTGCTCTGCGCGGCGCTGTTCGGCGCCCTGCCCTTCCTGCGGCTGCTCGCGGCCGCCTTCGCGCCTGGCTGGCAGTTCGCCCCAGAGGGCGCGCTGGCGGAGATCAGCAGCCGCGCCGCAGTCAACGCGACCCTGCACACCTTTGAGACGGCCGGGCTCTCGGCGCTCGGCGCGCTCGTGATCGGCGGGGCTGCGGCGATCCTGCTCGCCGTTACCGATGTCCGCGGCAAACGGCCCCTCGCCTTCGCGCTGGTCTTCTCGATGATGATCGCGCCGCAGGTGGCAGCGCTCGCCTTCCTCAGCCTGTTCGCACCGAATTCTTTCCTGCTCGGCCTTCTCGGGCTTTCGCCAGCGCCCGGCACGCCCAACCCGCTGCTCGGGCGCGGCGGCATCATCCTGGTGATGGCACTGCATCATGCTCCGCTGGTGGCGATCACGCTCTGGACCGGCCTGCGCAGCGTGCCGCATGCGCTGGTCGAGGCGGCGCAGATGGAAGGCGCGGCACCTGCGACCATCGTCGGCCGCATCCTGCTGCCAGTGCTGCGGCCGCAGATCATTGCCGCGGCGCTGCTCGCCTTCGTCGCCGGCATCGGCAATTTCGGCATACCGGCGCTGCTCGGCCTGCCGGTGAACTATCTCACCCTGCCGACGCTGATCTATCGCCGGCTGTCGAGCTTCGGCCCGGCGGGCCTGCCCGACGCTGCCGCGCTCTCGCTGCTGGTCGCGCTCGTCGCCGGCCTCGGCATCACCGCCGGCCTGCTCGCGACGCGGCGTGCCGGCGGCAAGGTCGAGATCGAGCGGCCGCTGCAGCCGTTCTGGCATCTCGGCGGCGCCCGCCCTGTCGTCGCCGCCGGGCTCTGGCTCCTGATCGCGCTCAAGCTCGGTCTGCCGCTGCTAGCACTAATCGGCGAGGCGCTGACGCCCGCGCTCGGCGTCGCGCTCACCTGGCAGAATCTGACCTTCGACAAGTTCGCCGAGGTCTTGCTGCGGCAGGACGTGACGGTGCGTGCCTTCCGCAACTCCCTCCTCTTCGCCGGCTCGGCCGCGATCATCCTGGCGCTGCTGTCGATCGCCTTCGCCTATGGGCTGGAGCGGCGGATGGGCAAGCTCCGGCGCGTGGTCGAGGTGGTGATCGAGCTGCCCTATGCCCTGCCTGGCGTCGTCCTCGCGATCGCCTGCATCCTGATGTTCCTGAAGCCATTGCCACTCATCGGGGTCAGCATCTACGCAACGCCATTCATCATCCTGTTCGCCTATATCGCCCGCTTCCTGCCATTGGCCTTGAAGGCGCCGGTAGCGGCGATGGCGCAGATCGAGGCGCATCACGAGGAAGCCGCCAAGCTCGACGGCGTCACGCTCTGGCAGATGCTGCGCTTCATCGTCGCGCCGATCCTGGCGCCGGCAGCTGCCGTCAGCGGGCTGATGGTCTTCCTCGTCGCCTTCAACGAACTCACGGTCTCGGCCCTGCTCTGGTCCTCGGGCACCGAGACGCTTGGCGTCGTGCTGTTCAGCCTGAAGGAAGCCGGCCTCGCCGGCGAGGCAGCGGCGGTGGCGATCAGCGCCTGCGTGGTGATCCTCGCCGTCATGCTCGGGCTCGACGCACTCGGCCGCAAGCTGCCGGCTAACATCCTGCCCTGGCGGATCTGAGCGGCCCCCCTCCCGCCGTGCCAATAAGCCCTCCTTATCGGCCGTGGACGGCAGGGGCTTAGTTAAACCCAAATTAACGTTGCGGCAGGATGGTCTGCCGCATGGAGTTCGCCTTTCCATCGCGAAGCAGAGCTCGAAACCTGCCGCATACCCTGCCGGCACCGACCAGGGACTCGTGAGCTCAATGGCCTATCGCGCCACCGGACGCCGTCAGAGCGAACCCATCGCCGAAGAGCTCAAGGTCCTTCTCGTCGAGGATTCGCGGACCTATGCGCTGGCGCTGTCGCGCCGCCTCGAGGCCGAGCTTCAGCTGCCCATCGTCGTCTGCCAGTCGCTCAACGAGCTGCACGAGGTCGTCACCGAAGACCGCGCGGCCTTCACTCTGGCCGTGGTCGATCTCAATCTGCCCGACGCCCCACGCGGAGAGGCGATCGACTTCACCGTCCAGCGCCGCATCCCGACGATCGTCCACACTGCCAGCTTCGACCTCGAGACGCGCAACCGGATCATGGAGCGCGACGTCATCGACTATGTCCCGAAGGACAGCGCTTTCACACTCGAGACCGTGGTCGCGACTGCCAGGCGCGCGCTCAGCAACCGGCAGACCCGCATTCTCGTCGTCGACGACACCGCAGCGACCCGCAAGTTGCTCACCCATATGCTGAAGGTGCAGCAGTACCAGGTGATCGAGGCGGAGTCCGGGGATGAGGCGCTGGCGCTGATCCAGGACAATCCCGACATCCGGCTGGTCGTGAGCGACTACTACATGCCGGAGATGGACGGCTACGAACTGACGCGCCGCATCCGCCGCCAGTTCGCCTCGGACCGGCTGCGGCTAATCGGCGTCTCGTCCTCCAGCGACCGCATGGTGTCCGTTGGTTTCCTCAAGGCGGGCGCCAATGACTTCATCTCGATGCCCTTCATTCCCGAAGAGCTGCAATGCCGGATTGCGAGCAATGTCGAGACGCTGGAGCAGATCGAACAGCTGCATAACCTCGCCTCGCGCGATGCCCTGACCGGCCTGTTCAATCGCCGTTATTTCTTCGAGAGTGCCGAGAAGCTGATTGCCGAAGCGCGCGCGAAAAATCTGCCAAGCGCCATCGCCATCCTCGATATCGACGACTTCAAGCATCTGAACGACAGCCACGGCCATGATTTCGGCGATCAGGCGCTGGCCAAGGTGGCGCGCTACCTCGCCCAATCGGTCGAGGGCGCCGGCCATCTGCTCGCCCGGATCGGCGGCGAGGAGTTCGCCATCCTATTCCCGGGCCTGAACACCAAGGCGGCGCTGCGTCTCAGCGATCACATCCGCCTCGACCTCTCGCACGAGACATTGCTGGTCGACGATCAGCAGATCACGCTGACGGTCTCGATCGGCGTCGCCGAGATCAGTGGGCAGGGTAGCCTGGACCAATACCTCATCGCGGCCGACCGCGCGCTCTATGCGGCCAAGCACGAGGGGCGCAACTGCGTCCGCGTCGCGGCCTAAGCGCGGAGCTTCAACCGGCGGCAGCCAGGCGCGGACCTCCTGCAGCCGCCAACTCACCCATCAGCAGCGCGCGATTGGCCTTCGACTCGCGCACGATGAAATCGACGACCGCCCGGACCCGGGCGACGTCCTTGAGATCGGCGTGGACGAGCAGCCAGAAGGAGCGCGTGATCGAGACGCTATCCGGCAGAACGGGGACGAGCCGGGGCTCGTCGACCGCCATGAAGTGATGGATCACGCCGATGCCGGCGCCGGCGGCCACGGCATTCATCTGCGCCAGCACGCTGGAGCTCTGGATCTGCGCGCGCAGACCCTTGGCGACCTCGTCGAGATAGTCGAGCTCGGGCGTGAAGATCAGGTCGTCGATATAGCCGACGATGCGGTGGCTGAAGAGATCTTCCGCCGCCGCGACCTTCGGCATCGCATCGAGGTAATCCTGCGAGGCGTAGAGGCCGAGGCGGTAATCGCAGAGCTTGCGGGCGACAACCTTGCCCTCTTTGGGCGGAGCGAGCGTGATCGCGACATCCGCCTCGCGCTTCGACAGCGAGAGCAGGCGCGGCATGGCGATGAGCTGGAGCTCGAGCCCCGGATAAGCCTTGCCGAGGCCGGCGAAGCGCGGCGCCAGGAAGGTCGAGCCAAAACCATCGGGCGCGCCGATCCGGACCGTGCCGGAGAGCGCCATGTCGGCGCCGCCGATCTCGCTCTGGATCGCCAGTGCCTCGGTTTCCATGCTCTCGGCCTTGGCCAACAGCTGCTCGCCATGGCCGGTCAGCGCGTAACCTTGCGGGCGCCGCTCGAACAGCTTGGCCTTGAGCGATTCCTCCAGCGAGGTGATGCGGCGCGAGACGGTGGCATGGTCGGCGCCAAGCCGGCGCGCCGCCGCAGTGAGCCGGCCGGAGCGGGCGACGGCGAGAAAGAAACGCAGGTCGTCCCAGTCGAACCGTTCCATGGCGCTCCTCCCGTATCTGTGTTTTTGCACGACTTTGGCCGATATCTGCCTATAGCCGTGCGCAAACGATAATGATAGGGGTAGCTCCAATCAGCGTCACACGACTTTAGGGGAGGATGCCATGCGTCAGATCGGTCACTTCATCGGCGGCAAGCACGTCGCAGGCACCTCGGGCCGCACGGCCGATGTCTACCAGCCGATGGACGGCTCGGTGATCGGCAAGGTCGCGCTCGCCTCGCAGCAGGAACTGCGCGCCGCGGTCGAGAACGCGCTCGAAGCCCAGCCGAAATGGGCGGCGGTCAATCCGCAGCGCCGCGCCCGCGTGCTGATGAAGTTCCTCGACCTGATCGCGCAGAACAATGACGAGCTCGCCGAGCTGCTCGCCCGCGAGCACGGCAAGACCATTCCCGACGCCAAGGGCGACATCCAGCGCGGCGTCGAGGTCGTCGAATTCTCGCTCGGTGTGCCCAACCTGATGAAGGGCGAGTTCACCGACGGCGCCGGCCCTGGCATCGACATCTATTCGCTGCGCCAGCCGCTCGGCGTCGTCGCTGGCATCACCCCGTTCAACTTCCCCGCGATGATCCCGCTCTGGAAGCTCGGCCCCGCCATCGCCTGCGGCAACGCCTTCATCCTGAAGCCGTCCGAGCGCGATCCCGGCGTGCCGATGCGCCTCGCCGAGCTCTTCATCGAAGCGGGCGGCCCTCCCGGCATCCTCAACGTCGTCAACGGCGACAAGGAGGCGGTCGACGCCATCCTCGACGACCATGACATCAAGGCGGTCGGCTTCGTCGGCTCGACCCCGATCGCCGAGTATATCTACGCCCGCGGCTGCGCCAATGGTAAGCGCGTGCAGTGCTTCGGCGGCGCCAAGAACCACATGATCATCATGCCCGACGCCGACATGGACCAGGCGGTCGACGCGCTGATCGGCGCCGGCTACGGCTCGGCCGGCGAGCGCTGCATGGCGATCTCGGTCGCGGTTCCGGTCGGCAAGGCCACCGCCGACGAGCTGGTCAAGCGGCTGATCCCCCGCGTCGAGAGCCTGAAGATCGGCCCCTCGACCGACACCGCCGCGGATTACGGTCCGGTCGTGACCAAGGCGGCGATGGAGAAGATCAAGTCCTATGTCGATATCGGCATTGGCGAAGGCGCCAAGCTCGTCGTCGACGGCCGCGACTTCAAGATGCAGGGCTACGAGAACGGCTTCTATGTCGGCGGCTGCCTGTTCGACAACGTCACCAAGGACATGCGCATCTACAAGGAGGAGATCTTCGGGCCCGTGCTCTCCGTGCTGCGGACCGAGAGCTATGACGAGGCGCTGAAGCTGACCAACGACCACGAATACGGTAATGGGACCGCGATCTACACCCGCGACGGCGATGCGGCGCGCGACTTCGCTTCGAAGGTCCAGGTCGGCATGGTCGGCATCAACGTGCCGATCCCGGTTCCGCTGGCCTACTACACCTTCGGCGGCTGGAAGCGCTCGGTCTTCGGCGATCTCAACCAGCACGGCCCGGACTCGATCCGGTTCTACACCAAGACCAAGACGGTCACGGCGCGCTGGCCCTCCGGCATCAAGGACGGCGCCAGCTTCGTCATCCCGACGATGGGTTGAGGCCGACGGCGAAGGAGATCAGGGCATGTTCTCCCTCACCGAAGACCAGATCGCCATCCGCGACATGGCCCAGGGTTTCGCAACCGAAACCCTGGCGCCCCATGCCGTGCGCTGGGACGAGGAAAAGCATTTCCCGGTCGAGGAAATGCGCCAGGCCGCCGCGCTCGGCATGGGCGGCATCTATATCCGCGACGATGTCGGCGGCTCCGGTCTGACGCGCCTCGACGCGGCAGTGATCTTCGAGGCGCTCTCGACCGCCTGCCCGACGGTCGCCGCCTATATCTCGATCCACAACATGTGCGCCTGGATGATCGACCGCTACGGCGCGGACGAGCAGCGACAGAAGTTTCTGCCGAAGCTCTGCAGCATGGAGCATCTCGCGAGCTATTGCCTGACCGAGCCGGGCGCCGGCTCCGACGCCGCCGCGCTGAAGACCAAGGCAGTGCTCGACGGCGATCATTACGTGCTCGACGGCCAGAAGCAGTTCATTTCGGGCGCCGGCGTCGCCGACGTCTACGTGGTGATGGTCCGCACCGGCGAGGCCGGCCCGTCGGGCATTTCGACCATCGTCGTCGAGAAGGGCACGCCCGGCCTCTCCTTCGGCGCCAACGAGAAGAAGATGGGCTGGAACGCCCAGCCGACGCGCGCCGTGATCTTCGAGAACTGCCGCGTGCCGGCCGCCAACCGAATCGGCCCGGAAGGTATCGGCTTCAAGATCGCCATGGCCGGGCTCGACGGCGGGCGACTCAATATCGGCGCCTGCTCGATCGGCGGGGCACAGGGCGCGCTCGACAAGGCGCTCGGCTATGCCCAGGAGCGCAAGGCCTTCGGCAATCGCATCGCCGATTTCCAGGCACTGCAGTTCAAGCTCGCCGACATGGCGACAGAGTTGGAAGCGGCGCGGACCTTCCTCTGGCGCGCGGCGGCGGCACTCGACGAGAAGACGCCGGATGCGACCAAGCTCTGCGCCATGGCCAAAAGGGTCGCGACCGACACCGGCTTCGAGGTCGCCAACCAGGCGCTGCAGATCCATGGCGGCTATGGCTATCTTGCCGACTACGGCATCGAGAAGATCGTCCGCGACCTCCGGGTCCACCAGATCCTCGAGGGGACCAACGAGGTGATGCGGATGATCGTGGCGCGCTCGCTGGTTGGTCGCGCCAAGGGGAATTGAAGACGCATCGTCATTCTCGGGCGAAGCGAAGCGCAGACCCGATAATCTCCTCAAAGAGATGCTCGGGTCAGGCCCGAGCATGACGCCAATGACAGCGGGAAGGACACGACCATGAGCACCATCGCCTTCATCGGGCTCGGCAATATGGGCGGGCCGATGGCCGGCAATCTGGTCAAGGCCGGGCACAAGGTCTCCGCCTTCGACCTGTCGCAGGCCTCGAAGGATGCAGCTGCGGCGCTCGGCGTCGGCATCTCCGGCTCGGCCAAGGAAGCCGTCGCCGAGGCCGAGATCGTCGTCACCATGCTGCCGGCGGGCAAGCATGTGCTGGGGGTCTGGGCCGACATCCTCCCTGCGGTGAAGCCGGGCACGCTGCTGATCGATTCCTCGACCATCGATGTCGAGAGCGCCCGCAAGGCGCATGCGCTTGCCGCCGAGCGCGGCTGCCTCTCGCTCGATGCGCCGGTCTCCGGCGGCGTCGGCGGCGCCCAGGGCGCGACCCTGACCTTTATGGTCGGCGGCAGCGCTGATGCTTTCAAGCGCGGCGAGCCGATCCTGTCGGGGATGGGCAAGAAGGTCGTGCATTGCGGCGACGCCGGCAACGGCCAGGCGGCCAAGATCTGCAACAACATGATCCTGGGCATCTCGATGATCGGCGTCTCGGAAGCCTTCGTGCTGGCCGAGAAGCTCGGCCTGTCGCATCAGGCGCTGTTCGACGTCGCCTCGACCTCCTCGGGCCAGTGCTGGTCGCTGACGACCTATTGCCCGGTGCCGGGGCCGGTGCCGACCTCGCCGGCCAACAACGACTACAAGCCCGGCTTTGCCTCGGCGCTGATGCTGAAGGATCTGAAGCTCGCCCAGGAAGCGGCACAGGCGGCCGGAGCCTCGACCCCGCTCGGCGCCGCGGCGGCGCAGGTCTACGGAATGCACAATGCCTGGGGCGAAGGCGGCACCGACTTCTCCGGCATCATCCACCTGCTGCGCGGGCGCGGAAACACCTGAGCGCCGGCGAACGTTCGCATACGTATAATTCTGCTTTCGACCCCGTTCCGATCGGGACGAAAGCGGAGTAGGACGGGAGGCATGAACGACGCCTCCCGCCGCAAAGAACGCTCAGCCCAGACCGGCTTCGCCACCAGCCCGCTCGACCGACGCGCCGATCTGCGCGACCGGGCGGACGAGGTCGCGGAATTGCGAGCTCGCAGCGACACACGCTTCACCATCGTCGCGGGCGAGACGCCGATCCTGCTGCGCAACGGCGCCGAGACCCAGACCGTCTGGTTCGACGAGAGCGGCGCCGATGGGCTCGGCCCGGCGCTGGACGAGGTCTTCCTCGGGCTCGATCCGGATGGAGCGCCACGCTTTGGCCGGCTGATCGACCGCGAGCTGCTGGAAGGGTTGCGCGAGCAGGCGGTGCTCGTCGTCACCGACCTACGCAGCGTCGCGCTGAAGCGGCTGGTGCCGAAGGAGGAGCTCGGCCCGCTCGGCGAGGCCAAGGCCCTGCTCGACTGGCATGCGCGCCATCGTTGCTGCGCCCAGTGCGGTGCACCGACGAAGCTCGGCTCGGCCGGCTGGAAGCGGCAATGCGAGGCCTGCGGCGCGCAGCATTTCCCGCGTACCGATCCGGTCGTGATCATGCTGGCGGTGCGGGGCGACAACTGCCTGCTGGCGCGCCAGTCGCGCTTTGCGCCCGGCATGTATTCCTGCATCGCCGGCTTCGTCGAGCCGGGCGAGACCTTCGAGGATGCGGTCCGCCGCGAGACCTGGGAGGAAGCAGGCCTGCGCACCGGTACCGTCCGCTACATCGCCTCGCAGCCCTGGCCCTTCCCGGGATCGCTGATGATCGGCTGCATCGCCGAAGCGCTGAACGACGACATCGTGCTCGACGGCACCGAGCTCGAAGCCGGCCGCTGGTTCAGCCGCGCAGAGGCACTGCAGATGCTGGAGGGCAAGCATCCCGACGAGCTGTTCTGCCCGCCGCATATGGCGATCGCCAACACGATCCTGAAAGCGTGGGCGGTGGATGGCGAAGAGCCCTGACGCACCCCGCGCTACCCGACGAACGAACAGCCTTTGCGGAGCCCTGGATGACGGACCCGGTCAACGCCTTCGTGCCCGGGCCGCGCGCCCATCTCGCCGGCCGGCAGGGCGGGCCGCTCTCCGGACTGACTTTTGCGGTTAAGGACCTGTTCGATGTCGCCGGCCTGCCGACCGGCGGCGGCAATCACGACTGGGCCAAGGCAAACCCCACCCCGACGCGCCATGCCTGGGCGGTGCAGACCCTGCTGGATGCCGGAGCGAATTGCGTCGGCAAGACCATCACCGACGAGGTTTCGCTCGGCATTCTCGGCGAGAACGCCTTCGACGGCACGCCGATCAACAGCGCCGCGCCCGAGCGCGTGCCCGGCGGCTCCTCCTCCGGCTCGGCGGCTGCCGTCGCCGCCGGCCTCTGCGACATCGCGCTGGGCACCGATACGGGCGGCTCGATGCGCGTGCCAGCGAGCTTCTGCGGGCTCTACGGCATCCGGCCGACACACGGCCGGCTCGACCTGACCGGGCTGCTGCCGCAGGCGCCGAGCTCGGACACGGCGGGCTGGTTCGCGCGCGATGCCGGGATCTTCGCGAAGGTCGGCGCCGTGCTGCTCGGCGAGGCGCCCGGCCCGCTGCCGACCAAGCTGCTGATCGCGGTCGATGCCTTCGGCTTCGCCGACCCCGAGGTCGCAGATGCCTTGCAACCGATGGTCCGGAAGCTGGAGCGGATCGTCGGCCCGGCGCGCGAGGAGATCATGGCGCCACAGGGGCTTTCGGTCTGGGCACGCGCGCAACGCAGCCTGCAGCCGGTCGAGGCCTGGCAGACCTTCCGGCCCTGGATCGAGCAGCACAATCCGCGCATGGCCTTCAGCGTCGCCGCCGGGCTGATCGCCGGCTCGCAGGTTTCCGCGAGCGAGCGCAACTGGGCGGCGCTGATGCGCGAGGAGGCGCGGGCGCGGCTGCGTCACCTCTTGCCGGCGGGCACGATCCTCTGCCTGCCGACAACGCCCTTCCAGGCGCCGCTGCGCGGCCTGCCGACTCCGGAGCTGCAGCCACTGCGCGATCGCATCACCTGTCTTTGTGCGCAGGGCGGCCTCACCGGCTCGCCCCAGCTCAACCTGCCCGGCGCCATGGTGAACGGCGCGCCGGTCGGTCTCTCGATCATCGGCGGGCGCGGCACCGACGCCAGCCTGATTGCCGTCGCCCAAGCCGTGGAGGCCCTCTCGTGACCGACCTGACCCCAAACCTGCCCGATGTCGTCGCCGAGATCAGCGCCCTGTTCGAGCGCTATGAGCAGGCGCTAATCGACAAGCAAGTCGACGTGCTCGACGCCTCCTTCTGGAACAGCCCCCACACCATCCGCTACGCGCTGGGCGAGAACGGCTATGGCTTCGACGAGATCCATGCCCACCGCGTCGCCCGGCCGCCGGGCCCGGGCATCAAGGAGAAGCGGATCCGCCTGGAAATCCTGACGCTCGGCCGCGACTTCGCCACCGTGAACCTCGAATTCAAGGTGCGCGGGCGCGAGATCATCGGCCGCCAGAGCCAGAGCTGGGTGCGCTTCCCCGATCTCGGCTGGAAGGTCGTCTCGGCTCATGTCTCGACGATGGAAGGGCCGCGTCCTTGGTGAGGGGGCGACCGCCCGCGGGGCCGGCTTACTCCCCCGGCTCGGGGAAGCTGTCGCGGAATTCGTGGGCCGGATAGACGCCGAGGATCTTCATCTCCTTCGAGAAGAAGGCGAGTTCGTCGAGCGCGCGACGCAGCGCCGGATCGTCAGGATGCCCCTCGACGTCGCTGTAGAACATCGTCGCCGAGAAATGGCCGTCGACCATATAGCTTTCCAGCTTGGTCATGTTGACGCCGTTGGTGGCGAAGCCGCCGAGCGCCTTGTAGAGCGCCGCCGGCAGGTTTCGGACCTGGAAGATCAGGGTCGTCACCGTCTTGCCGGCGCCCTGGCGGGCGAATTCGGGATATTTCGAAAGCACGACGAAGCGCGTGGTGTTGTGCTTCTCGTCTTCGATGTCCTCCATCAGGATCTTGAGGCCGTAGACCTCGGCGGCGATGTGCGGCGCGATCGCGGCGCGCGTCGGGTCGCCGGCCTCGGCGACCTGACGGGCAGAGCCGGCGGTATCGGCAGCGACCTCGGCCTTCAGGCCGAGCTTGCGGATGATCTTGCGGCACTGGCCGAGCGCATGGATGTGGCTCTGCACTGTCTGCAGCGTCGCCAGCGTCGCGCCCTCGACCGCCATCAGATGGAAGCGGATCGGCAGGAAATGCTCGCCGATGATGTGCAGGCCAGAGCGCGGCAGGAGGTGATGGATGTCGGCGACGCGGCCGGCGATCGAGTTGTCGATCGGGATCATGCCGTAGCGGGCGGCGCCGTCCGAGACCGCCGCGAGCGCGTCCTCGAAGGTCCGGCAAGGCAGCAGCTCGCAATCCGGGAAGACCTGGAGGGCGGCCTGCGAAGAGAAGGCTCCGGGCTCACCCTGATAGGAAACGACGACTGACATTGGAGACTTTCAGGCTCAGGCGCGGGATGTCAGGAACGCGCGGGCGCGGTCCAGATCGGGGGGCGTGTCGACGCCGCGCGGGACGTGATCGATGATCATGGCGTCGATGCGCATGCCGTCCTCGAGCGCCCGCAGCTGCTCGAGCTTCTCGCGCAGTTCGAGCGGCGATTGCGGCAGCGAGACGAAGCGGTCGAGCGCGCGGCGGCGATAAGCGTAGAGGCCGACATGGTGGTAGAGCGGGCCGTCGCCATAAGGCGCCGTCGCCCTGGTGAAATAGAGCGCGCGCATCCGGCCGGGGGAAATCTCGCTGCCGATCAGCTTGACCACGCTCGGCGCGGTCTTCTCCTCGTCGTCGGTGATCTCGCCGGCAAGCGTCGCGATATCGACGGCCGGATCGGCGAGCGGCTCCACCGCGGCCGCGATCGCGGCCGGCGCCAACGTCGGGAAGTCGCCCTGGACGTTGACGATGATGTCGTGCTCGCCCTTGGGATCGATGATGTCGGCGGCCTCCTTGATCCGGTCGGAGCCGGTCTGGTGCGCGGGGCTGGTCATCACGGCCCGGCCGCCGGCCTGCTCGATCGCCGCGAGGATGCGGTCGTCATCGGTCGCGACCACGACGTCGCCGACGCGCGCTTCGATGGCACGGCGCCAGACACGAACGATCATCGGTTCGCCCAGAATATCGGCCAGCGGCTTGCCCGGCAGGCGCGTCGCCTGCATGCGGGCGGGGATCAGGATCAGCGGATTGGGCATTGGCTTAAGGAAAGCTCGCGGGGCGGCAAAAGGTCTCAAAGCGGAGCGTGCTTATACGAGTTGCAATGCAGCGCGCAAAGCGGTTAAGCAGCGCTGACGTGCCGGCTCCGCAAGGGCCCGGCCGCAGCGCTGTCTTGCTTCGCCGACGGGCGGGCCGAGGGTTGTGAGAGACGATGAATATCGAACTGAACAAGATCGCTGGCGCGGGGCTTTCGACCCTGCTCGTCGTGATGGCCCTGAACATGGGCGCCGGCATCGTCTTCGCCCCCAAGAAGCCGGCCGTTCCCGGCTACGACTTGCCGAGCCTGGAGCCGGCCGCCGCTGGCGGCGCCGGCGCTGCCGCGGCAGTTGCCGAGGAGCCGATTGCGGTCCGCCTTGCCAAGGCCGATCCGGCCAAGGGTGAAAAGGCTGTCGGCGCCTGCAAGGCCTGCCACACCTTCGAAAAGGGCGGCGCCAACAAGGTCGGCCCGCATCTCTACGACGTCTATGGCCGCAATGAAGGCTCAGTCGCAGGGTTCGGCTACTCGGCCGCAATGAAGGGCCGTGGCGACAAGAGCTGGGACGCCGATGCGCTCGACCACTTCCTGAAGAACCCGAAGGCTTACGTTCCCGGTACCATCATGGCCTTTGCCGGCCTGAGCAAGCCCGAGCAGCGCGCCGACGTTATCGCCTATCTGAATACGCTGGCCGACGCGCCCAAGCCGCTGCCTAAGCCCTGATTTGGCCGCGCCTTTCGCGCCAATGTGACCATATGAGCCGGGCCCAAAGCCCGGCTTTTGCTTGTCCGCGCCATGCAATTGCCGTCACCATGACAGGGAATGCGCGCAAGGCTGGCGTTAGCTCGGCGTGACGACATAATCGGACAACGAATCGCAAGGGGTTTTGCATGGCGATCCGCATCACCCGCCGCAGGCTGCTCGAAGCCAGTGGCGCGCTCGCAGGCGCGGCCGCGCTGCCAGCCTCGCTCACGGCGGCGCTCGCGCAGGAGAACGAGGTCCACGGCCTCTCGACCTTCGGCGAGCTGGCGCTGCCGCCGGACTTCCCGCATTTTGCCTATGTCAACCCGAAGGCGCCGAAGGGCGGCTCGATCACCATCCAGATCAAGCGCGCCGGCGGCAACCAGAGCTTCGACACCTTCAACACGCTCAACACTTTTGTGCTGCAGGGCGACGGCGCCGCCGGCATGGATGCCTGCTTCGACAGCCTGATGGCTGGCTCGGGCGACGAGCCAGGCTCGCTCTACGGCCTGCTCGCGAAGAGTGTCGCTGTGTCCGCCGACAAGCTGGCCTATCGCTTCCGCATGCGGCCGGAGGCGAAGTTCCATGACGGCTCGCGCGTCACCGCCGGCGATGCCGCCTTCTCCTTCAACCTGCTCAAGAGCAAGGGCCATCCGACCTACCGGCTGATCCTCGCCGAAATGGAATCAGCCGTCGCCGAGAGCGACGACCTCATCGTCGTCAAGCTCTCGCAAAAGCGCAGCCGCGACATGCATCTCGTCGTCGCCGGGCTGCCGGTGTTCTCCGAGAAATACTGGTCGACCCGCAATTTCGAGGCCTCGACACTGGAGCCACCGCTCGGCTCGGGCGCCTACAAGGTCGGCCGCTTCGAGCAGGGCCGCTTCATCGAATTCGACCGGGTGCCGGATTACTGGGCCAGGGATCTGCCAGTGAATGTCGGCCAGAACAATTTCGACCGCGTGCGCTGGGAGTATTTCCGCGACCGGCAGGTCGCCTTCGAGGCCTTCAAGAGCGGCGTGATCACCTTCCAGGAGGAGTTCACCTCACGGATCTGGGCGACGGGCTACGACTTCCCGGCCATCCACGAAGGCAAGGTCAAAAAGGAGGCCCTGCCGAAGACCGAACCGATCGGCTCGCAGGGCTGGATCTACAATCTGCGCCGCGAGAAGTTCACTGATCCGCGCATTCGCGAGGCACTCGGCTTCGCCTTCGACTTCGAGTGGACCAACAAGAACATCATGTTCTCGTCCTTCTCGCGGGCGACCTCCTATTTCGAGAACTCGGATTCGAAGGCGGTGGGCAAGCCCTCGCCGGAGGAACTCGCACTACTGGAGCCGTTCCGCGGCAAGGTGCCCGACGAGGTCTTCGGCGAGCCCTATTTGCCGCCGGTCAGCGACGGCTCCGGCAGCGACCGTGCCTTGCTGCGCCGCGCCGACGAGATGCTGCGTGCCGCCGGCTGCAAGCGCGATGGCAATGTGATGAAGCTGCCGAACGGCCAGCCCTTCGAGATCGAATTCCTGGATTCGACGCCCTCGCTGCAGCCGCACACCCAGCCCTTCCAGGCCAATCTCAAGCGGCTCGGCATCAATGCGACCTCGCGCATCGTCGACGGAGCGCAATACCAGCGCCGGCTCGACGAGTTCGACTTCGACGTCATCAGCCGCGCGATGAGCGGCAGCTCGATCCCGAGCGACACGATGCGCGTCGTCTACGGCTCGGAAGCGGCCAAGACGCGTGGTTCGCGCAATGTCGGCGGCATTGCCCATCCAGCGATCGACGCGATGATCGACAAGATCGGACAAGCCGACAGCTATGCCGAGGTGGTGGAGGCGGCCAAATGCCTCGACCGATTGCTACGGGCCGGGCGCTACTGGATCCCGATGTGGTGGAACGCCAGCGAATGGCTGGCCTATTGGGATATGTATGAGCGTCCTCAGACCAAGCCGAAATTCAGTTCCGGCGCGCCGGGTACATGGTGGTACGATCCCGAAAAAGCCAAGCGGATCGGGAAGGCATAAGCGGGCATGCTGAACTACATCGCCCGGCGTCTGGCGCTGATGGTGCCGACCCTGTTCGGCATCCTGCTGATCTCCTTCGTCATCGTGCAGTTCGCGCCCGGCGGCCCGGTCGAGCGGATCATCTCACAGCTCAATAATCCCAATAGCGGCGCGGCCGAGCGCGTCGGCGGCGGCTCCGGCGGCGATGCCGGTACGCAGGCGCTGGATTCCGGCTCGGCCTATCGCGGCGCGCAGGGGCTCGATCCGGCCTTCATCAAGGAACTGGAGAAGCAGTTCGGCTTCGACAAGCCGGCGCATGAGCGCTTCCTCAAGATGCTGAAGGACTATGCCACCTTCGATTTCGGCCGCAGCTATTTTCGCGATGCGCCGGTGCTGCAATTGATCAAGGAGAAGCTGCCGGTCTCGATCACGCTCGGCCTGTGGATGACGCTGCTCTCCTATGCGATCTCGATCCCGCTCGGCATCCGCAAGGCGGTCAAGGACGGCTCGCGCTTCGACACCTGGACCAGCGCGGTGGTCATCGTCGGCTACGCCATCCCCGGGTTCCTGTTCGCGATCCTGCTGATCGTACTCTTCGCCGGCGGCTCGTTCTGGCAGATATTCCCGCTCAGGGGCCTGACCTCGGAGAACTGGGCGCAACTCAGCCTCATCGGCAAGATCGGCGACTATTTCTGGCACATCGCTCTGCCGGTGCTGGCGATGGCGCTCGGCGCCTTCGCGACCTCGACGCTGCTGACCAAGAACTCCTTCCTCGACGAGATCCGCAAGCAATACGTGCTCACGGCGCGGATGAAGGGCCTGTCGGAACGCGGCGTGCTCTATGGCCACGTCTTCCGCAACGCCATGCTGATCGTCATCGCCGGCTTTCCCGGCGCCTTCGTGCATGCGCTCTTTGCCGGCTCGCTCCTGATCGAGACGATCTTCTCGCTCGACGGGCTCGGGCTCCTCTCCTTCGAGGCGATCGTCAACCGCGACTATCCGGTGGTCTTCGCCAACCTCTTCATCTTCTCGCTGATCGGCCTCGTCGTGCACCTGATCACCGACCTGACCTATGCCTGGGTCGACCCGCGCATCGATTTCGAATCGCGGGAAGCCTGAAATGTCCGACACGCTCCTGGACGCTCCGCCACCGGCCCTGCGCTCTGCCGAGCCTGCTCGTGCTCCAGCCACGGCCAAGCAAGGCTGGCTCAAGCTCTCGCCGATCAACCGGCGCCGTCTCGACAGCTTCAAGGCCAACAAGCGCGGCTGGTGGTCGTTCTGGGTCTTCCTGACGCTCTTCGTGCTCTCGCTCTTCGCCGAGTTCATCGCCAACGACCGGCCGCTGATCGTCCGCTACAAGGGCGAGACGCTGTTTCCGGTGGCGGTCAACTATCCCGAGGAGAAATTCGGCGGCTTCCTTGCCACCACCGACTATCGCGACCCGACCATCGCCAGGGAGATCGCGGCGAATGGCTGGGCCTTATGGCCGCTAATCCGCTATTCTTATCGCACCCATAATCTCGACCTGCCGGTGCCGGCCCCTGCCCCACCGACCTGGCTGCTCAAGGACGAGCAGTGTCGCGGAATCGCCGAGCGAACCGGCGGCATGACTTGCCGCGAGCTCGAATGGAACTGGCTCGGCACCGACGACCAGGGCCGCGACGTCGTAGCCCGGCTGATCTACGGTTTCCGCATCTCGATCCTGTTCGGGCTGATCCTGGCCTCGATCTCCTCGGTGATCGGCATCGCCGCCGGCGCGATCCAGGGCTATTTCGGCGGCTGGACCGACCTGATCTTCCAGCGCGTCATCGAAATCTGGACCTCGATCCCGGCGCTCTATCTCCTGATCATCGTCGCGGCGATCATCACGCCGAGCTTCTTCGTCCTGCTCGGCATCCTCCTGCTGTTCTCCTGGGTCGCGCTCGTCGGCGTGGTCCGCGCCGAATTCCTGCGGGCGCGGAATTTCGAGTATGTTCGGGCGGCGCGGGCGCTCGGCCTCTCCAACCGGGCGATCATGGTCAAGCACCTGCTGCCCAACGCCATGGTCGCGACGTTGACCTTCCTGCCCTTCATCCTCAACGGCTCGATCACGACGCTGACCTCGCTCGACTTCCTCGGCTTTGGCCTGCCGCCCGGTTCGCCCTCGCTCGGCGAACTCCTGGCGCAGGGCAAGGCGAACCTGCAGGCGCCCTGGCTCGGCCTCTCCGGCTTCATGGTGATCGCGCTGATGCTGTCGCTGCTGATCTTCATCGGCGAAGGGGTCCGTGACGCCTTCGACCCGCGGAAGACCTTCGCATGAGGGCCGTGCTATGATCGCCGCGAGGAGAGAGGCGATGAACAAGATCGTGCGTGAGCACTATCCGGTCGAGAACCTGCCTGAGGATTTGCGGGCGGAGCTCGGGCTTGCGAAGACGGTGAAGGTCGTCATCGAGGCGGATGAGGCTGATGTGAAAAGCGCAGCGCGCGCAGCTGCGATCACCGAGCTGTTAGAACATCGGCGAAAGCTGAAGCCCAGCGCCAACGACTCGGTCGCGCGCGTCCGAAAGCTCCGCGACGAGTGGAGCCGATAGCGATCGTGGCTGGGCTGGTTTATCTCGACGCCTGCGCGATCATCGACGCCATCGAAAAACCGACGGCAGAAGGCCAGGCCCTGATCAATCTGATCGCTGAGGGAGCTGGTACCGAGACACCTTTCATCACCAGTGACCTTTCACTCACAGAAGTTCTTGTCGACCCAATTCGAGGCCTCATCGACCGCGCTGGGACGGATGAGAATCCGGAGAGCCGATTTCATCACGATTGGTACATTGGCAACCTCGTAGCCGATGGTCTGCTTATTCAAACAAAGGCAATCGATCGCGATATTCTTGTGCAAGCAGCGCTCATGCGGGCGCGCGTCCGGTCTCTGAAGGTTCCGGACGCCATCCACGCAGCTACCGCTTTCCGGTTCAACTGCACCCATTTTGTAACCGGCGACGCGAAGTTGATACGCGGTATCCAGCGCGATCCCGCTTGGTCCATTTCTCCGCGGAAGTTCAATTTCGTCCCGTTGAATGCCGATGCGTTGGACGCCTTGAGAAACGAGCTGACTTCGTGAGTTCCTCCCCCCTCCTCTCCGTCCAGGAGCTCTCCGTCGCCTTCCGCCAGGGCGGGCAGGAGACACTCGCCGTCGACAAGGTCTCGTTCGAGATCGCCAAGGGCGAGACACTCGCCATCGTCGGCGAATCCGGCTCTGGCAAATCGGTCTCGGCGCTGTCGATCCTGAAGCTGCTGAACTACCCGGCGGCGTATCACCCGTCGGGCAAAGTGCTGTTCAACGGCCAGGACCTGATCGCCGCCGACGAGGACGCGATGCGCAAGGTCCGCGGCAACGACATCACCATGGTGTTCCAGGAGCCGATGACCTCGCTCAACCCGCTGCACCCGATTGCGCGGCAGATCGGCGAGATTCTTGAACTGCACAAGGGCCTGCGCGGCGAGAAGGCGCGAGCCAGAACGCTCGAACTGCTCAGCCTGGTCGGCATTCGCGATGCGGAAAGCCGGCTCGATGCCTATCCGCACCAGCTCTCGGGCGGCCAGCGCCAGCGCGTGATGATCGCGATGGCGCTCGCCAACGAACCCGACCTGCTGATCGCCGACGAGCCGACCACCGCGCTCGACGTCACCGTGCAGGCGCAGATCCTGACGCTGCTGAAGGAACTGCAGGCGCGGCTCGGCATGGCGATCCTGTTCATCACCCATGATCTCGGCATCGTCCGGCGCATCGCCGACCGGGTTTGCGTGATGCTGAAGGGCAGAATCGTCGAGCAGGGCCCCGTCGCCGAGATTTTCGGCAATCCCCAGCACGCCTATACGCAGCGCCTGCTGGCCGCCGAGCCGAAGGGTCGGCCGGAGCCTGTGCCGGAAGGCGCCCCGATCCTGCTGGAAGCCGGTCCGGTCAAGGTCTGGTTCCCGATCAAGACCGGGTTGCTGCGCCGCACCACCAGCCATGTGAAGGCGGTGGACGGCATCTCGGTGAAAGTGCGCGAGGGCGAGACGCTCGGCATCGTCGGCGAATCCGGCTCGGGCAAGACGACACTCGGCCTCGCCATATTGCGGCTGATCTCGTCGGAGGGGCCGATCGTCTTCCTCGGCGACCGCATCGACGGGCTGAAGAGCAAGGCGGTCCGGCCGAAGCGCAAGGACCTCCAGGTCGTCTTCCAGGACCCCTACGGCTCGCTCTCGCCGCGCATGTCGGTCACCGACATCGTCGCGGAGGGGCTGACCGTCCAGCAGAAGGGGCTGAGCTATCAGCGCCAGCGCGAGATCGTGGCGCAGGCGCTCGCCGATGTCGGGCTCGATCCTTCGACGATGGACCGCTATCCGCACGAATTCTCTGGCGGCCAGCGCCAGCGCATCGCGATCGCCCGCGCCATGGCGCTCGATCCGAAATTCGTCGTGCTCGACGAGCCGACCTCGGCGCTCGACATGTCGGTCCAGGCGCAGATCGTCGAATTGCTGCGCGGACTGCAGGCCAGGCGCAAGCTCGGCTATCTCTTCATCAGCCACGACCTCAAGGTGGTCAGGGCGCTGTCGCACCGGGTGGTGGTGATGCAGAACGGCAAGGTGGTCGAGGAAGGACCGGCCGAGGAGATCTTCCAGCGCCCGCGCGAGGCCTATACGCAGGCACTGCTCGCCGCCGCGCTCAACCTCGAGCCGGCGAACAGCGCCGCGGTGCGGGACTGACGATGGCGCGCGCCATCCTGATCGTGCTCGACTCTGTCGGCTGCGGCGGCGCTGAGGATGCCGCCACCTATGGCGATACCGGCTCCGACACGCTCGGCCATATCGCTGAGGCCTGCGCCGAGGGGCGCGGCGACCGCGACGGCCTCCGCAGCGGGCCGCTCGATATCCCGAACCTCGCCCGACTAGGCTTGAGCCATGCCTGCGAAGCCTCGACGGGACAGCCTCTCGCCGGCGTGACGCGGCCAGAGGCGCCGCAGGGGCAATACGGCTACGGCGTCGAGATCAGCCAGGGCAAGGACACGCCATCCGGCCATTGGGAGATCGCCGGCTGCCCGGTGCCGTTCAAATGGGGCTATTTCACCGCGCTGGAGAACACGTTCCCGCCTGACCTCGTCGCCGCCATCATCCGTGAGGGCGCCCTGCCCGGCATCCTCGGCAACAAGCACGCCTCGGGCACGGCGGTAATCGACGAGCTTGCTGAGGAGCACATCCGGACCGGCAAGCCGATCTGCTACACCTCGGTCGACTCGGTGCTGCAGATCGCGGCGCATGAGGAGCATTTTGGCCTGGAACGGCTCTATGCGCTCTGCAAGAAGGTTCGGGTGCTGGTCGACCCGCTGAGGATCGGCCGTGTCATCGCCCGCCCCTTCGTCGGCACGACGGAGACCGGTTTCACCCGCACCGGGAACCGCAAGGACTTCGCGATCCCGCCGCCGGATGAGACCATCCTCGACCGGCTCGCGGCAAAAAGCCGGCCGATCGTGACCGTCGGCAAGATCGGCGACATCTTCGCTCATCGGAACACGGGTGAGGAGATCAAGCCGTTCGGCAACGCCGCCATGTGGGCCGCGGCGCTGGAGGCGTTCGCGCGGCTGCCCGATGGCGGCTTCTGCTTCGTCAATCTCGTCGACTTCGACACCGAATACGGCCATCGCCGCGACATTCCAGGCTATGCGGCAGCGCTGGAAGCCTTCGATCGCGACCTGCCGAAGCTCGAGGCACTGCTTCGCCCCGGCGATCTTGCCATCATCACAGCCGACCATGGCAACGATCCGAGCTGGCCCGGAACCGACCATACGCGCGAGCATGTGCCGATCCTGGGCTTCGGGCCGAATGTGCCGGCGCGAGAGATCGGCTGCAGGGCAAGCTTCGCCGACATCGCGGCGACACTCGGCGAATGGCTGGGTGTCGGGACGGTCGGTCCCGGACGTGCCTGGTAGCTAAAGCTTTTGGTTTTATCGCATTTTCTTCACGCGAACCGGTACCTACTTCGCTCGAAAATGCTCTAGGCCGCGGCGACGCGCTCACAGAACTCCGCCACCTCGCGGCGGATGCGCTGCGCCTGCGTCGCAAGGTCCGACGACGAGCTCTGCAAGCTGCCGGCAGCGGCGTAGGTGCGCTCGGTCACCGCCTCGAAGCTCTGCAAGGTCTGGGCGCTGCGGTTGGCACCATCAGAGGAAACCTGGACCTCGCGCGCGATCTCGGCGGTGGCGCGATCCTGCTCGCCGACCGCATAGGCGATCGCGACCGAGACGGTCTCGACCTCGCCGATCGCCATGACCATCTCGCGGATCGACTTGAGCGAGCGCTGCGAGGCGGTCTGGATCGCCTCGATCGAGCGCGCCACCTCCTCGGTCGCTGTCGCCGTCTGCGCCGAGAGCGTCTTGACCTCGCTGGCGACGACGGCGAAGCCCTTCCCCATCGCCCCGGCACGCGCCGCCTCGATGGTCGCGTTCAACGCCAGCATGCTGGTCTGCGCCGCGATACCGCGAATGATCTCAGCCACGGCGCCGACGCTTTCGCCGGTGCGTGCCAACGCCTCGATCTCGGTGCTGGCAGCCCGTGCAAGCCTGGCGGCCGATTGCGAGCTGCCGGCCGACTGCGTGACGTTGCGGCCGATCTCTGCGATCGAGCTCGCAAGCTCCTGGCTGGCCGCCGCGGTCTGCTCGATGCTGGTCCTCACCTCGGTCGAGCTGCGCGAGACGAGCGAGATCTGCTGACGCGCCCGGTCGGAGGCGCCGGTGAGGCCGCGGGCATCGACCTGCATCGCCTCGGACGCCTTGTCGAGGACGGCCATGGCGCCGTCCATCTCGTCGCGGAAGTGTTCGACCATGGCCCGCAAGCGCTCGGCACGTGCCTCGGCCTCGTCAGCGAGCGCTCGCTCGCGATCACTCGCCAGGCGTTCGCGCTCGGCGACCTCTTCGGCTCGGCGCAGATTGGCCTCGGTCTGCGCGAAGATGCGCGCGGTCATCACGGCGATCGCTGCGAGGAAGGCCGTCTCGACAACCACGATGACGGCATGCAGCAGGACCCGGAGCAGATTGCCGCCCTGGTAGAAGACGGCGGCGGGCAGGACGAACTGCAGCACCAGATGGTGCACCGCCGTAAGCGCGGCGCCCAGGATGATCGGCCGCCAGTCGCAGAAACCGGCGAGCAATGCGAGCACGGCGAAGTAGTACATGTGCATGTCGGGCTGCCAGGGATGCCCGGAGAAGACCGCGACCAAAATGGAGACCTGGCCGATCAAGGCGACAGCGATCGCGCATTGCGCCAGCAACGTCGCACCGACCCCGCGATAGGCGAGCAGCGCCGCGAGCGCGAGCAACAAGGCGCTTAGCCCCGGCACCAGCCCGTCGCTGGATTGCAGCAGCGACGCCATCGCAAGCAGTGGGATATGAAGGAAGGCGAGGCCGATGAGGCAGCGCGCGACGAGGTCGCGAAGACCAGACAAAGTCAAAATCATAGGCGGGTCGCTTCGGCCTCCGATGAGATGACGCATCCAGCAAGCCCGTCGAGACGCAGCATCAGCATGGCGCCGGCCGGCCTCGCCGTCGGCGCTGTCCCAGCCTCTGGCGCAAGGACGACGACGAAAGGCATCGCGCCTTGCCGCAGGAGCCTGGCGCCGGTCGCGAGGCTGCGTGCCACGGCCTCCTCACCGGAGACCCAGGGCGGAAAGATCACTGCCAGCGGCGCGGCCGGGCCGGCGATAGGACCGGGCAAGCTGGCGAGGGTCACGAGGCCGGAGCAGAGCGCCAAGCCTGCGATCAGACCCACATCGCGCCACCGTCGGAGCTGCCGAGAGCGGGCATCGATCGGTATCGCGACGGTGCTCATTCCTCAGGTCGATTCTCGGCTTGGCTAACGTAACGTTGCCCTCAGTGAAGCTCCTGGGCCCTGCCCCTTAAATTTCGATTAATCAGCCAATTCCGTTTCAATGATTACCCCCCGGTCCTGAATATACGTTTTACGGTTTGTAAAGGCGCCGGCTATACACTCTATGGTTGTAAATCCCAGTGGAGTGAACATGCCATGCGCTCGTTCATCCGCCGCCTACGGACTGATTGCGCCGCTGCCACTGCCGTAGAATTCGCCTTCATCGCGCCGATCCTGCTGCTTCTGCTGTTCGGGATCATTGGCTACGGCCACGCCTTTGGCGTGTATCACGGCGTGCAACAACTAGCGGCCGAAGCGGCCCGAGCTTCCGTCGCCGGGCTCGACGATGCTGAGCGCGAGCGGCTGGCACGTAGCTTCATCACCCGCAGTGTCGGCTCTTACGCCTTCCTCGACCCAAGCAAGCTGACGGTACGGACGACCGCGACCGGCGCGCCCTCGCCGAGCTTCGAGGTAGCAGTCGCCTACGACTACTCGGACAGCATCTTCAACCGCCTCAACTCGATCGTCGCACTGCCCACCCCGGTGGTCGAGCGCCGGGCCGTCGTGCAGCGCGGCGGCTACTGAACCCGTTTGCAGATGGAGCAGCGAAGGAGGCCGTCATGATCAATCTCTTGCGGAGACTGTTTGCGGACCGACGTGGCCTCTCATCGATCGTGTTCGCCGGCAGCTCCATGGTTCTGTTCGGCTTCGGCACGATGGCGGTCGACGTCGGCAGCTTCTACTACCAGCAGCGCCGGCAACAGACCGCGACAGATCTCGCCGCGCTCGCCGCCGCGGCGGACCTCGGAAAGGCCGACGCCGCCGCGCGGGCAAGCGCCGGACGCAACGGTTACACCGCTGCCGCAGTCGAAAGGGTGCAGCTGGGCACCTATACGGCGGACGCGACGCTCGCGCCTGAGATGCGCTTCCAGCCGAGTTCAGCGACTGTCGCGAATGCTGCCCGGATCGAGATGCGCGCGACCACCCCGATGATCCTTGGCCGTGTGATTGGCGCGAGCGGCCTCGGAAACGAAGCCGGCGACGTCCCAATCCTGACGCGGGCGACCGCCGCACAGGACATGCAGGCCGCCTTCGCCATCGGCTCACGCCTGGTCCGGCTGGAGGGCGGCGCTCTCAACGGCCTGCTAGGTGGCCTGCTTGGGACGAACCTATCCCTGTCGGTCATGGACTATGAGGGGCTGGCGCGGGCCCGGATCGACCTTTTCGGCTTCGCGCGGCAATTGGCGACGCGCGCCTCGATCTCCGCATTGACCTTCGACGAGGTCATCCGCGCCCAGGTTCGCATCGGGGACGTCATTTTGGCGGCCCAGGATGCAGCGCGCGCGCAAGGCGCGGGCAGTGACGCCGTCGCGGCACTGGGACGTCTGGCGACAGTACTCGCCGGCTCGAGCCAGCGCCTCAACCTGCAGAGCCTGGTCTCGTTCGGCACCTATGGCAGCCGCCAACTGAGCGAGGAGGTGCCAATCAAGGCCTCGCTATCGGCACTCGACCTCGTCTCGGCCACGGCGCAGATCGCCAATGGCGCACGCCAGCTCGATCTCGGCCTGGCGGTCAACGTGCCCGGCCTCGCCTCGGTCTCGCTGAAGCTCGGCATCGGCGAGCGGCCTGTCGGCACCAGCCTGGTGCGCGTCGGCCGCACCGGCGCAACCGTCCACACAGCCCAGACGCGCCTGCTGCTGACGCTCTCCCTCGTCGGCAGCGGCCAGGCTTCGCTGGTCAAGCTGCCGCTCTATCTGGAACTCGCCTCGGCTACGGCCCGCCTGACCTCGATCTCCTGCGGCGCCGGCGACATTGCCAGCGCGCGGGTGACGCTCGGCGTGACACCGGCCGTGGCCGATGCCTGGATCGGACAGGTCTCCAATGCCGAGTTCAGCAATTTCAGCACGCGACCGAACCCTCCGGCCGCAACGCTGCTCGACCTCGGCCTCGTTAGAGTAACGGGCCGGGCGCATGTCACGATCAGCAACACCAGCGAGACCCCGGTCAGTTTCAGCTATGCCGAGATCCAGCGGGCCGAGAAGAAGACAACCTCGACGCAGAACTTCGTTGCGAGCCTGCTGTCGCGACTGGTTTCCGATCTCGAGGTACGTGTCGAGCCGCTCGGACTCGGACTCGGCATCGACGGGGCCGTCTCCAATGTCCTCGCCGGTGCGGTGGCGCCGCTGGACCAGGTGCTGACGAGCCTGCTCAATACGCTCGGGATCGGACTCGGTCAGGCTGACAGCTGGGTCAGCGGCGTGCGCTGCGGCGGGGCGGTCTTGATCCTGTAGAGCGTCAGGGCCGCAGCCTGTTCTTGATCCGCTGCATCAGCCCGTCGCGGACGGCGCGATAGGCTTCGAGGACCTGCTCGCGCGAGCCTTGCACGATGGTCGGATCCGGCGTCGGCCAGTATTCGACGTCGGACGCGACGGTGCGGGTCAGGTCGAGCGCCTTGTGATGCGCCTCGGGCGAAAGCGTGACGATCAGATCGAAGTTGAGCCCCTCCCATTCCTCCAGCTCTTCGAGCGATTTCGGCTTGTGCTTGCGGGCGTCGATGCCGATCTCGTCGAGGACCTCCAAGGCGAAGGGGTCGACATCGCCTTTGCGTGCCCCTGCCGACTGAACGTAGACCGACTTGCCGAAGAAGTGCTTGGCCATCGCCTCGGCCATGGGCGAGCGCACCGCGTTGTAGGCGCACATGAACAGCACGCTCTGGAGCTTGCGCGGGGCGGACGGCTCCAAGCGCTCAGCCCTTCCAGTGCAGCGCGTAGATCAGGGTGAAGAGGCGGCGGGCGGTCTCGTTGTCGATTTCGACCTTGTTGGTCAGCCGTTCGACCAGCAGGTGAGCCGCCTCGTCGTGCAGGCCGCGGCGCCCCATGTCGATCGCCTCGATCTGCGACGGCGTCGCCGTGCGGATGGCGGCATAGTAGCTGTCGCAGACCAGCTCGTAGTCCTTGATGATGCGCCTGAACGGCGTCAGCGAGAGAAGATGGGTGACGACCGGGGCGCCATCGGCGCTCTTGATCTCAAAGGCAAGGCGCCGCTCGACCAAGGCAAGATGGACGGCATAGGGGCCGCCGTCGAAATCCGGCACGGCGAAGTGGTTGCGTTCGATCAGGTCATAGATCGCGACGGCACGCTCATGCTCCTGGTCGGCGCCGCCCCGGCCGAGCGAAGCCTCGTCGAGCGTAACGGCGACCAGATGGTTGCGTTCCGACATGTATCCTCCGCGCAGCCGGTCGCGAGCGCAGAATCGCCGCGCCCGACGTCAGCCGTTGAGTCGGATCGTCACGGAACGCGCATGAGCCTGCAAGCCCTCGGCCTCGGCGAGCGCGGTTGCGGCGCCGGCGAGCGCCTGCAGCGCTGTCGAATCGCACTTCAGCAGCGAGGTGCGCTTCATGAAATCGGGCACGCCGAGCCCCGAGGAGAAACGGGCGGAGCGCGCCGTCGGCAAGACATGGTTCGAGCCGCCGACATAGTCGCCGATCGCCTCGGGCGTATGCCCGCCAAGGAAGATCGCACCGGCATTGCGGATGCCTCCCGCCAGGCGCTCCGGCTCGGCGGAGATGATTTCGAGATGCTCCGGTGCCAGCCGGTTGACCAGTGGGATCGCCGTATCGAGCGCCCCGACCAGGACAATTGCGCCGAACTCACGCCAGCTCGCACCGGCGATCTCGGCACGCGGCAAGGTCCTGAGCTGGCCTTCGACCGCGCGCTCGACCGCATCGGCGAGTGCGGCATCGTCGGTGATCAGGATCGACTGGGCGGCAGTGTCGTGCTCGGCCTGCGCGAGAAGGTCGGCGGCGATCCAGTCGGGATTGGCGCTCGCGTCGGCCAGGACCAGCACCTCGGAGGGGCCGGCGATCATGTCGATGCCGACCGTGCCGAAGACCCGGCGCTTGGCGGCGGCGACATAGGCATTGCCGGGGCCGACGATCTTGGCGACGGGCGCGATCGTCCCGGTCCCGTAGGCAAGCGCAGCGATCGCCTGGGCCCCGCCGATGCGATAGATCTCATCGATGCCGGCGAGCCTGGCGGCGGCGAGAACCAGCGGATTGCCGTCGCCACGCGGCGTCGGCGCGACCATGACGAGCCGCTCGACCCCGGCGACCTTGGCCGGAATCGCGTTCATCAGAACGGACGATGGATAGCTCGCCGTGCCGCCCGGAACGTAGAGGCCGACGGCCTCGATCGCGCTCCAGCGCCAGCCGCTCTCGACGCCGAGCGTATCGCGCAACCAGGAATCGGCCGGCTTCTGGCGCAGGTGAAAGGTCTCGATCCGGGAGCGGGCCGTTTCCAGCGCATCGAGTTGCTCGCGCGTGCAGGCCGCCACCGCCGCCTCGACCTCGCTGTCGGTGACGCGCAGGGTCTGCGGCGTCAGCGACAGCTTGTCGAAGCGCTCGGTGTACTCGATCAGCGCCGCGTCGCCGCGGGTGCGGACATCGGCGATGATCGCGGCTGCGACCTGGTCGACATCCTCGGAAACCTCGCGCTTCATCGCAAGCAGAGCGGTGAACTCCCGCTCGAAGCCAACGTCGCGTGCGTCAAGCCTGATCGGCATAGGAAATCCTGTCCGAAGGAGGGTCAGCCGGCGTCCGGATGAGCAGGCGTCGCGACGGCTTCCCAGATCGGGCCGAGATCCTTCATCTGCGCCTCGATGCACTCGACATCGAGCTGGATGGCGGCACCGTCGGAGAAATGCAGGGTGACCTGGCCGGCCGGCCCATCGCTCTCGGCGAAGGTGACGGCGAGCAGGCTGAGCACGGCGCCATCGCCCGCTGCGATCTTCGTGCTGCGCGCCGCCGTTACGCGCTCGAAATGCAGGGCAGCAAGCCGGCGGCGCTTCTGGCCCTGGGTCGCGCCTTCCCAGTCGAAGCGGCGCAACGCCAGGGCGAAACGCTTCTCGGCCGGCAGATAGGCGATATCTCCGCGCTTCAGCACCGCATCCTGCAGATGCGCCGAGATCACCGACAGATCGTCGGTATCCAGGGCGATCAGTTTCAGCGGCTCGGCGACTGGATCGGACATGCGCCTTATCTGGCGGGGGTGTGGCCCTGCGTCAACCGCTGATGCGCTCGATCTGGGCGCCGCAGCGGCCGAGCTTGGTCTCCAGCGCCTCGAAACCGCGGTCGAGATGATAGACACGGTTGATCATCGTCTCGCCCTCGGCGACGAGGCCGCCGATGACGAGCGAGACCGAGGCGCGCAGATCGGTCGCCATCACCGGCGCGCCGGTGAGCTTCTCAACGCCGTCGACATAGGCGGCATCGCCGTCGAGCCGGATCTTCGCGCCAAGCCGGGCGAGCTCCTGCACATGCATAAAGCGGTTCTCGAAGATCGTCTCGCGGATGCGCGAGGTCCCCTTGGCCTTAGTCATCAAGGCCATCAATTGAGCCTGGAGATCGGTCGGGAAGCCCGGGAACGGATCCGTGGTGACATCGACCGGCTCGAGCGCCGCGCCATTGCGGCGAACGCGAATGCCTTCATTGGTCTCGGAGATATCGACGCCGGCCTCGCTGAGGACATCGAGCCCCGCCTGCAGCAGGTCGGCGCGCGCGCCCTCGAGCAGGACGTCGCCGCCTGTCATCGCTACCGCCATCGCATAGGTGCCGGTCTCGATCCGGTCCGGCAGGACGGCATGGTGCGCCCCACCGAGGCGCGAGACGCCCTGGATAGTGATCCGCGACGTCCCCGCTCCCTCGATCTTGGCGCCCATCTTCTCGAGGCAGGCGGCAAGGTCGACCACTTCGGGCTCACGTGCCGCGTTCTCGATGACGGTGGTGCCGTCAGCCAGCACCGCGGCCATCAGCGCGGTATGGGTGCCGCCGACGGTGACTTTCGGGAAGACGATCTCGGCACCCTTGAGCCCCTTGGGAGCGCGAGCCAGCGCATAGCCACCCTCGATGGTGATCGTCGCGCCGAGGCGCTCCAGCGCCATCAGCAGGAGGTCGACCGGGCGAGTGCCGATGGCGCAGCCACCAGGCAGCGACACCTTGGCCTCACCCATGCGGGCCAGGATCGGCGCGATCACCCAGAAGCTCGCCCGCATGGTCGAGACGAGGTCATAGGGCGCACAGGTGTCGACGATCTGGCGCGCCGTCAGAGCGACGGTCTGGCCGGTCTCGGCGCTTTGGCCGATGCGCTTGCCGGCGACCGAACGATCGACGCCGTGATTGGAGAGGATGCGCGACAGCGCGCTGACGTCGGAGAGCCGCGGCACATTGGTCAGCGTCAGCGTCTCGTCGGTGAGGAGGCTCGCGATCATCAGCGGCAGCGCCGCGTTCTTCGCACCGGAAATCGGGATCACGCCATTGAGGCGCTGGCCGCCGGTGATGCGGATACGGTCCATCGGGCTCGTCCTGCGGGGCGGCCGGCAGAAGAGCCGGCCGTAAAAGGAGGGATCAGGACCGGGGGATTTCGGCCTGGGCGGGCGGTATCTGGTCCTCAGCCGTCGTTTCCGAGGTGCGCCGAGCCCGGGCCTGCGCCTTGCGGCGCTTCAGATTCTCGCGAAGGGCGGCGGAGAGGCGCGCCCTTCTTTCATCATCGGCTTCGGTCTGGCGGCTCAAGGCGTCAGCTCGTCGGAATGCCCGCAGCCACGCGGCGTTGGGCGTTGTTTCATGGTTAGCGGCTCGGCCGGGTCCGGACAAGACCGGCCACCGGGACGTCTCTTCTTAGCACGGTCGATTGCGGCACAACTGCGGCGCCATGGGTCTCGGGATGGGACAGCCCTGTTCCGCGCCGCTGTCGGCCGATCTCCCGCGGCTGTGCGCGCGCTGTTCCAGATGCCAGTGCCCAAAGCACTGGTAAGCGACGCAAGGCTCTGTCCCGTTTGGTAAAATTTTCCTTATCTCGGCAACCCTGACCGAATGGTGGTAGGGTGGCACGCCCATTGCGTGCATCGCCAGCACGATAGCGGCGCCTAGGAAACAACCGAAGGGGACGCTTTTCACTGGTGAGCCGACTTGAGGCGTAACCAATAAAACTTAAGTAAATTAACCATTTCCGGTGGTTTGCGTTTACAGATCATTAACTTTGTCTACCCTCGGCGGCGTCGAGGGGTGCGATGCGAGGCGGAGACAAGACGATGTTTCAGAGCTATGCACCCACGGCTGGCGGGCAGACCGCTGCCGAGCTCACCAACGGCGATGTGATCGAGGCGATCCGCCACCACGCTGGCTTCCTGCCGGAGGTTCAGCTCGCCTATGAGCCGGAGCTGCGCCTGCTCTGGGTCACCATCAAGCCGGAGCTGAAGCCGGTCTTCACGCTGCAGTTGCTCGAGAGCCTCGGCAAAGTGCAGCAGGCCATCATCGATCTGTGGGGCGCAGCAGAGCAGTATCACAACGCCCCGGTGCGCTTCCTTGCCTTCCGCGGCACGGGGCCGTTTTTCACCCTCGGCGGCGATCTCGACTTCTATCTCGACTGCCTCGCCAAGAACGACCGCCCCGCGCTGGCGGAATACGCCCGGCTCTCGGTCGAGGATGCGCTGCGCAACGCCAGTGGTCTCAACGGCATGGTCGTCACCCTGTCGACGATCCACGCCAAAGCGATCGGCGGCGGCATCGATGCGCCGCGCTCATGCAATGTCATGATCGCCGAGGAGCAGGCCTCGTTCGTCTACCCGGAGATCAAGTTCAACCATTTCCCGATCACGGCTGTCGGGCTCCTGTCGCGCCGGATGGGGCAGCGTGCAGCCGAGCACATGCTGCAGTCGGGCGAAGAGATGAGCGCCACAGAGTTCATGGCCGCGGGCGGGCTGGAAGCAGTGGTGCCGGCCGGCACGGGCGAGGACTGGCTCCGCAAATACGCCGCGGATTCGCTGCCGATCCACGCCGCCAGGACGGCGTTGTTCTCGGCCTTCAACCGCCGTTCCGGCAATCTGCGCGAGGAGCTCGAATATCTCGGCCAGCTCTGGACCGACTGCATGCTGCGCCTGCACCCGAGCGCGATCTCGAAGCTGCAGCGCATCGCCCAGACGCAGGACCGCATGCTCTCGCGCGTCTATCAGCGAGCCCCGGAAGAACAGTTCGCGGGCGCCGGCGCAGCCTGAGCCGCCCGTGAAAAGCCGGCGTTGCCGGCTGTCGCGGCGATTATGCGACTCTACCGTGTAACTCTCATGAAACTTTTACCTTTCCCTCTTAAAGCCGTTAGGTGACGCGGCATAGGACAGGTCGTTAAGCCGCCTCGCCGGAGACCGTCAAAAGGCAGGAGCGGATGGCGGGAGTGCCGAACCGGTTGCGCAGCGCCAGCGCAGACAGGGCGATCGCGGAACAGCCGGCCGAGCACGACGGCCGGAACGCGGTCGACCTTGTCGATTATCGCCTGCTCGTCTCTTCACTGTTCTCTTCGCCGGGCTCGATCATTCCCGGCGGCATCGCCGGCATCCTCACGCCACTCCTGTGCTGGATCTCGACCAGAGCCGAGCTGTTCATGGCGTTGACGCTTGGCGTCGCGCTGGTCGTCGTCATGCGGATCATCACGGTGGTCCGCTATCGTCGGCTCGACCATTCCGAGGATACGCTCGAGCTGACCCGGCGCTGGGACCGGGAGTATTTCCTCGGCGCGACCGTGTTCAGTGCGGTCCTCGGCTTCAGCTGTTATGCGGCGCTGGCCTGGACCGACGATCCCGCCGCCCACATCACCTCGGTATCCTCGACGATCGCGCTCGCCTCCGGCTACGTGGCGCGCAATGCCGGGCGGCCGAAATTCGTCGCCGTCCAGCTCCTGACCTTCTGCGTCCCGATGGCGATCGGCCTGATCCAGGCACAAAACCCGTACTACCAGTATATCGGCTATTTCGCCTTCCTCTATGTCGGCGCCAATATCGCGATCACCAACTCGCTGCATCGCAACCTGCTGGCGCTGAGTGACGCGACCAAGCAATCCAAGGCGCTGGCAACCGCCCTGCGCTCGCAGAACCTGACGCTCGACGCCGCGCTCAACACGATGATCCATGGCCTGGCGATGTTCGACCGCAAGCTCGATCTTGCGGTCTCGAACGCGCCGCATGCCGCTCTCTACGGGGTTCCAGAGACGCTGGCGCTGCCAGGCACGCCGATCAGCGCGATCGCCCGTTTCCTGGTCGAGCGGCAGGTGATGACGCCGGAGCAGGTGCGCGACATCAAGGCGGCACTCGACGGCGTCCGGACGACACAGCAGGCGGCCATCTACGAGCTGCAGTCGCGCAATGGCCGGATGCTCGTCGTCACCATCGCGCCTGCGGCCGAGGGCGGCGTTTTGATGCTGACCGAGGATGCGACGGAGCGGAAGGCGACCGAGGCGCGGATCGAGCAGATGGCGCGCTTCGACGAATTGACCGGGCTCGCCAACCGCTTCGAGTTCAACACACACTTGGCCGACGCTTTCCGTCGGCACGAGCGGACCGGCGAGACCTTCGCCCTGCTCTATATCGATCTCGACGGCTTCAAGCAGGTCAACGACAATCTCGGCCATGACATCGGCGACCGGGTCCTGATCCAGACTGCCGAGCGCCTGAAGAGCACGATCCGTCACAACGACCTGCTGGCGCGCTTCGGCGGCGACGAATTCGTGCTGATCCTGCCGGCGACCGATGTCGCGACGGTCCGGATGATCGCGCAACGCATGATCGAGGCGATGGATCGGGCCTTCGAGCTCGAAACCAAGACCGTCTACGTCACTGCCAGCATCGGCATTGCGCTCGCCCCTGCCGACGGCACGACGCCCGCCGACCTGCTGCGCCATGCCGATACCGCGCTCTACAAGGCCAAGGCAGCCGGCCGCAACACCGCGACCTTCTTCGATCCGGCCATGGCGGAAGAGATGCTCGAGCGCCACGAGATCGAGGTCGATCTACGCCTGGCCAGCGCCGAGGGCGCGCTCGAACTGTACTACCAGCCGATCATCGACCTGCGCACGCAGGAGATCGTGACGCGCGAGGCGCTGATGCGCTGGCGGCACCCGACGCGCGGCATGGTGCCGCCCGGCGTGTTCATCCCAATCGCCGAGCAGTCCGGCCTGATCGCCGGCATGGGCGACTGGGCGATCCGCCAGGCCTGCCGCGATGCAGCAAAATGGCCCGATGGCATCGGCGTTTCCGTCAATATCTCGCCGCTGCAGTTCCGTGAGCCGCGTCGCATCGTTGAAACCGTCAAGACTGCGCTGCTGCTCGCCCATCTCGCGCCCGGCCGCCTGACGCTCGAAGTGACGGAATCGCTGCTGATCGAGGACAACAAGACGACGCTCGAGGTCATCAACGAGCTACGTGCGATCGGGGTGAAGTTCGCGCTCGACGATTTCGGGACGGGCTATTCCTCCCTCGCCTATCTGTCGACCTACCCGTTCTCGCAGGTGAAGATCGACCAGAGCTTCAGCCGCGACGTCAACAGCGACGAGGCCTCAAAGGCGGTCATCGAGGCGGTGTGTCAGCTGGCCCGGCGCCTGTCGATGAATGTGGTTGTCGAAGGCATCGAAACGGAAGCGCAGCGCATGGCGGTGCAGTTGCTCGGCGCCCAGCGGGCGCAAGGCTATCTGTTCGGCCGGCCGCAGCCGGTATCGGAGTTCGGCAAGGGCGACGAACCGCGCAAGATCGCCTGAGGGCGGACTCGACCATCGTCCTGCCCGAATCGACTGCTTCCAACCGGTTATCGCAGCAGCGCGCTTGATTCCGCCGCAACGGCAACGCATCTGCACGAGCAAGATAGCGACCGGGAGACGCGGCGTGAGCGAAATCGCCAGCCCAGCAGCCAGCACGGTGCCGCTGACGCCGGATATCTGCGTCATCGGCCATGGCCCTGGAGGGCTTGCGGTCGCGACAGCCGCAGCGCTGTTTGGCGTCCGGATCGTCCTGGTTCGGCATGGCGGGAGCGAGCTTCCCCCGAACGAGGGCGCACGCGGCCAGGCCCTGCGCGCCGCCGCAGGCCAAGCGCGAACCGTAGCAGGCGCCGCGTCCTTCGGCATTGCGGTGAATGCGGGCCAAATCGACTATGCCCGCGTCCGGGCTCATCTCGACCAGGTTGCAGCCAGATCTGCGACGAACGACTCGGATGAGCGCCTCACAGCCTTGGGTGTCCTCGTGCTCAAGGGCGAGGCGCGCTTCCAGAATCGTCACCAACTCGCCGTCGGCGGGTCGGTAGTCAGAGCACGGCGCTTTGTCATTGCCACCGGCTCGCTGCCGGCACAGCTTTCGATCCCGGGGCTCGCCGACCTGCCCTGTCTGACCGAGGACAGCGTCTTCGATCTGGCGAAGCGGCCGGACCGGCTGCTCGTGCTCGGCGGAACGGCAGCGGCCATCGAGCTGGCGCAGGCGATGCGTGCACTCGGCAGCGAGGTCGCGCTGATCGCGCGGGAAGGCCTGCTGCCCGACGAGGATCAAGAAGCGGTCGGCGTGCTCCGGCGCGCTTTGCTCGGCGACGGGATCGCCTTGCATGAAAGCCGGCCGATCCTGCGTGCCGAGAGCCACCGGCAGCGGCCACGCCTCGTCCTCGGCGGCAATAGCACCATCGACGGCACGCACCTCCTGGTCGCGAGCGGACGCACGCCGAACATTGCCGGGCTAGAACTCGACCTCGCGGGCGCTCGCAGCGACGATGCGGGCGTCATCGTCGACGCCTCGCTGCGTACCGCCAATCGCCGCATCTATGCTATCGGTGCTTGCGCCGGCGGCGCTGCTGCCGGGATGGCGCCCGGCCATGCAGCCCAGCATCAGGCCGGGCTCGTGCTCCGCAATGCCCTGTTTCGTCTGCCGGTCCGTTTCAGACCGGAACAGGTACCGCGCACCGTTCACGGCCGGCCTGAACTGGCGAGCGTCGGCCTGAGCGAGACGCAGGCGCGCGCACAGGGCGCGCTCCGGGTGCTGCGCTGGCCTTATGCCGAGAGCGGGCTCGCCCAGGCCGAACGGCAGGCGGAAGGGCTGATCAAGCTGATGACCGACCGCAAGGGTACCATCCTCGGCGTCGTCATCGCCGGGGCGCAGGCGGCCGAGTTGATCGCGCCCTGGGTCCTGGCCGTGCAGAAGCGGATGAATGTCCGCGACATGGCCGGGCTCGTCGCTCCATCCCAGAGCCTGTCCGAGATTTCGCAGCGCGCGGCGCTCTCCTTCCAGGCGCCGCTCGCTGCGAAACCTGGCATTCGCCGATTGATCGGCTTTCTGCGCCGTTTCGGGTAGATTGGCTTTTGATGTCGCCGAGACGGTTCGATCCCA
Organism: Bosea sp. Tri-49; assembly: GCF_003952665.1. Taxonomy (NCBI): domain Bacteria; kingdom Pseudomonadati; phylum Pseudomonadota; class Alphaproteobacteria; order Hyphomicrobiales; family Alloboseaceae; genus Allobosea; species Allobosea sp. Tri-49. The sequence goes on from NZ_CP017946.1 coordinate 3,329,499, forward strand.
ATGCTCTGTCGATCAGCGTGCCGCGCGGGCCGACGCAGCTCGGCCTGTCGGCCAAGCTGCTCGTCCTGACCATCCTGTTCGTGATGTTGGCCGAGGTGCTGATCTATCTGCCCTCGGTCGCGAACTTCAGGCGCAACTGGCTGAACGATCGGCTGGCGGCAGCACAGATCGCCGTGCTCGTACTCGAGGGTGCTCCGGCCGAAGGCATGCCCGAAGGCAGCGAGGAGCGGCTCTTGGCTGGTGTCGGTGCTTCCGCCATCGCCGCGCGTGTCGGCGGCGCGCGGCGCCTGCTCAGCCTCGACTCAATGCCGCACGAGGTCGCCAAGACCGTCGATCTGCGCGACCAGAGCTGGATGCAGTCGATCGTGCAATCGGTGGCGACACTGGTCAGCCCGTCGCATGAGATGCCGATCCGGGTGGTCGGACAGGCGGTCGGCGCCGCCGACTTCGTCGAGATGGTGATCGACGAGCGGCCGCTGCGCCACGCGATGCTGAAATTCTCGGTCAACCTGACGCTGATCACGCTGGTCATCTCGATCCTCACGGCAGGACTGGTCTATCTCTCGCTGAACTGGCTGATCGTGCAGCCGATCCGGCATCTCGCCGCCAATGTGATGGAGTTCGAGCACGACCCGGAGAATCCGCGCCGGATCATTGAGCCGACGCTGCGCGCCGACGAGATCGGCGAAGCGCAGCGGGCGCTGGCGCGCATGCAGGCGACGCTTGCAGACGATCTTCGCGCCAAGAAGCATCTCGCCGAGCTCGGGCTCGCGGTCAGCAAGATCAACCACGACCTGCGCAACATGCTGGCCGCGGCGCAATTAATGTCCGACCGGCTGACCGAGACACGCGATCCGAAGATAAGGCGTTTCGCGCCGCGATTGATCGCGACGCTCGGGCGCGCCATCGACTTCTGCCAGGCAACGCTCGCTTATGGCCGGGCGACCGAGGCGAACCCGACGCTGCGTGACGTGGCGCTGCGCCAGCTCGTCGCCGAACAGGCCGAGCTGCTCGGCCTCGGCGAGAACGGCACGATCATCTTCGCCAACGAGGTGCCAGCCGAGGTGATCGCCCCCTGCGATCCCGACCAGATGGCGCGGGTCCTGTCCAATCTGATGCGCAATGCGATCCAGGCGCTCGACAGCGTCGCCGAAGCAGGCGAGCGGACGCCAGCGCTCAGGATCAGCGCCGGCCGGCGTCATGAGGAGATCATCCTGCGCATCGCCGACAATGGGCCGGGTGTGCCTGCGCGGGCCCGCGACAACCTGTTTCAGGCCTTCCGTGGCTCGGTCAATCCCGGTGGCACCGGCCTCGGCCTCGCCATCGCCGCCGAACTGGTGCGGTTGCATGGCGGCATGATCGCGCTCGAACCATCCGAGACCGGCGCGGTCTTCACGGTGTCGCTGCCGGCACAGCGCGTATTGGCCTGAGACCTTCTGAGCATCGGCTTTACCCCAAAACCGGTTCCCACTTTTCGGGCCGATGCGTTACTGGCTCGCCCAGATCACCCGCGCCATGAAGGCGATCTCGGCGAGCGCCAGCACGCGGTCGGAATGCTCTGGATTGAGCGAGGCGAGCTCGACCGTCTTCGCCGTCTGACGCCTGAGCTGCTTGGCCAGCACCTCGCCCTCGACGGTCTTGACCACAACCCGGTCGCCGCGGCGGATCGCGGCACCGGGCGAGACGATGATGGTGTCGCCGTCGCGATAGAGTGGCAGCATGGAATCGCCGGCGATCTCGAGCGCATAAGCTTTCTCGTCCTGCAGGCCCGGAAAGGCGACCTCGTCCCAGCCGGAACCGAGCGGGAAGCCGCCATCGTCGAAGAAGCCGCCGGAACCCGCCTGGGCGAAACCGATCAGCGGAATCGTATGCGCCGGCGGCGCGCCCCGCCGGATCACATTCATGAACTCGTCGAAGGAGGCGCCGGTGGCGGCGAGGATCTTGGCGATCGATTCGGTCGAGGGCCAGCGCTCGCGTCCGTCGGTGCCGACGCGCTTCGAGCGGTTGAAGGTGGTCGCGTCGAGCCCGGCCTTGCGGGCGAGGCCCGAGGGCGTGAGGCCATAACGCTGGGCGAGCGTATCGATCGCGCTCCAGATCTGGTCGTGGGACAGCATCGCGGAGAGGCCTCTTTCCTGATGGTGCCTACGGGACTCTAAGCGGGGATAGATATAGGAAATATCCCCTATCTGATAAGAATTCAATCTGATTTCTTGTACCGAGTGGCTACAGACAGCGGTTTTTTCGACCGCCAGCGGCGCTCCGGCAAGGGCGCGCCAACATCCGGGCGAAGAAATCCGAGAGCGGTCTCTGTGCGACGCGGTTTCCGCTTTTGTCGGCGGCCCGCAGGCGATATGCCCAGCGCCATGCCGCTCATCTACAAGATCTGTCCCGAAGCACTCTGGCGCGAGGCCGAGACCGCAGGCCTTTTCCAGGGAGCGCCGGTCGACCTCGCCGACGGCTTCATCCATTTCTCGACCGGCGCGCAGGTGCGCGAGACCGCAGCCAGGCATTTCGCTGGGCAGGACGGTTTGCTGCTGATCGCCATCGACGACACCATGCTTGGCGCGGCCCTGCGCTACGAGCCATCGCGCGGTGGCGCGCTGTTCCCGCATCTTTACGCCCCACTCGATCCGAAGCAGGCGCGCTGGATCGCGCCGCTGCGGCTCGGCGACGGTGGCCATGTCTTCCCGGAGGATATCGCGTGATCGGAGCCCTGTTCGGCCTGGCGCGGCCGCTGATCCACAAGCTCGACGCCGAACAAGCGCACCGGCTGACGATCGCGGCACTGGCCGCGGCTCCGCCGCTGCGACCAGCGGCCGATCAGCCATCGCTCGCCGTGGAAGCCTTCGGCCTGCGCTTCGCCAATCCGGTCGGCCTTGCCGCCGGCTTCGACAAGAATGCCGAGGCGATCGACGGCGCGCTCGGGCTCGGCTTCGGCTTCGTCGAGATCGGCGGGGTGACGCCGCTGCCGCAGCCGGGCAATCCGCGCCCGCGCGTCTTCCGTCTGCCGGAGGACGAGGCGGTGATCAACCGCTATGGCCTCAACAGCGAGGGCATGGAGGCGGTCGCGGCGAGGCTGGCGGCGCGCCGCAAGAAGGGCGGCATCGTCGGCGTCAACCTCGGCGCCAACAAGGAGTCAGCCGATCGCAGCGCCGATTATGCGGTGCTGGCGAGGAGGCTCGCCCCGCTCGCCGATTTCCTGACCGTCAACGTCTCCTCGCCGAACACGCCTGGCCTGCGCGATCTGCAGGCCGAGGACGCGCTCGACGACCTGATCGCACGCACGCTCGCCGCCCGCGACGAGGCTGCTGTCGGGGGCAAGCCGACGCCGGTGCTGATCAAGATCGCGCCCGACCTCTCCCTGTCCGAGCTCGACGGCATGGTTGCGGTCGCGCGCCGCCGCAAGGTCGACGGGATGATCGTCTCGAACACGACGATCGCCCGGCCCGAGAGCCTGCGCAGCGCGAACAAGGCCGAGACCGGCGGCCTCTCGGGCAAACCTCTGTTTGCCGCCTCGACGCGCATTCTCGCCGAGGCCTTCCTGCGGGTCGAACGCCAGTTCCCGCTGATCGGCGTGGGCGGCATCGATTCCGCCGAGACCGCCTTCGCCAAGATCCGGGCCGGAGCGAGCCTGCTGCAGTTCTACTCGGCGATGGTGTTCAAGGGTCCGGGGCTGGTCGGCGAGGTCAAGCGCGGGCTCGACATGCAGATGCGCAAGGCCGGGCTGCCGCGCCTCGACGTGCTGGTCGGGCGCGATGCCGAAGCGATCGCACGGGGGGAGACGATCTGAGTCGCGCGCACTGCCACTCGGCGGTGCGTCGAACAGGTCTTCACCTGGGCGCGGACCTGCCGAGAGCTTTGGCCAGAACATCTGCCAGGCCGCTTCCGGCGCCACCATCCTGGTCGAGCTCCGGGTTATAGATGGTGACCTCGAGGCCGATCGCTTTTCCGCTCGCCAAGGCTATGTCGAGCACCGCCCCAAGTTCAGCCCAAGATATCCCGCCCGGAATCCGGAAGTCGACCGCCGGCATGATCGCGTCATCGAGAACGTCGGCGTCGACATGGATGAAGAAGCCATCCAGTTCTTCCCGCGTGAGGTGGTCGATTGCCGCGCGGGCAGCGCTCTTGCGGCCCAAGCGGCGTATTGCGGCAAGATCATAAGCCTTGAGCTTCGGGGGCAAGGGCTGACTGCCATATTCAGCCTGATCTTCGTGATCGCGATAGCCGAATGCAACGGCATCCTCGGGCCGCACCAGCGGACCACGGCCTTCCAGATCGGTGAGTAGCGCCGGGCCATAGCCGGTGACGAAGGCCAGGTCCATGGACGCGCCTTCACCATTGGATTCGGCTTCCGGCTGGAAGAAGTCGGCATGGCCGTCGACGAAGAAGAGGCCATAGCGGCCACGCCGCCTGAGCGCCAGTGTCGTCCCCAGGAGGATCGTACAATCGCCGCCGAGCACCACCGGGAACTCGCCCGTGTCCAGCACCGCCTCAACCGCGTCTGCCAGCTTCGGCGACCACCCCGCTAAAGCCTTGGCGTTCAGCGTCAAAGTTTCGGGATCAGGCTCAGGGTCCTTCAACGGGACAGCTAGCCGTCCGGCGCGACGCGCGCCGATCCGTTCCGCCAAGCCCAGTTCCAAGAGGCGGCCAGCCAGCCCCGCCACGCCGCCCGATCTCAGGCCCAGCGTCGAGGGTGCCTCGATAATCGCATAGGAACGGCTCGGCATCGGAAACCCTCCTCTCGCGGCTCAACAGCGGAGGGGCAGCTTGGGTTCCGGCGGAAATGTCCTACGACAGAGCTCGTGCGAATGGCTCTATCGCTTCGAGGCGAAGAGCCGGCTGATCAGCCAGAGCGGCACGACGACCAGCGCGCCGGCGAGCGCCCAGCCACCGACCTCGCGAACCGCGTCGAAGCCCATATCGGTGAGCGAGCGGACGAAGCGCAGCGCCGAATCGAAGAGACCGCGCGGCGACAGACCGAGAAAGGCCATGGCCGCGCCGACCAGCAGCGAGATGAAGAACAGGCGCACGAGGACGCTGAGGACTGAACCGCCCAGAAAACGCTCGGTGCCACCGCCATTGGCCATGGAAATCCCCTTATGGATCGACAGCGGGACAAAGCCCGCTCGCGGTTGAACCTGCGCTGAACGCCGCCGTCAACCGCCACGCGTCTCAGTTCGTCGCCGAAGCACCCTGCACGGCCCAGCCGGCGCCGGCGATCTTGGCCGCAGCGATCACGGCCTGCGTGCGGCTGTCGACATTGAGCTTGGTCAGGATCGCCGAGACATGCGCCTTGACCGTCGCCTCGGAGACGCCGAGCTCATAGGCGATCTGCTTGTTGAGCAGCCCCTCCGACAGCATCATCAGCACGCGCACCTGCTGTGGCGTCAGCGTGGCGAGGCGGCGGACCATGTCGGCAGTCTCGTGGTCGACCGGGGCCGAGAGATCGACGCCCGGCGGGGTCCAGACGCCGCCGTCGAGCACGGCCTGGATCGCCTCGCCCATCTGCCCGACCTCGGCGGTCTTGGGCAGGAAGCCAAGCGCGCCGAATTCGATGCAGCGGCGGATCACGGCGGGATCGTCATTGGCCGAGACGACGATCACCGGGATCTCGGGATGGGCAGCGCGCAGGAAGAGCAGGCCGGAAAAGCCCTGCACACCCGGCATGCTGAGATCGAGCAGGATGAGGTCGGTATCGGCGGCCTCCGCCAGCGCTTGGCCGAGCGCCTCGAGCGAGCCGACCTCGCTCACCTCCGAGCCGGCCAGCGCATGCGAGACCGCCTGGCGCAGCGCGCCGCGAAAGAGCGGATGATCGTCCGCGATCACGATCCGTGTCATCATGCCCTCCGCGCGCCAAAGCCCGGCAAGATGCCGCGCGATTCCCCCATAAAGTTCAAGCGCCGGGCGTCCTGCGCTGTCAATCTCCAATCGCCGGCAGACACAGGCGATCGCTGGAGTATCTCCGCGCATCTTCGAAGCGCGGAGATACTCCAGGCTTTTGTTCGACGCATTTTCTTCACGCGAACCGGCACCCACTTCGCTCGAAAATGCTTCAGTTCGCCGGCAGCAGCGCCTCCAGCGCCTCGATCCGATCGGCCTCGCCCGGCGGCTTGTCCCAGCGGATGCGGCTGATGCGGGGAAAGCGCATGGCGATGCCGGATTTATGCCTTGTCGAACGCTGCAGGCCCTCGAAGGCCACTTCAAAGACCAGGCCGCTCGCGGACGTATGCGTCACCTCGCGGACCGGGCCGAAGCGGTTCAGCGTGTTCTTGCGGACATAGCGGTCGATCTCGATCAGCTCCTCGTCGGTGAAGCCGAAATAGGCTTTTCCCACCGGGACTAGCTCGTCCGCGCCTGTCTCGCCGACCCGCCAGACGCCAAAAGTGTAGTCGGAATAGAAGGAGGAGCGTTTGCCGTGGCCGCGCTGGGCATACATCAGCACACAATCGACCAGCCGGGCATCGCGCTTCCACTTGTACCAATAGCCTTTGGGGCGGCCGGGCAGATAGGGCGAGTCGAGGCGCTTCAGCATGCAACCCTCGACCGCCTCGGCATCCGCCCCGGCCCCGGCACTAGCCGGATCGGCGCGCGCCTCGGTCAACTCCACCCAGCTTGAAAAGGCGATGCGCGGCGAGAGATCGAAGCGGGCGCTGTCGAGCTTGCCGAGGAAGGCTTCGAGCCGGCCGCGCCGCTCCGTGTACGGGTGGGCGCGCAGGTCATTGTCGGCCTCGGCCAGGAGGTCGTAGGCGCGGATATGGGCCGGGAACTCGGCCAGCATCTTCGCCGTGACCTGCTTGCGGTTGAGCCGCTGCTGCAGCGTGTTGAAGCTCTGGACGACGCCATCGCGCATCACCAGCAATTCGCCGTCGATCGCACCATCCTCGGTCAGCGCCTCCGTCAGATCGGGAAAAGCTCCGCCGATCTCCTCGCCGGTGCGGGAATAGAGCCGGACTGTGCGGCTGCCGTCGGCGCGGGTGCCGGCGACGGCCTGGACGCGGATGCCGTCCCATTTCCACTCGGCTGCGAACTCGCCGGCATTGAGCTTGTCGAAATCGCCATCCTCTATCGCATGCGAGAGCATGACCGGGCGGAACGGCGCCGGATCGGTCGCCTCCGGCCGCGGCGCCCTGCCCTCCAGCCAGGCGAAGAGCGCGGTATAGGGCGGCTCCAGCCCATGCCAGACCTGCTCGACCTCATCAGCCGGAATGCCACCGAGGCTCGCTGCGGCGGTCTTGGCGAGGCGGGCGGAGACGCCGATGCGCAGGGCCCCGGTGATCAGCTTGAGTAGCGCCCAGCGCCCGGTCTCGTCGAGCGCGTCGAGCCAGGAGGCGATCAGGCGCGGCATCTCGGTTTTGCCGGAGTTGCGCAGGCCCGCGACCACATCCGGCAGATGCGGCACGTCATTGGCGCCATGCCGCGCCGGCCACATCAGCGCGACCGTCTCAGAGAGATCGCCGACATAGTCATAGGAGAGCGCGAACAGCACCGGATCGGTGCGCTCGGCGATCAGGGCGCGGATCAGGCCGGGCTTGGCGTTCTGGAACACCAGCCCGCCGGTCATCGCCGCGAGCGCATAGCCGCGATCGGGATCGGGCGTGGTGCGCAGGTAGTCGGCGATCAGCGCGAGCTTGCCGTTACGCCGCGGCTCATAGGCAAGACGGTCGAGCAGCCAGGCGAAGCGGTTCATGGGACTGCCTCGGCCGGTTTGGCCTCGGGCTCGGCCTCGCCCTCGTCGCCATAGCCGACGAGATGCAGCGGCATGCCCTTGAGGCCGACCGTGCCGCACCAATGCGCCAGCGCCTCGGCCTCGCCATGGGTGATCCAGATCTCGTTCGCCTGGACCTCGCGGATCGTCGCCTGGAGGTCGTCCCAATCGGCATGGTCTGAGATGATCAGCGGCAGCTCGACGCCCTTCTGGCGCGCTCGTGCCCTGACCCGCATCCAGCCCGAGGCGAAGGCAGTGACCGGATCGGGGAAACGCCGCGACCACAGGTCCTGTATCGCACTCGGCGGGCAGATGACGATCTCGCCGGCAAATGCCTTGCGTTCCTCGGCCCTGCGCTCGCCGGGTTCGACCTTGCGGATCTCGCCGAGCGGGATGCCTTCAGCCTGATAGAGCTCGGTGATCTTCTCGACCGCGCCGTGGATGAAGAGCGGCCGCTCGTAGCCGGCCTCGCGGATCAGCGCCATCAATCGCTGCGCCTTCCCCAGCGAATAGGCGCCGACGATATGGGTGCGATCGGGGAAGAGCCGGACGGAATCGAGCAGCTTGGCGGTCTCGGCATGGGCCGGCGGGTGACGGAAGACCGGCAGGCCGAAGGTCGCCTCGGTGATGAAGACGTCGCAGGAAACAGGCTCGAAGGGTGCGCAGGTCGGGTCGCGCTCGCGCTTGTAGTCTCCGGAGACGACGATGCGCAGGCCCTTGTGCTCGACCACGATCTGGGCGGAGCCGAGGACATGGCCGGCCGAGACGAAGCGGAAGGCCACCTCGCCGATGGTGGTCGTTTCACCGGGCACGGCCACCTGCTGCAAGCCAGTGAAAGCCTCGCCATAGCGCAGCGCCATGATCGCCAGCGTCTCTGATGTCGCCAGCACGGCGCCATGGCCGGCGCGGGCATGGTCGGAATGGCCGTGGGTGATCAGCGCCCGCGCCACCGGGCGGACCGGATCGATGTAGATATCGGCCGGTGGGCAATAGAGCCCGGCCGGCGTCGGCGTCAGCAGATCGGAAGGCTTCATCGTCTGGCCAGTGTCATTTGGCTCGGTTAAACCCGCAGCATGATCGAAAAGGGCAGCAGCGTGTACTCCGCCAGTTCCGGGGATGAGCGTCTCGACCGTCGCTACGCCTGGGCCGAGGCGGCACTGAAGGATGGCGACCCGCAGGCGGCGATCGACATCCTCGATCAAACGCTCGCCGAGAACTACGGTTTCACCGCCGCCTGGCATCTTTACGGGCTGGCCCAGGAGGCCCTCGGGCACAATGAGGAGGCCGCGACCGCCTGGCGGCAATGCCTCGACCTAGACCCGAACGATCATGTCGGCGCCAAGCTCGACCTCGCTCGCATCGGCGCGCTCGCGGCCGAGCAGGCGACCTCGGAGAATTTTTCAGGCGCCCTGTTCGACGGCTATGCCGAGCGCTTCGACAGCCACCTCGTCGGCACCTTGCAATACCAGGCGCCGGCACTGCTGAAGGATGCGCTCGCGCGCCTTTGCGTACAGGCCGGCCGGCCCTTCCAGTTCGGGATGGTCCTCGATCTCGGCTGCGGCACCGGGCTGATGGGCGAGGCGATCCGCACCGAGGTGGAGTTCCTCGCCGGCTGCGATCTCTCCCCGCGCATGATCGCCAAGGCACAGGCCAAGACGCGCGAGGATGGCGGGCCGCTCTACGACAAGCTCGCGACCGCCGGCCTCACGGCCTTTCTGGCGAGCCGGCCAGACGCCTCGGCCGACCTCGTCATCGCCGCCGACGTCTTCGTCTATCTCGGCGACCTCGCCCCGTGCTTCCATCAGAGCGCGCGGGTGCTCAAAGTAGGCGGGCTCTTCGCCTTCACCGTGCAAAGCCATGACGGCGAGGGCATCGCCGTCGGCCAGGACCGGCGCTTCGCCCATGCCGAGAGCTGGATCAGGGAGGCGCTCGCCGAAGCCCGGCTGAGGCCCGTATTGGTCGAGGCGCAGAGCACGCGGATCGACCGTGGTCAGCCGGTGCCGGGGCTGCTGGTGATCGCGGAGCGCTGAGACCAGCGTCATGCTCGGGCTCGACCCGAGCATCTCAGGCCGAATGAGGCCATCACCAGCGCCCTTTTGTCCTGGGATTCTCGGGTCTGCGCTTCGCTTCGCCCGAGAATGACGCAAGCGCGCCGTTCCCTTTTCGTTCGACAGAGCCTATCTCTGTCGCTCGATGGATGCGCCCTCGCCTCTCCCGCCCGCCTTCTCCGCCTGGTTCGCCAGCCGCGGCTGGAGCGTCCGGGCACATCAGCTCGCTCTGCTGGAGGAGGCCCGCGCCGGCCGCTCGACCTTGCTGGTCGCGCCGACCGGGGCCGGCAAGACGCTCGCCGGCTTCCTGCCCTCGCTGGTCGAACTGACCCAGCGCGGCGGCGAGCGCGACGGCTTGCACACGCTCTATGTCTCGCCGCTGAAGGCGCTCGCCGTCGACATCGCCCGCAATCTCGAGACGCCGATCAGGGAAATGGGGCTCTCGGTGAAGGTCGAGACCCGCACCGGCGACACCTCGCCGGCCAAGCGCGCGCGCCAGATCGAGCGGCCGCCGGATATCCTGCTGACGACACCCGAGCAGCTCGCGCTGCTGGTCTCGCACCGCGATGCCAAGCCGTTCTTCGCTGGATTGCGCCGCGTCGTACTCGACGAATTGCACGCGCTCGTCACCTCCAAGCGCGGCGACCTGCTCTCGCTCGACCTTGCCCGCCTGCGTGAACTCGCTCCGCAGATGAGCGCGGTCGGCCTCTCGGCAACGGTGCGCGAGCCGGCCGACCTGCAGGCCTATCTCGGCGGTGCCGGCACGCCGTCCGGCCTCGTCACCGTCAAGGGCGGCGCGCAGGCGCAGATCGGCATCATGCACACTAAGCGGCGGCTGCCGCTGGCGGGCCATATCACCGCCCATGCCGTCGACGACATCTACGCCGCGATCCAAGCGCACAAATTGACCCTCGTCTTCGTCAACACCCGCATGCAGGCCGAATTCATGTTCCAGGCGCTGTGGAGCGTGAACGAGGAGACCCTGCCGATCGCGCTGCATCACGGCTCGCTCGATGTCGGCCAGCGCCGCAAGGTCGAAGCGGCGATGGCGGCGGGCAAACTCAAGGCCGTCGTCTGCACCGCGACGCTCGATCTCGGCATCGACTGGGGCGATGTCGACCTCGTCATCAATGTCGGCGCCCCCAAGGGCGCGAGCCGCCTGATGCAGCGCATCGGCCGCTCCAATCACCGCATGGACGAGCCTTCGCAGGCGCTGCTGGTGCCGTCGAACCGGTTCGAGCTGCTGGAATGCCGCGCCGCGCTCGATGCGGTGGCGGAAGCGGCGCAGGACACTCCGCCGCCTCGGCTAGGGGCGCTCGACGTGCTCGCCCAGCATGTGCTGGGGGTCGCCTGCTCCGACGGTTTCGAGCCCGATGCGCTCTATGAGGAGGTCCTGACAGCCTCGCCCTATGCCGATCTCGCCCGTGCCGACTTCGACGCTGTCGTCGATTTCGTCGCGACCGGCGGCTATGCGCTGAAGAGCTATGAGCGCTTCGCCAAGCTCCGGCAGAGCAAGGACGGCCTCTATCGCGCCAGCAATGCCCGCGTGATCCAGCAATACCGGATGAATGTCGGCACCATCGTCGAATCGACCATGCTCAAGGTCAGGCTCGGCCGTTCGCGGCCGGCCCGTCCCGGCGGTCAGCAGATGCTCAGCCGCGGCGGGCGCATGCTCGGCGAACTGGAGGAGTATTTCGCCGAGACGATGACGCCCGGCGACACCTTCATCTTCGCCGGCGAGGTCTTGCGCTTCGAGGGTATCGTCGAGAATGAGGTGGTCTGCTCGCGCACCGCAGCCGGAACCGATCCCAAGATCCCATCCTATAATGGCGGCAAGTTCCCGCTCTCGACCTTCCTCGCCGCGCGTGTGCGCGCCATCCTCGCCTCGCCGAAGGAATGGGCGAAGCTGCCGGACGAGGTCTCGTCCTGGCTGCATGCGCAACGCCTGAAATCGCGCCTGCCCAAGCCGGGCGAGCTCCTGGTCGAGACCTTTCCGCGGGCCGGCCGCTTCTTCCTCGTCGCCTACCCGTTCGAAGGCCGCCTCGCCCACCAGACGCTCGGCATGCTGCTGACACGCCGGCTGGAGCGGGCGCGCCTGAAACCACTCGGCTTCGTCTGCAATGATTATGGCCTTGGCGTCTGGACGCTCGGCGACATGGCGGCGGCGATCGCGCGCGAAGCGCTCTCGCTCGACGAGCTCTTCGCGCAGGACATGCTCGGCGATGATCTCGAGGAGTGGCTGGCCGAATCGGCGCTGATGAAGCGGACCTTCCGCTCCTGCGCCGTGATCGGCGGGCTGATCGAGCGCCGTTTTCCCGGCCAGGAGAAGAGCGGCCGGCAGGTGACGATCTCGACCGACCTCGTCTACGATGTGCTGCGCCGGCACCAGCCCGACCATGTGCTCTTGCGTGCCGCACGTGCCGACGCAGCAACCGGCTTGCTCGATATCGGTCGCCTGGGTCAGATGCTGACACGGATCAGCGGACGAATCGTGCATCAGCCGCTCGATCACGTCTCGCCGCTCTCGGTCTCGGTCATGCTCGAGATCGGGCGCGAGGCGGTTCATGGCGAAGCGGCCGACGAGATCCTGGCCGAGGCGGAAGCCCAGATGCTCGAAGAGGCGATGGCGTGAATCTGGCGGCGAAGGAAACGGGAGAGGTGGCGGTCGAGGCGTTCATGCTCGGCCGGCTGGCGGTTGTGCCCGATCTTTCCGGCGCGCTCTATCTGCCGGATGAGCGCACGCTCGTCGTCGCCGACCTGCATCTGGAGAAGGGCTCGGCCTATGCGGCGCGCGGCGTGCTGCTACCGCCCTATGATTCCACTGCTACGCTGCAGCTGCTCGGCGCCGCGATCCTGCGCTACCAGCCGGCGCGCGTGATCGCGCTCGGCGATTCCTTCCATGATCGCGGCGCCGAGGCGCGGATCGACGAGAGCTGCCTTGTGACCTTACGCGCCTACCAGGCCGGCCGCGACTGGCTCTGGATCAACGGCAACCACGACCCCGCGATCTCGGCTGCGATGGGCGGCACGGTAGCCGATGAGCTCGACATCCGTGGCGCCAGGCTGCGGCATGAGCCGAGCCCTGCCGGTGCGCTGCCCGAGATAGCCGGCCATCTGCACCCCGCCGCCAAGGTCCGCATGCGCGGCCGGGCGCTGCGCCGGCGCTGCTTTGCGCTCTCGGCGAGCCGCTGCGTCATGCCGGCGATGGGCGCCTATGCCGGCGGGCTCAATGTCCGCGATGCCGCCTTCCGGCCGCTCTTCGGCCTGGGCTTTTCCGCCCATCTCCTCGGCGACGGCCGGCTCTTCCGCATCGACCAGCGCCTGCTGCTTCCGGACTGACGGCGCACGGGGATCGAACCTGCGACCCCTCCCGTGTGAAGGGAGTGCTCCAGCGCCCTTCATTTTCAGATGCGGGGATATGTGCGTAACAGGTTGCGTCGGCGCAGGGCTTGTGGCATCAGGACGCCGCTTCGGAACGGCGCGGCGTCCTCCGGGTCTTCGATCGACCCGAAACGCCAGCATAAGCACGGTCCTGCTGCGGTAGCTCAGTGGTAGAGCACTCCATTGGTAATGGAGAGGTCGAGAGTTCAATCCTCTCTCGCAGCACCAGCCCATCCCCTTGAAATCGCTGAAGCCCTCGGCACAACGAGGCCCCTGCCCTTTCTGGCATTGCAAATGTCGTGAGAATTCGCCTGGAGCCCCCATGCTCGCATGGTGTCGGCATGAAAATGCTTGGCAGGAGAAGTCTTTTTGTCTTGGACCGGATAGGCGCCGCGCGGTCTAGTTCGACAAGAGACATGTCCGCCAGTGCCGCCGGAGAATTCGCCATGCCGCTCATTCGCATCGAGCCTGTCGAGGATCAGGTTACGGGCCGCTTCGCGATCGCGATCTATTACCCGGCCGATGCCGAGCGCCCGCTCGTCACCACCGCGCCCCGCTACAAGAGCGCAGCGGCCGCCGAGCAGGACACGATCGCGATCCTGGCCTCGAACGCCAACAATCCCGCTCCGGAGGAGCCGGCCAACCGGCGATAGCGGGCTTATCGCGCCGGCTCAGCCTGGCGCGACCTGATGCTGGAGCGCGATCTCGCGGCCGGCTCGCGCCGATTCCAGGATCGCGAGACAGATTTCGAGAGTCGCCATGCCCCATGCGCCGGTGTGCAAGGGCGCAATGCCGGACCGGACGGCGGCATAAAGCTCGTCGACGACCTCGGCACGCGGCACGGTCGGCGCCGGCAGCGCCTCCAGCCAGCGGCGGTCGTCGACGTAGATCATCACGCCCTCGGCCAGTGGACGAAGGTCGGCCTGCTCGCAGCAGACCGTGATCGGCCCGAAATGATTGTGCCCGAGGGCAGCCGACAGTGGCGCGACCGAGCTCTTGGCCACGCCATAGGTGCGGGTGTTCTTGAGCGCGGCCTCCTCCTCCGGCGTCGAAACCTCCGCCAACCCGCGACGCGCCGTGCCATAGCTCTCGGGATCGCGCCGCTGGCCCATCTCGCCGATCCAGCCGAGCTGCTCATCGCTGTCATAACGACCATAGCCGCTATAGGTCAGCGTCGCGCTGGCTCCGTCCGCGAAAACGAGGAGGGCCTGATAAGCGCCTTCCGTCGGGCGCGCCGGGTCGAACCGACCGGTCGTGGCCCGCACGGTCGAGACCAGCCCGCCACCGAGCAGCCGGGCGATGTCGACCTGATGAGCGCCCTGGCTGAAGACGACACCGCCGCCCTGCGCGGTGTCGAGCTCTTCCGGCCGGCGCGGCCGGTAGAGGAAATCGGTGTGGTTCGAGGCCGTGATCATCCGGGCCCGGCCGAAGCGGCCCGAGCGGATCAGCTCTGCCGCCTTGAGATACGGCGCATCGTAGGAATGGCTGTGCCCGACGAGGAGATGTACTCCGGCGGCATCGGCCGCTTCGATCATCGCCTGGCAGTCGGCGATGGTCAGCGCCATCGGCTTCTCGACGAGGACATGCTTGCCATGGGCGGCCGCGAGACGGACATGGGCGACGTGGAACTGATGCGGCGAAGCGATGTAGAGCGCCTCGACCGCGTCGTCGGCGCACAGCCTCTCGACACTGTCATAGCTGCGGGCCGGCGCACCCGGCCGGGAAAAGTCGCTCTCGAATTGCCGCCGCGCTTCCTCACGCGGATCGGCGGCGGCGACAAGCCGCACGAGCGGGTGATGCGCCAGGGTCGGCAGCATCAGCATGAAGGCGCGTCCCAACCCGACGACGCCCAGACGTAGCGGCTCAGTCATCGCAGGCACCTTAAAGGTCAAGCACGAGTTCGGCGGATTTTGCCCGCGACACGCAAATCATGATGTTGCGGGCGCGCTCGTGCTCGGCCAGCGCCAGATCGCGATGGTCAGGCTCACCTGATACGAGCCGCGTCCTGCAGGTGCCGCAGGTGCCGCTTTCGCAGGAGGAGGGCAGCACCTTGCCGGCCTCCCGCAGCCGCTCCAGGATCGACCTGTCGGCCGGCACTTCGAAGCGCTCTCCGCTTTTCGCCAGCACGACGGTGAATGGCGTATCGTCTTCCGGCCGGACCCGGGCCGCGCCGAAATCCTCGAAATGCACGGCGGCCGACGACCAGTGCCCGGTCATGTCGCGCACCGCCTCCATCAATCCGCGCGGCCCGCAGCAATAGAGATGAGCCCCTTTCGGCTCCTCCAGGATCGGCCAGAGATCATAGGCCTTGTCCGGGTCGCCGCCGTCATGGTGGATCACCACCTTGCCGCGGAACTCCGGCGTCAGGAACTCGTCCCGGAAGGCCATCATCTCCGGGCTGCGCGTGAAATAGTAGAGCTTGAACGGCTTCGCCCGTGTCGCCAACAGATGCTTGATCATGGCCCGGATCGGCGTGATGCCGATGCCGCCGGCGATGAAGATGTAGCTGGATGGACCGGGCTTCAGCGCGAAATCGTTGCGGGGCGCCGTGATCGCGATCTCGTCGCCGACATGGGTCCTGTCGATCAGGCTGATCGAGCCGCCACGCCCGCCGAGCTCCTTCTTGACGGCAATGACGTAGTGACTGGCCTCGTCCGGATCGTTGCAAAGCGAGTACTTCCGCATTTCGCCGGTGGGGACCCTGACGCCGAGATGGGCGCCGGGCGTGAACGGCGCCAACGGCTCCCCGTCCGACGACCTCAACTCGAACAGGCAGATGTCCTGGGCGACCATCTGCTTGTCCGCGATCGTGACCCGGATGGTCGCTGCTTCCTCGCTCATGTTCCCCTCCGCGAGCCGCTCTCGACAAGCGTTTCGAACCGGACTAATCTTACACTTAGATATCTAAGTAATTTGCCGTTGGCTAGTCCGTGCCGCACTTTGGGAGGGGTCCGCATGCTCACCCGTGAAGAGAACGAACTGCTCTGTCGCGTCGAAGGCGACACTCCGATGGGTGGGCTGATGCGGCGGCACTGGGTGCCGGCGCTACTCTCCGAGCAACTCGTCGAGAGCGACGGCGCGCCGGTTCGCGTCCGGCTCTTCGGCGAGGACCTGGTCGCCTTCCGCGACACCGACGGGCGCATCGGCGTGCTCGGCGAGTTCTGCCCGCATCGCAAGGCCTCGCTGTTCTTCGGACGCAACGAGGAATGCGGTTTGCGCTGCCTCTATCATGGCTGGAAGTTCGACGTGGATGGCAAGGTGCTGGAGATGGTCTCCGAGCCGGCCGAAAGCGGCTTCGCCGAGAAGGTCCAGCACAAGGCCTATCCGACTGAAGAAGCCGGCGGCTTCATCTGGGTCTATATGGGGCCGAAGGAGCTGATGCCGGAATTCGAGGCACCGCCCTGGGCCCCGACGCCGGAGGCCAAGGTCTCGATCGTCAAGATCGACCTGCCGTGCAACTGGGCGCAGATCATGGAAGGGCAGATCGATTCCGCCCATTCCTCCAGCCTGCACTCATCGGACATGAAGCCCGCCCGCGTGACCACCGCGGGCACGACGGCGACGCACTGGACGCGGCCGTCGACAGACAAGAATCCGCGCATCCAGGTTCAACTGACGAATTACGGCTTCCGCTACGCCGCGATCCGGCGGCCGATCGTCAACGCGCAGACACATGACTACATCCGGCTGACGGTCTTCGTTGCGCCCTTCGCGGCATTGATCCCGCCCAATGCCTCCTACAACGTCGCCACGGTGATCGTGCCCAAGGACGACGTATCCAGCTATTTCCACTTCATCGCCTGGGGCAATGACGACTGCATCGACCAGGAGAGCTGGCGCAAGTTCTGCGTGGCGCAGGTCGGCATCGATCTCGACAAGACCTACAAGCCGATGCTGCGCAACAAGGCGAACAACTATCTGCAGGACCGCAAAGCGATGAAGCTGGGGGATTTCACCGGCGTGCCGGGGATCCCGAACCAGGACATCATGATGTGGGAATCGATGGGACCGATCGCCGATCGCACCAGCGAGCGCCTCGGCGCCAGCGACATCGCCATCGTCCAGTTCCGCCGCGTGATGATCGATGCGGCGCGCAAGCACGCCGCCGGCAGCGAAGCCATCGGCCTGATCGAGCCGCATATCCCGCAGGCCAAGCTGCGCTCCTATCAGGGCATCGTCCCCAAGAGCGAGGACTGGCGCAAGCTCGGAGCGTCGAGCGAGGAGGTCGCGGTGCTCGACGGGATGGAGCAGGACGAGACCGAAGCCGAGATGGCGGCTGCACGGGGCTGACCCGCCGGGGCACCGCACCTCTCGCAACTGCGAAGTAGTTTTTCGGCATCGCGGCCAAAGCGGGAAAGTCTTTGAACGCGGGCTGTGCGTGCGCGAGTGTTCGCGCCGACGTGCACACCCTGCCGTGAGACCAGCCATGCTCGACAAGCCCGCGCCGACCGGCCGCAGCCTCTATATCGGCGGAAGCTGGCGTCATCCGCTGTCCGGACGCTATGCCGCGACGCTGAACCCCGGCACGAACGAGCCCATCTGCGATGTCGCCGAGGCGTCCGCAGCCGATGTCGATGCTGCGGTCGCAGCGGCGCGAGCGGGTTTCAGGATCTGGCGCCAGGTGCCGCCGCTCGAGCGCGGGCGCATCCTGAAGGCGATCGCCGTGGTCGTACGCGAGAATGCTCGCGAACTCGCCGCACTCGACGCCGCCAATTGCGGCAATCCGGTGCGCGAGATGATCGGCGACGCCGGTATAGCGGCGGCACAGCTCGACTTCTTCGGCGGCCTCGTCACCGAGATGAAGGGCGATACCATTCCGATAGGGCCTGATGCGATCAACCTGACGGTGCGCCAGCCGCTCGGGGTGGTCGCCCGCATCCTCGCCTTCAACCACCCGTTCATGTTCTGCGCCGGCAAGATGGCGGCGCCGCTGGCGGCCGGCAACGCCGTCATCATCAAGCCGCCGGAGCAGGCGCCGCTGTCATCGCTCAGATTGGCCGAACTCATCGGCGGCCTGCTGCCGGAGGGCGTTCTCAGCGTCGTGCCCGGCGGGCGCGAGGCGGGAGCGGCGCTTGCCTCTCATCCCGGCATCGACAAGGTCGCGCTGATCGGCAGCGTCCAGGCCGGCCGCGCCGTGATGAAGGCGGCGAGCGACACGATCAAGCCCGTGCTGCTGGAGCTCGGCGGCAAGAACGCGCTGATCGCCTTCGCCGACGCCGATCCAGAGCGCGTCGCCGCCGCGGTCGTCGGCGGCATGAACTTCACCTGGTGCGGCCAGTCCTGCGGCTCGACCAGTCGGGCGTTCATCCACCGCGACATCTATGAAGCGGTTCTCGCCCGGCTGCCGGCGAAGCTGTCCGGCTTCGTGCCCGGCATTCCCACGGACGAGGCGACGACCATGGGCGCGATCGTCAGTGGGACGCAGCACGCCCGCATCCTCGATTTCATCGCCTCGGCCAAGGCCGAGGGCGCCAGGCTGGTCTGCGGAGGTCGCGTGCCGGACGATCCCAGACTCGCCGGGGGTTTCTACATCGAGCCGACGATCTTCGCCGATGTGACGCCGCAGATGCGGATCGCGCGCGAGGAGATCTTCGGCCCGGTCCTCTCGGTCATGCCCTGGAGCGACGAGGCGCAGATGCTGGAGACGGTCAACAGCGTCGAATACGGGCTGACTTGCTCGATCTGGACCAATGATCTCGTCAAGGCGCACCGCACCGCGCTGGCGGCGGAGGCCGGCTTCGTCTGGATCAACGAAGTCGCGAAACATTTCCTGGGCACGCCCTTCGGAGGCTGGAAGCAGTCCGGCATCGGCCGCGAGGAGTGCCTCGGCGAGCTCATCGCCTTCACTCAGGAAAAGAACATCCATGTCAGCCTGAAACTACCGAGCTGACGCTTCAGGGACGGCCGGGACCGCTGCTTCCAGGCAGTCGGTCGCATCGTCGCTCTTAAACCGACCGGGGAAACGCCATGAACGACCTGACGCTGTCCGGTATCGATGTGCCCGTTGCGTCGAGCGACAATGGCATCTGGGGGAGCGACGTCGTCGCGCAGATGCTGCGCGCGCTCGACATCCCCTATCTCGCGCTGAACCCCGGCTCCAGCTTCCGCGGCCTGCACGACAGCCTCGTCAATCATCTCGGCAACCAGCAGCCACAGATGCTGCTGTGCCTGCATGAGGAGCACGCCGTCGCGGTCGCCCATGGCTACGCCAAGGTGACGGGCAAGCCGATGGGCGTGATCCTGCACAGCAATGTCGGCCTGATGCACGGTGTGATGGCGATCTACAATGCCTGGTGCGATCGCGTTCCGATGCTGATCCTCGGCGCGACCGGCCCCGTCGACGCAGCCGAGCGCAGGCCGTGGATCGACTGGCTGCACACCGCCAAGGACCAGGGCGCCCTGATCCGGCCTTATGTGAAATGGGACGACCAGCCCGTCTCGGTGGCGGCCACGGTCGACGCGCTGATCCGCGCGACAAACCTCACGCGCAGTGCGCCGCAGGCCCCGACCTATGTCTGCCTCGATGTCTCGATGCAGGAGAAGCGGCTCGAGGAGATGCCGCCTCTCCCTGACCCGAAACGCTTCGCCGTCGCTTCGCCGAGCGTTCCGGCAGCCGCCGAGATCAGCCGAGTGGCGGAGCTGCTGCGGGACGCGAAGGCACCGCTCATCCTGTTCGGCCGGATGTCGCGCTCGGAGGGCGATTGGGCCCGCCGTGTTGCGCTGGCCGAGCATCTCGGCGCTTCCGTGCTCACCGACATCAAGACCGCGGCCGTCTTCCCGACGGACCATCCTCTGCACGCAGCCAAGCCGTCCTTCTTCCTCGATGCCCAGGCGGTCGATGCCATCCGCGGCGCCGACGTCATCCTCGCCTTCGACTGGGTCGATCTCGGCGGTACCTTGCGCCAGGCCGATAGCGCCTCATCGGCCCGCGTGATCAGCGTCTCGCTGGATCACCATCTGCACAATGGCTGGAGCATGGACCATCAGGCCCTCGCGCCGGCCGATCTGCATCTCGCCGCCGATCCCGATGCGGCCATGCACCTGATCGCCGACGCATTGGGGGCCGGCCCCGGCACGGCCCCGGCCGTCCGCCCGACCTTGCCGGCGCTGGCCTTCGATGGCGAGCGCCCGCTGGACGTTGTTTCGCTCGCCGCGGCTATGGGCGAGGCCTTGCAGGATGAGGTGATCAGCCTGGTTCGCCTGCCGCTCGGCTGGGCCACCGAGGCCTGGCATTTCCGGCATCCGCTCGACTATCTTGGCATCGACGGTGGCGCCGGCATCGGCTCGGGGCCGGGCATGCTGATCGGCGCGGCGCTGGCGCTCAAGGGCTCGAGCCGGCTCCCGGTGGCGGTTCTGGGAGATGGCGACACCATGATGGCGGCCTCCGCTCTATGGACGGCGGCGCATTACAAGCTGCCCTTCGTCGCGATCGTCTCGAACAACCGCTCCTTCTACAATGACGAGATCCATCAGGAGCGCGTCGCAAAGCAGCGCCAGCGTCCGGTCGAGAACAAGTGGATCGGCCAGCGCATCGACGAGCCCGATATCGATATCGCCGCCATCGCCAGGGCGCAGGGGCTGCTAGGCTTCGGCCCGGTCCGGACAGTCGCTGCCCTTCGCGACGCGGTGGCCGACGCCGTGAAGGCAGCCAAGGCCGGCGCGTCGGTACTGATCGATGCCCGCGTCCTGCCCGGCTATAATCCGGCGATGGCGGCCGGCATGACGCGCCATGCCGGGCAAACGCCGAAGGACTGAGCGCCAGGGCTGTTCAGGCGGCTCCGGCAGGGTCAGCGACGTCCGGCACATCGGCGAGATTGCGCTGGACTGCGGCGAGATAGCCGAGAAAACGGGCCTGATCCTCTGGCGTGAAACCGGCGGTCGCCTGCTGGACCACTTCCTGCGCCATCGGCAAGAGTTCGGCCCTGAGAGCGTGGCCCTTCGGCGTCAGCAGCACGTGCAACTTTCGCCTGTCATGCAGGTCGCGTTCGCGGCTGATCAGCCCGGCCTTCTCCATGGCGGTGAGTGCAGCGAGCGTCGTCGGCTCCATCGTGCCGATGCGGCGGGACAGCTCGCGCTGCGTCAATCCGTCCTCCTGCCAGAGGGCCCGCAGGAAATACCACATGCCCGTAGTGACGCCGTGCGGCTCGATCTTACTCTGCAGGTAGCGCTGTGTTGCGCGGTTCGCCATCCGCAGCTGGTAGCCGACACTGCTTTCGAACGGCAGGTCGTCCAGCGCTCCGGCCCGCCCAACGTTTTCGTCCCCTGTCGTCGCCACGATCGTTCACGCCTCCGAGGCCAGTATAGGCCGCAACCGCGCTCTCGATAGCGCCCGCACCCGCCCATCCTGAAAAGTTTGACTGGCCAAGCAAGATAATCTTGGACCTTGCCCGCGCCGCCTCACTAACGTGGCG
Organism: Bosea sp. Tri-49; assembly: GCF_003952665.1. Lineage (NCBI taxonomy): Bacteria > Pseudomonadati > Pseudomonadota > Alphaproteobacteria > Hyphomicrobiales > Alloboseaceae > Allobosea > Allobosea sp. Tri-49. Next base: position 3,351,044 of record NZ_CP017946.1, read on the forward strand.
ACTGCGTAGGCCGCGAACTGAAGCGAAGACGGCCGCGCGAGGGAAGGATGACATGCCGCCGACTCAGTCGGGCCTCGACCGCTCCGGGCGCGTCCGCACTGCGCGCCATCCAGCTGCCGTCGCAGCTCGGCGAGGGTTGGAGCGATGAGCGACGGCCAGCCAAGGGATGAGCGCTCAATGCCCGCTTCGGCCGCCAAACTGCGTCTAGCCGAGACCGTGAAAGAGGCCGACCTGGTCATCGACGGCGTGACGATGCGCTTCGAGACGCGCGAGGGCGCCATCATCGCCGTCGACGATATGTCGTTCTCGGTCGAGCGCGGCGAGTTCGTCTCGATCATCGGGCCGTCGGGATGCGGCAAGTCGACCGTGTTCAACATTCTGGGCGGGCTGGTCCGCGGCTATGAGGGCAAGGTCAGCGTCGGCGGCGACGTGATTTCGGGCCCACATCCCTCGATCGGCATGGTCTTCCAGGAGGAATCGACCTTTCCCTGGCGGACTGTGCTCGACAACGTCGCCTTCCCGCTCGAGGTCAAGGGCGTGCGCAAGGCCGAGCGACATGAGGCGGCACGGCACTTCATCGACATGGTCGGCCTGAACGGCTTCGAGCAGCGTTACCCGGCCGAACTATCGGGCGGCATGCGCCAGCGCGTCGCCATCGCCCGCACATTGGTGTTCGAGCCCAAGATCCTGCTGATGGACGAACCCTTCGCCGCGCTGGATGAGCAGACCCGCCTGCTGCTCGGCGACAAGGTCCTGAAAATTCAGGAGACGCTGAAGCAGACCACCCTGCTGATCACCCACAATATCACCGAGGCCGTGCAGCTCTCCGACCGGGTCATCATCATGACGTTCCGCCCCGGCAAGGTGAAGCGCATCGTCGACATCCGCCTGCCGCGGCCGCGCACCGGCGACGTCGTCGGCAGCGAGGCTTTCGGCCGCCATGTCGCCGAGATCTGGAACGATCTGCGCGAGGAGGCCTCGCGCGGCATGGCCGAATCCGAGGCGGGCGCCCGCCGCCGGAAGGGCTGAACCATGCGGCTCGCCGGAATTCCGCCTCTCGCGATCGGCTTCGCCACGGTCGGCCTCGCTCTGGGAGTGGTCGAGGTTCTCCTGCTGCTTGGCCTCCTGAACCGGTTCGTGATCCCGTTGCCTTCGGCCGTGCTCGGCAGCTTCGGCCGGTTGTTCGCCGAGGAACAGTTGCTGGAGCGGTTGATGATGACGGGGAGCGAGGCGCTGGCCGCGAGCGTCCTCGTCGCCATCGTCGGCGTCTCGCTCGGCGTGCTGCTCTACAAGGTTCGGATCCTCGCGCTCGCAACCGAGCCCTGGGTCGCCGCAGTGGCCGCTGCGCCCGTGGTGCTGGCCTATCCGCTTTTCCTCGTCATCTTCGGGCGCAGCGCGGCCACGATCATCGCCATGGGCTTCGTGGCTGGCCTCGCTCCGGTCATCCTCAAGACGCTGGAAGGGCTGAAGGGCGTCAGGAAGAGCCTGATCAATGTCGGGCTGAGCTATAATCTCACGCCTTCGCAGCAGTTCTGGAAGATAGAATTCCCCGCCGCCATACCGACGATCTTCGTCGGCGTTCGCCTCGGGCTCGTCTTCGCGCTGATCAACCTGATCGGCGTCGAGTTCCTGATCAATTTCGGTGGGCTCGGCCAGCTGATCAACGATCTCGCGGAACGCTACGACCTCGCCGGCGTCTTCGCGACGATCGTCTTCGTCATTCTTGTCAGCGTCGTCATTTTCGCGGCACTCGAGCGCATGGAACGCTGGTTCCGGCCGGGTCGCTAGCGGCCAGGCCGCGCCTTGTCGCGACTGCTGAAGCGCCGCATGATGGCCTCCAACAAGACATGCCCGGGAGGCCGCGATCAATCTCCGCCAGCTTCGATATTTCGTCGGGATCGCCGAAGTCGGGAACATCACCAAGGCAGCGGAGCAGCTCAACGTCGCGCAACCTGCGCTGGGCCTGCAGATCCGGCAGCTCGAGCAGAACCTCCAGACCGAACTTCTGCTGCGCCATTCGCGCGGCGTCGTGCTGACGCAGGCTGGAGAGCTGCTGCTGGAGCGCGCAAGACGCATCCTGAAGGAGGTCGAGGACGCCAGGCGCGATGTTCGGGCATTGTCCGGGAACGATCAGGAAATGCTGACGATGGGGCTGACGCCGAGCATCATGCTCCAGCTCGGCCCCGACTTGCTGATCGACGCCAAGAACAAGATGCCCTCGGTCTCGCTCAGCCTGGTCGAGGAGCTGAGCCACGGCCTCATCGCCGCGATGGAGCGCGGCGAGCTGAACGCGGCCTTCGCCTATGGCATCGACCAGCCGCGCCCGGGCATCGAACGGACGGCCCTGTTCGAAGAGGAGCTGGTGCTCATCCGGCCGATCGCCGACGGGCCGCTGCCGGAGACGGTGACCCTGGCCGAGGCCCTGAGCCACGACCTCGTGCAGGCCGGCGAGCGCGACATGGTCCAGCAACTGCTCAAGGCCGCTGCCGAGAAATTCTCGCTGCCGCTGCGCATCGTCTACGAAGCGCAATCCATTCCGGCGATGCGCGCTCTCGTGGTGCGCGGCGCGGCGGCGAGCGTCATACCCTATGGCACGGCGATCGAGGAGCTGCGCGCCGGCAAGCTCGCCATGCAGCGCATCTCGGACCAGCCGCCGAAGCGGACGCTCTACCTGATCAGGCCCGGCAACGCACCGGCTTTCCGCCAGCAGGAGGCGGTCGATCGTTTCTTCGCCTCGGTCACCGAACACCTGCTGGAATCGCTGGGCTCGCTCGCCCGTCGCGTCGGCTCCTGAACTGCCTGCCATACGGCCTGCGTCTTGTTCTCATTTCGCGGAAGTCTTTGTGCCCTCCGCCGGCGCGGCGCACTCTGCCGCAAAATGATGGCGCGCCCGACGTGCCGGCCGGGAGGAATGCGTGTCCGATCTGCGCCTGTCCATCGCCATCGGCGACTATGATCGCAATCGCCCCCTGCTCGACGGCGCGGTCCAGATCGACGGCGTCGACCCCGTCTTCATGAAGCTGGTGCCGGAGGAAATCTTCTTCCGTGCCTTCCGTCATGCCGAGTTCGACGTCTGCGAGGCCTCGCTGTCGAGCTTCACTCTCAAGACGGCGCGTGGCGACAGCCCTTATGTCGGCGTTCCCGCCTTCCTGTCGCGCGCCTTCCGCCACACCGGCATCTTCATCAGGACCGACCGCGGCATCGCTCGTCCCGAGGATCTCAGGGGCAAGCGCATCGGCTGCCCGGAATATCAGCTCACGGCTTGCGTCTGGATCCGCGCGATCCTCGAAAACGACTATGGCGTGAAGCCTAGCGAGGCGACCTGGGTTCGTGGCGGCCTGGAGCAGCCGGGCCGCGCCGAGAAGATCAGCATCGAGCTGCCGCCGGAGATCACGGTCGTGCAAGCGCCGGCCGACCGCTCGCTCAACGAGATGCTGATGGACGGCGAGATCGATGCCTATATCGGGCCGCGGTCACCACCGGCCTTCGAGGCAGGGCACCCCAAGATCGCGCGCCTGTTCCCGGACCCGACCGCTGCCGCGTCAGACTACTATCGGCGCACCCGCATCTTTCCGATCATGCATGTGCTGTGCGTACGGCGCAGTATCGTCGAGACCCAGCCCTGGCTGCCGGCCGCCTTGCTGAAAGCCTTCGAGCAGTCCAAGGCCGCGGCTCTCGCCAAGCTCACGGACACCTCCGCCACCAAGATCACGCTGCCTTTCGTCGAGGAGCAGTTGCAGGCGGCACGCAGCCTGATGGGCCAGGATTTCTGGTCCTATGGTGTCGGCCCCAACCGCCACGCGTTGGAAGCGTTCCTTCAGGCCCATCATAGCCAGGGACTGTCCTCGCGGCGGCTTTCGGTCGAGGAGCTCTTTCATTCCAGCACGCTGGAGGCCTTCAAGATCTGAGGGAGCCGAACAATCTCCAGAGTTTCCACTTCGCCACAGAAGCGAAGGCAAGACGACGAAGGCCAGCCGCACCGAGCTGGCGCCAGGGGAGGACAGGATGACGACATTCAAGACGGTCATGTCGACGCTTGCGGCACTCGGCTTCGCGCTCTCGATCGCGCAGGACGCTGCCGCCCAGGACAAGCTCAAGCTGGCGATCGGCCAGCGCGGCAACTGGGATACCTCGGTGTCGGAAGTCGGCACGAGGCTCGGCATCTTCAAGAAGCACAATCTCGAGCTCGAGATGCTCTACACCCAGGGCGGCGGCGAGACCCAGCAGGCGGTGCTCTCCAACAGCGTCGACATCGGCGTCGCCGGCGGCATCATGGGCGCGCTCTCGGCCTATTCGAAGGGCGCGCCGATCCGCATCATGGGCGCGGAGACCACCGGGGCGAAGGATCTTTACTGGTATGTCAAAAGCGACTCTCCGGTGAAGGCGCTCAAGGACCTGCAGAACCATACGGTTTCGTTCTCGACCAATGGCTCGTCGACCCATGGCGTCGTCAACGCCTTCATCAAGGAGAACAGCCTCAAGATCCGGCCGACCGCGACCGGGGGCCCGGCGCCGACGCTGACCCAGGTGATGTCCGGCCAGATCGATGTCGGCTGGGCTGCGCCGCCCTTCGGCCTGCCGCAACTCGATAAGGGCGAGATCCGCGTCGTCGCAACCGGTAACGACACCCAGGCCTTCAAGAGCCAGACGGTCCGCCTGCTGATCACCAACACCAGCGCGCTCCAGAACAAGAAGGCCGTGATCGATCGCTACATGGCCGCCTACCGCGAGACCATCGACGCAATGTATTCCAGCGACGCGGCAATCAAGGCCTATGCCGATTTCGTCGGGATTCCGGAGGCCATCGCCAGGCGCACGCGGGATGATTTCTTCCCGAAGGAAGCACTCGACCCCGACAAGATCGTTGGGCTGGACACTATCGTTCCCGACGCGGTGGCGCTCAAATATACGGCCCAGCCGCTGACCAAGGAACAGCTCGCCGAGCTGATCCAGATTCCGCCGCGCAAATGAGCCGGCGCATCGACGGCCTCGTCTACCCGGAGTGACGGCGCGATGACGACAACAACGCTTGGCCGGACGGAAACTCGCCCGGCGAAGATGGACCAGGCACGCGCCGTGCTGATCACGCGGATCGGCATCGTCGTGGTACTTCTGGCGATCTGGGAGATCGCAGCGCGCTCGGGATTGCTCTACCGCGACGTCGTGCCGTCGCTGCTACTCATCCTACGCGCGCTCGCCCATCTCCTGGTCGAGCCGACCTTCTATGCCAATCTCGGCGTCACCGCCGGCGAGGTCGCGCTCGCGATCCTCATCGGCGGCGGCGGTGGGGTCGCGGTCGGCATTCTGCTCGGGACGAACCGCTTCCTGCAGCGTGCCTATGAACCGCTGCTGCACTATCTCGGGCCGACCCCGAAGATCATCTTCTTTCCGCTGCTGATCATGTGGTTCGGCGTCGGGCCGGGTTCCAAGGTCGCGATGGGGGCGCTGTCCTCGTTCTTTCCGGTCGCGATCAGTGTCGCCGCGGCGATGCGCGAGATCGACACCGTGCTCATCCGGGTCGGCCTCAGCTTCAGGCTCAATGTTGGGCAGATGATTTCCAAGATCTACCTTCCGGCGATGCGCGCTCCGGTCATCAACGGTCTGCGCATCGGGCTCGGCGTCGCCATCATCGGCACGCTGCTGGCCGAGACCAAGCTCGCCAATCAGGGGCTCGGCTACGCGGTGATCCAGACCTATGCGACCTTCGACATGCCGCGCATGTACGCGCTGCTGATCGTCGTCTTCCTGCTGGCCGTCGGCGTGAATGTGATCCTCGGACGCTACACGGAGCTGCCCGGCACCAGGCGCCCCTCGGATGCGCACTGACCCTGTCGGCGGGACGATCCCGGCTTCGAAGGAGCAGGCAGGCATCCCGCGCAGCGCCTATTGGCTGGCGACGCTCCCGCCGCTGTTCTGGTCGGGCAATTTCCTGATCGCACGGCTGATGCGCGAGACGATACCGCCTGTACAGATGTCGTTCTGGCGCTGGAGTCTCGCCCTTCTCATCTTGCTCCCGTTCTGCTGGCGGCCAGTCGTCGACGCTTGGCCGCGCATTCGCGGCAACATCCCATTCCTCGCGCTGCTCGGCGCGATCGGCGTGACCGCATTCAACTGCTTCGTCTATGCGGCGCTGCACTACACACCAGTCGCCAACGCAGCACTGGTCAATTCCCTGCTCCCCGTCGTGACCTTCCTGCTGGCCTATCTGATCCTGAAGCAGAGCCTGACGCGGCAGCAACTTGCCGGGATCGCACTCTCGCTCTGCGGGGCGGTTCTGGTGATCTGCCGCGGGGATCCAAGGATGCTTCTGAATGTCTCGCTCAACCGGGGGGATATTCTGGTCTTCGCCGGCATGAGCTGCTGGGCGTTGTACACCGTGCTGATCCGCTGGCGGTCGGCAGGGCTGCCTGCGATGGCGTTCCTCGGCGTGACCGTGTTCTTCGGCGCCCTGTTCCATCTGCCGGCCGTCGCCTGGGAATATGCAATGCAAGGCGGCTTCCGGCTCACCATGGCGACCGCCGGCGCGCTGGTCTATTTCGCGCTCTTCCCGTCGATCCTGGCCTATGTCTTCTGGAACCGTTCGGTCGCTGTGCTCGGCCCCGGCAGGACCGGCATGTTCATGCACCTCCTGCCGCCGACCAGCGCTGCGCTGGGCTTCATCGTGCTCGGCGAGCAGATCGCCTGGTTCCACCTGGCAGGCTTCGCCGTCATCGTTCTCGGCATCTGGCTGGTCACATCGGCACCGCGCAAAGCATGACCGTAGATAGCGCCAGCCAAATTCAGCCTGGCCCGGCAAGCCAGGCCGGCAAACGGGCGGGCGCGATACCGGTGAGAGCAGCCTCGATGCAGTCGTCGAGGGTCCCGAGCCTCACCGTGCAGCCGGAGAGCCCCGGCCCGTAGTGAGCGTATTTTCCAGAGGTAGTCAGGACGACCCTGGCCTGCTCCGGGAAAACCGGGCGCGTGATCGAGCACCAGCAGAGGTCGGGAATGACGTCGACGCCGCTCTCCCGCAATTTCGTCATCGTTCCGTCGGCCTCTGCTGCGGCCACAACCTCTCTTCCCGCCGTGATGATGACCGAGACGGTCTTGGCGAGAGGGCGGCCATCGAGCCGTTCCGCGGCAGCCCGGCATTCGTCGAGCGAGGCGTGAGGGCTGCCGATGGCGACAAGATCGACCTCCGAGGGGCCGCTGCTCAGCTTGCGCCAGCCGGCGGCAAGGTCTTCGCGCGTCACCAAAACTTCGTCTTCGATAGCGCCTCCGAGGCTGTCCGCTTCCGGCGTGATGCCCTCGATATGCAGCATGGCCGCAGCGGAAGTCGTTCCGAAGGCGGCGCAGAGCGCCTTGAGATCGTCTCGTGACGGCCGCGTCTCTGTGAGGCCCTTGATCAGCGGGATTCGATCGGGCGAGGCAAGGCCAGCGAGATAGCCGATCAGGGGCCAGGCCGAGGAGTCCGCGCCGTCAGGCAGGTCGATCCGGACCGCACGGCGCGCCCGCCGGCCCTCGTCGAGAAAAGCTCCGGCGCGCGGTGCCCGGCCGGTAACGGCGATGCAGAAATCCAGGAAGTCCGGATGCTTCGCCGTCCGGGCTCCGAGCACGGAGTTGGCGAAGATCACCGCATTTGATTCCGACCAGCCGATCGCCTCTCCGAAACCCGGCGGATCCGGCAGGGAGTAAGGCGCGCAGGTGAAGCTCGCCTGGCAGCCCATGCGCACATAGGCATCGGCGAGGCGCGTCGCCGGCTCGCCGAAATCGCGTGCCACGCCCTGGCGGCGCCAGTTGGCATGATCGACCGAGATGGCGTTCATCGTCGTCGGGACGCGGGCGCGCGCTCCGAGCTGCTCCATCTTCTCGGCGAAGATCAGATTGGCCGGGCCGGCATAGATGCAGCCATCGACATGGGCCCGCGTCACGTCGATGAGGTCGGTCGCTCCCTGCTGGCTCGCCATGGCGCAGATGATGCTCATCGCCTGCCGGGCAGCGATCCCGTCGGCCCCGGCGAGCATGCGATTGTCGGCAGGGGACAGCTGCAGGTCGCCATGGCCCGTCGCAGAGAGGGGGATCCGCACACGCCCGCCGTCCGCAGTTATGCCGTCCGGTGCGATCGTCGCGCCGGCCGCGGAGGACAGGGTGACAAAGGCTTCGTCCGGAAGGCGAATGACGGGAATGCGGCGCCCGAACATCTCCGAGGCGACGATCGCGCCGAGCGTCAGCGTATCCTCCGGACCGGTGAAGATCAGGGCCGCGGGGCTCCTGCCCGAAAGCGCGAGTTCCAGCAGCACACCCGAACCGGAGCAGGAGCCTCGGCTGCTCGGCATCATCACGACCGCACCGGCGAGCGAGACGCCGTGCGAGGGGTGGTGCACGTCGATGACCACTCCCGTCGCGGGATCGACACCACCCCAGAAGCTCAGGGCCTCGTTCAGGACGACGATCGGCCCGGCCGCGTCCCCGGGAGCGACCGCGATCCCGTTATCGTGTCGTGCAGGAGAGTTCATGGAGGCTGTTTAGCGGAAACAAATGCGGGATCGGAACAAGGCAGGGTGCGAAACCGTCCCTCCCGACACAAGTGATATCATCGAATGGTAGGCACGTGTTGAAGCAGCACTCGCCGTCCTGGGTTCGCTCTTCTCCGCCTACCGCAACCTGAAGCTGCCATGACAATCGGGCAGGCGCCCGAACGCAAGAGCGCCGGTCGCCTGCCCCGTCTTCTCGGTCAGACGGCGTTCGGCCGCGCGGTCACCAGCGCCGCCACGGCATCGGCCGTCGCGGCTGACAAGGTCCAGCCGAGATGGCCGTGGCCGGTGTTGTAGAACACACGCGGATTGCGCCCGCGCATGACCCTCGGCAGCATGTCGGGCATCATCGGCCGCAAGCCGGCCCAGGGCGTGACCTGGCGCGTGCTCATTCCGGGAAAGTGCGTGCGGCACCTTGCACGAGCGGCTCGATCCGGCTGGCCCGGATGTCCTTGTTGTAGCCGTTGAACTCGGCCGTTCCGGCGACGCGGAAACGAGTGGCGCCGAGCCGGCTGGTTACGATCTTCGCGCGGTCATCCAGCAGGCTCGTCCATGGTGCCGCCCGCTGATCCGACGTTTCCGGAAGATCGACCGTGATCGAATAGCCCTTCACCGGATAGACGTTGACGCGATCGCCGAGATCGGCGGCGAGTTGGCGGGATGCGACACCGCCGCAGACCACGATGCGGTCGAACCGGTCGCTTTGCGTGCCGACCTCGCCCGCCTCTTCCGTCGGCCTCCAGGTCACCTGAACAGCCTCACCGGCGCCGTGCTCGATCGAGAGCACTTCGCTCGACAGGCGCATCCTCACCCCCCGGCGCTCGCAGGCGCGGGCGAGCCCGTTGGTGAATTTGTGGATGTCGCCGGTGAAGTCAGACGGGGTGTAGAAGCCGCCGTAGAACTCGCCCTTCAGGGACGGCTCGATCGCCCGGATTTCCTCCAGGGTGACGGCACGGCGCTCGAGCCCTCCCCTGGCGAGCAGCGCCGAGACGCGGGCCGCGGCCTCGAACTCCGCCTTGCTGTGGTAGAAGTGCAGGATGCCGCGCTCTTCGCAATCGAATGCGATGCCTTCCTCCCGCGCCATCTGCATGAGGTGAGCGCGGGCTTCGATCGCGAGCCGGGCAGTGGTGAGCGTGTTCTCCTCGTATTTCGGGATCGAGGCGACGAACTGCGCCATCCAGGACAGCTTGTGCCAGGACGGCTTGGGATTGACGAGGAGCGGGGCTCCCGGCGTGAACATCCACTTGATACCCTTCAGAACCGTGGCCCAGCTGTTCCAGACCTCGGCATTCGAGGCCGAGAGCTGGCCGCCATTGGCGAAGGAGGTTTCCATCGCGGCATAGGGCTGGCGGTCGAAGACCGTGACCTCGCAGCCGCGCCGAGCAAGGTTGTAGGCGGTGGTGATGCCGGTAATGCCCGCGCCGATCACGGCGACGCGCGAGATGTCGGATGTGCTCATAGGTGCTCCTGCCCGCGCAATGCGGGTCGTCAGCACCCCCTCTGTCATTGGCCTGAGAGCTTCGTCGCGCCCAATCAGCTGGACTGTCGACTTGCACCATCGGCGCAGAACTGCGGTTCTGCTTTTCAGAGTCGAATCATCGGCAGCGGTACGTTTTGCCTGAGAGTTTCCGGGGTGGTTGCTCCGTCGGCGCCGATCCGATTTTGACGTCGGACCGATCTCTCCCGCTGCCACGAGTGCTAGTGCGCCTGCGATTTCTGTCAAGGGCGATCGGGCCGGAGCACGACCAGGCTCGCCAACCTTCAGCGCTGGCCGCGGGACAGCCACCGACACAGCAACGTAATCCCGCAAGGCGTCTCTTCATCGGTTTTACGGCAGAACGTGAACGCGACAAAAAAGATAAATATTTGATAAATAACGGTTTTATATCGTATTCCAGCACTTCTCCAAGCAGTTCTCCCCGATAATCGCCCCAGCGATTTACCGCTCGTTAACCATTCGATTCCTACATCTGAGCAACCGAAAATTTACCAAGATGACCGCCGTGTTAACCAAACCCCGGCCGATCCGCCTCAAGGGGCGATCCTACCTTGCGCTGACGCTGACACCCGAGCTGCCTTTCGAGGACTGGCTGGTGCGGCTCGACGATCTCGCCGGCCGCTCCGCCGGTTTCTTCCTGCGGCGGCCGGTGGTGCTCGACGTCGAGGGCCTCGATATCGACCGCGCGCAGCTGCGCGATCTCGTCGGCAAGCTCGGCGCGCGCAATGTCCGGATCATGGGGATCGAGGGCGCACGCCCCTCCATGCTCGGGAACGATCTGCCGCCGGCCATGTCGGGCGGAAAGACCACCGGAGACATCGAGGAGCCAGCGGCCGAGCCGACCCAGGAAGCCCCTGTCGCCGAGACCGTGGCAGAGGCTCCCCCCGCGCCGCTGCCCGCGAGGTCCGCGCCGGCGTCGCTCGTCGTCACCCAGCCGGTGCGCTCGGGGCAGTCGATCTTCGCCGAGGGCGACGTGACCATCGTCGGGTCTGTCGCCTCCGGCGCCGAGGTCATCGCCGGTGGTTCGATCCATATCTACGGCACCCTGCGGGGGCGGGCGATGGCCGGCACGCTGGGCAACGCAGAGGCCCGCATCTTCTGCCGCAAGCTCGAGGCCGAGCTGGTCGGCATCGACGGCTACTACAAGACGGCAGAGGACCTGGAGCCCGGCCTGCGCGGCAAGCCCGTCCAGTTCTGGCTCGAAGGTGAAATCTTCACGGCCGGATCACTCGCCTGAAACGACAACGCGTCCACCGGAACTAGGAGAGGTCAATGGGCAAGGTCATCGTGGTCACATCGGGCAAGGGCGGCGTCGGCAAGACGACGTCCTCCGCCGCCCTGGGCGCAGCTTTGGCGCAGAGCGGCGACAAGGTCGTGGTCGTCGACTTCGATGTCGGCCTGCGCAATCTCGACCTGATCATGGGTGCCGAACGGCGGGTGGTCTACGACCTCGTCAACGTGATCCAGGGCGAGGCCAAGCTGACGCAGGCGCTGATCCGCGACAAACGGGTCGAGACGCTCTACCTGCTGCCGGCCTCGCAGACTCGCGACAAGGACAACCTTACCTCCGAGGGCGTCGAGAAGGTCATCGGCGCGCTGAAGAGCCATTTCGACTGGGTGATCTGCGACAGCCCGGCCGGCATCGAGCGCGGCGCCACCCTCGCCATGCGCCATGCCGACATCGCGATCGTCGTGACCAATCCGGAAGTCTCCTCGGTACGCGATTCCGATCGCATCATCGGCCTGCTCGATTCGAAGACGCTGAAGGCCGAGAACGGCGAGCGCATGGAGAAGCACCTGCTCCTCACCCGCTACGACCCCGCCCGCGCCGAGCGCGGCGACATGCTGAAGGTGGACGACGTCCTCGAGATCCTGTCGATCCCGCTGCTCGGCATCATCCCCGAGAGCATGGACGTGCTGCGCGCCTCCAATATCGGCTCGCCCGTCACCCTGGCGGATGAGCGCAGCGCCCCTGCACTCGCCTATTTCGACGCGGTGCGTCGCCTCAAGGGCGAGAACCTGCCGATGACCATCCCCGGCGAGAAGCGCGGCTTCTTCGGCAAGATCTTCGGAAGGAAAGCGGCATGAACCTGCGTCGTCTCTTCTTCCGGCCCCAGTCGGCTCCCGCCGCGCGCGAGCGCCTGCAGGTCCTGCTCGCCCATGAGCGCCTGTCGGCCGACGGCTCCGACCTCGTGACCAAATTGCGCGACGAGATCCTGCGCGTGATCGCCAAGCATGTGCAGGTCGACGACGACAAGGTCACCGTCCGGATGGAGCGCGGACCCCAGGTCTCGACGCTCGCCGTCGACATCGAAATCCCGTTCGATGCGGGCAAGAAGGCGGCCTGAGGGCCGCCTTTCCCATTCCAGGGCGCGGCGGCCTCACATCACCGCAGGCCCGCGACCGTCATATTCGGCGTCCGAGACCTTATCGAGCCAGTCGACGACCTTGCCGTCCAGGGATTCCTGCACGGCGATATGGGTCATCGCTGTCTCCGGCCCGGCGCCGTGCCAGTGCTTCTCGCCCGGCGGGAACCAGACCACGTCGCCCGGCCTGATCTCCTCGACCGGACCACCCCAGCGCTGCACGCGGCCGAAGCCCGCAGTCACGATCAGCGTCTGGCCGAGCGGATGGGTGTGCCAGGCTGTGCGGGCTCCCGGCTCGAAGGTGACGCTGGCGCCCTGTACGCGCTCGGGCGCATGCGGATTGAACAGCGGATCGATGCGGACGGTGCCGCTGAACCAGTCACTCGGGCCTTTCGCCGATGGCCGGGTTCCGGCACGGATGATGTTCATGGTGTCTCCTTAGGTCTGCGTGCGAACCGACAGTGAGGCCGACAACCTAGCCACGCCAGAGCATTCAAAGAATGGCGGCTGGACACAGTTGTGATGAGGCTCCCGGCCTCAATGGAAATCGCGCGATTTCGGCAGGATGCGGACATTGCGCGGATGACGCGCCCGCGGAATCTGCGGATGCTGGAACTCGTCGGCACGGGTCAGCACGATCTCGGCGCGATGGGTATCGGACAGGCTGAGCAGCTCGGCCGAGCGATCGACGACGCGTTTCGCCATCAGGTGGATCACGTTCTCCGGGCTCTTCTGCACCCTGCCCTCGACCAGTAGCAGCCGCGCCGCCATGACCTCGCGGCGGAAGCGCTCGAAATCGCGGGCCCAGAGCACGACATTGGCGATTCCGGTCTCATCCTCCAGCGTGATGAAGATGGCATTGCCCTTGCCGGGGCGCTGGCGCACCAGCACGACGCCAGCGACGCTGGCCCAGGTCCCGTCGCGCATCGCTGACATCTGCTCGCAGCTGGCAATCCGCTCGCGGACGAAGCGGGGCCGCAGCAGGCCCATGGGATGGCCCTTCAGCGAGAGCCGCGCCGTCTGGTAGTCGGCGACGACATGTTCGGCGAGTGGCATAGCAGGCAGTGCAGCGGCCTGCTCGGCGCCGAGTTCGCGCGCCTGTGCCACCTCGAACAGCGGCAGCGCCTCGTCATCCGGCAGGCGGCGCACCGCCCAGAGCGCCTCGCGCCGATCGAGCCCCATCGAGCGGTAGGCGTCGGCATCGGCGAGCAAGCGCATGGCGCGGGCCGGCAAGCGGGCGCGGCGGGCGAGTTCCTCGACATCGCGATAGGGCTCGGTCCGGGCTTCGACGAGGCGCTCCGCCCAGTCTTCCTTGAAGCCGTCGAGTTGGCGAAAACCAAGACGCAGCGCCCAGCGGCTTTTCCAGCCCGGCCCTCCCGGCTCCAGGAGATTGTCCCAGGCGCTGGAATTCACATCGATCGGGCGCGGCCCGACACCACCATTCTCCTGCGCCTCCCGGACGATCTGGGCCGGAGCGTAGAAGCCCATGGGCTGCGAATTCAGCAGCGCCGCGGCGAAGATCGCCGGGTGGTGGCATTTCAGCCAGGAGGAGACATAGACCAGCTTGGCGAAGGAGGCGGCATGGCTTTCGGGAAAGCCGTAGCTGCCGAAGCCCTTGATCTGCTCGAAACAGCGCTGGGCGAAGTCGCGCTCATAGCCGCGCGTCACCATGCGCTCGACCATCATCGCCTCGTATTGGCCGATGGTGCCGGCATTGCGGAAGGTCGCCATCGCCTTGCGCAGACCATTGGCCTCGATGTCGCTGAACTTCGCCGCGACCATGGCGAGGCGCATGGCCTGCTCCTGGAAGAGCGGGACGCCCTCCGTCTTGTTGAGGACCTCGAAGAGCTCGTCCGGCGGGCCGTGCTCCGGCGAGGGAGACGGGTAGGTGACATCCTCGATCTTGGCGCGGCGCTTCAGATAGGGATGCACCATATTGCCCTGGATCGGGCCGGGGCGGACGATCGCGACCTGGATGACGAGATCATAGAGCTTTCGCGGCTTCAGGCGCGGCAGCATGTTGATCTGCGCCCGGCTCTCGACCTGAAAGACGCCGAGCGACTTGCCCTCGCAGAGCATGTCGTAAGTCGCCTTGTCGTTCTGCGGGACATCCGCGAGCCCCAGATCGATGCTCTCTTTATCGCGCAGCAGATCGAACGCCTTGCGGATGCAGGTCAGCATGCCCAGCGCGAGCACATCGACCTTCATCAGGCCGACCGCATCGATATCGTCACGATCCCATTCGATGAAGGTGCGGTCGTCCATCGCGGCATTGCCGATCGGCACGGTCTCGTCGAGGCGGCCGCGCATCAGCACGAAGCCGCCGACATGCTGGGAGAGATGGCGCGGGAAACCGAGCAGGCGCACGGCGAAGCGCACGGCTTGCGCGATCACCGGGTTGTCGGGATCGAGCCCGGCCTGGCGGATCTGGCTGCGGGTGATGTCGGAGCCCCAGCTGCCCCATTGCGTCGAGGCTAGGCGAGCGGTGACGTCCTCGGTCAGCCCTAGCGCCTTGCCGGCCTCGCGCATGGCGCTGCGTGGCCGGTAATGGATCACGGTCGCGGCAATCCCGGCGCGATCACGCGTGTATTTCTCATAAATCCACTGGATCACCTCCTCGCGCCGCTCGTGCTCGAAATCGACGTCGATGTCGGGTGGCTCACGCCGCTCGGTCGAGATGAAGCGCTCGAACAGCACGTCGCTCTCGGCCGGGTTCACGGCGGTGATCCCGAGCACGTAACAGACGGCAGAGTTGGCGGCAGAGCCTCGTCCCTGGCAGAGGATGCCCCTGTTCTCGGCGAAGTCGACGATCTGGCGGATCGTGAGGAAATAACGGGCGTAATCGAGCTTCGCGATCAGGGCGAGTTCCTTGGCCAGCAGATCTCGGACCTTCTCCGGCACCCCCTCAGGATAGCGGATTTCACCGCGCTTCTGGACGAGGTCTTCGAGCCAGGCTTGAGGGCTCCAGCCGGGTGGAATCGGCTCGTCTGGGTACTCGTATTTCAGCTCCGTGAGATCGAACTCGATGCGGCCGAAGAGATACTGGATCTCCTCGATCGCCTCTGGCGCCTCCTTGAAGAGCCGAACCATCTCCTGCGGCGCCTTCAAATGGCGCTCGGCATTGGCCTCGATCAGGCGACCGGCCTTGTCGATCGTCGTGCCCTCGCGGATGCAGGTCAGCAGATCCTGCAGGTCGCGCTGCTCGGGAGCGTCGTAGAGCACGTCGTTGCTGGCGATCAGAGGGGTGCGGGTCGGCGCCGCGATGCTTTTGAGCCGGGCAAGACGGCGGCGATCGTCGCCGCGGCGCGACATGGTGGCGGCGAGCCAGACCGCGCCGGGTGCAGCGGCATCGAGCCGGGCGAGGATCTCGGACAGGCCATCGAGCCGGCGCTCCGGCATGACGATCAGCAGGAGATCGCGGGCATCGTTCAGCAGGTCTTCGAGGTTGAGGATGCACTCGCCCTTGCCACCGCGCAGATTGCCGGTCGTGAGCAGGCGGCAGAGCCGGCCCCAGCCGGCGCGATTGGCGGGGTAGACGACGATGTCGGGCGAGCCGTCGGCGAAGACGAGCCGGCTGCCGGTGGCGAGCTTGAAGGCTTTCGCCATCGCCTGGAGCTGAGGCAAGGTGAAGGGCAAATCGGCGAAGGCCGGGTTCTCGACCCAGATGTATTCGCCGGGGCTGCCACCCTCGCGAATCTTTTCGGGGGCCAATACGCCGTCCTCGCGCAGGTCGCGCAGCGCGCTCCAGGCCCGCACCACGCCGGCAACCGTGTTGCGATCGGCGATGCCGAGGCCGGTCTGGCCGAGCAGCAGCGCGGTCATCACCAGGTTCGGTCCGGGCGAGGCACCACGCAGGAAGGAGAAATTGCTCGCGGCGACGGGTTCGGCATAGGTGATCATGCGAACAGCCCGTGCAGATACCAGCGCGGCGCCGTCGTCTCACGACCATAGAGGCCGGCACGGAAGAGCCAGAAGCGGCGCCCTTGCGCATCCTCGACGCGATAATAGTCGCGGGTGTGCTCGCCCGGCCCATCACGCCACCAGTCCGGCGCGATCCGCTCCGGGCCCTCAGCGCGGGCGATCTCGTGCAGCACGCGCCGCCAGCGGAAGCGCAAGGGCGGGCCATCCGGCACCTCGGCCAGGGTCTCGACCGGCTGGGGCGGCTCGAAGAGCTGGAGCGGGCGGGCCGGCGGCTCGTCCGACTGCGAGACGGGCCAGGATGCCGCGTCCGCCTTGCCGGACGCGGCCGAAACCAGCGCAGCTTCACGCTCAGGCTGATGGCTGTCCTGCGCGACGAAGCGCAGGACACGCTCGCGGCCGAAGCGGGCGACCAGCCGGTCGACCAGATCTGCCACCGCCTCCTCCTTGACGGCGCGCCCGTCGAGGCTCGCCTGCGGCGTACCGAGCGGCTCGCAGACCGGCACGGCGAGCCGGATCGCGTCATAGCCGAAACCGGGATCGAGCGGATCAGCCAGGCTGTCGATGCGCTCGCGATAGAGTCGCAGGATCGCGCCGGCATCGCGTGAGGGCCGGCCGGTCTCCAGCGCCAGCCGGCGCACGGCGCCATCGCTGCGGAAGAAGCTGATCTCGAAGGCGCGCCCGCCCTCGCCACGTGCCTCGAGCAGGCGCCCGGCTTCGCCGAGCAGGCGGGCGACGATCGCCTCGAGCCCGTCGGTATCCTGCAGCGGATCGGGAAAATGCCGTTCGACCACGCAATCGGGCGGTGGCCGCAAGGGCGTGATGCGAGCATCCTCACGGCCGAGAATGCGGCGCAGCTTCGTGACGAACGCCTCGCCGAAGCGGGCGGCGAGCGTGTGCGAGGGCCGGCCGGCGAGGTCGCCCAGCGTCTTCAGCCCGGCGCGCGACAGGGCGATCACCGTCTCGGCCGAAGCCTCCAATGCCGAGACCGGCAGCGGCAGCGTCCGTTGCTCATCCTCGCCCGGACGGGAGACGGCGCAATCGCCAAAACGGGAAAGGGCGCGGGCCGCTTCGGGCGTGCCAGCGATACTGGCGAGCAGGCTCAGGCCGAGCCGACGCATGCCGAGACCGAGCCGCTGGCGCAGAGCCACCTCGCCGCCGAAGAGATGGGCGCAGCCGGTGATGTCGAGCACGAGCCCGTGCGACGGATCGAGCGCGACGAGCGGGGTGAAGCGGTCGCAGAGCGCGGCGAGCCATTCGAGCAGGCGCTGGTCGGCGGCCGGATCGGCCTCGACCACCGTGAGCTCCGGAATGCGGGCGCGGGCATCGGCCAACGTCAGCCCGCGGGTCAAGCCGAGCCGGACGGCACGAATGTCGCAATCGGCGAGGCGCAGCGCGCCGCGATCCTTCTCGACCAGGACGAGCGGGCGCTCATCCGGCCCGGCGGAGCCCCGCCGGCGCAGGCGCTCGCTCGCCAGATAGGGAAACCAGAGGGCGAGATAGCGGCGCTGCATCCCTTTTGCCTCCCTCGCTCCCGATCCTGTCCCGGAAACATCGTTCGTCACGGCCCCACTCCACACGCCACTCACGCTCACCAAGGCCGCCGCGATGGCGCAGCAGCCGTAATCCAAAGGCGGGATCGCCCGGCGCCTGCGCCTCCCGCGGCCGTGACGGCAAGGCGCGGACCTGCCAGCGCGTACTCGCGGCGCTGGGTTCCGGCTCGGCCGCCACCCGCAGCAGCAGGGTCAGAACGCCGGAGGTCTCCGCCGCCAGCGCCAGGCGGCGGCTGGCTGTCAGGTCGAACTGGCGCGGTGCGCCCCAGGGCTCGATCAGCGTCGCCCCGAGCGCGGCGCAGCGCGCCGCCTCTGCGCCGGCCCGCAATGCCCCCTCGCCGTCCCTGACCCTGACGAGCAGGATCTGCGAGGGATCGAGACCGAGCTCGGCCAGGCCCGGTGGGTGCAGGCGCCCGGCCTCGGCATCGAGGAAATCCTGCCGGACCCAGAGCAGAGGCCGCGACCCGGCGGCGCGCAGCGCCAGGGCCGCGGCGAAGCCGGTCGCGGCAGGAAGGTCGGCGCCGGCCGAGGCGTAGACCTCATGCAAAGCGGCGCGCGCGATGCCGCCACCCAGCGGCTCGTCCAGCGAGGGCGTCCCGAAGGCGACGCGCTCCACTGGCGAAAGCTCGCGCGCCAGCCCCGCCAGAGCGAGGCTCTGCCGCAGGGCAGCCAGGGATCGGGTGGGTGCATCGGCCATTGGAGTATATGTTCACTTTTTGTTCCAAGCATAGAGCGACTCCAAAGCACTCCGGAGTCAAGCCCGCATCCGCTCTCGCTTGCCTGCAGGCGCCTCGCTGCTGTCATATCAGGGCAAACCGGATCGCCTATCAGCCCCGCAGCCGCCCATCCTGCGGCCTCGCCTGGAGAACGCCATGAGTTCGGGACTGTTCGCCCTTCTCGACGACGTCGCAGCCCTGGCCAAGGTCGCCGCGGCTGCGCTCGACGACGCCGCGGCGCAAGCGACCAAGGCCGGCGCCAAGGCGGCCGGCATCGTCATCGACGACGCGGCAGTGACGCCGCGCTATGCCGTCGGCTTCGCGGCGGAGCGCGAATTGCCGATCATTGGGAAGATCGCGCTCGGCTCGCTAAAGAACAAGCTGCTCTTCCTCTTGCCGGCGGCGCTGGTGCTCAGCCTCGTCGCGCCCTGGGCGATCACGCCGCTGCTGATGGCAGGCGGGGCCTATCTCTGCTTCGAGGGCTTCGAGAAGGTCTACGAACTCATCATGCCACATGCGCATCATGACGAGGCGGCCGGCGAGGGCGGCACCGACATCCTCGACGCCAAGGAACTCGAGGAGCAGAAGATCGCCGGCGCGATCAAGACCGACTTCATCCTCTCGGCCGAGATCATGGCGATCACGCTCGCCGGTGTCACCGCCTCCTCCTTCTGGATGCAGGCGCTGGTGCTGGCCGTGGTCGGGCTCGGCATGACCGTGCTGGTCTATGGCGTCGTCGCCTTGATCGTGAAGGCCGACGATGCCGGCGTCGCCCTGTCGCGCAGCGGCATCCTGCCGGTCCGGCTCATCGGCCGCGGCCTCGTCACCGGCATGCCGCCCTTCCTCAAGGTGCTCAGCGCGGTCGGCACGGCGGCGATGCTCTGGGTCGGTGGCGGCATCATCATCCACGGCCTCGCCGGCTACGGGCTCGCCGGGATCGAGCATGGCATCCACGGCGTCGCCGTCGCGGTCGGGCAAGTCTGGCCGGCGCTTACCGGCGCGCTCGAATGGCTGACGACCGCAGCCGCCTCGGCAGTGTTCGGGCTCGGCGTCGGCGGGCTCTGCCTCGTCGGCATGCACTTCATCGTCGAGCCGGTGCTGAAGGCCCGGCGCGGCAGTGAAGTGAAGCCGACAGCCCTGCCGGAAAAGCAGGGCCACTAGGCAGCAACGGAACACACCGCGGCCCGAAATCTGCTAGAGCCGGCAACCGGTCCGGCTTGCGGGCCGCGGTGCCCTCATGCTGCAATTCCTCGCCACCAGCACGCCCTTCTTCGCGGTGATCGCACTCGGCGCCTTCACCGCCTGGCGCGGGCTGTTCACGGCGGACGCGGTGAGGGTGTTCAACACCTTCGCCTTTATGGTGGCGACACCGGCGATGGTGCTGCGGGTGATGTCGCGCCAGCCGATCGCGGAGTTGTGGAACGGCATCTTCTTCGCGGCGCTGGCGCTGATCGGGGTCGCGGTGCTCGCCCTCGCCATCGCGCTGCAGCGGCGCCTGCTCGGCCTGCCCTTCCCCAATGCCGTGTCGCGGGGCCAAGCGCTGGTCGGCGGCAATTTCGCCTTCCTCGGCATCCCGCTGATGCTCGCCTTCCTCGGCGACAGCGCCGCGGCGCCGATCGCGATCGGCCTGATCTGCGACACCGCCCTGATCGTGCCGCTCTCGATCGGGCTGATCGAGGCCGGACGCGGCCAGGGCTCGCCGTTTTCAATCGCGCTCAAGCTCGTGCGCGGCACGATCGTCAACCCGTTCATGCTCTCGATCATGGCCGGCATCGCCCTGTCGCTGAGCGGGGTTGCGCTACCCGAGCCGGTCGACCGTTTCCTGCTCTTCCTCGGTGCATCGGCGGCGCCGGTCGGCGTCTTCGCGCTCGGCATCGCCGCCTTCCAGTGGAGCCGCGAGGGCAAGCTGCCTCTGCGCGGCGTCCTGCCGCTCGTCGTTGGCAAGCTTGTCCTGCATCCCCTGCTGACCTGGGTGGTGCTGGCGCTGGTCCTGAAGTTCGATCCGTTCTGGGTCCAGGCCGGCGTGCTCTATGCGGCGCTGCCGATCGCGGCCAATGTCTTTGTCATCTCCGAACGTTTCGACACCGGCAGCCGCCCGCTCGCGGCTGCGATCGTGATCTCGACCGCCGCAGCCGCACTCACCTTCCCGCTAGCGATCTGGCTGATCTCGCCCTGAGCCGCCATCATACGGGTCCAAAACCGCCCGTCCGGAGACGTTCATGCCCAGCCAGCTCTTCCAGCCCTTCGATCTCGACGGCCTTCATCTGACGAACCGGGTCGTGATCGCGCCGATGTGCCAGTATTCGGCAGAGGACGGCTCGGCCACGGACTGGCACCTGATCCATCTCGGGAACCTCGCTCTGTCGGGTGCCGGGCTCCTGATCATCGAGGCGACCGCGGTCGAGGCGGACGGCCGGATCAGCCCGGACGATCTCGGCCTGTGGAGCGATGCGAACGAGGCGGCGCTGGCGCGCGTGCTCGATGCGGTCCGTCGCCATTCCGACATGCCGATCGGCATCCAGCTCGGTCATGCCGGTCGCAAGGCCTCGGTCCACTCCCCCTGGACCGGCGGCGGCCAGCGCCCGCTCGACGATCGTGGCTGGCAGACGCTGGCTCCCTCGGCGCTGCAGATGCAGGCCACGGACCGGCCGCCGCTGCCGATCGACGCCGCCGGGCTGAAGCGGATCCGCGAGGCCTTCGTCGCGACGGCGCGCCGGGCGGTGCGGCTCGGCCTGCAGGCGATCGAGCTGCATTGTGCCCATGGCTACCTGCTGCACCAGTTCCTGTCGCCGCTGGCGAACCAGCGCGACGATGCCTATGGCGGCTCGCTCGAGAACCGCATGCGCTTTCCGCTCGAGGTTTTCGACGCGGTGCGCGAGGCGGTTCCGGCTGCAATCCCGGTCGGCGTGCGTGTCTCCGGCACCGACTGGGTCGAAGGCGGCTGGGACATCGCGCAGACCGTCGCCTTCTGCGAGGCGTTGAAGGCGCGCGGCGTCAGCTTCGTCCATGTCTCCAGCGGCGGGGTCTCGGCCGCGCAGAAGATCGCGCTTTCGCCGGGTTATCAGGTGCCGCTAGCCCGGGCGGTGAAGGCGGCAACCGGCGTGCCGACCATCGCCGTCGGCCTGATCACAGATTACGAGCATGCCGAAGCGGTGGTCGCCGGTGGCGATGCCGACATGGTCGCGCTCGCCCGCGGCATCCTCTACGAGCCGCGCTGGCCATGGCATGCCGCCGCCCATCTCGGCGCCAGCATCAAGGCGCCGAAGCAGTATCTGCGCTCGCAGCCGAGCCGCTATCGCAACCTGTTCGAAAGCTGAGCCTGGGCGATCTCAGTCGCCCGGCTGCGCCCCGTCATAGCCGCCGATGATGACGAGATCGACCGCGCCAACCTTGGCGAGATGCTGCACGGCCGCCTGGTATTCCGGCGATTCGTAGCAGGCGCGCGCCGTCTCGATATCCTTGAACTCGATGACGACGTTGTGCTTGCGGCCCTCGCCGCGGGCGAGCTTGTACTCGCCGCCGCGCACCAGGAACTTGCCGCCGTATTTGGCAAAGGCGATGGCATTGAGCGAGCGGTAGGTCGCGTATTCCGACTCGTTCTGCACGTCGAGGCGAGCGATCCAGTAGCCTTTCGCCATGGTCACACGCCCTCGACCGCGACGAGGTCGATCTCGCCGGCGCCCTCGCGCAGCTTGCGCGCCTCGGCATATTCGGCCGAGAGCAGATAAGCCTTCGCCGTGGCGTAGTCGGGGAATTCGAGGATGACGTTGCGGGCCCGGCCCTCGCCCTCGCCGACCGTCATCTGGCCGCCGCGAACCAGCGGCGTGCCGCCATACTGCTTGATCGCCTCGGAGGCCTTTGCGGCATAAACCGCCCATTGCGTCGCATTGGTCACCTTGGCGCGACCGATCACATATCCCTTGGGCATTGCCGTATCCGTATCCGGAGGAAAGGAGCGGCAGACTAAGCGGCGCCCGCAATCTCGTCCATGACCGCGGCGGCCGCTGCACGCGGGTCAGCCGCGCGGATGATGGGACGCCCGACGACGAGATGATCCGCCCCGGCGCGGATCGCCTCGGCCGGGGTCAGCGTGCGCTTCTGGTCGCCGACAGCGCTTCCGGCCGGGCGGATGCCGGGGGTGACAATGGCCATGTCGGGGCCGATCACCCCGCGCACGATCTCGGTCTCGGCAGCCGAGCAGACGATGCCGTCGACGCCGGCGGTGCGGGCCTGCTGGGCACGCATGCGCACGAGATCGCGCACCGCAAGGCCGTAGCCTGCGTCCTTCAGGTCGCCATCGTCATAGGAGGTCAGCGCGGTGACGGCGAGCAGCTTCAACGCCGCATCGCCGCGCCCCTCGACCGCGCCGCGCATGGTCTGCGGATAGGCATGCACGGTGAGGAAGGTGACGCCGAGCTTGGTCAGCGATTCCACGCCCTCGGTGACGGTGTTGCCGATGTCGTGCAGCTTGAGGTCGAGGAAGACCTTCTTGCCCTCGGTCACGAGCTGGCGGGCGAGGTCGAGCCCGCCGGCGAAGGCAAGCCGATAACCGATCTTGTAGAAGCTCGCTCCGTCGCCCAGCGTGGAGACGATGTGGTAGGCATCCCAGACCGTCGGCACATCGAGCGCGACGATCATGCGGTCCCGGAGATCATTGATCTTCTGCGTCATCGCCCTGCCCTCCACCTGCTACGGGGTGAAAGGCACGATTCGAGTGGCGGCGCAAGGATTTCTCATTTTTGAGACAGGTCTTTTTTTCGATCGAACGGCAAAGGCGCGCCGCGGAATGCGTCACTCATCCTCGACACTAGGCTTCGCCGTCAGCACCTGCGCAAAAACCTGAGTCCAGACCTCCGGCGGCTGGGCACCGGAGACCGCGAGCTTGCCGTCGACGATGAAGAAGGGCACGCCGGTGACGCCGACCTTCTGGGCATGCGCTTCGAGCCCGATCACGGTCTCGCGCAGCTCGTCATTGGACAACTCGTCGCGCGCCGCCTGCTCGTCGAAGCCCTGCTCGCCGGCGATCGCGACCAGCGTCTCGATATCGCCGATATCGCGCCCGTCCTGCCAATAGGCCTTGAACAGCGCCGCGGTCATCTCGCTGCCGCGCTGCACGGTCGCGGCGGCGGCGACGAGCATATGCGCCATGCGGGTGTTGACGCTCTTCGTCACCTTCGCCCAGTTGAAGGTAACGCCGCTCTCCAGCGCCGCCTCGGACAGACGGAGTTCGATCTCGCGGCGCTTGCCGGGGCCGAACTTGGCGTCGAGATAGGCGGTGCGGTCCATGCCGTCGGCCGGCATCTCCGGATTCAGCTCATAAGGTAGCCAGGTGACGGCGACGCGCTCGGTGAGATTGTGGTTGGCGAGCGCGGTCTCCAGCCGGGTCTTGCCGATGAAGCACCAGGGGCAAGCGATGTCGGAGACGATCGCGAGCGGCATCTTGTCGGGCGCTGTAGGATTCAACATGGCTCAGTCCTTCGCGGATCGCCGCGACAAGGGCGTCTTCAGACCGGCGGATAGGCATGGAGGTCGCCATGGCGATCCTCCGCGAAGCCTTGCGCGCCGGGCGTCTCGCAGCCCGAAAGGAAGGCGGGCCCGACCGGGATCTTGCCGGCCCCACCGGGGATATCGAGGATATAGGTCGGCTGACACAGGCCGGAAAGGTTGCCGCGCAGGCTTTTGACGAGGGCCTGTCCTTCCGCCAGCGACAGCCGGAAATGGCTGGTGCCCGGCGCGAGATCGGGATGGTGCAGGTAATACGGCTTGACCCGGTTCTCGACAAAGGCGCGCATCAATGCCGAGAGCGTCCCGATATCGGCGTTGACGCCCTTGAGCAGCACGCTCTGGCTGACGAGGACGTGACCGGCGTCGACGAGGCGTGCCAGCGCAGCCTTCGCGGCCTCGGTGAACTCGCGCGGATGGTTGGCGTGGACGGCGATGTAGCTCGCCTTGCCGGGGATGCGCAGCGCGCGGGCGTAGTCCTCGGTGATGCGCTCTGGCTGGACCATCGGCACGCGCGTATGCCAGCGCGCCACCTTGATGTGGGGGATCGTGGCAAGGCGCCTCGCGACCTCGCGCACCCGCCGGGCGGAGAGGATCAGCGGGTCGCCGCCGGTCATGATCACCTCCCAGATCTCCGGGTGGGAGGCGAGATAGGCGAGCGCAGCGTCGAGTTTTTCACCCGTCAACGCATCGCCGCCGGGGCCGACCATCTCGCGGCGGAAGCAGAAGCGGCAATAGACCGGGCAGGCATGGACCAGCTTGAGCAAAGCCCGGTCCGGATAGCGGTGGACGACGCCTTCGACCGGCGAATGCGCCTCGTCGCCGATCGGATCGGCCAGTTCCTCCGGCAGCGTTTCGAGCTCGGCCGGAGCGGGAATGAACTGACGGGCGATCGGGTCGGCTTCGTCGGACGGGTCGATCAGCGCCGCGATCGCCGGCGTCACCGAGACGGCATAGCGCTTCGCAACCTCGGCCAGCGCCTCTCGCTTTGCGGGCGCGACGAGGCCGCGCTCGACGAGGGCGTCGACCGTCCTGAGCGGCTGGCCGGGCAGCTGGTGGATCGTCATCACCCTCCCCTGCCCGGTTCCGCGACCGGCGTCCAGAGCACATCCTCGATCCGGCGCGCGCCCGTGCAGAGCATGACCAGCCGGTCGAAGCCGAGGGCGATGCCCGAAGCCTGCGGCATCGCTGCGAGCGCGGCGAGGAAATCCTCGTCGATCGGATAGCGCTCGCCATAGATGCACTGCTTCTCGTCCATATCAGCCTCGAAGCGCCGGCGTTGCTCGTCCGGATCGGTCAATTCGCCGAAGGCATTGGCGAGCTCGACACCGCAGGCATAGAGCTCGAAGCGCTCGGCCACACGCGGATCGCCGGGCTTCGGCCGTGCCAGCGCCGCCTCGGAGATCGGGTATTCGCACAGGATGGTGGCGCGGCCGCGACCGAGCTCAGGCTCGATCTTCTCGGAGAGGATGCGGCTGAAGATGTCGGACCAGCTGTCGTCATCGGCGAGGCGGATGCCGGCGGCTTGCGCCTGAGCTGCCAACGCTGTGCGATCGGTCGCGCCGTCATCGGCGAGCGTCGCCATCAAATCGATGCCGGCATGACGGGCAAAGGCCTCATGCAGTGTAAGCCGCTCCGGTTCGGCGAAGGGATCGACCTCGCTGTTACGCCAGCGCAAGGTCGTGACGCCGGCTGCGCGTGCAGCCTCGGCCAGCAGCGCGGAGCAATCCCGCATCAGCGCCTCGTAGCCTTCCCCGGCGCGATACCATTCCAGCATGGTGAACTCAGGATGGTGCAGCGCCGTGCGCTCGCGATTGCGGAAGACGCGGGCGAAATCGAAGAGGCGCGGCTCGCCGGCGGCCAGCAGCTTCTTGGCGGCGAACTCCGGCGAGGTATGGAGGTAATAGGGATGGCCAGCGCCGGCATCGTCGATCAGCATGGTCGAAAAGCCGTGCAGATGCGTCTCGTTGCCGGGCGAGACTTGCAGGATCGCGGCTTCGACCTCGATGAAATCGCGCGCCTCGAACCAGCGCCGCAGCGCCGCTTTGATCCGCCCCCGCGCCAGAAGCGCAGGGCGCCGGTCGGCATGGATATCCGGCCGCCAGAAGGGCGGGTGGGTCTGGCTCATCACATCTCTCTATAGCGAAAGCCGCGCAAACCGGCCTGCGCGCTTCCGTTTGCGCCCCGAATGCGGTAGTGGCGCGGCACAGGAATTCGCATAGCGCGCGGACAGCGCCCGCGCCAGCCAAGGAAAATCCACGTGGTCAAGGTCATCGCCTCCTCCGTCCGCAAGGGCAACGTCCTCGAGCTCGACGGGCATCTCTGCACGGTCATCTCGGCCGAGAGCTTCTTCCCGGGCAAGGGCACGCCGACGACGCAGATCGACATGCGCCGCATCTCCGACGGCGTGAAGATGACCCAGCGCTACAAGACGACGGAGCAGGTCGAGCGCGCCTATGTCGAGGATCGCGACTTCACCTATCTCTACCAGGACGGCGAGCAGTACGTCTTCATGAACCCCGAGACCTACGACCAGATTCCGGTCGATGGCGACGTGGTCGGCGACATGGCGCCCTATCTCCAGGAAGGCATGAAGGTTTCGCTCTCGGTGTTCGAGGACCGGGCCGTCGCGATCGAGCTGCCGCAGCGCGTCACGGTCGAGGTCGCAGAGACCGAGCCGGTGACCAAGGGCCAGACAGCCTCCTCCTCCTACAAGCCGGCGATCCTAACCAATGGCGTGCGCACCGCTGTGCCGCCACATATCGGCGCCGGCACCCGGATCGTGGTGATGACCGCCGACGGCTCCTATGTCGAGCGCGCCAAGGATTGATCCCCGCTGACATCGGCGGAGAAGCCCTATATCGATGATTGCAGCGGGCCCTTTCCGGGCCCGTTTTCGTTGGTGAGGACTCCTCGATGCCGCTTTCCGCCTATGACGCCGTCTTCCCCGGGTTCATCCAGACCCTGAAGGCGCTCGACGCCATCCTCGACAAGGCGGTGACGGAGGCGTCCGAGCGCAAGATCCAGGCGGAGGTGCTCCTGTCGAGCCGGCTCGCCCCGGACATGCTGTCCTTCACCCGGCAGATCCAGCTGATGTCGGATTTTGCCAAGAACGCGGCCGCTCGCGTGAGCGGAGCCGAGAATCCGCGCTTCCCCGACGAGGAGAAGAGCTTCGACGAGCTGAAAGCGCGGATCGCGAAAACCCTCGACTTCATCGCCTCGGTCGACAAGGCGGCGCTCGACGCCGGGCTCGACAAGGACGTCACCTTCCCGCGTGGCCCCTCGGCGACCGTGACGATGAAGGGCGTCGACTACCTCACGCGCTTTGCCGTGCCGAACTTCTATTTCCACGCCACGACGGCCTACGACATCCTGCGTGAGAACGGCTTCCAGGTCGGCAAGCAGGATTTCTTGAAGGGCGTGTTCGACGCCTGAGATCAGACGTCACGCCCTTCACAGATAGGGCGACCAGAGCCAGAGCATCCGGTCGAGCAGCCGCAAGGGGAAGGGCCGTGAGTGCAGCCCCTTCAGCGTGACCGGTCGCGCTTTGGCGATCGTCGCATCGATACGCTGCTCGATACCAACAGCGAAACCTTCGTCGAGCACTTCGAGGTCGATCTCGAAGTTCAGCCTGAGCGAGCGTGCGTCGAGATTGGACGAGCCGACATAGGCCCAGGTTCCGTCGATCGCGAGCAGCTTGGAGTGATCGAAGGAGCCGGTGGCGCGCCAGACCCGGCAGCCATCCTTCAGCACCTGGTCGAACTGCGCCCGCATGGCGCGGTCGACCAGAACGAGATTGTTGACGTCGGGCACGACGATGTCGATGGCGACGCCGCGCCGCGCCGCGGTGACCAGCGCACTGATCAATTCGCGATCCGGCAGGAAATAGGGCGACATGATCCGGATCGAGGTCCGCGCCACCGAGAAGGCGCCGATCAGCAGCTTGTGGTTGGTTTCGAGGCTGGCGTCGGGGCCGGAGGCGACCGCACGCATCAGCACAGTCGGCCCCTGCGCAGCGGCTTGCGGCGTGACCGCCCAGGCATCACCGGCGAGTTCCTCGCCCGAGGCGAAGCGCCAATCCTCGGCCGCGACACCGAACAGATCCTCGACGACCGGCCCCTCGATGCGGAAATGCGTATCGTGCGCGGCCGCGTCACCAGCGAATTCGGAGGTGAAGCCCTGGCGGATGTTCATGCCGCCGGCGAAGGCGATCCGCCCGTCGACAATCAGCAGCTTGCGGTGGGTGCGCAGGTTCGCATAGGGCAATCTCAGGCCCATGATGATGTTGCCGTTGAAGACCTCGGTCGGCACGCCGCTCTTTTGCAGATGGCCGACGATGCTCGGCACCGAATAGCGCGCGCCGACGGCGTCGATCAGCACACGCACTTCAACGCCGCGTAAGACGGCCGCGATCAGCGCATCGGCGATGCGCAGGCCAAGCGGATCGCGATCGAAGATGTAGGTCTCCAGGATGATCGAGCGCTCAGCTGCCGCAATCCCCGCAATCATCGCGGCATAGGCCTCATCGCCGGTCCGCAGTACCGCGATGGCATTGCCGGTCTTGAGATGGCGACGCGTCGCCTTGTCGCCCAGAGTCTTCAGCGCGGCGAAGCGGCGCCCGACATCGCCGGCGATCTCGGCATCCGAGACCTCGAATGTCTGTGCGAGCGGAGCGTTGCCAAGCTTCGGCTTGCGTTGCGAGACGATCGAGGCGCGGCGGATGCGGTTGATGCCGCCGACCGCATAGATCAGCGGCCCGATGATCGGCGAGAGGACGATGACGCCGACCCAGCCGATGGCGGCGCGCACCTCGTCCTTGGTCATCGCGGCATGGCTGGCCGCGACCACGGTCAGCGCCAGCGAGACGACGCCGAGGATATGCGGCCAATAGGCGGAGAGAATCTCCCACATGACCGCGACTATCGCATGGGCCGCGAAACCGGCAACGCGGTCAGGCGCCTAAGGACATGGCCCGACTTTCATGGAACCGCCCCTTGCAATGACAGGATCATCTTCCCATATCGGGAGCACGGTGATGTCGAGGGCGTTCCACCGCCCTCCGTTCCGTTGAAGACGGCCATGAACCCGAAGGCAGCGACGCCGGATGTACGCGCGCCCTTCCGGACATGGCCGTTAGCGTTTCTAGAGTCCTTTGATCTCGTCATGCTAGGGCTTGACCCGAGCATCTCAGGCCGGAGAGGACTCCTATCCGCCCTCCCGTCACGAGATTCTCGGGTCTGCGCTTCGCTCCGCCCGAGAATGACGGCCAGCCCTTTTATCCCTGCAGGAACGGATTGGTCTGACGCTCCTCGCCGAGCGTGCTGGCGGGACCATGGCCGGGCAGGAACTGGACATCGTCGCCGAGCGGCAGCAACTTGCCCTTGATCCCGCCGATCAGGTCCTTGTGGTTGCCATAGGGGAAATCGGTGCGGCCGACCGAACCGGCGAAGATCGTGTCGCCGGCGAGCAGGAAGCGCAGATCCTTCTCGAACAAGGTGACGTGGCCGGGCGTGTGCCCCGGGACGTGCTGCACGGAAAAGCTGACATCGCCGACCGAGACGCTGTCGCCTTCGGCGAGCCAGCGTGTCGGTGCAACCGCCTGCACGCCGCGCATCTCGAACATCAGCCCCTGCTGCGGCAGCGCGTCGAGCAGGAACTTGTCGGCCTCGTGCGGTCCGATGATCGGCAGGTTCAGCACGCCCGCAAGTTCGGTCGCGCCGCCGGCATGATCGATATGCCCATGGGTCAGCCAGATCGCGACCGGGGTTACGCCAAGCTCCTTCAGCGCGCCGCGAATGCGCTCGACATCGCCACCGGGATCGACGACCGCCGCCTCCTTGGTGCGCGTGCACCAGACGATCGAGCAGTTCTGCTGGAAAGGCGTCACCGGCACGACGGCGATGCCGAGCGGAGAGGTCGTATCGCTAGTCATCCATCATCCCGTGGCTGCTCACATCAGAAACCCAGCGGTGCAACACGGCAGGGCGGCGGCGCGACAGCCATACTCCAAATGTCGCCTTGCCCAAACCCGTTCGCCACGCTGCGTTTCGAGGATGAGGGGATTGCGGCATTCACATCCATGAGGTGAATCGGGATGCACGATGGGGGAGCGCACCCGGCCCCGCATCGGGCAGTTTAGCAAAATCAGCTAAGTTTCCGACTTACAGATGGGGCAGGCTGTTCTAGATGGCCAGCGATCGAACAGAACAGGATTATCGTGCCCGCGTGGCTCGCGCGGTCGCGGCCATCATCGCGAATCCGATGGCTGATCTGCATCTCGATGATCTGGCACGCCTCGCGCATTTCTCTCCTTTCCATTTTCACCGCGTCTATGCCGGCGTGGTCGGCGAGACCGTGACTGCCACGCTCCGTCGCGTCCGGCTGGCTCTCGCGACACGCCTTCTGACCGGTTCCGATGAAAGCATCACGCAAATCGCACTGACTGTCGGCTATGACAGCCCGCAAGCCTTCACCCGCGCCTTTCACCAGTTTACCGGGCAGTCGCCGCGTGCATTCCGGCAGCAGATGAGGCGCACGATCCTCACTGTCGACGGGGCGGTCGACAATGATGGCGACGATGCAGCCACGCCGACTGTCGAGATCGTCGAACGACCGGCGCAGCGGTTACATGCGCTGCGGCATACGGGATCGTTCGCGACCATTCCTCACACGCATCGGCAGCTGCGTCTGCGCGCCGGCACGCGCGCCATATCGGAGAAATGGGGCGCTTCCTTCGGCAATCCCCAATACGCCGACCGCTTCAGGTACTACGCCGCCGTCGCCTCGCCCGATCCTTGGCCAGAAGACTCCGACGTCGAAACGCTGGAGATTCCCGGCGGCCACTATGCCGTGCAGCGGCTGGTGGGTCCGTACACCCGTATCAACGCCGCCGCGCAGGCTCTCTACACAAGATGGATGCCGGGCAGCGGCTACGAGCCGGATGATCGGCCCACGCTGGAACACTATCTCGATACGTCGTCGCGCGGCATAGCGCCCGCCGCCCTGCGCACCGACCTGCTCATCCCTATCCGCAGCGCGAGCAAGCCATGAATCTCCACCGTCTCTTGTCCGGCCTAGCGTTTTGCCTTGTTGCCTCCTTGGCGCAGGCAGCCGGATTCAAGTCCGTCGACATCCCCGTCGATGGAGCACTCCAGCCGCTCAAGGGAGCGGTCTGGTATCCATGCACTCAGCCAAAAAGCGAGATACGGCTCGGGCCTTTTGCCATGTCCGTCAGCATGAATTGCCCGCTCGCGGGCGAGAAGCGCCCGCTCATTGTGGTCTCGCACGGCAGGACCGGGAGCTTCCTCGGACACCGGGACACGGCCGAGGTTCTGGCCGATGCCGGCTTCATCGTGGTCGCGATCAATCACCCTGGCGATACCAGCCTGGACCAGAGCCGGACGCGCGAGTTTTCGGTCTTCGTCGAGCGGCCGGCCGACATCAAGCGCGCAATCGACTACATGCTCGGCTCATGGCCCGATGCGGCAAGGATCGATGCCGGGCGCGTCGGGTTCTTCGGCTTCTCGCGGGGCGGCTATACCGGACTCGTCGCCATCGGCGCCAATCCATATTTTGGCAAGCGCCTCAGGCTTTGTGAAGACAAGAGCGACCCGCTCTGCGAGCAGGTCCGCCTGGGAGAGCTTCCGGAACTCAGCCATGATCCGCGCATCAGGGCGGCGGTCATCGCCGACCCGCTCAGCGTCTTCTTTACGCAGGAGAGCTTCAAGAACGTGCGGGTGCCGGTTCAGCTCTGGGGTTCCGAACGCGGCGGCGACGGCGTCACTCCGGCCAGTGTCGTTGGCATAGCCGGCCTGCTGCCGACGAAGCCCGATTTTCACGTCGTGCCCGGCTCCCAGCATTTTTCCTTCCTGCCGCCCTGCCCGGCCGAGTTGGCCCAGTCGGCTGGCGAGCTCTGCAGCGATCAGCCCGGCTTCGACCGGGCCGCATTCCACGCCGATTTCAACGCCCGCGTGCTCGCCTTCTTCAAGGCGCAGCTCGGCCAGCCGCCCGAGATCAGGTAGTCAGCGGCGCCCGCAGCGATTGGCGAGCAGCACGCGGTAGTCGGCCAGCGACTGATCCATCTGGCCGACATTCTCCTCGCGCTCTCGCCCGCTCTGACAGGTAGCGAAGACGGAGCGTGCTTTCTGCAGGAAGCCGACATGGTCGCGCCAGGCGGCGCATTGCGTCGGCTGATCGGCAGCGGCGACCTGCTGCATGCGATATTGCCGCTGGCGCATCGCCGCCTCGTTCTGGAACAGGTCGCGCGTGCACGTCGCCGGAACGGGACGAGGCTGTGCCAGCGCCAAGGTCGGCAACAGGGTCAGCAGAGCAGCGACGGCAGCACGAACGATCATCCGAGGTTCAGCTCCTTGAAGAAGTCGTTGCCCTTGTCGTCGATGACGATGAAGGCCGGGAAATCCTCGACCTCGATGCGCCAGACCGCCTCCATGCCGAGTTCGGGATATTCGAGCACCTCGACCTTGCGGATGCAGTCCTGGGCGAGACGCGCCGCCGGGCCGCCGATCGAGCCGAGATAGAAGCCGCCATGGGCCTTGCAGGCTTCGCGGACCTGGGCGGAGCGATTGCCCTTGGCCAGCATCACCATCGAACCGCCGAAGGACTGGAACTGGTCGACGAAGGAATCCATGCGGCCGGCCGTAGTCGGGCCGAAGGAGCCGGAGGCGAAGCCCTCCGGCGTCTTGGCCGGGCCAGCATAATAGACCGGGTGGTTCTTCAGATAGTCCGGCATGCCCTGGCCGTTCTCCAGCCGCTCCCGGATCTTGGCATGGGCCGAGTCGCGCGCGACGATGATCGTCCCGGTCAGCGAGAGCCGGGTCTTGACCGGGTATTGCGTCAATGTCGCGAGAATCTCGCTCATCGGCCGGTTGAGATCGACCTTGACGACGGCGCCGCCAAGGTTCGCCTCGTCGATCTCGGGCAGATATTTCGACGGATCGGTCTCGAGCGCCTCGAGGAAGATGCCGTCCCTGGTGATCTTGCCCTTGGCCTGGCGGTCGGCCGAGCAGGAGACGCCGAGCCCGATCGGCAGCGAGGCGCCGTGGCGCGGCAGGCGGATGACACGGACGTCATGGCAGAAATACTTGCCACCGAACTGCGCGCCGACGCCAAGCGCCTGCGTCAGCTTGTGGACCTCCTCCTCCATCTCGAGGTCGCGGAAGGCGTGACCAGAGGGTGAGCCCTCTGTCGGCAACGCGTCGAGATATTTGGTCGAGGCAAGCTTGACGGTCTTGAGGTTCTGCTCGGCCGAGGTGCCACCGATGACGATGGCGAGATGGTAGGGCGGGCAGGCGGCGGTGCCGAGCGTCAGGATCTTCTCCTTCAGGAACGCCATCATGCGATCCCTGGTCAGGAGCGAGGGCGTCGCCTGGAAGAGGAAGGTCTTGTTGGCCGAGCCGCCGCCCTTGGCGACGAAGAGGAATTTGTAGGCGTCCTCACCCTCGGCATAGATATCGATCTGCGCCGGCAGGTTGGTCGCGGTGTTCTTCTCCTCGAACATGGAGAGCGGCGCCACCTGCGAATAGCGCAGATTGCGCTTGAGATAGGCGTCGTAGACGCCCTCGCCGAGCGCCGACTCGTCGTCACCGTCGGTCCAGACCTTGCGGCCCTTCTTGCCCATGATGATCGCGGTGCCGGTGTCCTGGCACATCGGCAGCACGCCGCCAGCGGCAATCCCTGCGTTCTTGAGCAGGTCGTAGGCGACGAAGCGGTCGTTCGAGGTCGCCTCGGGGTCGTCGAGGATTTTTGCGAGCTGGGCGAGATGGCCCGGGCGCAGCAGGTGATTGATGTCGATGAAAGCCTGCTCGGAGAGCCGCTTGATCGCTTCCCGGGAGACGCTCAGGACCTCGCGCCCGCCGACCGTTTCGACGCTGACTCCGTCGTTGCCGAGCGAACGATAGGGCGTCTTGTCCTCGCCAAGAGGGAAGAGATCGACATGGGTATAGGCCATCGGCGGGGCTCCGGCGGTTCACTGGCGCCGTGTGCGGCACCTCAAAACTTCGGCCGCGTCATAGCCGCTCGAGGCGAGGCCTCCAAGCCTAGACTGTCATCATTCAAAGGAAGGGCCGCTTCGGGCGGCCCGTCTTCAGGCCGCCTTGGCTGCCGTTTCCGCCAGGATGGCGTAGATCGCGGCCGGGTCATGGGCATGACGCACCTGCTCCAGAACCGCCTGGTTGCGCAGCACGCGGGCGACGCGGGCCAGCGCCTTGAGGTGGTCGGCCCCCGCCCCTTCCGGAGCGATCAGCACGAAGACGATGTCGACCGGCTGACCGTCGAGCGCCTCGAAGTCGATCGCCTTCTCGGCACGGGCGAACAGGCCGACGAGCCGATCGATGCCGGCCATGCGGCCGTGCGGAATCGCGATGCCGTCGCCGATGCCGGTCGAGCCGAGGCGCTCGCGCTGGAGCAGGGCTTCGAACAATTCACGCTCGGGAAGTCCGGTGAGCAGGGCGGCGTGCTGCGCCAGTTCCTGCAGAGCCTGCTTCTTGGAGTTGGCGCGTAACGGCGAAATCACCGCATCGGGCCGGAGAAGATCGGTCAGCGTCATAGGCCAATCCATGCATGTCCCGTGCCGGAATGCAGGCACCACCGGCATCCTGGCCGGCACCCGAACTCCGTCAGCGGCGGGACTTCAAGAAAGAGAAGCCGGCGGATCGATCCAGCCGATATTGCCGTCGCGGCGGCGGTATACGACGTTCATGCGGCCATTGCCAGCATGGCGGAAGATAACCACAGGCGCGCCGGTCAGATCGAGCTCGGCGACCGCATCGCCAACCGTCATCTGATGCAGGGATTTGGTCGACTCCGCCACGATCACGGGGTTCTCGCCAGCGTGATCAGCCTCGTGCTCCTCGATGTCCTCATCGGGAGCGGCGATCACATAGCTGGGGATTTCGAGAGCGGGCTCGCGCCCATTGGCGGCCGCAGCGCGATCCTTCAGCCGGCGCTTGTAGCGTCGCAGGCGCTTTTCGATGCGCTCGGCCATCTTGTCGAGGCTGGCATACGGGTCATGTGCCGTGGCCGAGGCTTCGAGCGTGATGCCGGAAGAGAGATGCAGGACGCCATCGGTCTTGAAGGCGGTACCGTCCTTGCCGACGGTGACGTGGCCCTGGTAGCCACCCTCGTAGTACTTACCCAATGCTGCGGCGACCCTGGTCTCGGCTTGGCCGCGCAGGGCCTCGCCGACATCGAGATTCTTGCCGGAGATTCGCAAGCTCATGGAGTGCTTCCCCTTCTTGTCGCCATGGTCAGTAGCCGACCATCCTGAGGAGGTAAGGACGGGCCCCCGAGGTTGTCAATGCATCGGCGGGGGGAGCTGCACAGACGACATGACGGAAGACGGGCGACTTGCGGTAGCCGCCGCGGCGTGATGCCGCCCACGCCGGGCGGCAGCGAGCTCCCGGAGGCTCAGCGCCCGGCGAACGCCATCGCCGCTTTTTCGCGACGTCGTTCCATCGAGGACGGAATGCGCAGCGATTCCCGATACTTCGCTACGGTGCGGCGGGCGATGTCGATGCCGCTATCCTTCAGCTTGGCGACGATCGCATCATCCGAGAGCACATCCCTTGGCGCTTCCTCGTCGATCATCTGCTTGATGCGGTGGCGCACGGCCTCGGCCGAATGCGCCTCGCCATAGCCGGTTGCGGCAATCGCGGCGGAAAAGAAGTACTTCATCTCGAAGACACCACGCGAGCAGGCGAGGTATTTGTTCGAGGTGACGCGCGAGACGGTCGATTCATGCATGCCGATCGCATCGGCGACCGTCTTCAGATTGAGCGGGCGCAAATGCTCGACACCATGGGCGAAGAAGCCGTCCTGCTGGCGCACGATCTCGCTGGCGACCTTGAGGATGGTACGGGCGCGCTGCTCGAGCGAGCGGGTCAGCCAGTTCGCCGTCTGCAGGCATTCGGCGATGAAGGCCTTGTCCGCATCGCTGCGTGCTACCTTCGAGACACGAGCGTGATAGGTCTGGTTCACCAGCACCCGCGGCAGCGTGTCGGGGTTGAGATCGACCAGCCAGGAGCCGTCCGGCGCGGCACGGATGAAGACGTCCGGCACCACAGTCTCCGCCGCCGAGCCGCCAAAGGCGCGTCCGGGCTTGGGATCGAGCCGCCTGATCTCGGCGACCATGTCGGCGATGTCCTCGTCGTCGACGCCGCAAATCCGCTTGAGGGCGGCGTAGTCGCGCTTGGCGACCAGCGGCAGGTTGGCGATGAGGGCCTGCATGGCCGGATCGTAGCGGTTGCGGTCACGCAGCTGGATCGCCAGGCATTCGCTGACGTCGCGGGCAGCGACGCCACTCGGGTCGAAGCCTTGGACGACAGTGAGCACTGCCTCGACCCTGACAAGATCGACGCCGAGGCGCTCGGCGATATCGGGCAGCGGCTCCGTCAGGTAACCGGAATCGTCGACGCCATCGATAATGTGGCTGCCGATCAGCCGCTCCGCCGGCGCGGTGATCGCGAGATCGAGCTGGGCGCTGAGATGATCGTGCAGCGAGAGCTCGCTGGTCAGGCCATTTTCGAAGCCCTCCGGCCCCTCCTCGAAGGAGCCGCCAGAGCCGCCATAACTCCCGCCGATGATCGGCAGGCTGTCGGCCCCTTGCGTCTCGAGCCGCGCCGCCTGCGGTTGCTCGTTCTGGAAGACGTTGTCGAGCCCGGTGCCAAGCCTGCCTTCCATGCCTTCCTGGGTGTTGAGGCTCTCGGCGCGAGCGTAGGTTTCTGCGTCGGCTGTATGCGGGCTTTCACCCGCGCCATTCAGCAAGCCCGGCTCCGGAGCCTCGTCGCTGCGTTCGAGCAGCGGATTGCGCTCGAGTTCGCCCTCGACGAAGCTCTGCAGTTCAAGATGGGAGAGCTGGAGCAGCTTGATCGCCTGCAGCAATTGCGGCGTCATCACCAAGGACTGGCCCTGGCGCAGCTCCATGCGTGGCATCATCGCCATCGCGACCCTGACTCCTCAGCCTGCGGCAATTCGGCACGGTTCTTGCCTGTCAGCCAGACTAGCCGGAGGCCGCGGCGGCGTCAAAGCTCTTCGGGGGCTTTCGCCCCGGGAAGTTAATGCGCTGCAACATCGGCAGGCAGAGCGCCCACCGATTCCGCTCAGAGCCGGAAGTCCTCGCCGAGATAGACGCGGCGGACATCGGCATTGGCGATGATCTCGGCCGGCGAGCCTTCGGTCAGCACACGACCCGAATGGATGATGTAGGCGCGGTCGACGAGGCCCAGAGTCTCGCGGACATTGTGGTCGGTGATCAGCACGCCGATGCCGCGATCGGTCAATTGCCGCACCAGCTCCTGGATGTCGCCGACCGCGATCGGGTCGATACCGGCGAAGGGCTCGTCGAGCAGGATGAACGAGGGGCGGCCGGCGAGCGCGCGGGCGATCTCGCAGCGCCGCCGCTCGCCGCCCGAGAGCGCGATCGAGGGCGCCTTGCGCAGGCGGGCGATGTTGAACTCGTCGAGCAGCTTGTCGAGCTCGCGTTCGCGCTTTTTGCGGTTCGGCTCGACCACCTCCAGCACGGCGCGGATATTGTCCTCGACCGAGAGGCCGCGGAAGATCGAGGCCTCCTGCGGCAGGTAGCCGATGCCGAGCCGGGCGCGTTGGTACATCGGCAGGGTGGTGATGTCGTTCCCTTCGAGCGAGATCACGCCCATATCGGCGCTGACCAGGCCGGTGATCATGTAGAAGATCGTGGTCTTGCCGGCGCCGTTCGGCCCGAGCAGGCCGACCGCCTCGCCGTTGCGAACATAGAGCGAGGCCTCGCTCACGACGTTGCGGGCACCATAGGTCTTGCGCAGGCCGCTGACGGCCAGGATACCGCTGCCGCCGACAGCACTCGCGATGGGACCAGGCTGCACGTCCTCTTCAGGCGCCAGCTTGTCCTTGCCCTTGCCGAAGAGCCCGCCGAGCCTGGTGAACAGGCCAGAGCGCGCCGCCGGCGCCTTGGCCGGCCGCGTTACGCCGGGCTGCGCCTGCTGGCCAGCCGCCGGAGGAGGAGAAAGAGACACCGTCACAGGAAAAAGCGCGAGCTGCTGGCGTTCGACATGGGTCCGCTCTGGTATGC
Organism: Bosea sp. Tri-49; assembly: GCF_003952665.1. Classification (NCBI taxonomy): domain Bacteria; kingdom Pseudomonadati; phylum Pseudomonadota; class Alphaproteobacteria; order Hyphomicrobiales; family Alloboseaceae; genus Allobosea; species Allobosea sp. Tri-49. The sequence goes on from NZ_CP017946.1 coordinate 3,389,190, forward strand.
GAGGCGCGCCCAACTGGCAACGCCTTCCTGCGGCCGCCCCAGCCGCAAAGGAATTCAGTTGGTCGGTGCGGCCGCCGGTTTGGCTCCCGCCTTGTTGTCCTTGCCGGCCTCTCCCGAGTTCGGCACGAAGAAGCCCTGGACGCGGCCCTTCGAGGTCACGTTGGCGACGCCGGTCTGGGTATCGTAGACGAGCTGGTCGCCCCGCGTGATGTTCGGGCCATCGTTCAACGCGACATTGCCGGTCATGATCACTTTGTTGTTGGCGCGGTCGAAGACGGCGTTGTCCGAGGTCGCAGCCTGCGTCTTCGAGACGACGGTCACAGGACCAGCGCATTCGATACGCTTGATCGCGCCGTCATTGCCCTGACCCTGGCCCTGCGCGGCCGGCTGAGCCGGCTTCGGCGTGCCGCCCTGGCCACGGCCTTCGTAGAACACCGTCATTACCGAGCAGCGCACGGTGGTCTCGCCCTGCACGGCGACGACATTGCCGGAGAAGACCGCCTTGTTGTCCTTGTCGAGCACATCGAGCTTGTTCGCATCGATCTTGATCGGCTCCTTGCTGTCGCCGCCCATGCCGCCGAAGGGCGAGCCCGGCGCGCCGCCACGCGCCTTGGCAGGCTTGGCAGCCGGCTGCTGAGCGAATGTCGCCGTCGCGAGCGCTGGCGCGATCAGAACAGCGAGAGCAAGAACGAAGGGTTTCATCGGTGACCTGTGGTTGACCTGCATGGCTCGGTACGATGATCTCACGGCTTCGCAGTAGAACGAAGGGCTTCGAGGTTCGGCGTGCTGCCTTCGCGCTCCGGCCCCGCGAGGCTGCGCGCCGGTGCATTCTCGATCAGGACATGCACGCGGCCTTCGAAAGTGATCAGCGCTCCATTGTCCTTCACGTCGAGCGTGTCGGCGTCGACCGTGGTGGTGCCGAGATTGACCTTGACCGGCTCGCGCGAGTTGACCGTTCCGCCCTTGAAGTCGACATCGGCCGTTCGCATGCGGACATCATAGCCCGACTCGGTGCGGATCTTCACATCGTCGACCAGCTTCAGCTTTTCCTTCTGCTGATCGAAATGGCCGCTCTGGGCGTTGATGTTGATCCAGCCCTCGTTCTTCATCAGCACGCGGGCCGTCATCTTGACCAGCTCGATCTGCGTCGGATTGCGCACGTCCTGCAGCGCCGAATCGGCCGTGACCTCGTAGGGGCTATTGTCCTTGCGGTAGCCGGCGAGCTTCGGAGCCTCCATCACGACCTTGCCGCCCGACAGGCTGATTCCGCCCAGTGAGACATTGCCGACCTGACGCAACGGATTGAAGAAGGGGACGACGATCAGGCCGACCACCGCGACGACGGCTCCGACCGGGATCAGCCGCCGCAGCAAGCGCACGAGTGCAGAATGCCGGCGCGCCGCCTGGAAGGCACGCTGCCGGATCTGCGCCCGCATCGCTGCCGGGCTTCGTGTCTCAGGGGTCGTGATCGCCAAGGTCATGCCCGCCAATTGCCAGCCGCCAGCGGCTTTTTCATGTCGAACCGGCGCGTCCCAACAGGCGCGCGCGACCGGTTCGGCAGCCGCTCGGCGAATAGCTTAGTTCAGATAACTCAACTTTACGTATGTGCGAAGATGTCGACCTCGGGCCAGCCGGCGAGATCGAGCTCGGCGCGCGTCGGCAGGAAATCGAAGCAGGCCTTGGCGAGATGCCCGCGCCCCTCGCGCTCCAGCATCACGTCGAGCTTCGCTTTCAAGGCATGAAGATGCAGCACGTCGGCTGCGGCATAGCCGAGCTGCGCTTCGGTCAACGTCTCGGCGCCCCAATCCGAGGACTGCTGCTGCTTGGACAAGTCGACGCCGAGTAGCTCCCGGACCAGATCCTTCAGACCGTGCCGGTCGGTATAGGTGCGTACCAGCTTGGAGGCGATCTTGGTGCAGTAGACCGGCGCGGTGACGACCTCGAACGCCTTTTCCAGCGCAGCGATGTCGAAACGGGCGAAGTGAAAGAGCTTCAATACGCCGGGATCGGCAAGGACGCGGCAGAGATTGGCCGGCGCCGGCGCATCTTTCGGAATCTGCACGACATCGGCGGTGCCGTCGCCGCGCGAGAGCTGAACCACGCAGAGCCGGTCGCGCTGCGGGTTAAGCCCCAGGGTCTCGGTGTCGATCGCCAGGATCGGCCCAGGCTGGAACCCCTCCGGCAGATCGCCGCGATGCAGACGAATGGTCATGCCCAAAACCTCGCTCGGCAGCGCCGCGCGCCGCTCAATCAACCCGCCATCCGCCAGTCACGCCGAATGGCTTCCTCAGAATTCCGGAGAACGCTTCGCAGCTAGCGGCGCGCCCGGCCGCATTCAAGCTTTTTCTCTGGCAACACAACCGGTTCGGGCGCATTAACCTTTTATTAAGCATATGCTTCATTCGAGCGTGCGGGCATGCAAGGATGCGGAATCGGAGCCTGACGCATGTCCGCAATCCGCCTGTTCACCGATCTCGACGGCCGCATCGGCCTACGCCAGTTCTGGCTTGGCAGTATCGCGCTCGCACTCTGCCTGCTGGCGATCCAGTGGGGCGCACCGCGCCTGACTGACAGGCACAGTGCGGCGATGATTGTCGCCTTCGCCAACACCTTCGCCCTATTTCCCTGGGCTGCCTTAGCTGCCAAGCGCGCCACCGACCGCGGCGGCTCGTCGCTCTTCGGCATATTGCTGATCTGCGCCATCGTCCTGCCGCGGGAACTGCAACCGCTGCTCGGCTATGCCTGGGCGCCTTCGCTGGTCGCGATCTCGACGATGGCCTGGCTGGTCGCGCTGATCGATCTCGGCCTGATGCCGGGCATCAACCCAGATGCGACGCTTGCGGAGCAAGAAGGGGCTGCTAAACGGGCATCATGAGCCCGAACGCGCCCGCCCTCCTCGACTTCGATCCCGCCGACCCGATCGCCCTCACCCAGGCTCTGGTGCGCTGTCCTTCGGTGACGCCAGTAGAAGGCGGCGCGCTCGCGTTGCTCGGCGCCGTGCTGAGCGCCGAGGGCTTCAGCGTCGAGCGCCCGATCTTCTCCGAGCCCGGCATGCCGGACATCGAAAACCTCTATGCCCGCATCGGCAGCGAGGGACCGGTCCTCGTCATCGCCGGCCATACCGATGTCGTGCCACCCGGTGATCTCGCCGCCTGGACACGTGATCCCTTCGCCGCCGAGATCGTCGATGGCGTCCTCTATGGTCGCGGCGCCTGCGACATGAAGGGCGGGCTCGCGGCCATGGTCGCTGGCGCGATCCGCTATCGCCGCAAGAACCCGCAGGCGCCCGGCTCGATCTCCTTCCTCGTCACCGGCGACGAGGAAGGAGCGGCCGTCAACGGCACGGTCAAGCTGCTCGCCTGGGCCGATCAGCGCGGCGAGCGCTTCGACCATTGCCTGCTCGGCGAGCCGACCAATCCGGCTGCGATGAGCGACATGATCAAGATCGGCCGACGCGGCTCGCTGACCGGCAAGCTCACCATTCAGGGCGTGCAGGGCCATGTCGGCTATCCGCATCTGGCCCAGAACCCGATCCGCGGCATGGTTCGGCTGCTGGCGGCACTGGACGCGACGCCGCTCGACGCCGGCACCAAGCATTTCGACCCGAGCAATCTCGAGGTGACAACGCTCGATGTCGGCAATCCGGCGACGAACGTGATCCCGGCGCAGGCCAGGGCCGTCTTCAACATCCGCTTCAACGATCTGTGGACGCCGGAGACGCTGGCCGCCGAGATCGAGCGGCGGCTGCGCGAGGCGGCCGGCAATGCGGTGCGCTACGAGGTCAGCTTCGAGCCGACCAATGCGGTCGCCTTCCTGACCCAGCCGGGACCGTTCGTCGCCATGGTCGCGGATGCAGTCGAAGCCGAGACCGGCAAGCGCCCTGCCCTGTCGACGACCGGCGGCACCTCCGACGCCCGCTTCATCAAGAACTACTGCCCGGTGGTCGAATACGGTGTCGTCGGCCAGACCATGCACCAGATCGACGAGCGGGTCGCCACGGCCGATTTGATGACGCTGGAGCGGATCACGCATCGTTTACTGACGGATTATTTTGCCGCAGCGCGGCGCGCTTGACGGAACCGACCCTGATGCCCACAGTTTAGACGAAAGTCTAATACCGTGACGTCCGGAGGGTTGGGCCATGAGGCTTGCTGCCGACGATGTGACGCGATCGCTCGCCGCCTCCTGGCGCCTGCTGCGGGCCGACGCGAAGGCCTTGCCTGATCTCGATCTCAGCCGCGACGGCTTCTGGCGCTCCTATCTCGCGCTGGTGCTGGTCGTGCCATCGATGATCCCGGCACTGGCGGCCGAGCGCACGCTCGCCGGCCTCTCGAACAGCGGCGGGCTCTTCGACGCCCCCGGCCTCGTCGCCACCATCGTCACCGCCGAGATACTGGCGATCCTTGCAGTGCCGGCGCTGCTGGTCGGGCTCGTGCCGAACCTCACCCACAATCCGCGCTTCACCGGCTTCATCATCGCCTGGAACTGGGCCGGCATCCTCTCGGCGGCACTGATGGCGGTGCCGGCGACAGTCTTCGCGCTGGGCTGGTCGAATCCTGGCATCGCCGGCTTCCAGAGCCTCGCCTTCGCGGCGATCGTGCTGCGGCTGCGTTATTGCGTAGCGAGGGCCGCCTTTGGCGCCGAAAGCCGCGTCGCAGGGGCGATCGCCTGCGCCAGCCTGGTTGCCGATTATGCGGTGCTGAAGAGCTTCGGGCTGGCCGGATTCTGATCCGATCTCAGTAATCGACGCCGGCGAGGTAAAGCCCGGTCGGCGGCGCCAGCGCGGCGCATTGCGAGCGATCGCGCGCTACCAGCACCTTGCCGACCTTGTTCTCCGGCCAGCGCCCCATGCCGACCATCTTCAGGCAGCCGACCATGGAGCGGACCTGATGATGCAGGAAGGAACGGGCATGGACATAGGCGACGATCTCGGCCCCCTCGCGACGGCAGTCGAACCGGTCGAGCGTGCGCATCGGGCTGTTGGCCTGGCATTCGGCGGCACGGAAGGTGGTGAAGTCGTGATGGCCGAGCAGCGCCTTGGCGGCGCGGTCCATCGCCTCGTGGTCGAGCCTGACCGGGACATGCCAGACGCGGTTGGCATCGAGGGCAGGCTGCGCCCGACGGTCGAGGATGCGATAGATGTAATAACGGCGCAGCGCCGAGATGCGGGCATCGAACGTATCGGGCACCGCCTCGGCACTCAGCACCGCCACCGGCAGGCGCTTCAGCCTGGCATTGCTGGCGTCGCGCACGACATCGGTGCGCCACTCCTTGTCGAGATCGACATGGGCGACCTGATGGGTGGCGTGGACGCCGGCATCGGTGCGCCCGGCGCAATGCAGGCGCACGGCGTGGCCGCAGAAGGCCTCGATCGCTTCTTCGACACTCTGCTGTACCGACGGCCCGTTGAGCTGGCGCTGCCAGCCTGAGAAGGGCGTGCCGTCATATTCGATGACGAGCTTGTAACGCGGCATCGCTACAGCTTCGCGCCCGCCGAGAGTCGTGCCCCCCGCAGGAACTCCTGGGCGCTCATCGGCCCTTTGCCGGCGCGCTGGACCTGGAGCAGCTTCACCGCCCCGACCGCGCAGGCGACCGTGCCGTCATCGTCGAGCAGCGTGCCGGGCTCTGCCGCGCCGCCGGCGCGCGCGGTGCGCAGCAACTTCAAACGCTCCGGCCCCTTACCGAGATCGACCTCGACGAAGGCGCCCGGGAAAGGCGAGAGGCCGCGCACGACATCGTGGACCTGTTGCGCCGGCCGGTTCCAGCTCAGCTTGGCCTCGTCATTGCCGATCTTGCTGGCATAGGTGACGCCCTCTTCGGGCTGCGGCGTGAAGCGCAGGCCGCCGCGGCCGAGGGCCGGCAGCGCCCGGACCATCAGATCGGCGCCGAGCTCTGCAAGACGGTCGTGCATGTCGCCGGCCGTGGCGTTGCCGTCGATCGCCAGCGTCTCGACCATGGCGACGGGGCCGGTGTCGAGCCCCTCCTCCATCTTCATCACGCAGACGCCGGTCTCGGCATCGCCGGCCATGATGGCGCGCTGGATCGGCGCGGCGCCGCGCCAGCGCGGCAGCAGCGAAGCGTGCAGGTTGAGGCAGCCGAGCTCCGGCACCTCGAGGATCGCCTTGGGCAGGATCAGGCCATAGGCAACGACGACGGCGACATCGGCCTGGTGCGAGGCCATGATCTCGACGGCCTCAGCGGTCCTCAGCGTCTTCGGCGAGAACACCGGGATGCCGAAGCGCTCGGCCGTGACCTGAACCGGCGAGGGCCGCAGCTCCATCCCACGTCCGGCCGGCGCCGGGGCGCGGGTGTAGACGGAGACGACCTCGTGGCCCTGGCCGATGATCTCGGTCAAAGTGGGCACGGCGAAATCCGGCGTGCCCATGAAGATGACGCGCAAACTCATGCGATGACGCTGTCCATAGCTACCGGCCTGCCGTTCAGGCCGCGCTGTCCCGTTTCGCTGCCTTGGCGAAGCGCTTGGTCACGCGCTCCCGCTTCAGCCGCGACAGATAATCGATGAAGAGCACGCCGTTGAGGTGGTCGATCTCGTGCTGCAGGCAGGTGGCGAGCAGGCCGTCGGCCTCGATCTCCTGCGCCTTGCCATCGAGATCGCGATAGCTGACCTTGACCTGCGCCGGCCGCTCGACCTCCTCGTAATATTCGGGGATCGAGAGGCAGCCTTCTTCATAGGAGCTGAGCTCCTTCGAACTCCAGGTCACCTCAGGATTGATGAGGACCATCGGCTCGCGCGCCTGCTCCTCACCCTCCTCCGCCTTCTTCGAGACGTCGAGGGTGACGAGGCGGATCGGCTCGCCGATCTGGATCGCGGCCAGGCCGATTCCCGGCGCGTCGTACATCGTCTCGAGCATGTCTTCCGCCAGCTTGCGAATCTCCGGCGTGATGTCGCCGATCGGTGCGGAAACCTTGCGCAGCATCGAGTCGGGCAGGATGACGAGAGGACGGATAGCCATAGGGCGCTCGAAACAATTGTCGGGAGTTGCGGCGACATAAGCTCTTGTGGGGAAGCGGTCAAACTGTTCCGCTTTCGTTCCAGAATTGCCACGCGAATCGTGTAGGCTCCCGGGATGAACCAGATCGCCTTCGTCCTGCTGGAGCGCCCGGTGAGCTGGGCCGAGGCCACCTTCGGCTTTGCCGGGCTGACCCTTGCTTTGCTTCTGCTGGCGCTGCTCTCGTCCTGGCGCGGCTCGCGCCGGCGCGAGATGGAAGCGGCGATGGCGGCCGAGCGCGCCCGCGAAATGGATGACAAGGTCGCCGAGATGAACCGGCTGCAAGCCGAGCTCACCGGCCGGATGCAGACCATGGCCGAGATCCTCTCGACCCGGCAGGGCGACCTCGCCCGTGTCATGGCCGACCGGATGGACGGGTTGCGCCAGCAGGTCGGCGCCGGGCTGGAGCAGAATGTCCGCCAGACCAGCGAGAGCCTCGGCAAATTGCAGGAGCGGCTCGCCGTCATCGACAGCGCCCAGAAGAACCTGACCGAGCTCACCGGCGAGGTGGTGACGCTGAAGGACGTGCTTTCCAACAAGCAGGCGCGCGGCGCCTATGGCCAAGGCCGGATGGAGGCGATCATCCGCGACGGGCTTCCGGCCGCGTTCTTTTCGTTTCAGCCCACACTCTCGAGTGGCAAGCGACCGGACTGCCTGGTTACCCTGCCGGGCGACGGGCGCGGCCTCGTCATCGACGCGAAGTTCCCGCTGGAGAGCTTCACCATGCTGCGCGAAGCGCGCGGCGACGAGGCAAAGAAGCAGGCCTCGGCGCGGGTTCGCGGCGATGTCGGCCAGCACGTCAAGGACATCGCCGAGCGCTATTTCCTGCCGGGCGAGACGCAGGACATGGCGCTGCTCTTCGTGCCCTCGGAATCGATCTATGCCGACCTGCACGAGCATTTCGACGACGTCATCCAGAAGGCACATCGCGCCAGGGTGATGATCGTCTCGCCCTCGCTGCTGGCGCTAGCGATCCAGCTGATGCAGTCGCTGGTCCGCGATGCCCGCATGCGCGAGGAGGCGCAGGTGATCCAGTCGGAGGTCGGCAAACTGCTCGACGATGTCCGCCGCCTCGGCGAGCGCGTCGACAAGCTCGACAATCATTTCCGCCAGGCGCAGGACGATGTCACCCAGATCAAGACCTCGGCCGGCAAGGTCACCGGCCGGGCCGAGAGGATCGGCGCGCTCGAATTCGACGATGCTCGCCCCAACGAGCCGGCGCTGCCCTTCGCCAAAGAGGTGAAGCTGAAGGCGGCGGAGTAGGAGCCGCAACCGGTCTCAGCGTGGCCGCGGCAATTGCCGCTCGGCCTCGCCAATCAGGCTGTCCTGACCGTCGGTCGGGCCGCCGTGAAGCGCAGCGACCCGGCGCAGCATCGAAAAGAGTTCCTCGAACTCCGCCCGGTTGAGATGAGGCCGCAGCAGGTCGCGCAGATCCATTAGGGCGATCGTCTTCGAGGGAGACGCCTTCACGGCATGACGCGCCAGGACGAGGCGCTCCTCCAGATCGGCGCCGTATTCCAGCATGACGCGCATTTCGCTGCGGATCAGGTCGAGCTGCTCGGTCGTCGGCTCGCCGCGCTCATTGGCGACGAGGCACATCAGCGCGACGGCGCCGTCGCGGCTTTCCGGCAGCGTCTTCAACGCGGTGCGGCGCGCCTCGGCTTCGGCCTCGGCGCGACGCTTGCTCAGGAGCTCGCGGCGCTTCTGCTCGCTGCCGGCGCTGAGACGCTGGCTGACATATTCCATGCCGCCGCCCCAGATCATCCAGTAGATCACACCGGTGGTGATAGCGCCGACGATGGTCGCGATAATCGGCATACGCATCTCCTGTTGCGGCGCCTGCAATCGGGGCGAGCAATGCAGGACGGTTCGAGCTTGGCCTGATCAGAGCCTGTATCGCAGCTGCAGAAACGCCTTTGTGACGAGATCGGCCTTTTTACCCGCCGCGCTCCGGATGGCCGGGATGAAGCGCTCCACGCTTCGGCGAACACCTTCTCTCAACTCGATATCGACCGCCTTCAGCGTCCCGCCGGCACCCACGCAGCACACGCCTGATCCCGGCCTGCCATGGCGAGAGCACATTCCGGCGTTGAGCTGGGGCCTCCCCAGATTTGCGCCGGAGGCCTTCAGACGTGCTCGTCCAGATCGGAACGCTCATCGCCGCGACGAGCCTCGTGCAGCTCGCCAACGGCTTCTTCAACACGTTCCTGTCGCTGCGCCTGACGATCGAGGATTTCGGGGCGACGCTCACCGGCCTCGTGCTCAGCGCCTATTTCGTCGGCTTCTCGATCGGCGCCATCGGCTGCGGTCGCGTCATCCAGCGCATCGGTCATATCCGCGCCTACGCCGCCTTCGCCGGCCTGGTGGTGGTCGCGACCGCGGCAATGCCACTCTTCGTCTCGCCGCTCGGCTGGATCCTGTGCCGGATGGCGATCGGCATCGGCTGCGTCGGCCTGTTCATCACGACGGAAAGCTGGCTCAACGCCAAGGCACCGCCGGACCAGCGCGGGCGAATCTTCTCGATCTACATGGTCGGCACGTTCCTGGCGCTGGCGGCCGGCCAACTCCTGATCGGCAAGCTGCCCGTCGCCTCGACGACGCCGTTCAACATCGTCGTCGCGCTCTTCGCGCTGGCGCTGATGATGGTAAGCGCGACGCGCGCCGAGGCGCCGCCGCTTCCGAGCGACACGTCCCTCGCCTATGGCGAGCTGACGCGACAGGCGCCGGTCTCGGTGATCGGCTGCGTCGTCTCGGGCATCGTCACCAGCGCCTTCTACGCGCTGTTCCCGGCCTGGATGGCCCGGAACAACATTCCCCAGGAGACCATCGCCCTGTTCATGCTTGTCGCGGTGCTCGGCGGATTCGCCTTTCAGGTCCCGGTCGGCAGGCTGTCGGATCGGGGCGACCGCCGGGTCGTGCTGGCAGGGCTCGCGCTGGGCTTTTCCGCTGCGGCAGTGCTGCTCGATCTCGTGCCGCGTCATCTGGCGCTGGTGCTGCCGGTCGCCGCCCTGCTCGGCGGCTTCATGTCGACGCTCTATCCGGTCTGCGTCGCGCATGCGCTCGATCGCATGCCACAGGACCGTATCGTCGCCGTCAGCGGCCGGCTGATCCTGGTCAGCGGCATCGGCTCGGCGTTCGGCCCGATCCTCGGCGCCCAGGTGATGGCGCGTCTCGACATCAACGGGCTGCTCTATCTGATGGCTGCCGCGACCGCCGCTCTCGCGGCCGTCGCCGGCTTGCGCATCCGGCAGCGGGCGGCCGCAGAGCAGATGGCCGAACGGCCCTTCGCGATCATCACCCCGCTGACCGCGCCGATCTCGCAGGAGCCGGAAGCAACGGATCCTGACGGGACGCCGCGCCCCCTGCCCGGCTGAGCGCGTTAGCTCAGGCGGTCTGCAACACCGCCGACAGCTCCGGCTTGACGTTCAGGGTCTGGAAGACGACGCAGTAGCGTTCAGTCAGCTTGAGCAAGGTATCGAGCTTCTCCTGCGGCGCGTCGGTCTCGACGTCGAAGGCAAGGCGGATCGCCTTGAAGCCGACGGCGGCATCCTTGGCGACGCCGAGCGTGCCGCGGAAATCGAGATCGCCCTCGGCACGGACCGTGCCCTTCTTCAAGTCGATTTCAAGCGCGGTCGCGACCGCCTTCAGCGTGACGCCGGCGCAGGCGACAAGCGCCTCGAGCAGCATGTCGCCGGAGCAGAGCTCAGCGCCGGAGCCGCCGGTCGCAGGATGCAGGCCGGCAAGCGCGATCGCCCGGCCGGTCTCGACCTTGCAGGCGATGTGCTGGTCGTCGAGCTCGCCCTTGGCCTTCAGCGTGATCACCGCCGCATCGGGCGCCTCACGGTACTTGTCCTTGAGCGGGGCCTGCAGAGCGCGCAGCGCGGTGACGTCCATGATCTTGATCCTCGGCAGAAACGGGTCGCGGCCTGTCTAGCTGGTTCAGGCGGCTGCCTCCACCTCCGGCACGACATTCCGACTTTCCTTTTCGAGCGCCCGGCGCAATTCACGGCGCAGCGCGACGAAGCCGACGGAGCGCTCGTCGCGCGGGCGGCTCAGCAGATTGTCGAGACTGAAGGCCACCGGCCCCGCTCCCTGCGGCAGAACGAGGATGCGGTCGGCCAAACGTACGGCCTCCTCGGCGGAGCCGGCCGCAATAACGACGGCGGGGCGCCCCTGCGTACACAGCTCCGGCAGGAAGGCGGCCAGCCGCTCTCTCGCCTCGGCGTCGAGCGCCGCAAAGGGCTCGTCGATCAGCAGCAGCCTCGGCCTGACCAGCAGGAGACGGGCGATGGCGAGCCGCAGCAATTCCTCGGGCGAGAGTGCGGCTGGGCGCTGCGCCGCCTGCCCGGCGAGGCCGACGCGGACCAGCACATTGGCGATCAGGCCTTCGCGCTCGAACGGCGTCGCCTTCGGCAAAGCGAAGGCGAGGTTCTCGATGAGGCTGAGCCAGGGGAAGAAGCGTGGCCGGGCGCAGAGCAGGCCGATCTCCGGAGTCGGAACCGTCCCCTCTCCGGATGCGAGCCCCGCAAATCCACGAAGCGCCGCCGAGCGCGCCTCAATGGAGGCGCCGAGCAGCGCCACAACCTGGCCTGCCGCCGGGCGCGGCAGAGCGGCATCGAGAGAGCGGGGGAGACTGTGAAGAACGGCCGACATCAACTGGCTCCTTCCAAGACAAGGCGGAGGGAGCGTCGACGGCATCAGGCCATCTCTTCGTTCCCGCGCTTTAGCTGCATTTGTTTCGCGCCCGCAAGCTGAGGCTCAAATCGGCGCGTATGTCCTTTCATACGGTCTAGGCGTCCGTTTTGTCAAACAGACGATCTCGCTCGACGAACTCGTCCCGCATCAGTCGGTAGCGGCATTGTAGCACGGTCTCGCCGCGGGAGCGCGAGCTGCGCTCGACCTGGTCGAGCAAGCGGAAACCAAGCCTCGCCAGAATACGTCCCGAGGCCACATTGTCGGCCGCATGGCCCGAACGGAGCGCCGACAGGCCCGCTTCGGCGAAAGCGAACCGCACCACCGCCCTCGCCGACTCGGAGGCGAAACCGTGCCCCCAGGCTACTCGCTCGAACCAGTAGCCGAGCTCGCCCTCGCTGCCGGCGATCTCATCGATGTCGACCAAGCCGATCATCCGGCCATCCAGCATCGCGGCGAAACGATAGGCCTCGCCGTCGCGCCATTGGCGGGGGTGATCGGCGAACCAGGCCTCGGTCTCCGTCCGATCGGGCGGGAACGAGGCCATCCGCAGCATGCGCGTGACTGCCCAGTCGGATTGGATCTCGAAGGCCCGCTGCGCGTCTGCCGCAACCGACGGCCGCAACTGAAGACGTTTCGTGGAGATCATCGTGAGACCGGTCGGCTGCAATCCCGCGCAGGCTGGCACGAAGCGCGAGCCTGCGGAACCGCGCGGTCAGCGCGCCGGCACGCCGCGCACGCAGGCCTCGATATTGTTACCGTCGGGGTCGAGCACGAAGGCGCCGTAATAGTCGCCGGCGCCCTCGCGTGGACCGGGCGGGCCATTGTCGCGTCCGCCGGCAGATCGTGCCGCTTGGTAGAATGCGTCTACAGCCGCCTTGTCCGGTGCGATGAAGGCGATATGGGCCTGATTCAGCCCGGCGCGCGAACCTTCGACCCAATAGGAGGGGCGGAGCGTACCGATCCAGAGATAGGGGATCGGCTCCTCAGCGCTGCGGCCAAACAGGAAAGATTCCGGACTGTTGGAGGCGGTGGCGAGGCCGAGCGGCCGGGCGATCGCGTCATAGAACCGGCGCGCCTTGGCGAGATCGGTGACGACGATGCCGGTGTGATCGATCATGCGAGGTGAACCCGGCGCGGGCAGGCTTGTTCCGCGCCGAGAGGCTCACCACCACATGCCGGCACTCTCGGCCGCCTTGTGCTGACGCGGCTCACTGTCGGTAAGCGAGCGGTCGAGCGTGCGCAATGCCTCACGCTTGATCGCCTCGAAGGCGGGCGAGAGCCGGTCGCGCGGACGGGTCAGCGGGTTGTCGAGCTCGTCGAAGATGCGGCCGGGCCGCGGCTGCATCACGACGATGCGGTCGGCCAGCGTCACGGCCTCCTCGACGTCGTGGGTGACCATCACCACGGTCGGCCGGCTCTCCTCCCAGAGGGCGAGGAGATGGCCGTGCAGACTGGCGCGCGTGGTCGCGTCGAGCGCCGAGAAGGGCTCGTCCATCAGCAGGAGCTTGGGCCGCGTGACGAGGGCGCGGGCGATGGCGACGCGCTGCTGCTGTCCGCCGGAAAGCTCGCGCGGCCAGCGCGCCTCATAGCCGGCGAGGCCGACGCGGGCGAGCGCACCGGTGACGAGGCGGTTGCGTTCCGCTGCGGGCAGATGGCTGAGGCCGAAGCCGGCATTGTCGGCGACGGAAAGCCAGGGCAGCAGGCGCGGCTCCTGGAAGATCACACCGACATCGGCCCGCGGCTCGGTGATGGCGGCATCGTCGAGCAGGATGCGCCCCTCGCTCGGGCGATCGAGCCCGGCAACGAGGCGCAGCAAAGTGGTCTTGCCGCAACCGGAGCCGCCGACCAGCGCCAGGATTTCGCCGGCGGCGACGGAGATGTCGATCGCGGAGAGCGCGCGGGTGCCGTCGGCATAGGTCTTGGAGAGGCCGTCGAAGACCAGCATGGCGGTCCCCTCAGAGCCTGTCCCTGGCGGTGTCCTGCCAGGCGAGGAAGGGGCGGGTGATGGCGAGCAGCAATCCATCGGCGAGCTTGCCGAGCACCGCGAAGGCGATGATCGCGGCGATGATCGTGTCGGGGCGGCCGAGCTGCTGGCCGTCGACCAGGAGATAGCCGAGACCCTCGCTGGCGCCCATGATCTCGGCAGCGACGACGAACATGAAGCCGAGCCCGAGGCCGCCGCGCAGCGCCGTGAACCAGTCGGGCAGGATCGCTGGCAAGAGCACGCGCCGGACCATGGCGAGGCGGCCAAGCCGGAAGACGCGGCCGACCTCGACGATCTTGCGGTCGATCGAGAGGATCGCGGCGGCGACGCCAAGATAGACGGGGAAGAAGACACCGACGGCGATCAGCGCCACCTTCGAGGCCTCGAAGATGCCGAACCAGAGGATGAAGAGCGGCACCCAGGCGATCGAGGGGATGGCGCGCAGGGCCTGCAAGGTCGGGTCGAGCAGACCGCGCGCCAGCGGCAGGGCGCCGGTCAGGGCGCCGAGCGCGGTGCCGACGGCGGCGCCGATGCCGAAGCCCGCGGCAACACGCCAGAGTGTCGCCAAGGCATGAGTCCAGAGCTCGCCGCTGACGGCGAGCTGCCAGAGCGTTTTGCCGACCACGCTTGGCGGCGGCATCAGCCGACCATTGGCGAGACCGGCGCGGACCAGGATTTCCCAGATGATCGCGAGGACGACGGGCAGCAGGAAGCCGGCGAGCCGCAAGCCGACGCGAGAAGCCGGCCGCGCAGGCGGCGCGGCCGGCTTCTCGTCGATGGCGTCTGCGATCTCGATCGAACTCATCGCGACGGGATCATGCCCGCTCAGTTGGTCGCAGCAAAGCGCTTGTCGATCAGCGCGTCGACGCTCGCCTTGACGTCGGCAGTGGCGGGCAGGACTCCGGCCTGCTGCAAGGCCAGGCCCGCGGCGAGAATGGTCTCGGCCTGCGCCGGGCCGATCGTGCTGTGGGTCAGCTCGGTGCGGGTGAGCTGGCGCTCGATCACCGCGTCGGAGAGCTTGGTCGCCTCGACCAGCGCCTTCCTGACCTCGGCCGGGTTGGCGAGCGCGATGGCGCGTGCCTCCTCATAGGCCTTGAGCACTTTGCGGACGAGCTCGGGGTTCTTCTCGGCGAACTCCTCGCGGACGTTGAGGACGCCCCAGGTGTTGTCGGCAGCCTTGCGGTGGAAAAGCTTGGCGCCGGCCTCGACCTCGGCGGCGGCCATCATCGGGTCGAGCCCGGCCCAGGCCTCGACATCGCCGCGCTCGAGCGCGAGCCGCCCGTCGGCGTGCTGCAGCAGCACGAGCTTGACGTCCTTCTCGGTCAGCCCCGCTTCGGCGAGCGAACGAACGAGGAAGATGTGCGGATCGGTGCCGCGGGTGACGGCGACGCGCTTGCCCCTGAGGTCGGCGACCTTGGTGATGTCGGTCTTGGCGCCGGTGACCAGAGCCGTCCATTCCGGACGCGAATAGACATAGATCGACTTGATCGGATTGCCGTTGATCTTGGCGATCAGCGCGGCGGCGCCGGCGGTCGAGCCGAAATCAAGCGAGCCGGCATTGAGGAATTCCAGCGCCTTGTTCGAGCCGGCCGAGAGCACCCAGCGCACCTTGATGCCATCGGCCTCCAGCACCTTTTCGAGGATGCCACGGTCCTTCAGCACCAGGCTGACGGGGTTATAGGTGGCGTAGTCGACGCGAATCTCCTTGGGCGCCTGCGCCTCAGCGCCGCTCCAGGCAAGCGAGGTTGCGGCGAGGCCGGCGAGCACGGCGCGGCGGGTCAAAGCTGAGATGATCGGCATGGCGTCCCCTTCGAAGACTTTGCGCGAAAGGGTGGAGGCTATTGCCTCCGGCGCCCCCGCTTTAGCTGCACTTGTTTCGCGCCCGCAAGCTGCTGGCTCAAATCGGCGCGTGTCCGATTTTTAGGTGCGCACGTTCTGTTTGTCAAACAAGACGGACATTCATGTGAGATGTCAGTTTTCACATCAATTCCGTGTTGAATTATGTTTCCGCGCCTCACCGCAATCGTGCTAGAGATCAGGTGCCGCGCGTCAGCCGAAAGCGTCGAAGAGCCTCGTTCAGTGCCGCCCTCCCCCGACAAGCCAGCGCCCCGCCTCGCCGAGTTCAT
Organism: Bosea sp. Tri-49; assembly: GCF_003952665.1. NCBI lineage: Bacteria > Pseudomonadati > Pseudomonadota > Alphaproteobacteria > Hyphomicrobiales > Alloboseaceae > Allobosea > Allobosea sp. Tri-49. Next base: position 3,405,005 of record NZ_CP017946.1, read on the forward strand.
CGATAATCCCACAGCTGCGGTAGGCAGGTTGGCGCGGCCATTCGACAAAGGGGATCGCGACGGCCTGCGAAGCGCGCTGGTCAGCGCGCTTCGCGACAATCTCGACGAAGGGCGCCAGTCAGCGCGGGAGATCCTGGCCCGTACGCGCAACGGCCTGTCCTGCGCCAAGCGGCTCTCCGGCGTGATGGACAGCGTCGTCGCCAGCCTGCACGCAGCAGCGACGCAGCATTTTTATCCGGTCGACAACCCTTCTGCCGGCGAGCGCATCGCCGTCGTCGCCGTCGGCGGTTATGGCCGCGGCACGCTGGCGCCGGGTTCGGATGTCGACCTGCTCTTCCTCTTCCCCGACAAGCAGACCGCCTGGGGCGAGAGCGTGGTCGAGGCCATGCTCTACCCGCTATGGGACCTGAAGCTGAAGGTCGGCCACTCCGTGCGCTCGGTCGACGACTGTATCCGCGAAGGCCGGGCCGACATGACGATCCGCACCGCGCTCTTGGAAGCGCGGCTGATCTGCGGCGATGCGGCGCTGTTCGCCGATCTCGTCCGGCGTTATGGCGCAGAGATCGCCGAGGGCACGGCCGCCGCCTTCACCGAGGCCAAGCTCGCCGAGCGCGAGACCCGCGTCGCCCGCGCCGGCTCGTCGCGCTATCTCGTCGAGCCCAATGTCAAGGACGGCAAGGGTGGCCTGCGCGACCTCAACACGCTGTTCTGGATCGCCAAGTATTCCTACCGCGTCGACGATTCCGCCGAGCTGGTCGAGGCCGGGCTGTTCGATGCGCGCGAGTTCGCGATGTTCCAGCGCTCGGAGGAGTTCCTCTGGCGGGTGCGCTGCTGGATGCATTTCATCACCGGCCGGGCCGAGGAACGGCTCTCCTTCGACCTGCAGCGTCAGGTCGCAGCCGCCATCGGCTATGCCGGCCGCAGCGGCCAGGCCCCGGTCGAGCGCTTCATGAAGGCCTACTTCCTCGTCGCCAAGGATGTCGGCGACCTCACCGCGATCGTCTGCGCTGCGCTCGAGGCGCGCCAGCAGAAGCCGCGCGCCAGCCTGACCAGCCTGATCGGCACCTTCACCAAGCGCAGGCGCGTGCGCGCGCTCGGCCATCCCGATTTCACCCTGCAGGGCCAGCGCCTCGCCGTGATCGACGACGACGCCTTCAAGCGCGATCCGGTCAACCTGCTGCGGCTCTACGAGATCGCCAGCCGCGACGATCTCGCCATCCATCCCGACACCAGCCGGCTGGTGACGCAGTCGCTGCGCCTCGTCACCCCGCAATTGCGGTTGGATCGCGAGGCCAACCGCATCTTCCTGGAGATCCTGACGGCGCGGCGCTCGCCGGAAGCTGTGCTGCGGCGGATGAACGAATCCGGGCTGCTCGGCCGCTTCGTCCCGGATTTCGGCCGCATCGTCGCGATGATGCAGTTCAACATGTATCATCACTACACGGTCGACGAGCACCTGATCCGCTCGATCGGCATTTTGGCCGAGATCGATGCCGGCAAGCTCGAAGCGGAGCATCCGCTAGCGAATTCGATCTTCGCGACGATCACCAACCGGCGTGCGCTCTATGTCGCGCTGTTCCTGCACGACATCGCCAAGGGCCGGCCGGAGGATCACTCGGTCGCCGGCGCCCGCATCGCCCGCAAGCTCTGCCCACGGCTCAGCCTCACCGAGGCGCAGACCGAAACGGTGGTCTGGCTGATCGAGAACCATCTGGTGATGTCGACCGTCGCCCAGAGCCGCGATCTCGGCGATCCCAAGACGATCGAGAGCTTCGCGGGAATCGTGCAGACACTGGAGCGGCTGAAGCTGCTGCTGGTGCTGACCGTCGCCGACATCAAGGCGGTCGGACCCGGCGTCTGGAACGGCTGGAAGGGCCAGCTCTTGCGCACACTCTATTACGAAACCGAAGTGGTGCTCGCCGGCGGCCATTCCGGCATCGAGCGCAAGGCCAGGGTCGAGCGCAAGCAGGAGGCGCTGGAGGCACGTCTCGCCGACTGGACGGCGGAGGAGCGGGATGCCTATCTCGCCCGGCATTACCCCGCCTACTGGCTCAAGGTCGAGCCCGAGCGGCAGGAGCAGCACGCGCGCTTCCTGCGCGAGGCCGAGATCGCCGGCCGCACCACCGCGACAAAGGTCGAGACCGACCAGTTCCGCGGCGTGACCGAGCTCACCGTGCTGGCGCCCGACCATCCGCGCCTGCTCGCCATCGTCACCGGCGCCTGCGCGGCGGCCGGCGGCAACATCGTCGACGCGCAGATCTTCACCACCACCGACGGGCTGGTGCTCGACACGATCTTCGTCTCGCGCGCCTTCGAGCGCGACGACGACGAGTTGCGCCGGGCCGAGCGGATCGCGGCGGCGATCGAGCGCGCGCTCAAGGGCGAGATCAAGATCGCCGACCTCGTCGCCCAGCGCCGCGCCCCGCCACCGCGCGGCGGGACTTTCCAGGTCGCGCCCGAGGTGATCATCGATAATGTCCTGTCGTCGCGCTACACGGTGCTGGAGGTCTCGGGCCTCGACCGGCCCGGCCTGCTCTATGACCTCACCACCGCGATCGGGAAGCTCAACCTCAACATCGCCTCGGCCCATATCGCGACCTTCGGCGAGAAAGCGGTCGACGTCTTCTACGTCACCGACCTGACCGGGGCGAAGATCACCTCGACCGGCCGGCAGTTGCTGATCCGCCAGGCGCTGCTCGCCGTGTTCAGCCAGGAGCTCGACAAACCAGCCGCAGGCAAGGCCAAGGCCATGGCCCGCGCTTGATTTCGCCCCGCCGAAGCCCGATATCGGCGACGAAGCCGGTGTGCCTCAAGGTTACGCCGCAATGATCCATGACGATCAACGATTGGGATGATGGAATGACGCAGAACCCTGCGAAGGACGATCCGAAGCCGGAAACCGAGAGCCAGGACACGGCAGAGACTCAGGCGGTCGAGACGCAGACGCCCGATCCGCTCGCCACGGCCGAGGCCGAGCGCGACGACTTCAAGGACAAGCTGCTGCGCACCCTCGCCGAGATGGAGAACCTGCGCCGGCGCACCGAGCGCGAGATCGCCGACGCCAAGGCCTATGCGGTGACGAGCTTCGCCCGCGACCTGCTCGGTTCGGCCGATAATCTGCGCCGCGCGCTCGAAAGCTTGCCGGAGGCGGCCCGCGCCACCGCCGATACTGCGCTGAACGCCCTGGTCGAAGGCGTCGAGCTGACCGAGCGCGAGCTGCTGAAGACGCTCGAGCGCCATGGTGTGCGCAAGATCGATCCGCAGGGCGAGAAATTCGACCCGAACCTGCACCAGGCCATGTTCGAGGCGCCCGATGCCGCGATCGCCAAGGGCCTCGTCTCGAAGGTGGTGCAGACCGGCTACAAGATCGGCGAGCGCGTGCTGCGCCCGGCGCTGGTCGGTGTCTCGGCCGGCGCGCCCAAGCCCGCCGCCAACGGCTCGGACAGCCCGGCCGCGGATGCCGGCGACAAGCCTGTGAACTGACAGGTGCTCGAAGCTGCGGGCGTCGTCGTCTTCGCCCTGACCGGGGCACTCGTCGCCGCCCGCAAGCGGATGGACCCGTTCGGCTTCATCCTGCTCGCCACCGTCACCGGCGTCGGCGGCGGCACCTTGCGCGACCTCCTGCTCGACCGGCGCGTGTTCTGGATCGAGGCGCCATCCGACGTGATGCTGTGCACGGCCGTCGCCCTTGCGGCCTGGGCGATCGCTTATGCCAAGCCCGGCATGCTCGACGGCTGGGGCGCCAAGCGCCTGCTGATCTGGGCCGATGCTGCCGGGCTCGCGCTCTTTGCCGTGGTCGGGGCGCAGAAGGGGCTGGCATCAGGCGTTCCGATCGCCTCCGCGATCGCGTTCGGTGCGATGACCGCGACCTTCGGCGGCATCATTCGCGATATCCTCGCCGGCGATCGGCCGATGGTGCTGTGGAGCCGCGATTTTTACGTCACTGCCGCGGCAGCCGGTGCCGGCGCCACAGTCGGCCTCGCGCAAATGGGGCTGGACGCGAGGCTCGTCATGCTGGGCGGACTCGCCGCAGGCTTTGGCCTGCGCGCCGGCTCGCTCCTGTTCGGCTGGTCGTTCCCGAAGCTGCCGGGCGACGACACCCCCAAACAGTCAAGCTGATGACGGCTTCGTCACCCGCCGCAAGGTCAGGTTGATCCGCCCTGCCTGCGGCAGCAGGTTCGACGATCCCGTGAGGATGCGGTCGATGCCGTGAAAAGCGAGCCGCGCCTCGCCGCCGAAGGCGAGCGCATCGCCCGAGGCCAGCTTCAGTGAGATCGTCTTGCCGCCGCGGCTGGTGCCGCCAATGCGGAAGATGGCGGTGTCGCCGAGCGACAGCGACAGCACCGGCGCGTCGAAATCCTGCTCGTCGCGGTCCTGATGCAGGCCCATCTTCGCGGTCGGCTCGTAGAAATTGACGAGGCACGCCTCAGGCAGATGCGGATAGCCTGCGAGCTCCTGCCAGGCACGCAGCAACCGGGTCGGGATCGGCGGCCAGGGCGCGCCGGTCTCAGGGTGAAGCGGCTGGTAGCGATAGCCGCGCTCGTCCGAGACCCAGCCGAGCGCGCCGCAATTGGTCATTTTGACCGAGAATGGTTTTCCGGTCTTCGGCATGCACGGCACATAGAACGGCGCCTGCCGCGCCGCCTCGCGCAGTTCGGCGACCAGCGCCGCCTGCTCGGCCGGATCGAGATAGCCCGGCCAATGCGTCACGCCAGGCGCAACGGCGAGCGCGGTCATCAGAACTTGTCGAGGCCGAGCACGTCGGCCATCGAATAGAGTCCGGGCTTGCGGCCACGACCCCAGAGCGCCGCCTTGACCGCCCCTTGCGCGAACAGGCTGCGATCCTCGGCGACATGGGCGAGTTCGAGCCGCTCGCCGGCGCCAGCGAAGATCACCTTGTGGTCGCCGACGACCGTGCCGCCGCGCAAAGCGGCAAAGCCGATCGTGCCGGGCTGACGCGCCCCGACCTGGCCGTCGCGCACCGCGACGCGGGACTCGGCGAGATCGACGCTGCGGCCCTGGGCCGCTGCTTCGCCGAGCAGGACGGCCGTGCCCGAGGGTGCATCGACCTTCATGCGATGGTGCATCTCGACGATCTCGATGTCCCAGTCGGTGCCGAGCGTCGCCGCGACCTTGCGCACCAGTGCCGCCAGCAGGTTGACGCCGAGGCTCATATTGCCGGAGCGGATGATGGCGGCATGACGCGCCGCCGCCTCGAGCTTGGCCAGATGCTCCGGCTCCATGCCGGTCGTGCCGGCGACATGGACGATGCGGGCCTGGGCCGCGAGGCCGGCGAAGGCGACGGTGGCATCTGGGGTGGTGAAATCGAGCACGCCCTCGGCCTCGACGAAGGCGGCGAGCGCGTCATCGCTGACCAGAACGCCGCTGGCGGGCAGGCCGGCGAGCACGGCGGCATCCTGGCCGAGCACGGGCGAGCCCGGTCGCTCGATCGCAGCGGAGAGCACGCAACCTTGCGCGTCGTGGATAGCTTTGACCAGCGAGCGGCCCATCCGGCCGGCGGCGCCGACGACGACGAGACGCATGTCGCTCATGGTGAAACGCTCCAGTCAGTATCCAGACCGGCGCAGGCCGGGCAGCGCATGGCTATAAGCCGCTTCGCTTCATGCTGAAACGAAAAACGGCCGGGCAAAGCCCGGCCGTGCAGATTTCGGGTGTCGTCGTGGATTTAGTCGATCGGCTGGATCGCCGCGACCTTCCACTCGCCGCCGCGCGAACGCACGAAGGTCCAGTGCTCGGTGACCTCGCGCGGGATCGTGGCGTGGCCCTCGACGACCTTGCCGCCATTGCGCTCGACCATGGCGGTGAGCAGGCTGAAGCGCATCGCGACGGTGGCATAGTCGTAGCCATCCTCGCGCCAGGATTCGGCGAGGTCGCCCTGCAGCAGCTTGACGTCGGCAGCCTTCTCGATGAGGCCCTTGCGGGCGTTGTCTGCAAACTCGTCCTCGAGTGCGCCCGATATCTCCGGCGTCGCGATCTGACGCAGGCGTGCAATGTTCTCATCGGAGATGGACGTCTGCACCTCGGTGAGCAGGCGTTCGAAGGAGCCATAGTCGGCGCCGACCAGCTCGAACTCGACCGGCTTGGCAGCAGCAGCAGCCGCGGCAGCGCCGCCACCGAGACCACCCATGGCCGGAGCAGCCGGCTGCGGCTGATAGGCCTCACGGCCGAGCGGGCCACCGGCGCTGGCGAGCTGCGGCTCGCTGCGACGACGGAACAGGCGCAACGCCAGCCAGATCAGACCACCGATCAGCGCGATCTGGAAGAGCAGGCCGAGCATGCCAGCAAGGCCGCCGAAACCGGCGCCCGAAAGCAGGCCGAACAGGCCGGCGCCGAGCAGACCGCCGGCGACGCCCATCATCAGGCTGCGCGCCATGGACGGGCGGGCCGCCTGCGCGGCAGCGCCTGCCGCGCCAGCGGCCGGAGCCGCGGCCGACGGGCCGGGTGCCTGCGTCGGGCTGCGCTGGAACGATGAGCCGGGCGCGGTCGGCGTCGGCGCGACCTGCGACTGGCTACGCGAGCCGCGGCTGCCCATGCTCCGGCCGCCCGGAGCGGCCTCGGCGATGATCGGCACCAGCAGAAGTGCGCCGGCGATGAGAGCGACGGCACGGCCACGACGGGCGAGCGAAATCAGAGACATGGTTCCTCCCGGAGCCGGATTGGCTCTCTGGACCCGAAATATGGTTGGGTCGTACGACTTTCGCAAGGAGGGAATGGCCTCCTACCTTCGGCGGACGAGCCCTGACAATATTGGGTTGCCGGCTCCAATATGTTATCGTTCCCGCTACGTTACGCTGATCGGGCGAACGACAGGAGCGAGCCATGGTCCGATCCCTTCGGAGGCTACCCTGCTCAGGCGCCGCGGCGCCGCCCTTCTGGGCGCTCTTTGCGACAATCGCGCTACTGTTTCAGACTTCTGCCTTTGCGCAGGAGCGCGCGACCGCCCTCGATCGCCCGCGCCTGGCACAGGCGCCAGAGCCCTATTGCTTCTGCTGGAACGACGGCAAGAAGATCGCGGAAGGCAGCATGGCCTGCATCCGCACCACCATGGGCCGCCGCCTCGCTACCTGCGGGCGCGTCATCAACATGATGTCCTGGGAAGTGACCGAGAATCCCTGCCCGGAAAGCTGAGCTGACATCGTACCGGATTCAAAGGAAAAGCGCCGCAGGGCCTCTCCCGCGACGCTTCCCAATTGGCTTGTGGTCTTTCGACTTGAGACTGACTTCCCCGTCAGAACGCTCCGATCACGATCGCCAGAACCAGCGCAAATGCCGCACCCATGGCCAACCGGTCGAGACTTAGCGCGAGGTTCATGTGAACCCTCCTTTGTCATTGACCTGACATGGAAGCTAGCAGAAACAGCGGCCACCGCAAGTGGCAACACCGCCGCAGCGAGCACCGCACCAGAGAAGCATTCTTAATCAGCGGTTAAAGCATTGAACTGCTTTGTGGATAGTTTCGAACAAGACCTTCTCGACAGAGGTTTTTAGTATTCCAAAGAGCAGTATAAATCCCTACCGCCACAATCGAGTCTGAGTTGTTGCAGCGCAATATTGTCCCAAGCGGGACCAGCGCCCAGATTTAGCCCAGTTGTCGTCATCCCGGCATCAGGATCAGGCGCTCGAGCGCACGTGCCACCGCGATGATCCGCGCATCGTCACCGAAGCGTCCGACGAGCTGGAAGGAGACCGGCAGCCCGCGCGGGCCACGCATCAACGGCACGGTCAGGCAGGGCGTGCCGAGCAGCGTCCAGAGCCGGTTGAACTTGGAATCGCCGGTCGAGGCGAGCGTCTCCGGCGCCTCGCCCGGCGCGGCATAGGTCAGGACGAGATCGGCCTCGCCGAACCAGCGCTGGACTGCCTGGCGCCCGCGCCGGGACGTGGCGCGTGCCGCGTCGTAGTCCCGCGGCGTGGTGGCGCGGACCTCGTCGAGATAGGCACGCAGCTTCGGCGGCAGCTCGTCGCGATGATTGCCATATTCCCAGGCGAGCGCCTGCGTCGCCTCCCAGTTCTGCAGCGGGCCGTGAGCATGGAAGGTCTCGGCGAGTTCGGTCGGCGTCGCCAGCTCGAGGACCTGCGCGCCGCCTTGCCGGGCGAGTTCGGAGATGCGCTGCAGCGCCCCCTCGCAAGCTGGTTCGGGCTTGTCGGCGAATTCCTGCCGGCAGAGGCCGAGCTTCAACCCGTCCAGAGCCGCCTCGGGAGCGTCGAGATCGGCGCGGCCGGTCAGCGCCGCCAAAGCGAAGCCGAGATCGCTGGCGCTGGCTGCCATCAGGCCGAGCGTATCGAGCGACCAGGAGAAGGGTTTCACCCCAACCGTCGGCAAGAGCCCATAGGACGGCTTGATCGCGGCGACGCCGCAATAGGCGGCGGGACGGATCACCGAGCCGCCCGTCTGCGTGCCGATGGCGAGCGGGACGAGGCTGGCAGCGACCGCCGCGGCCGAGCCGGCGGAGGATCCGCCCGGGCTGGCAGAGGGATCGTGCGGATTACGGGTCGGGGCCGGGTCGAGGAAGGCAAAGGCCGTGGTCTGGGTCTTGCCGGCGACGGTCGCACCTGCCGCCTTCAGCGCCATCACGATCGGCGCGTCGGCCTTGGGCCGATGGCCGTCATAGATCGACGAGCCCATGCCGGTCGGCAGGTCGGCGGTGTCGATGATGTCCTTGACGCCGACCGCAACGCCGGAGAGCGGCCCTTCGCCTGCGGACAGTCTTTCGGGACGAGCCGCGAAGGCCCTGAGATCCACATCCCGCTCCTCGATTCGCCGCTCGCTGTCAGCAAGGGCAGCCTGAGCCGACATCTCGCCATTGGCGACGCGGCGAGCGATATCGCGAACCGAAAGCATGAACCTGTCCCTGGAATCCGCAGCCGAACGGCCGATGCGGCCATGCTGACACAAGCCCGACGCTCGAAGGAAGCCATGAGCGTGCCCTTGCAGACGGGGTATGCACCCCGCGCGGCGCCGCGCTCAATAGGTCGCGCGACCACCCGACAGGTCGAAGATTCCTCCGGTCGAGAAGGAACAGTCGTCGGACGAGAGCCAGAGCACCATGCGTGCCACCTCCGGCACCTCGACGAAACGCCCCATCGGAATGCGCGACATGATATCGGCGCGCCGCTCGGCCGAGATTTCCCTGGCCATGGCGGTCTCGGCCGCGGCCGGCGTCACCGCCGTGACGATGATGCCTTCCTTCGCCGTCTCCTTGGCGACGCTCTTGGTCAATGCGATCAGCCCCGCCTTCGAGGCGGAATAGGCCGCGGCTTGCGCCATGCCCTCCTTGCCCTGGATCGAGGCGATGTTGACGACATGACCGCGCAGCGGGTGACCGTCCGGCGAGCGCCGCGATTCCTGACGCAACATTCGGCCAACGACGGCACGGGTAACCAGATAGGCCCCGAACAGGTTGACCTGCAGCACGCGCTGAAAATTTTCCGGCGTCGTCTCCCAGATCGGCTTCACTTCGCCCAGCACGCCGGCATTGTTGATCAGGATGTCGATGCGACCATGAGTGCCGACAGCAGCATCGGCAGCGGCCTCGACCGCGTTGACGTCGCGGATATCGAGCTGGCGCTGGCTGGCGCGACGCCCGAGCTCGGTGACGGCCTGCGCCAGGCCGTCGGCATCCTGATCCCAGAGCTCGACGCTCGCGCCTGCCGCGATCAGGGCGTGCGCGATCCCACGACCGAGTCCACCGGCACCACCAGTGACGATCGCATGCCGGCCGGAGAGATCATAACGCGCACTCATCAGCCGGCAGTCCAGGAGGTCTTGGTCCGGGTGACCTGGTGACGGTAGAGGCCAAGAGAGAAAGGACCTTGGCCGCCGAGAACTTCGAATTCCTCAGCGGCGAGCTGATCGCGCGCCAGCGCGATGAACTCGGCCTCGTCGCCCCAGCCTTCGACCAGCAGTACCCAGCGCGGCACGGCGTTGGCGATGCCGCGCACTTTCTGCTCGGCCGTGGCAACGCCGCTCGCCTCGGCATCCGCCGCCAGCACGTGGACGCCGGCGACGCCGCGGGTGGCGAGCAGGTCCGGCACCAGCCCGCGCAACAGCGCCGCCTTGTGGGCCGAGGCGATGTTATCAGGCACATCGTAGCGAAAGGTCGCGATCAGTCCGCCCTGGGCTGGACCGCTGGTGTGAGAGACGCGGCAGATCGCACGCGCCACCGAGCGGAAGTGCTTCACCGTCGACACCGTCCAGGGCGTCGGCGCATTGACCCTGGCCGTATAGTCCTGGCTTTTCAGCACCTCGAGGCTCTGCGCCTCGTAGAGATTGAAGAATTCGAGATCGGCGTCGATCGCGACATAGCGGCGCCCACGCAGAAAGCCGGGAATGCCGACCCGCTCCGGCATGTGCTCCTCGCCATGCCAGGCATAGAACTCCGACCTGCCTTCCGGCGCGATATCATGCCAGATCGCGACCGCTCCCTCACCTGCCAGGCTCATCGTTCCTCCGTGGGCTCACCCTGCGAGGCGCGTTGACTTGGCCTCACCTCGTCTCTATACGAAAATCAAATCCAAATTGGAAATGATTTCCAATCTTAATCAAAACGAGGGTGGGGACGAGTGACGATCGCGGCGGTCGAGCGCGCATTCAAGCTGCTGGAGGCGCTGGCGGACGAGGCCGATGGCGCTGATCTGACCGTGCTTGCCGAGCGACTCGACCTGCCGGTCAGCGCGACCCATCGGCTGCTCGCGACCCTCGCCGAGCGCGGCTTCGTCACCCAGGATGCGCAATCGGGCGCCTATGGGCTGACGTTGAAACTGTCGCAGCTCGCCTTCCGCAATCTCGACCTGCGCGGTCTGCCCGATGCCGGCCAGATCGTCCTCGACGAGCTCGCCCGTGTCACCCGTGAGTATTGCCGCCTCGCCGTGGTCGAGGGCGAGAGCCTGACCTGGATCGCGCGCGCGCAAGGCGCCACCGCCGGCCTGCGCTACGAGCCACCCATGGGCATGGGCATCGTCCTGCACGCCACTGCGACCGGCAAGGCCTGGCTCGCTTCATTGCCGGAGGCAGAGGCGCTGCGCATCGTCTGCGCGCGCGGTTTCGACGCGGAGGGCCGCGCCGGTCCGAACGCGCTCGGGGACGTCGATGCTCTGCGCAAGCATCTCGCCGAAACCCGCAGCCGCGGCTTCGCGCTCGCCATCGAGGAGGGCGAGATCGGTACCGTCGCGCTGGCGACGACCTTCCGCGCCGGGCCCGATGCAGGGGCGCCGATTGCAGGCACGCTCAGCGTCGCCGGGCCATTGCCACGCATGCAGGAGGCGCGTCGCAGCGAGATCGCGGCGGCGCTCGCCACCGCCGCCCGGAACATGGCCGAGATCTGGCCGCTGAGGCGGCGACAGATCGGGCCCCTGCCAGCCGTTCCAACAGGGCTATCCGGACGAACGATGCCGACAGAGACATCAGCATGAGCAGCGACAGCGCAACCAGCGCGACCACAGGGACGAAGCCGCAGGCCTCCGGCAATGCCGCCGCCTGGGTTTCAGCCATTGCCTGGCCCCTGGCGAGCTTCGCCGTGCTGCTCGTCGCCTGGCAGCTGCTGGTGCCGATGGCCGGCATCCCCGAATACATCCTGCCCGTGCCGAGCGCCTTCTTCGAGCGGCTCTGGATCGACCGGGCACTGATCTTCCAGCACACGCTGGTGACGGCGAACGAGATCGTGCTCGGCTTCCTGATGGCGGCGGTGATCTCGATCCCGCTGGGTTACGTCATCGTCTCGGTCAGGCTGCTGGAAAAGGCGATCTACCCGGTCATCGTCTTCTTCCAGCTCGTGCCGAAAATCGCGATCGCGCCGCTCTTCGTCGTTTGGTTCGGCTTCGGCCTGTTTCCGAAGGTGCTGCTGACCTTCCTGCTCTGCTTCTTCCCGACGCTGGTCGCGAGCATGACGGGCTTTCGGGCGCTGGACGAGCGCGTGCTCTATCTGACCCGTTCGATGGGCGCCTCGGCCTGGCAGACCTTCCGTTATGTCCGGGTGCCAGCGGCGCTGACCTACATCTTCTCGGGCCTCAAGGTCTCGGCCGTGTTCGCGGCGACGGGCGCGATCGTCGGCGAATTCGTCGGCGCCAATGCCGGCCTCGGCTATCTCTTGCTGCGCGGCACGAGCTTCCTCGACATGCCGCTGATCTTCGCCTGCCTAGTGGCGCTCAGCGTCGTCGGCATCCTGTTCAGCTATCTCGTCGACGGACTCGAGGTGCTGCTGATGCCCTGGCAGCGCAGGGGCTGAAACTTACGAAATCGACCATCAATCCGGGCAAACCGGAACCACAGGGAGAACGATCATGCTGAGAAGGACATTGCTCACCGCCGCCGCCATGCTGGCGCTCGGCACGAGCGGCGCGCTCGCCCAGGCTGGCGGCAAGCCGATGAAGATCACGCTGAACTTCCTTGCGGCCGCGCCCAATGCCGGCTTCATGATGGCCAAGCAGATGGGCCTCTATGAGAAGGCCGGGATCAACCTGACGATCGAAGAGGGCAAGGGCTCAGGCACGACCGCGCAGATGGTCGCGACCGGGCAGACCGATGTCGGCTTCGCCGATGCGCCCGCCGCCATGCAGCTGCGCACCAAGGGCGCGCCGGTGAAGATCGTCGCCCCCGTGCTGCAGACCAACGGCTTCGCCATCATCGCGCTGGAGGAGAGCGGCATCGCCTCGCCGAAGGACCTCGTCGGCAAGAAGCTGGCGGTCCAGCCCGGCACGGCGCAGACCATTCTGCTCGACGCCATCCTCGCCTCGAACCAGATCGACAAGAGCAAGGTCGACGTCATCAACATCGACCCCGGCGCCTTCGTCGGCGCGCTGCTGGAGAAGAAGGTCGACGCCATTCTCGGCGGCGCCGATTTCCACTCGGTGCAGATCCGCGAGCGCGGCTTCAAGGTCCGCGACCTCTTCTACCGCGATGTCGGAGTGCCGACGGTCGGCCTCTCGATCATTGCCCGCGACGACCGGATCAAGGCCGATGCCGAGCTGTTCAAGAAGTTCGTCGAGGCCAGCCTGCAGGGCTGGGACGCCGCCCGCAAGAACCCGGATGCAGCAGCCGACGCGGTCGTCGCGCAATTCCCTTCCGTGAAGAAGGCGCAGGTGCTGGCGCAGTTCGACGTCGTCAACAAGCTGCTCTGCGCGCCCGGCGCCGCCTCGCTCGGCAAGGTGCCGGAGACGAACTGGGCCGTGAGCTACGACCTGCTGACGCAGTATCTCGGCCTGCCCAAGGACAAGCCGATCACCGACTACTACACGACCGAGCTGCTTCCGGCGTCGGCGCCGGCCTGCTCGTAGTCGACGAGGACAAGGCATGATCGCAGCAGCCGCCTCTCCCGCCGCCTCGATCCAGGGGCGCGGGATCGTCAAGAGCTTCGGCGGCTTCACGGCCGTCGATGGGCTGACGCTCGACATCAGGAGCGGCGAGTTCGTCAGCCTGATCGGCCCGTCAGGCTGCGGCAAGAGCACGTTCATGCTGATGGCGGCCGGGCTGATCCCGACCAGCGGCGGCGAACTGCTGGTCAACGGCAAGCCACTGAGCGAGCCGCTGACTGATATCGGCATCGTCTTCCAGGACCATCTGCTACTCGAGTTCCGGACGGCGCTGGAGAACGTCATGCTCCAGGCCGAGATCCGCGGCCTGCCGCTGGCGCCGGCGAAGGAGCGGGCGCTCGAGCTGTTCGCGAAGCTCGGCATCAGCCATGCGGCCGACCGCTATCCGAAGCAGCTTTCCGGCGGCATGCGCCAGCGCGTCTCGATCGCCCGCGCGCTGATCCACAACCCGTCCGTGCTGATGATGGATGAGCCCTTCGGTGCGCTCGACGCGATCACGCGCACGCAGATCCGGCACGACCTCGAAATGCTCTGGCTGGAGACGGCCAAGACTGTCGTCTTCATCACCCATTCGATCGATGAGGCGATCGGCCTCTCCGACCGGGTGCTGGTGATGTCGCCGACGCCGGGCAGGGTCGTCGACGAGATCAAGATCGAGCTGCCGCGGCCGCGACCGGCGCATCTCGGCGATTATCCGAGCTTCAACGCCTATGCCGACCGCATCCACGACGCCTTCCGGCGCTTCGGGGTGATCAAGTATTGAGCCGGTGAAGATTGCGATCACAGGCGGAGCCGGCTTTCTCGGCCTTGCGACCGTCAGAATTCTCATCGAGCGCGGGCATTCGGTCCTAGCGCTCGATCGAAGCGCGGCGCACTCGCCGCCGGATCTCGCCTTCCGGGCCTGCGACGTCACCGAGCAGGACGACGTCACCGCGGCCTTCGCCGCCTTTCGCCCGCAGGCGGTGATCCACCTTGCCGCGATGCTGACGCTGGATTCCAAGGCCGACATCGTCGCGGCCACACGCGTCAACGCGCTCGGCACCGCGCATGTCTTTGCCGCGGCGAAGGCGTGCGGCGCAGAGCGGGTGATCTATGCCAGCTCCGTCGCCGCCCTAGGTGACGCCGATATCGGGCCTGGCGACGCCAGCGTGCCGCGACCGGCGAGTGTCTATGGTGCGACCAAGGCCTATGGCGAGCACCTTGCTCGCGCCTTTGCGGCCGACGAACCCGGCATGACTCTGATCGGATTGCGCTTCGGTTCCGTCTACGGGCCGGGGCGGGAACGCGGCTGGCGGGCGATCCAGACCCTCGTCGAACAGGCCGCCGCCGGAGAGCCGTCGATCGTCTATCCCGACTTTGCCGAACCGATCGACTGGACATGGATCGAGGACGCCGCGGAGGTCGCGGCGCGAGCGGTGGTCGCGCCACTGACAGAACATCGTGTCTTCAACGTCGCCGGGGACAAGCGGATGATGCGGGAGGCCGCAGCGCATCTTGCGAGGCGCTGCCCCGATTCCAGCTTCATCGCGCAACCGGATACGACCCCGCCCGCTGCCTGGAATTTTGCCAATGATGGCCTCGCGACCGCCATTGGCTATGTGCCGCAGACGCAGATGGAAGAGGGCATAGACCGGATGCTGGCGGCGGCCGGGCGCTGAGCGTGCCGCCGCCTGCAGCGATCAAGGCCGCTTCGGAATTTCCAGCCCGCGCTGCACCGCCGGACGTGCGAGCCCGCGCTCCAGCCATTTCGGCACCAGCTTGAGCTTGTCGTATTCGACCAGCTCGCCGGCGCCGTAGAAGCCGACGAGGTTGCGGACCCAGCCGAGCGTGGCGATGTCGGCGATGGTGTACTCGTCGCCCATCAGCCAGTCGCGGCCGGCAAGCCTGGTCTCGAGCACGCCGAGCAGGCGCTTGCTCTCGTTGGCGTAGCGGTCGCGCGGGCGCTTGTCCTCGTATTCGCGGCCGGCGAACTTATGGAAGAAGCCGACCTGTCCGAACATCGGGCCGATCGCCGCCATCTGGAAGAAGACCCATTGCAGGGTCTCGTAACGGCGGGCGGGATCGACGGGGAGGAATTTGCCGGCCTTGTCGGCGAGATAGACCAGGATCGCGCCGGATTCGAACAAGGCGAAAGGCTTGCCGCCCGGGCCGTTGGGATCGAGGATCGACGGGATCTTGCCGTTCGGGTTGAGCGAGAGGAATTCCGGCGTCCAGGTCTCGTTCTTGCCGATGTCGATGGTGTGCGGCTCGTAGGGGATGCCGGTCTCCTCCAGCATGATCGAGACTTTCACGCCATTTGGCGTCGGCAGCGAATAGAGCTGCAGCCGGTCGGGATGCTGGGCCGGCCAAAGCTTCATGATCGGAAAACCGGAGAGATCGGACATCGGGAATCCTCGGATGGTGGGCTTGGCGCCGACATTGCCGGCTCGCCCCATAGGCGGGACGCCAGTGGCGCGGGGCCACGACGTTGCGGCGTAATTTGGGGCGCCGATGGGGGCGGCGCAACCGCGCGGAGCTTGCGGAAATGCCGACCAGCTCGGGCAGGAATCACATGTCGATGCTATGCTCGGCGCCACTCTCGCCTCCTGCGACTGCAAGGACATCGCGATGACGCTTGCCCCGCTGCTCGCCGCGCCGACCATCATGCAGGTGCATGTCCTTTCGGCACTGATCTCGCTGGCGGCAGGCCTGACCGTCCTCGTCCTGCGCAAGGGCACGGCGCGCCATCGCCTCATCGGCTGGGTCTTCGTCGTGGCGATGGCGCTGACAGCGGCGAGCTCGGCCTTCATCACCAGCAATGGACGCTACAGCGCGATCCATCTGCTCAGCGTGTTGACGATCGTGAACCTGCCCTATGCCATCATCATGCGCCGCCGCGGCAACATCGTCGCCCACCGCTCCGCAATGCTCTGGCTGTTCGCCGGCCTCGTCGTGGCTGGCGCCTTCACGCTCGTGCCGGGCCGCCTGATGAACAAGCTCGCCTTCGGCGACACCACGGCCCCAATACGTTAACGCGCTCGGTGTTGCGTTAACGGCCATTTAACGCCATCGGCAAAGTTAATCCGTCCGTGGCTTCCAGGACGCAGCCGGTCAACAAACCGTTCACCCAACGCCTCGCATTTGATCTGTCATGCGTCGCGTTCATCTCACCCTTATCGCGCTCGGCGTCATCGGCGTCGGCCTTGCCGGCTGCGGCAAGTTCCAGAAGCCGCAGCGCGCTGCCTGGCGTGACCAGGCCGAAGCCCAGTGCCTGGCCTCGCGCCAGGTGCAGCTCTCGGCCTATGTCAGCCTGCGCGACAAGGCGATCGACGGGCCGGGAACCTGCGGCATGGAAAAGCCGCTCAAGGTCGCGGCTTTCGCCAATGGCAGCGTCGCGCTGACCAGCAATGCCACCCTCGCCTGCCCCGTGGTCGCGACCACCGACAAATGGTTCACCGAAGTGGTGCAGCCGGCGGCGATGAACGTGCTCGGTGCGCAGGTAATCGAGATCCGCGCCGGCTCCTATTCCTGCCGCGCTATGAACAACGGCACCGGCACCAGCCGCACCTCCGAGCACGCCTTCGGCAATGCCGTCGACGTCTTCTCCTTCCGGCTGAACGACAATCGCGTCGTCACGGTCAAGGATGGCTGGCGCGGGTCTCCGGAGGAGCAGGCTTTCCTGCGCGAGATCTTCGTCGGCGCCTGCGAGCACTTCTCGACGGTGCTCGGCCCCGGCGCCGACGCCTTCCACTACGACCATTTCCACATCGACCTGGCGCGCCATTCCAAGGGCCGGCACATCTGCAAGCCGGTGATCAAATACGAGCCCAACTACAACCTGCCGCCACCGGATCCGGCGCGGCCGGACCGCATGGCACTGCAACAGCAGCAGGATACGCGTCAGACGCTACCGCCGCCGATGGTGGCCAGCGGCTCGGGCGGGCTGTTGCGCCAGCCGAGCGGCGGCTTGCGTCCGCCTGGCGCCGTCGATGGTGGCTACTCGGTTGCGCATCGCTCCGGCCAGGGCGGGCTCGACGGCCAGCGGCGCTACATCGAAGAAGGCCCGCAGCAGGCGAGCCCGCGCTACCAGCCGCAGCCGGCGCCGAGCGAGATGCGCGGCCCGTTGCAGTTGCCCGGTGCCACGCCGCCGACCGAGGAACTGATCGTCGGCGACGACGAGGGCAATGGCATCATCGACGAGGCGGGCGAGAACGAGCCGCCGATCAACCCGCGCAACGACCCGTTCGCCTATCGGCCCGGCCAGCCGACGGGACTCCGGCGGTAAAAATAATGGCGGCGACCCGAAGTGGAGCGCCGCCATCATCTCTCAGGCAAACGGCCTTCAGGCCTTCGCTACTTCCTGGGAAGCTTCATCGATCAGTGCCGCAACCTCACCCGCGCGCGAGGCCAGGGAGGCGTGGCTTGCGTCGAGCGCCAGGATACGGCGCGGCTTCATCCGCTCGGACATGCGGTATTGATTGTCGGGATGGATCATCCGGTCATCGGTGGAGAGCTGGTACCAGCAAGGCTTCTTCTTCCAGGCCGGGGCCGTGATCGTATCGCCGAAGGTGCTCGCCAGCGGTGCTTTCTGCGCGACCGCCATGGCGAGGGCCTCGTCGGCGCTCAGATCCTGGCAGAAGCTCTCATGGAACTTGTCGTAGTTGATCCAGAGATAGCCATCGCTGTCGGGGGCGAGATTGGCGATCGCCGCCGGCGGCGTTTGCTGGCTGATGCCGCCGGGGCTTTCCCCGGCATCCGGCGCGAAGGCAGCGATATAGACTAGGCCGACGACGTTCGGGAGGTCACCGGCCTCGCTGATGACGGCGCCACCATAGGAATGGCCGACGAGCAGCACCGGCCCCGCTTGCTGCTTCACCATCTTGCGCGTGCGCTCGGCATCGTCGGCAAGCGAGGTCAGCGGCATCTCGACGGCGCGCAGGTCGACGTGGCTCTTGCGCGCCAGCTCAACGATGACCTTGCTCCAATGCGCGGCCCCACCCCAGAAGCCATGAACGAGAACGATGGTCGGCTTGGCACTCATCGCGTCCTCCACTGATCAGCGACGCGGCCTCGCAAAATGCGGAGCCTCGCGCGCTGTCAGGTTAGGACGCGAAAACGGAAGAAGCGACCGCCGATCCGCGCCCCTTAGCGCGACACCAGCACCTGCCGGCACTCGGCCGGCAGTGCGTCGAGCGACATCGGCGGCTTGGGCTTCGGCTTCGGGCCGGGCTTTGGCTTGGGCGGGTTGAAGATCGCCTGGTGCTGGCGCTCGACCCAGCCGCTGAGCTCCTCGCCGCAGCCATCGCCGAAATTGGGCGGCTCTTGGCCGTCGCAGCCCTCGACGCCGGGCGGACAGCTCAGCCTAATGTGGAAATGGTAGTTGTGGCCCCAGATCGGCCGAACCTTGCCCAGCCAGCCCCGGTCAGCACCGGCCTCGCGGCAGAGCGCCACCTTGAGTGCCGGGTTGACGAAGATGCGCTCGACCCTTGGCTCGCTGGCGGCGGCCCTGATCAGGCGGCTATGCGCCGGCGTCCAGTTCTTCGGGTCGACATCGCGCCAGTCGGAGCGGGCCATGTTTGTCGCCGCCATGTTTTCGCGATCGTCGCTGTCGACACGCTTCCTCGGCATCGGTGTGAGCCAGATATCGGCATCGAGCCCGATCTGGTGCGAGGCATGCCCGGTCAGCATCGGTCCGCCGCGCGGCTGCGAGAGATCGCCGACGAGCAACCCGGACCAGCCCGTGATCTTGGGCACCTCGCGCGCGAAGCGCTCAAGGAAGGAGATCAGCTCGGGATGGCCCCAATTGCGGTTGCGAGCGAGCCGCATCACCTGCCAGTTCTCGCCATCGACGGGCAGCGCGGTCGCGCCCGCCAGGCAGCCGCGGGCATAGGAACCGATGGCGCGGGCCCGCAGCGCGGCAGGTGCGGTCTTCTGCCCGAACAAAGCGCGAGCCGCATCGGGGTAGGCCGCGATGTTGGCGGCGCGGGTCTTCGCTTCCGCCTCGGCCGTGGACTGCGCCTGGGCCGTACCGGCCACGATCAGCATCGGCAGGAGAATCAGGCAGGCGAAGCGACGAAGGGGCTGCATAGATGCAGAATCGCAGGCTGCTCGCGCTCAGGTCAAGCCGGTGCCCGATCAATGGGCTGGACAGCGGGAAGGAGAGCCGGCAGCGTCGGCAGTGCCGAAGCACGGGTGGCAAGCCCTCCGGCAACCACAAGTGGAGGAGATACCTGACGATGAGCTGTTTCACCCTCGACCGCCGCACATTGCTCGGCGGCCTCGGCGCCACGCTTGCCTTGCGGCCAGGCGCCGGCCAGGCCCAGGGCGCCTGGCCGCAGGGGCGCACGCTCAAGCTGGTCGTCCCCTTTCCGCCGGCCGGTGCGACCGATGTGCTAGCCCGGCTTGTCGCCGACAGGCTCGGCCAGAGCTGGGGTACCCATTTCGTCGTGGAGAACCGGGCGGGCGCGGGCGGCAATCTCGGGACCGATGCCGTCGCCAAGGCGGAGCCCAATGGTGACACGCTGCTGATCGTCTCGGTCGGCCTTGCGACCAACCAATACCTCTATGCCAAGCTGAACTACGATCCGGTCAAGGATCTCGCGCCCATCACCACGGTCGCGATGGTGCCGAACCTGTTGGTCGTCGGAAAGCACCTGCCCGTGCAGAGCGTGGCCGAGCTCGTCGCCTACGCCAAGGCCAATCCCGGCAAGCTGACTTACGGCTCCTCCGGGATCGGGACCTCGGTGCACCTCTCCGGAGAGCTTTTCCAGAAGCTCTCCGGCACGAAGATGGTGCATGTGCCCTATCGAGGCACGGCGCAGGCGACGCAGGACCTGATCGGCGGACGCATCGACCTGATCTTCGACAACATCACCCAGGCGCTGCCGCATGTGCGTGCCAGCTCGATCCGCGGGCTGGGAATCACCACCGCCAAGCGCTCCCCGACAGCGCAGGAGTTCACTCCGATCGCCGAGACGGTCCCGGGCTTCGATGTCTCGTCCTGGTTCGCCCTGTTTGCTCCGGCGAAGACGCCGCAGGCGATCATCGACAAGATTCAGGCCGACACCAGCAAGGCTATCGCCGACCCGAACGTGCGCGCCAAGATGGATCTGCTCGCCGCCGAACCGGTCGGCGATAAGCCGGCGGAGCTCGCCACTTTCCTGCAGGCGGAGATGAAGCGCTGGGGCGATCTGATCCGCGAGGCCGGCATCAAGGCGGAGTGACCGGGAACTTACCGTTCGCGCCCGACGTTCTTTGAACGCTCGCCCGTCGATACCGACAAGGCGGCAGACGAAGAAGGGGCGCGAACCATGTCCACACTCCTCATCATCATCCTGCTCATCGTCCTGCTCGGTGGCGGCGGATATTACGGACATCGCAGCTATGGCGGCGCCGGACTCGGCGGCGTGGTCGGCCTCGTGCTGACGATCGTGATCGTGCTGTGGCTACTCGGAGCGCTCGGCGGCCCCGTCGTCAGGGTCTGATGCTGCGGCGAGCGCAGGGCCGGGCCCCGCGCTTCAGCTGGCCAGCTTCCAGACCAGCATGGCGGCGGCGAGATCCTCGAGCGCGGTGCCGACCGATTTGAACAGGGTCACGTCATCGCGCTCGACCGCGGGATCGTATTGCCCGCGGCAGAGACCGGCCAGCGTTCCGGAAACCTGCTCCGCCGTGTAGGCGCCCGCCTTGATCGCGACAGCGACATCACCGCCCTCATGCAGTGCGGCCTGCGTATCGACGAAGACATGGGCGCGTTGCAGCGCCTCGTCATCGGCCTCGCGCATCGACAGGTTGAAAGCGCCGACCAGATCGAGATGGGCGGTGCGCTTCAGCCAGCGGCCGTGGATCAACGGCTCGCGCGACAGCGTTGCGCAGGAGATGAGGTCGGCCTGCCGCGCCTCGGCTTCCAGATTTTCCGCAACTCGCGTCTCGATGCCGTCACGCGCCAGTTCGGCCACCACTTCGGCCGCCGCGTCAGGGCGACGCGCCCAGATTGCGATATCCTCGAAGGCACGCACGCTGCGATGCGCCTTGACCAGGAAGGTCGAGAGCGCCCCGGCTCCCACCATCAGCATGCGCTTGGTATCCGGCCGCTCCAGCATGCGCGAGGCGAGCGCGGACGCCGCCGCAGTACGCCAGAGCGTCAGCCGCGCGCCATCCAATGCGGCGAGTGGCGCACCGGTCGCTCCATCCATCAGAAGGTAGGTCCCCATCACGCTCGGCTGGCTCAGCGCGGCATTGCCCGGGAAGACCGTGACCACCTTGGTGCCGAGAAAGGCCGGGCTTGCCTCCGGCGCCGTCCAGGCCGGCATCAGTAGAAGCGTCGCTGCCGCATCCGGCCGCTCGATCTCGTGGTGATGGCGCACCGGCGTGACGATATCGCCACGGAAGGCGTCGGCGAGCGCATCGATGAGGGCAGGAAAGTTGAGCAGGCCGTCGATCTCGGCCGCAGAGAAGAACCGCATGGCCGCAGCTTCAGATGCGGCTGGTCAGCGCCGGAAGCGCCGAATCCGGCACCGCGGCGCGCAGCGACTGCGCTTCGCCGCGCAGCTTGTCGGCCTCGCGGCGATTGACCCTGGCAGCCCTGCGATGCTTGCCCTGGGCCAGCCAGGAGGCGAAGCCGCCGATCAGGATGCCGATGGCGATGGCGGCGAGGACCACGGCGAAGAGCGGCAGATCGAAAGCGAGCGCCGGAGCGTCGCGGCTGACCGGATCGAGCGAGACCCGGACAGGGGCGCGGTTCGCCACCGAGAACAGCACCACGAGAAGTGCGACCGGGACGAGCACCAGCGCCTTGAAGAAAGCCTTCATTCCGCTCCTCCAGCCGGCTCAGCCGGCCTTGCCGTTCAGCCGCATGCGCAGCTCCTTGCCGGTCTTGAAGACCGGCACGAACTTCTGATCGACCTTTACGGAATCGCCGGTGCGCGGATTGCGACCGACACGGGCGGCGCGTTCCTTGGTCGAGAAAGCGCCGAAGCCTCGCAGCTCGACACGATCGCCGCGCGAGAGCGCCTTGACGATCTCGTCGAGGATCGAGCCGACAATGTTCTCGATGTCGCGCTGATAGAGGTGAGTGTTGCGCTCGGCGATGCGCTGGACGAGTTCTGATTTTATCATGGGTCCAATATAACCGCTTGTAACATCGTCACTTTTCGACGGCAGGCTGCCAGAGCGCCAAGGGCGCGTCAAGCCGCAGTCCGACCGGGATTTCAGCCGCGCGCGCGAATAGCGCGGCAGCCGCCTCCAGGCCTGCCGCACGCGCCAGCGCCTCGCCCGCGCTCCACAGGCCGTAAGAGGAGGATTCGCTACGGCGGCGCCAGTCACGCACCGGCAGCGACTTGCCGACGCCCTTCTCGCGCTCGAGCCAGGCGATCGCCTCCAACTCGCCACCGATCTCGTCGACGAGCTTGAGCGTAACCGCCTGGCGGCCTGAATGGACGCGCCCGTCGGCAACCTTGGCGACCTCGGTCTCGGCGAGCTTGCGGCGCTCGCCCACCAGCCGCTTGAACCAGTCGTAATTATCCGCGATGACGCGCGCAATCTCGGCGGCAGCTTCAGGCGAGGTCGGCTCAAGGCCGCTCGGAGCAGCCTTCAAAGGGCTCGAGCGTGTGATCTCGAACTTGACGCCGATCGTGTCGAGCAGTCTGGCGACATTGGGAATCTGGGCGATCACGCCGATCGAGCCGACGGGAGAGGTCTGGCGCGCGACGATGCGTTCGCCGCCGAGCGCGACGATGTAGCCGCCGGACGCAGCCATCCCGTCGACCACCGCGACGACGGGCTTCTTCGCGGCAAGCCGGCGAATCGCCTCATACAGCGCTTCCGAGCCGGTCACTGTGCCGCCGGGGCTGTCGATACTGAGGAGCACGGCGCTGGCGCGGCTGTCCTCGAGCGACTTGATCAGATCGAGCGTGCGACGGTCGCCGGAGATGAAGCCGGAAATGGTGACGCGGGCGATGTGCGCCTGCGCGGTGCTGCCCGGCAGCCGCCCGCTCCAGACAAGCGCGCCGGCGACGGCCAGAACGACGACGCCGGCAAGCGCGAGCAACCGCCAGAGCGAGAGCTTGCGCCGCAGGCTGCGGCGATCGGCGAGCAGATCGGCATCGGACGACATCTCGGCGGCTCCGGTTGACGGGCCTGTGGTGTAGCTCCGCGGTGCCGGGGCGGCAAGGCGGCAGTTGTCGCGCCGACAGCCGTGGCGGGCTCCGCACGATCGTTCAAGACACGGCGACGACGAGCGCCGAGCATACCGACACCTTGACCGGAGCCCAGCCAAGATGTCCGAAACCACCTATCGCGCCATCAACTTCGCCGAGAAGCTCGGCCAAATTCACGAGCAATGGCAGCCGCGCGTCCTGGCGGAGCTCAACGACTACCAGATCAAGATCGTCAGGATCGAAGGCGACTTCATCTGGCACGACCATCCCGAGACCGATGAAGCCTTCATCGTGCTCGAGGG
This sequence comes from Bosea sp. Tri-49, assembly GCF_003952665.1. Taxonomy (NCBI): domain Bacteria; kingdom Pseudomonadati; phylum Pseudomonadota; class Alphaproteobacteria; order Hyphomicrobiales; family Alloboseaceae; genus Allobosea; species Allobosea sp. Tri-49. Next base: position 3,428,766 of record NZ_CP017946.1, read on the forward strand.
CTCGTTGCGGATCGATTTCCGCGATGGTTCGGTCAGTGTCGGCCCCGGTGAAATGTTCGTCGTGCCCAAGGGCAAAGAGCACAAACCCTTCGCCGAGAAGGAGGTCCGCATGCTGCTGATCGAGCCTCGCGGTACACTCAACACCGGCCATGAGGGCGGCGCGCGGACGGCGCAGAACGATCGCTGGATCTGAGCGGTCTCAGGCGGCGGCGAGCGCCTGCTGCCGGTCGAGCGCAAGCAAGGCGAGCCCGCTCGCGACCGAGCGGAAGGCGTCGCCGATATGGATGCGCTGCGGGCTGAAGCGGCGATCGAACAGGGCGCGCACCGCCGGGACATAGGAGGTGCCACCAGTCATGAACACCGCCTCGATCCGATCCGCCTCGACCCCGGCGGCTGACAGCGCCTCGTCAAGCGCGCCCTCGATCGCCGCGACATCCTCGGCGATCCAGCGCTCGAACAGGGTGCGCGTCACCGTGCGGTCGATACGCACGCCCATCTGGTCGAAGCTGAGCTGCGCCTCATCCTGCGAGGAGAGCGCAATCTTGGTCGCGGAAACGGCGCGGTAGAGCTCGTAGCCGAGATCATATTCGATCACCGTCATCAGATCCTCGAGCCTGTCAGGCTCGACCGCATCGCGGATCAGCGCCTTGAGCTCGGTCATGGTCTCGCGGCTCTTCATCAGCGAGAGCCGATGCCATTGCGCGAAGGCGGCGTGGTAGTGCGCCGGAATCGGCAGGCGCTTGCCGAAGGACAGATAGTCCGAGCCCTTGCCGAGCAGCGGCGAGACCGCATGCTCGATAATGCGGTAGTCGAAACTGTCGCCAGCGATGCCGACGCCGGCATGGGAGAGCGGAATCGCCTGGAACCGGCCCGCGCCACCGGGTTCGAAACGCATCACCGAAAAGTCGCTGGTGCCGCCGCCGAAATCGGCGACCAGCATGGTCTGCGGCGTCTTCAGCTCGCGGGCATACCAGTACGCGGCGCCGAGCGGCTCATAGGCAAAGTCGACCGTCGGCATGCCGGCCTTGCCGTAGGCGGCCGAGAGGCGCGAGAGGGCCAACGCCTCGTCAGGGCGATCGCCGGCGAAGACGACCGGGCGGCCGGAGAGGACGGCGCGCTCGCCGAGATCGTCGAGGCCGGCGGAGAGGTCCTTCAGGAAGACCGCGATCAGGTCTTCCAGCCGGAAGAGCTTGCCGAACAGCCTCGTCTCCTGGAAGGCACGGCTCGACAGATAGGTCTTCAGCGATTGCAGGAAGCGGTGCTCGGTCGTCATGCCGAGCGCCATGTCGAGCGCGTCGGGGCCACTGACATGGGTGACGTGGGAATTGGGCGGCCTGCCCTCGCGCCAGAACATCAGGGCCGAGCGATAGGCGTCGACGGCGCCCTGCTTCGTGGCGAAGCTGCGGGTCGTCACCGAACCATCAGGACGTGCGAGCGCGACCACGCTGTTGGTGGTGCCGAAATCGATCCCGATCGCCGCGTCCTGCACGCTCGCCTCCATTAGCCGAAACAAAAGCCCGCGCGGATTTCTCCGCGCGGGCCGATGGATTGGTCAGGCCGCAAGACGCGGCCTGATGATCACTTCTTGTCGGTGCCAGCCTTCTTGAGGGCCGCGCCGAGGATGTCGCCGAGCGAGGCGCCGGAGTCGGCGGAGCCGTACTGGGCCATCGCCTCCTTCTCCTCGGCCATTTCCAGAGCCTTGATCGAGACCTGGATCTTGCGGGCCTTCTTGTCGAAGAGGATGACGCGGGCGTCGACCTTCTCGCCGGCCGCGAAGCGCTCGGGGCGCTGCTCGGCACGATCACGCGCGATTTCGGCGCGCTTGATGAAGGTCGTCATGTCCGTGCCGGCGATCTTGACGTCGAGACCACCGTCCTTGACGTCGACGATCTCGCAGGTCACGACCTGGCCCTTCTTGAACTCGCCGGCATCCACGAAGGGATCGCCGCCGAGCTGCTTCAGGCCGAGCGAGATGCGCTCCTTCTCGACGTCGACATCGAGAACGACCGCCTGGAGCATGTCGCCCTTCTTGTACTCCTCGATCACCTGCTCGCCCGGACGGTTCCAGTCCAGGTCCGACAGATGGATCATGCCGTCGATGTCGCCTTCCAGGCCGAGGAACAGACCGAACTCGGTCTTGTTCTTGACCTCGCCCTCGACCACGGCACCCGACGGATGCTGCTCGGCGAAGACCTCCCACGGGTTGCGGAGGGTCTGCTTGAGGCCGAGCGAGATACGGCGCTTGACCTGATCGACCTCGAGGATCGCGACGTCGACTTCCTGCGAGGTCGAGACGATCTTGCCGGGGTGGACGTTCTTCTTGGTCCAAGACATCTCGGAGACGTGGATCAGGCCTTCGATGCCCGGCTCCACTTCGACGAACGCGCCGTAGTCCGTGATGTTGGTGACGCGACCCTTCAGGCGGGTACCGACCGGGTAGCGGGCGGCGATGCCATCCCACGGATCGGCCAGCAGCTGCTTGATGCCCAGCGAGATGCGGTGCGTCTCCTGGTTGATCTTGATGATCTTGACCTTGACCGTCTGGCCGATGGTCACGACCTCGGACGGATGGTTGACGCGGCGCCAGGCCATGTCGGTCACGTGCAGCAGGCCGTCAATGCCGCCGAGATCAACGAACGCACCGTATTCGGTGATGTTCTTGACGACGCCGTCGATGACCTGGCCCTCTTCGAGCGAGGCGACGAGCTCGGAGCGCGCCTCGGCGCGGGTCTCTTCGAGCACGGTACGACGCGAGACGACGATGTTGCCGCGGCGACGATCCATCTTGAGGATCTCGAAGGGCTGCGGCTGGCCCATCAGCGGGCCGACGTCGCGGATCGGGCGGATGTCGACCTGCGAACGCGGCAGGAAGGCGACGGCGCCGTCGAGATCGACGGTGTAGCCACCCTTAACCGTGTTGAAGATGTTGCCCATGACCTTCTCGCGGGCCTCGAACGCCTTCTCGAGCTTGACCCAGCTCTCTTCGCGGCGGGCCTTGTCGCGCGAGATGACGGCTTCGCCGAGCGCGTTCTCGATCCGGTCGAGATAGACCTCGACCTCGTCGCCGACCTTGAGCTCCTCATCCCGGCCCGGGCCGGTGAATTCCTTGAGCGCGACGCGACCTTCGGTCTTCAGACCGACGTCGATGATCGCCATGTCCTTCTCAATGGCAACGACCTTGCCCTTGATGACGGTACCTTCGAGGGCCTCGTTACGGGTGAACGATTCCTCGAGCAGGGCGGCGAAATCCTCGCGACCCGCGTGATAGCTTTCGACAGCTGACATAAATGCTCCTGAACGCCGGCCGCGTATCCCGCGGATGTCCGGCATGGCGCCGATTGGGTTGGTGTTGCACACCGGATCGATCCGCGCGGTGCTCCGCTCACGGAGCTTGCCGTCCCTCAGGACGGCGGCGCCTCGCCGCAGGGGCCGATCCGCATCCGACAGGCCGTTTTCCAAACACGAAACGGGAGCAAGCCGACCGGCCGCCCCCGGCTGTGATCGATCACGGCCCTTCGGACGAGGCTGACCTAGCGATTTTCGTAGCGTTTCGCAAGCGGATTGCGGCGCGAAATGCCGGTCGCGCATGCGTGAAGCGGCCTTGCGAGCCGCCGGAAGGCTGCCGATCTTTCCCCGCGAAGCCCGGCCGCGAGCCGGCGCGATGCAAGGGAAGTCCCATATGTTCCCGCTCTCCATTCTCGACCTCGCCTTCATCGCCGAAGGTTCGACCGCAGCAAACGCCCTCCATAACAGCCGTGATCTCGCCCAACATGCCGAAAGGCTCGGCTACACCCGCTTCTGGCTGGCCGAGCATCACAACATGACCGGCATTGCCAGCGCGGCGACGTCGGTCGCGATCGGCTATGTCGCCGAGGGCACCAGGACGATCCGCGTCGGCGCCGGCGGGATCATGCTGCCCAACCATTCGCCGCTGGTGATCGCCGAGCAGTTCGGCACGCTGGAGACGCTCTATCCCGGCCGCATCGATCTCGGGCTCGGGCGCGCGCCCGGCACCGATCAGCGCACCTGGCGAGCACTACGACGCGAGGCCGACGCCTCCGAGCGCTTCCCGCAGGACGTGCTCGAACTACAGGCGCTGCTCGGACCGCTGCAGCCGGACCAGGTGATCCAGTCCGTGCCGGGCACCAATACCAATGTCCCGCTCTGGATCCTCGGCTCCAGCCTGTTCGGCTCGCAGCTCGCCGCCGTGCTCGGCCTGCCCTATGCCTTCGCCTCGCATTTCTCGCCGGACGCGCTGATGGACGCCCTCGCCGTTTATCGCGAGCGCTTCCAGCCCTCGGCGCAGCTCGACAAGGCTTATGCCATGGTCGGTTGCAACGTCATCGCCGCCGAGACCGATGCCGAAGCGCAGCACCTCTTCACTTCGGTGCAACAGCGCTTCGCCGATATGCTACGTGGCCGACGCGGCCTGTTGCCGAGGCCGATCGACGACATCGAGGATTACTGGTCCGGCCCGGAGAAGGTGCAGGCCCAGCGGATGCTGGCCTGCTCCTTCGTCGGCTCGCGCGAGAGCGTGCGGACGCAGCTGCAGGCCTTCATCGAGAAGACGAAGGCCGACGAGCTGATCGTCGCCTCCGCCATCTTCGACCACGCCGCGCGCAAGCGCTCCTACGAAATCCTGGCCGAGATCCAGCCGGCGCTCGGGCTAGCGGCGGTCGCGGCCTGATCCTGGATCGGCCGGCGCCTATGCTTTGACAAGGAGATAGATCGCCGTGCGTCCTATGCGACACACGGCGATCCAATGCGTCAGTTCAGCCCCGGTGCAGGCAGGTTGAGTCCGTCCAGCCCGGGCAGGCTCTGGAACTGGCGCTCGATCGCAGCCGGATCGATCGCCCTCGGCTTGTCGAGCCAGTAGGTCACCATCTCCGGGAAGGCGATCATCAGCGCGACCAGGATGAGCTGCAGCACGATCCACGGGATCGAGCCGAGATAGATGTCGCGGCTCTTCACCGTCGGCGGCGCGATGCCACGCAGATAGAACAGCGCGAAGCCGAAGGGCGGATGCATGAACGAGGTCTGGATGTTGGCGCAGATCAAGAGGCCGAACCAGATCAGGTTGATGTCGAGCTTCGCTGCCGCCGGCGTCAGCAGCGGGATGATGATGAAGGCGATCTCGAAGAAGTCGAGGAAGAAGGCGATGAAGAAGACGAACACCATGGTGAAGGCCAGGAAGCCGACCTGACCGCCGGGCAGCCCGGTCAGCATGTGCTCGATCCAGAGCCCGCCGCCGACGCCCTGGAAGACCAGGCTGAAGACGCGCGCGCCGATCAGGATCATCGTCACCATGGCGGTGATGCGCATGGTCGAGGACATCGCCTGGTAGGTCAGCTTCCAGGTCAGCGTGCGATACATCGCAGCCAGCGCGAGTGCGCCGACCGCGCCCATGGCGCCCGCTTCCGTCGGCGTGGCGAGGCCCATGAAGATCGTGCCGAGGACGAGGAAGATCAGCGCCGCCGAGGGAACGATGCCACGAACGCATTTGATTGCGAGCGCCCAGCCCTTGAGCGTGCGCGCCTCGGGCGGCAGCGCCGGGATATGCGCCGGCTTGATGACGCTGAGGATGGCCACCCAGATGCAGAACAGCACGACCTGAACGATGCTGGGGCCGATCGCGCCAGCATACATGTCGCCGACCGACTTGCCCATCACGTCGGCGAGCACGACGAGGACGAGCGAGGGCGGGATCAGCTGGGTGATCGTGCCCGACGCCGCGATGACGCCGGTGGCGTGCTGCATGTTGTAGCCATAGCGCATCATCACCGGCAGCGAGATCACGCCCATGGCGATCACCGAGGCAGCGACCGTGCCCGTGATCGCACCCAGGATCGCGCCGACGAAGATCACGGCATAGGAGAGCCCGCCGCGGACGCTGCCGAAAAGCTGGCCGATCGAATCGAGCAGATCCTCGGCGAGGCCGCAGCGCTCCAGCACCGCCCCCATGAAGGTGAAGAACGGGATGGAGAGCAAAAGGTCGTTCGAGATGATCGCGTAAAGCTGGAAGGTGAGATTGCCCATGTATTGGGGCGCGATCACCCCCATCTCGATCGCGATGAAGCTGAAGAACAGCCCGACCGCCGCGAGCGAGAAGGCGGCCGGATAGCCGATCAGCAGGAAGACGATCAGGCCCCCAAACATCATGGGGCCGAGATTGGCGCGGATGGCATCGATCATTGCAGCGGCTTCTCGTACGCGTATTCGTGCTGGTGGAAGCCGCGCAGCGCCGCCGCACGCTTGATCATCTCGGAGATGCCCTGCAGCAGGATCAGCGTGAAGCCGACCGGCAGGAGCAGAATCACCGGCCAGCGGATCAGGCCGCCGGCATTGTTGGAGGCCTCGTTCAGCGTCCAGGACTGCACGAACCAGGGCCAGGTGAACCAGATCATCACCAGGCACATCGGCATCAGGAAGACGGCGCCACCGACGAGGTCGATCCAGTGGCGAGCCCGATCGGAAACGATCCCGTAAAACAGGTCGACGCGGACATGCTCGTTGACCCGCAGCGTATAGGCCGAGCCCAAGAGCACCATGCCGGCGAACATGTACCATTGCAGCTCGAGCCAGGCGTTCGAGCTGGAGGAGAAGAGATAGCGGATCGTGGCGTTGCCGGCGCTGATCAGGCAGGCGAGCAGAACGAGCCAGCTCGCGATCACGCCAAGGGAGCTGCCAAGTTTATCAATCGCGCGCGCCAAGGGCATGAGCGGACGACAGAAGGTCCAGGCGATCCAGACCGCCGCTGCCATCCCGCCGACCGCGGCGAGCGCCAACCAAAGCTTGAACATTCAGGATTCCCCGGCGTCGCGCTGCGCCGCGCGGCAGCGCAGCCGGACGCCCTTCAGGCCCACCATTGCTTCTGCTCCCGGTTCCGGGCGCGTCCCCGCGCGCTTCTCGGACCTCGTCGCTAGCAGTTACGCGCTTAGCCGTTCCATGTCTGGAACTGAGCTATCGCATAGCCTCGGCATAGCCGGCGGCGTCGAGCTGTTCCTGCGTGCGAAGCCGGTAGCCTACGGAAAGTTCGGTCACCAGATAGGCCGGTCGCGCCGGATCGGGCTCGATCTTGTCGCGCAGCTTCTTCATCAGGATGCGCAGATACTGCACGTCCTCGTCCGGATCCTGCGGCCAGAGTTCCTTCATCAGCTGGCGATGGGTGAGGACCTTGCCGTGGTGAATGCCGAGCACCCGCAGCAGGGCGAACTGCTTTGGCGACAGGACGACCGGGACGCCGTCCAGGCTGACCATGCGTTGGGCGAAATCGAGCATGAGCTTGCCGACGCGCAGCACCGGCTCGGCAGCGCCAGGCTGGGCGACGCGCCTGAGGACCACGCGCGCCCGGGCGAGCAGCTCGGCCATGCCGAAAGGCTTCACCACATAGTCATCGGCGCCCTTTTCGAGCAGCGAGACCTTCTCTTCCTCCGAGCTGCGGACCGAGAGCACGATGACCGGGCCGGGGAACCAGCCGCGCAATGCTTCGAGTACCGAGGCGCCGTCCGCATCGGGCAGGCCGAGATCGAGTACAACGAGATCGGGCCGGCGCATTACCGCGAGCTCGAGCGCCTGCCTGGCGGTCTCGGCCTCGGCGATACGGAAGCCCTGCATCTCGAAGCCCGTCCTCAGGAAGCGCCGAATCTGCGGCTCGTCATCGATCACGAGCACGAGCGGGCCAGCTTGCTGCCTCGGTTCAGTCATCGTCCGGTTCTCCTGCTCGCAACACTGCAAGCGGCAGCCACAGCCGCATCGTCGTGCCTTTACCCGGTCCCTCACTCAGCGGCTCGATGCTGCCGCCATTCGCCTCGACGAAAGTCTTCGCGATGGCGAGCCCCAGACCGCTTCCGCCCGCAATATCGGCATGACGCTCGCCGCGATGGAAGCGCTCGAAGATCTGCTGCGCCTCATGCTGGTCGAGCCCGGGACCCTCGTCCTGGACCGCGATGATCAGCCTTCCGTCGCGCTCGCTGGCACTGATGGTGATTGGTGCGTCGCCCGGCGCGAACTTGGCGGCGTTCTCCAGGATGTTGATCAGCGCCTGCTCGACGAGCACCGGATCGACCCGGACAAAGGGGAGATCGCGCGCCAGCGCCAGCGTAACCTTGCGACCGGCAAGCCGCTCAGCGGTACTGTCCAGCGCGCCGTTGACGATATCAGCCGGGTCCACCTCGTCGAAGCGCGGCTGCAAGGCACCGGCGCGAATACGGGTAACGTCGAGCAGGTTCTGGATGCGCCGGTCGAGGCGGCCAGCTTCCGAGGCGATGGCTTTCGACAGATCGGACAGGCGCGGCTCGGACGAGATCGCCGGCGCCGTCGACAGCACGCTGGCAGAGCCGAGAATGCTCGCCAGCGGCGTGCGCAATTCGTGCGAGACCGATTCCATGAGGATGTCGCGCAGCGCGTCGGTGCGTTGGCGCAGCTGCCGCTCCTCGAGCGCGCGTGTCAGCCCCAGCCGTTCCAGCGAGCGTGCTCCCTCCTCCAGGATGGAGCGGGCGCTGGCGACGATCTCACCGCTCAGATCATGACTGTCGCTGCCCATCGCGACTGCCAGGACCGCCTGGAGCGGACCCGGCCGGCCCAGCCTGCAGAGCAGCCAACGCCCGCCCGCCGGTAGATCGGCGACCGAGACATCGGGACTGTCAGGGCGGCCGCGACCCTCGGCGAACTGGCGCGCCGCTTCGATCAGCGCAGTTGCGGGCACGGCCGCGGCCGATCGGCGGATCGCGTGCCAGCCCTGACCTTCGCTTGCGGCAAACAACACGACCTCGCGCTCGAAGGCATCAGCCATATGGGCGGCGACGATGTTGTAGATCGCAGCGACATCGGCTGCCCCGGCGATCTCGCTGCTAAGGTCGTAGAGCTGGCGCACGCGCCGCTCGTCCTCGCGCACCCGCAGCATCTGGGCGCGCAGCTGCCCGGCAAGTCGCCCGATCGTCAGGGCGACGATCAGCGAGATGACGAGGTCGACGATCTGCGAGGGTCGCACCACCATGACGCTGAAGAGCGGTGGGTAAAACAGCGAGGTCATCACCGCGCCGAGCAGGGCGGCCGCGACAGCGGGGCCGGTGCCGTACCAGACCGCCGCAACCAATCCCGGCAGCATGTAGATCGCCGAGACGCTTTCCAGCGGCGTCAGCACGACCAGGATGACGGCAGGCACCGTCGCCACGGCGACCAGACCAGCGGCCTTCAGATAGGCAAGAGGATCGATGCGCAAGATCACGATGCTGGCTGCTTTAGCAGGTCCCGTGCCGCCTGCCGCACAGGAAACTCATCCGGCTAGGATGCGGTTTCGCGCAGCGCTTAGTCAGTGTGCTCGGCTGCGATGAGATTGCCGCGCAGACGCACCATCTCCTCGCGGAGGTGGCGCTGCTCCTCGGGAGCGAGGCCGGTAGCGCGCTGCATGCTGACCCGGACCGCCCTGCCCCGCTCGCGCAGAGCGCGGCCCTGCGCCGTCAGATTGATGCGGACCTGCCGCTCGTCCTGCGGGTCGCGCTGGCGTGTCACCGCGCCCATCGCCTCCAAGCGCTTCAGCAGCGGCGTCAGCGTGCTCGAATCGAGGAAAAGTTTCTCGCCGAGTTGGCCGACGGTCTGGTCCGCCTCCTCATAGAGCGCGACCAGCGCGATATATTGCGGATAGGTGATCCCGAGCTCATCGAGCAGCGGCTTGTAGACGCGGTTGAAGGCGAGATTGGTCGAATAGACCGCAAAGCAGAGGAACTCGTCGAGCCCCGGCAGCCTGTCGGCGCCGGCCTGCTGAGCCGCCTGCCCTGAATCGCCCATCGCATCCGCCTCCGGCAAAGGATCGCTCACAGATATTTGATGCGCGATTTATTTTCAAGCGATTGATCAACGCTTCGCGCCCGGTTATTTGTCGAGCGATCTAATCGCTTGGCATATAAATGATGGAGCTTGCCGTGATCCGCACTCAACCGGCCGCCAAGGCGCTCGCACAAGCCCAGCCCGAGGCCATTCCCGCCCCGCGTCGCCTGTTGCTGGCGGCGATGCTGGCGGCGGCTACGAGCTTCGCCATGGCCTGCAGCGCCTTCACCGGCCCACGCAGCTACGGCTCCGTCCCGGTCGTGTCATCGAACCCGCCGCCACGGCGCGGCGCAGCCCGCTCCTGACGCCCCCGAGGAGACGCTTCGATGAACTTCGTTCTGGCCTATCTCGCCGGCGTCCTGACCATCGCCAGCCCCTGCATCCTGCCGGTCCTGCCCTTCGTCCTGACGCGCGCCGGCCAGCCCTTCCGCAGCAGCACCTTGCCGATGCTGCTCGGCATGGCGCTGGCGTTCGCAGGCGTGGCGAGCCTCGCCGCCGTCGCCGGCAGCTGGGCGATTGCGCTCAACAGCCATGGCCGCAGCATCGCACTCGGCTTCGCCGCCCTGTTCGGGCTGGCCCTGTTGTTCCCAGCTTTGGCGACACGCCTCGCCGGGCCATTGACCGCGCTCGGCGAGAAGCTGACGCGCGTGGCGGGAGCGGATGGCCGCACCGATCTGCGGCCGGCATCGTCCGCTTTGCTCGGCGTCGCCACCGGCCTTTTGTGGACGCCCTGCGCCGGGCCGGTGCTCGGCCTGATCCTGGCTGGGGCCGTTCTCGGCGGGCCGAGCCTGACTACCGCGCTCCTGCTCTTCGCCTATGCCGCCGGCGCGGCAACGGCGCTGGCCGCCGTGCTGCTCCTGGGCAACCGGCTGCTCAGGGGCGCCCGGCGTCCCGCCGCCCTGCTCGAACCCGTCAGGCGCGGCCTCGGTGTCGCGGTGGTCGCGAGCACGATCGCGATCGCCTTCGGCTTCGACACCAGCGTCCTTACCCGACTGTCGGCGCCGACCACCGCCGCGATCGAGCAGCGACTGATCGACCTGGCTTCGCCGAGCATGCCCGGCCTCGTCACGACCGCGCAGGCGCAGCCTGCCGCAAAGCCGCTGTTCGTCGCAAAGCAATGGCTCGACCGCGAGCCGCTCACCGTCGAGAGCGTGCGCGGCAAGGTCGTGCTGGTGAATTTCTGGACCTATTCCTGTATCAACTGCCTGCGCACGCTGCCTTATGTCCGGGCCTGGGCCGAGAAGTACAAAGACCGCGGCCTTGTCGTGGTCGGCGTGCACACGCCGGAATTCGCCTTCGAGAAGGACCCGGCCAATGTGCGCAAGGCCGTCACCGCGCTCGGCGTGACCTATCCGGTCGCGATCGACAACGATTATGCGGTCTGGCGCGCCTTCAGCAACCAGGCCTGGCCGGCGCGCTACTTCATCGACGCACAGGGCCGCACCCGCCACCACGAGTTCGGCGAGGGCGACTATGCCGCCTCCGAGCGGCTGATCCAATCGCTGCTCGCCGAGGCCGGCGGCAAGGTCGAGCCCGGCATCGCCAAGGTCTCGGGCGAAGGCGCGCAAGGGGCGCCCGACTTCGCCAATCTGCGCTCGCCCGAGACCTATCTCGGCCATGCCCGCAGCAATGGCTTCGCCTCGCCGGGCGGAATCCGGGCCGATGCGCCCGCTACCTATGCAGCCGCCACCTCCCCGCGCCTCAACCAGTGGAGCCTGTCGGGCGCCTGGACGGTCGCCGGCGAGTTCGCCACGTCGCAGCAGGCAGGCGGGCGGATCAACCATCGCTTCCATGCCCGCGACCTGCATCTGGTCATGGGCCGCCTGCCCGGCAGCCCGCCCGTCCGCTTCCGCGTCACGATCGACGGGGCCGCGCCCGGCAGTGCCCATGGCGCCGACATCGACGCCGACGGCTACGGCACGATCAGCGACGAGCGGCTCTACCAGCTCGTCCGGCAGGACGGACCGGTGAAGCCCCGCGACTTCAGCATCGAGTTCCTCGATCCCGGCGTGCGCGCCTACGCCTTCACCTTCGGCTGACCGCCGCAATTCGCCAGAAAAAACAACGGGAGGACAGCATGAAGCTCTATCTCAACAAAGTCTCGTCCGCGACCGCACGGGTGCGCATCGCGCTTGCCCTGAAGGGTCTCAAGGTGGAGGAAGAGCTCGTCACCATCTTCGGCGACGACGCAGCCAGCCGAAGTCCGGAGTATCGCGCACTCAATCCGCAAGGGCTGGTGCCCGCACTGCTCACCGATAGTGGCTGGCTGATCACACAGTCATTGGCGATCATCGACTATCTCGACCAGATCGCTCCGGAGCCGCCGCTGCTGCCTGCGGAGCCGGAGCAGCGGGCCTTCGCGCGCTCGGTCGCTCTCGCCATCGCAGCCGAGATCCACGCGCTGCTGCCGCCGCGCGTCGGCGCCCGTCTCAGGAGTCTTCCCGGCGTCGGGCCCGAGGAGGTCGCGAGCTGGAACCGGCACTGGGTCAGCGAGGGGCTCAGCGCCGTCGAAGCGCTGATCGCGCGGCGGCGCACCGGCCGCTTCGTCGTCGGCGACCGGCCGTCCATCGCCGACATCGTGCTGTTCCCGCAGACGGTCGGCGCCACCCGCATCGGACTCGATGTGGCGCAATGGCCTGTTATCGCCGAGATCGCCGGCCATTGCCGCGCCATTCCCGCCTTTGCCGAGAATGCGCCGGTCTCGCCCAAATAGCAGGCGTCAGCCGGCCCGCACCTGCGAGGGCGAACGGCCAAAGCGCTTGCGGAAGCTGCGGTTGAAATAGGAGAGGTCGCCGAAGCCGACCTCGAAGGCGACGCTGCTGATCGAGATCGCGTCGTCCTCGGCCGACATCAGCTTGAGCCAGGCCCGTTCGAGCCGACGCTCCATCACATAATCGGAGAAGGTGCGCCCTTCCGCGCCGAAGGCCTTCTGGATGGCGCGCGGGGTCACGCCGTAGAGCCCAGCGATCATGTCGATCGAGAGCTCGCGCCGCTCCAGCCTGGTCTCGATATCGGCCTTGATCGGGGCGAGCCGGCCGCCGCGCCGGGGCGTGGCGGTCACCGGCGGCGCGCTGCGGTCGGCCAGCATCACGCCGATCAGGTCGTGGACATGGCCAATGGCGAGATCGCGCAGCGGCGCCGAATTGAGCGGGAACAGGCCGCGCAAGAGCAGAGCGCCGTAATGCGCCAGCACTTGCAGGCCGCGGTTGCCGCGCGGGATCGCTTGCATCAGTTCGTCAGGGGCAAGCTGCGCCAGCGGCGGCAGCCGCGCCGGGTCGAGCGCGATCAGGTCGATGCGGCCAAGCTCGACCAAAGTGAAGCGCGTCTCCTGCGCGAGATCGACGACCGCAGCATCTCGGGCCCGCAGCGAAATGCGGCGGCCCGCCTGCTCGATCACGCAGCGGCCATCGGAGGGGCGCACGAGAATATAGCGCGGCTCCTGCCCGTCCCGGCGCGCCGGCCAAGTCCACGGCGTCGCCGGAGCAAAGCAGGACATCAGCCCGATATCAGGCCGCGTCGTCAGCGCACTGCGAGCGGCGAAGGGCAGCGCGGCATCGGCGCGAATGTCTTCGCCATCGGGCACACGCCCGAGAATCTTGTGCGCCATCGTCCGGATCTCGTCGGACGCGGCCTCGCCCGAGACCAGCCAGAATGGCGCGAAGGTCTCGGCCTCGATTGCCGCGGCGCTCACAGACCGTGACATCGCGGCCACAGGCGCTTCGTCCCGCATTGGAGTTCGCTTTTGTCCCATAGCGCGTTCGCGCATGTCCAAGATGATGCTTTAGATATAACTTTAGAGATCACAAGAACACAACGCAAAGCGATCCATTCGCCGCAGAGATCAATGAATAAAACTAGTTTATTCTAGTTCTAAACTAAGATCGAAACGGCGCCACAACTTCAGATCGAGCGAACGCGAGCGATACTCTCGCGCACAGGCGCCGATCCGGACCGACGACGACAGGTGTCTTCATGAGCAAGCGCGCTTCCCTCGCCATCAGCCTGCCGGCTCTGCTTTGCGCCTCGGCGGCGATCGCGCAGTCGCCCCAGTCCCAGTCGTCGCAGTCCAATGTGATCGACCTCGACACGATCACCGTCACGGCGGCGCGCGCCGAGCGCAGCACGGCCGAGACGCCGCAATCGATCCAGGTGCTCGACCGGGCGCAGATCGAGGAGCAGCTGAAATTCAGCCCGAACGCCGCGGCCGCACTCGGCAAGCTGGTGCCTGGTTACTCGATGTCGACGCAGACCGTGTCGAGCGCCTCGGAGAATTATCGCGGCCGCGACCTGCTCGTGCTGATCGACGGTGTGCCGATGAACACGCCGCTGCGCGACGTCTCGCGCATCCTCGCGCTGATCGATCTCAACACGGTCGAGCGCATCGAGATGGTGGCCGGTGCCTCCAGCCTCTACGGTGCCGGCGCGACCGGCGGCACGGTCAATTTCATCACCAAGAAGGCGGCGGACGGCAAGCCGAAGGTGACGATCAACACTGCCGTGCGCGGCTTCACCCAGGCTCTCGGCCGCTCGCTGGCGCCGGAAGCCTCGGTCACCGTCTCGGGCAAGATTCCCGATGGATTCGACTACCTGATCTCCGGCAGCGGCCGCGGCGCCGGCCGCACCTATGATGGCGCCGGCCGCGAACTGCCGTCCGACGGTTTGCTCGGCCAGGGTGGCGGCGACCGTTACAAGGCCGGCAACCTCCTGGCCAAGCTCGGCTATGATTTAGACGCCAGCAAGCGCATCGAACTGCAGGGTTCGCTGATCGCCTTCGACCAGGATCCGAAATACCTGACCAACTACGCCGCGCCCTTCGCCCGGCCGGACCGAACGCAGCTCTATACCGGGCAGAACGTCATCGAGGACACCAAGTCGGTCTCGCTGCGCTATAGCGACAGCGACTTCGCCCTCGGCAAGCTCAGCCTCCTCGGCTACTACAACGACATCAAGAAGCGCTTCAATTATTCGACCTTCTCCTACCCCTACAACAGCCAGGTCTACTACTCCTTCAACCCGGCTTCGCCGACGAGCCCGGACAACCAGACCACGCTCTATTCGCAGCGCGGCGGTGTGAACCTGACGATCGACACGCCGCTCGATCGCATTCTGCCCGGCGCAAAGTTCACTTGGGGCGGCGACCTCAGCCAAGAGAAGACCTGGCAGACGCTGACCAATGGCCAGGACGTGTTCACGCCATTGAAGCAGACGACCAGCGCCGCCTTCGGCCAGCTGCAGATACCGATCGGCGAGCGCATCACCCTCCGCGGCGGCCTGCGCTACGAGTACTTCTCGCTTGATGTCAGCGACTATACCCGCCCAGCCGCCTATGCAGCGGTCGCAGCCAACAACGCCCAGGGCTTCCAGAGCTTCGTGCTGCCGGCGCTCAACGTCACCGGCGGCAAGTTCGACTACAAGGCCTGGACCGGCAATCTCGGCGCGACGGTCAAGCTCTCCGAGAGCAGCGAGATCTTCGGCGGCTTCTCGCAGGGCTTCGCCCTGCCCGATGTCGGCGCCTTCACCCGCCGCGCCGGCATCTCCACCGCCTTCGCCTGCCCGGTCGCGACCCCGAACTGCCTGCCGGCCAACCGGCGCAATGTCAGCTATGCCTCGATCGCGCCGGAAGCGCAGATCGTCAACAATTACGAGCTCGGCATCCGCGGCAGCCACGGCATCTTCAAGGGCTCGCTGACCGGCTTCATCAGCACCTCCAGCAAGGGCGTGACCTTCGACCAGGCGAGCAACACGATCTCACAGCAGCGGGAGCGGATCTGGGGCGTCGAGGCGACCGGCGACGTCGCCGTCACCGAGCAGTTCACCCTCGGCAGCGTGCTGTCCTATCGCGAGGGCCGCTACGACACCAATGGCGACCGTAAGCTCGACAGCGCCCTGCCGAACAACCGGATCGGCTCGCCCTATCGCGGCATGCTCTATGGCAGCTACCGCTTCACCAACGGCATGCAGCTCCGGCTCGAGGGCGAGGCCTTCTCCGATCGCGACGTCGCGACCGACCTGCGCGGCACCCGCAACAGACTGAAGGGCGCGGCGACCATGAACGTCGCCTTCACCGCCCCGGTGCTCGAAGGCGAGGCCTATGTCGCGGTCAACAACCTGTTCGACCGGGCTTACCAGAACCCGACCGCGACCTCGGTGCGCAACCTCGCCAACTACGCCTGGGGCCGCACCGTGACGCTCGGCTTCCGCAAGACCTTCTGACCATGGTCAGCCTCGACAGCGACGCCGACGGCATCGTCACCCTGCGCTTCGCGCCGCCCTATGCCGACAATGACGAGCGCGCCTATCTGGACGCGCTCGCCGAGCTCGGCCGTCGGCAGGAGCCGTTCCTGCTGCTGACCGTCTTCGGCGGCGGCGGCAAGCTGTCCCAGGCCGGCGAGCGCGAGCAGGCGCTCTGGTTCAAGCGGACGCGGGCGCAGTTCGGCACGCTCTGCGGCGCCTGCGCCATCGTGCGCCCGGGCGCGACCAAGGCGATGGCCGATGTCTTCCGCCGGCTCTGGCCCTTTCCGATCAGCCTGGAGACCGACGAAGTGGCGGCCCGCGCCTTCCTGCTGAAGCACCGGAGAGCGGCATGAGCGCGAGCGAGGCGACGGTCGGCGCAGTGCCGGTCAGCAATGCGGCACGCTACCGGCTCTTCGCCGTGCTCGGCGGGCTTTATCTCGCGCAGGCGATCCCGTCCTATCTCTTCGTCGCGGCGCTGCCGCCGATCATGCGCGAGGCCGGCGTCTCGCGCACCGCCATCGGTTACATGAGCATCCTGCTCCTGCCGCTGGTGATCAAATTCGTCTGGGCGCCTTGGATCGACCGGATAAGGCCGTTCGCGCGGGCGCACCGGGCCGGCTGGGTCTTCATCACCCAGACCGGCACGATCCTGTGCATGCTCGCGCTGATCGCGGTCGGGCCGCTCGATGTCGGCAAGATCATCGCGATCGGCTTTGTCGCATCGCTGCTGATCTCGACGCAGGACATCGCCACCGACGGCTATGCCGCGAAATACCTGCCGGAGGCCGACCGCGCCATCGGCAACGCCATCCAGGGCGGCTCGATCGCCTTCGGCGTCGTGATTGGCGGCACGCTCGGCCTCGTGCTGCACCATTATATCGGCTGGACCGGCATGCTGGTCACCATCGCGGCGATCTCGCTCTTGCCGCTCGTCGCGGCGGCGATGATGCGCGAGGGCGATCCGACGCCGAGCGAAGCGGGCAAGCGCCCCTCGATCCGCGCCTTCCTGCGCCGGCCGGAGGCGCGCCAGATCCTCTGGATCGCGCTGATCTACCGGGCGAGCGAGGGGCTGGTGAAGGCGATGGAGGGTTCGTATCTGGTCGATGCCGGCGTGCCGCTCAACCAGATCGGCTATCTCTCCGGGATATCGGCGACGACGGCAGGCCTCGCCGGCTCGGCGATCGCCGCCTGGCTGGTCAAGCGGCAGGGCATCGCCTTTGTGCTGGCCCTGCTCGGCGGCATGCGCACGCTCTGTTTCCTCCTCTTTGCCTGCCATGCGCTGGGCGCCGTCGTCGGGGCCTGGCCGCTGTTCGGCGCCGCCGGCTTCCAGACCCTGATCCGCTATATGGAGATCGTCGCGCTCTATTCGCTGTTCATGGCAGTGACGACCTCGGACCAGCCGGGAACCGACTTCACCATCCTCGCCTGCGCGCAATTGCTGGTCTACCTCGCCGGCTCGATGCTGGCCGGCAAGCTCGCCGATACGCTGGGCTATGGCGCGCTGTTCTCGCTGGCGACCGCGATCTCGGGGATCGCGGTGATCGCCACGGTCAGGATGATCGCGCGCAGCAGCGTCGGAAAGCCGGCCTGACCAGCGCAAAGCGCTCGCTGCGAGCGGCGGCGCCTTCCCTAGCGTCGTCCTTCATGCAAGGTTGCCGGCGAGATCGCCTGTGCCGAAGGAGAACACCATGGGTTGGGTCGTCCTTGGACTGATCGTCGTCGTCGTGGTCTGGCTGATCATGACCTATAACGGCCTCGTCGCGATGCGCCAGCGCGTCAACCAGGCCTTCGCCGACATCGACGTGCAATTGAAGCAGCGCCACGACCTGATCCCGAACCTGGTCGAGACCGTGAAGGGCTATGCCAGCCACGAGAAGGAAACCTTCGACGCGGTGATCAAGGCGCGCAACCAGGCGCAGGCCGCATCCGGCCCGCACGACCAGGCGGCGGCCGAGCAGCAATTGACCGGCGCGGTCGGGCGCCTGCTGGCGCTGGGCGAGGCCTATCCCGACCTCAAGGCGAGCGCGAACTTCCAGCAGCTCCAGCAGGACCTCGGCAATGTCGAGGACAAGCTGGCGGCGGCGCGGCGCTTCTTCAACAACGCGGTCAGCGAGTTCAACGCGGCGATCCAGGCCTTCCCGGCCGTGTTCTTCGCGCCGCAGATGGGTTTTTCTCCGCGCGAATTCTTCGATGTCGGCGAAGAGACGCGGGCGCAGATCGAAGTCGCGCCGACCGTGAAGTTCTGATCGCGCCTGCAACGGGCGTCACAGCGGAGCTGCGGCGATGCCGGGGGAAGCCTTCGGGCTCTATACCCATCAGCGCAACAACCGGACCCGGTCGATCGCCCTGATCATCGGGCTCTTCCTGATGGTCTATCTCACCGTCTGGGGCGTGATGCTGGTCGGCTACGGCTATGTCGGCGTGCCGCGCGGACGCACGGTGCTGAACTTCGTCGGCCAGCGCTTCTGGGCCTGGCTGCCCTTCATCACGCTGGGCACCGCCGCCTGGGTCTTCATCGGCTTCAGGATCAATGTCGGACTGATCGAGGCGGTCTCGGGCGCCGAGGGCGTGACGCGGGAGGCGCAGCCCAAGCTCTACCGGATGCTGGAGAATCTCTGCATCTCGCGCGGCATGGTGACGCCGAAGCTCGCCATCATCCAGAGCGACGCGCTCAACGCCTTCGCCAGCGGCGTCAACGACAAGCAGTTCACGGTGACGCTGACCACCGGCCTGATCGAACAGCTCAACGACGCCGAGATCGAAGCGGTGATCGCCCATGAGCTGACCCATATCCGCAATGGCGACGTCAGGCTGATGGTGATCGCCGTGGTGATCGCCGGCATCATCTCCTTCGTCGGCGAGGTGCTGTTCCGCAATCTCGGGCGGGTTCGTATCTCCTCGGATGGCGACAAGAAGGGCAGCGCCTTCGCGATCATCCTCGGCTTCGCAGTGATCGCCGTCGCCTGGCTGCTCGCCGTGCTGATCCGGCTGTCGCTGTCGCGGGCCCGCGAATACCTGGCCGATGCCGGGGCGGTCGAACTGACCAAGAATCCGGACGCGATGATCTCGGCGCTGCTCAAGATCTCGGGCCGTGCCGATATCGACAATGTCCCGTCTGGCGTGATGGACATGTGCTTCGAGAACGACCCGGACGACTTCGCCGACCTGTTCTCGACCCACCCCTCCGTCACCAAGCGGGTGCAGGCGCTGGTGCAGACCGCAGGCGGGCGCCTGCCGCCGGAAGCGCCCCCCGGTCCGCCGAAGATCAGCGAGCGCCAGACGCTGCCGGAGATCGCCGAGACTTCGGCCGCACACGGCCCATGGTCGCGGCCAGCGCCGCCTGCGGGCAGCTAGCGCCCGTCCTTCGCCCAGGCGAGTGCTTCCTCCAGCCTGTCGTCGCCCCAGAACAATTCGCCATCGCCGGTGACGAAGGTCGGTGCACCGAAGATGCCGAGCGACTTGGCGAGCTCGGTCTCGGCCTTGAGCCGGCCCTTGACCTCCTCGCTGCGCGAGGTGGCAAAGGCGGCGGAGGGGTCGGCACCCGCCTCACGGAGGGCAGCACTCAGCACTGCCTCCTCGGCAATGTTGCGGCCTTCGCAGAACTCGGAACGGAACAGTGCCCTGGAAAAAGTAGGCATCCAGCCGGCCTCGCGGCCGGCGAGCGCCAACCGCGCTGCAATCAGCGAGTTCTGCGGGAAGGTCTCCGGGCGCGTGATCGTCAGCCCGCTACGGGCCGCACGGCGCGCCACGTCGCGCCACATATAGCGGCCCTTGTTGGGGTAGAGGTTGAACGGTGAGTTGGTCCAGCCCTGTGCGGCGAAGATCGGGCCGAGCAGGAAGGGCCGCCAGCGCACGCTGACGCCGGCTGCATCGGCCAGCTCTTCGATCCGCAAAGCACTCAGGCAGGAATAGGTCGATGCGAACTCGTACCAGAAATCCAGAACAGGACGATTCGGCATCAAACCTCCGCGCGGGAGCGGCTTAAAAAAACTGGATCGATTCTCCGCCCCCGCGAATCGACCCGCAAGCCAGAAGCCGCAAACGCGTTACCGACAGCGATCCATCAAACGACGACGCGTAATCGATCAGAAGGTTCCGATTGCGTCGCCCCAAACCCTGCGATAGTGCCCGGTTACGTCCGAAATGCGGCCGGCTAAGCCGCATTCTCACACTGTGCACGATCCGTCGTGCCGCCACTGCAGGAACTGAAGTCCATGGCCGACAAGCGCGTCAACAAGGTCGTGCTCGCCTATTCCGGCGGGCTCGACACCTCGATCATCCTGAAGTGGCTGCAGACCACCTATAATTGCGAGGTCGTGACCTTCACGGCCGATCTCGGCCAGGGCGAGGAGCTCGGCCCGGCCCGCGACAAGGCGCTGCTGCTCGGCATCAAGCCAGAGAACATCTATATCGAGGACCTGCGCGAGGAATTCGTGCGCGACTACGTCTTCCCGATGTTTCGGGCCAATGCCGCCTATGAAGGCGTCTATCTGCTGGGAACCTCGATCGCCCGCCCGCTGATCGGCCAGAAGCTGATCGAGATCGCCGAGAAGGTCGGCGCCGACGCGATCTCGCACGGCGCGACCGGCAAGGGCAACGACCAGGTCCGGTTCGAGCTGACCGCCTATGCGCTGAAGCCCGACGTCGTCGTCATCGCGCCCTGGCGCGAATGGGACCTGCGCTCGCGCGAGCAGCTTCTTGCCTTCGCCGAGCAGCACCAGATCCCGATCGCCAAGGACAAGCGCGGCGAGGCGCCGTTCTCGGTGGACGCCAACCTGCTGCACGCCTCCTCGGAGGGCAAGGTGCTGGAAGACCCCGCCCAGGAAGTGCCGGATTACGTCTATTCGCGCACGATCTCGCCGGAGGACGCGCCCGACAAGCCGACGGTGATCTCGATCGATTTCGAGAAGGGCGATGCGACCGCGATCGACGGCGTCAAGCTCTCGCCGGCGACGTTGCTGGCCAAGCTCAACGAACTCGGCCGCGCCAATGGCATCGGCCGGCTCGACCTGGTCGAGAACCGCTTCGTCGGCATGAAGAGCCGCGGCATGTACGAGACGCCCGGCGGCACGATCCTCGCCGTCGCGCACCGCGCCATCGAGTCGATCACGCTCGACCGCGGCGCCGCCCATCTCAAGGACCAGATCATGCCGCAATATGCCGAGCTGATCTATAACGGCTTCTGGTTCTCGCCGGAGCGCGAGATGCTGCAGGCGCTGATCGACAAGAGCCAGGAGTTCGTCGCCGGCCAGGTGCGGCTCAAGCTCTACAAGGGCGGCGTCCACGTCATCGGCCGCTCCAGCCCCTATTCGCTCTACGACCAGGACCTCGTCACCTTCGAGGAAGGCGCGGTCGCCTACGACCATCGCGACGCCGCCGGCTTCATCAAGCTCAACGCGCTGCGCCTGCGCACGCTCGGCCAGCGCAAGAAGAAGCTCGGGCTGTAAGGCTCTTGAACTTCGACCTCACAGCGAGCCTGGGCTCGCTGTGAGGTTTCAAACAGAAAGCCGGCGAGCCAAGCTCGCCGGCTTTTTCTTGGACGGGCTGCCTACTTCGCGATCTTGCCGAAGGCGAAGAACTGGGTCTCGCCGGATGAATCGTCGACGCCGTCATTGTCGGTGACGACGAAGAGCTCGCCGGCCTTGTCGACTGCCATGCCCTCGACCTTGTCGAGCCCGTAGCCGCCGAGCTTCATCAGCTCCGGCGTCAGGTCGCGCAGCAGCTTCTTCTCGACCGTCGGGACCTCTGACGAACCGAACGGCGCCGGCTTCAGGCCCTTGACCGAGAAGGTCGCCAGCGTCTTCACCGCCTTGGCGCCGAAGAGGTTGTCGCGCTCGATCACCGCGAAAGTCTCGTCGCCGAGATAGGTCAATTCCGAGAGGCCCATCCAGGCGCCGGCAGCGGGAGCCGTTAGCGGATAGTAGAGGATGCTCCAGCTCTTGGTGAAGGGCTTGTAGGTCAGGATCTTGACCTTGCCCTTGGGGTCGTCCTTCCACTCGCGCTGGACAGCGATCCAGACCGTCTCGTCCTGACCGGTGCCGGTGACGGCGACGCCCTCATAGCCCTGATTGGTCGCCTTGGCGGCGAACTCCTCCGGCAGGGCGATCTCCTCCTCGATCTCGCCCTTGGCCGAGGCACGCAGCAGCAGGTTCTGGGTCGGCTTCTCCTTGCGCTCCGGCGCGCCTTCCGAAGCGAGCCAGAAGCCGCCGCCGGGGCGGGTCGCAACCCCCTCGAGATCATAGGCGGCGGGCTTGCCGTCCTTGGTCACGGTGAGCGCGCCGGTGATCGTCGCCGGCTTCTTGGTCGCGTCGATCTCAAGGATGCGCGAAGGCGTATAGGCGCTGTCGGTGACGCTGAAGAGCCGGCCCGGCAGCTCGGGATGGGCGGCGAGAGCGGAAAGCGCACCCCAGCCCAGCGGGACGCCGTCGACATCGGCCGAGACGATGGTCGGGTAGGTGGCCGGGCCCTCGCTGCGCTCATAGATGGTCACGGCCGAGCGCGGCCCGCCCTTCTCGCCGAGATCGGCTTCGGAGGCGCTGACGAAGAGATTGCGCTGCGGGATGGCGAGTAGGCCTTCCGGCGCGATCGCACCGGCCAGCGCCTGCAGGTAGCGTGGAGCCTTGCCCGACCCTTCGTCCTTGAAGACGAGTACGAGTGAGGCACGCTCCAGCCCGACGAAGAACAGACGCTCGCCATTATAGGTACCGACCTCGATACCCTCGGGCTCGCTGCCCTTGGCGGCCGAGCGGCGCTCCGGATAGTGGCCGAGGCGGATGGCGATCTGGTCGACCATGTTGCCTGAATCGAACTCAACCGTGCCGTCCCTGCGGAAAATGGTGAAGCCGCGCGAGCCGCCCTTCCAGTCGCCCTCATTGGCGGTGACGAAGCGGTCATTGTCCAACCAACGCACCGCGTCAGGCTCGCGCGCCACGCCCTTCAATTCCTCGGTCGGCTTGATCTGGCCGTCGCGGGTCTTGTCGATATTTTTTAAATCGACGGTGCCTGCCGGGAAATGCGCAACGAGCTTGCCCGTCTTCGTATCGACTACGGCAAGGTGGTTGTTCTCCTGCAGCGTCACCACGGCGAGGCCGTCCTGGTTGACGTCGACGAATTCCGGCTCCGGATCGGTCGGTTCGACCGCGGCGATGCCGGTGAGATCGACGACCTGCTTCGAGGCGCAATCCGCCTCGCCACCCTTGATGCCGATCAGCGTGAGGTTGCCGACGGGAAGCTGCGGCAGGTCGCCCTTGTTGAGCTTCTCGTCCCGCTCGTTCTCGATAACGATGGCGAGCTTGCCCTTGTCCTTGGTCAGGGTAATCGAGTCGGGCTGGCCGCCGAGTTCGCATGTCGCCGCGACCTGCCTGGTCTTCAGGTCGATGGTGGCAAGATGGCCGGCCGGCTCCTTGAAGTTGTCGCCGGACGAGACGACGACGGCGAAGGCGCGCTCGCCGAGGATGACGACCGAGGTCGGCTCGCCACCGACCGGGATGAAGCCGGCGGGCTTGGGAGCGCTCGCCGTGGTGATGTCGATGAGGCCGATCGCCTTTTGCTCGGCGTCGGTATAGGCGAGCAGCGTTCCGGCCTCGTTGGCGGTGATGATCTCCGAGACCGTCTTCTTTTTCGCGTCGCGGTCAGCCGGCAGGTTCAGCGGCACCTGGAAGGTAGCGATGCGGTTGAAGTTCGGCTCGGCGAGCGCCGTGCCGCCAGCAAGGAGCGTCGCGAGAGCCGCAAGGACGAGAGGTTTGCGCATGGGACGGTCCTGTTCCGCAGGGAGGAGGCAGGCCTTCCGGCTAGTGAGCACAGGCGACAGTTTCGTGACAAGCCGTCGCAAAGCAAACGCCGCTGCGGACCGTTCCGCAGCGGCGTGACAAAGGGGCCCGAGCAGTCAGTGTGCGGTTTGGACATTCTCCGCATCGACGACCGACTTCTTCAGGCCGATCACCTCGAGCTCGGTGACGACGGCCACCGCCGCGGCCTGGGCCAGGACGAAGGCGATGCCGAGCGTGGTCGGCGCAAACCAGCCGGCGACCAGGATCAGCACGCTGTCGGCGACCCAGAGGATGTTGACGCCGATCACGGCGTAGACCGCGAGCCGCGGCAGGCTCGTCCGGCTGGCGAAGAACGCAAGCAGCACAGCGCAGGGCAGGAGCACCAGGCCTGCACCACGCAGGAACTCGGCGGGGAAGCCGAGCAGGCCGGAGAGCGAGCCGGCGCCAACGCTGAGCAGCAGGCCGGTTCCGGCGCAGGCGGCGGCATCGAGAGCGAGGGCGTTGCGCAGGAAACGCGAGGACTGGATGAAAGCCATGACTGTTCTCCGGTTCAGGCCCCGTCTTGTCCGGGGCGGTTGCTGATGGGAGCCATGCTGACGAAGCCTGAGCGGCCCGTCGATTAAGCGAGAGGTAATTGGAAGGCGCCCCGGCTGCGGCTAGCTTGCCTGCCATGAACAAGCACCAGCAGCCCGCGATCGGGCATCTCATCCGCGATTGGCGCCAGCTGCGCCGTCTCAGCCAGCTCGACCTCGCGCTCGAAGCCGAGATCTCGCAGAAGCATCTCAGCTTCGTCGAGAGCGGCCGCTCGGTCCCGAGCCGGGACATGGTCCTGCTCCTCGCCGAGCATCTCGGCGTGCCATTGCGCGAGCGCAACGCGCTCCTGCTCTCGGCCGGCTATGCGCCGGTCTATCTCGAACGCTCGCTGGAGGACCCGAGCCTGCAGGCGGCGCGTAGCGCGATCGATCTCCTGCTCAAGGGGCACGAGCCTTACCCTGCGGTGGCGGTCGACAGGCATTGGACCCTGCTCGCGGCGAACGCGATGATCGCGCCGCTGCTGACGCTGGTCGAGGACGCCGACCTGCTGCACCCGCCGGTCAATGTGCTCAGGCTCAGCCTGCATCCGCGCGGGCTCGCCCCGGCGATCATCAACCTCACCGAATGGCGCGGCCATCTCATCGCAAGGCTGCGCCAGCAGATCCGCGCCACGGCCGACCCGCTGCTCGCCGAGCTGCTGACTGAGTTGCTGAGCTATCCCGTCCCGGCCGCGCCGACGACAAAGGGCAAGGCGCATGATGAGGCGGAACCGCCAATCGTCGTGCCTTTGAAGCTGCGGCTGGGCGAGACCGTGCTCTCGCTGATCTCGACCACGACCGTGTTCGGCACGCCGGTCGATGTCACACTGTCCGAGCTGGCGCTGGAGACGTTCTTCCCGGCAGACGAGGCGACAGGCCAAGCTCTGCGGGCAATCGCGGAGGCAAATGCGCCCGCCTGAGCGGCGGAACCAAAAGTTGGCGGCAACGTTCTTCCACCGAACCGGCGCTACCGCGCCGAATTCGCGTCATTCGAAAAGGAAAACGTCCATGGGCAGCACCGCCGACAAGATCAAGGGCATGGCCAACGAAACCGCCGGCAACGTCAAGCAGGCCGCCGGCAAGGCGCTGAACAAGCCCGGGCTGCAGGCCGAGGGCATCGCGCAGGAACGCAAGGGCGAAGCCCAGCAGGCGATCGGCAAGACCAAAGACGCCGTCAAGAAAGTGATCGACAAGGCCTGACCGCAAGGTCGGCCACGATCAGAAAAAGGCGGGCGCCGCAAGGCGCCCGTTTTTTCGTATCAGGCCGCGCCGCCTAGGCCGCCGAGGAAATCCTTGACCCGGCCGAAGAAGCCGGCGGTCTCGGGATGGGTGGCGCCCGAACTCTCACGCTCGAACTCCATCAGCAGTTCGCGCTGGCGGGCGGTCAGCTTCTGCGGCGTCTCGACCAGGACCTGGATGTAGAGATCGCCCATCTCGCGCGAGCGCAGCACACTCATGCCCTTGGCCTTGAGGCGGAACTGCTTGCCGGTCTGGGTGCCCTCGGGGATTTTCACCCGGGCCTTTTCACCGTTCAGCGTCGGGACCTCGATCTCGCCGCCGAGCGCGGCCGAGGTCAGGCCGATCGGCACGCGGCAGAACAGATCGGCGCCGTCGCGCTGGAAGATCGCGTGCGGCTTGATCGAAAGGAAGATGTAGAGGTCGCCCGCTGGCCCACCGCGCAAGCCCGCCTCGCCTTCGCCGGCGAGGCGAATGCGGGTGCCGTCCTCGACGCCGGCCGGGATGTTGACTGAGAGCGTACGCTCGCGCGTGACGCGGCCGGCACCCTGGCAGCCGGTGCAGGGATCGTCGATGATCTCGCCGCGGCCATTGCAGGTCGGGCAGGTGCGCTCGACCGAGAAGAAACCCTGGCTGGCGCGAACGCGGCCATGGCCGCCGCAGGTCGGGCACTGGCGCGACTTCGAGCCCGCCTTGGCGCCGGTGCCGGAGCAGACCTCGCAGGCCATCGAAGTCGGCACACGGATGGTCTCGTTCTTGCCGGCATAGGCGTCTTCGAGGCCGATCTCGAGATTATAGCGCAGATCGGCGCCGCGCTCGCGGGCATTGGCGCCGCGCGGGCCGCGGCCACGACCCTCGCCGAAGAAGGATTCGAAGATGTCGGACATGAAATCCGACATGTCCGCCGGGCCGCCGCCCCCGCCGCCGTTCTCGAAGGCCTGATGACCATAGCGGTCATAGGCCGCGCGCTTCTGGCCATCCGAGAGGATCTGATAAGCCTCGTTGATCTCCTTGAACTTGATCTCGGCCTGCTTGTCGCCCGGATTCTTGTCCGGGTGATGCTGCATGGCGAGCTTGCGGAAGGAGCCCTTGAGCTCGACTTCCGTCACTGTCCGGGAGACCCCGAGTATCTCGTAATAGTCGCGCTTCGACATTCAACCAGCTGCCCCTGCGCCGCCCTGCGCCTTCTGCACAGGCCGGCGAGTCATGTCCTGCCGACGCCATCGCCTTAATGGAATGGCCGGGTCAAGCCCGGCCATTCCGTCACGGTCGATGACGAGCGCGTTCAGGCGCTCTTCTTCTTGTCGCCCTTGTCGTCGCTGACGTCCTTGAAGTCGGCGTCGATGACGTCGTCCTTCTTCGGCTCCTCGGCAGCGGCGCCCTCGGGAGCGTTCGCTTCGGCCTGGCTGGCGGCATACATCGCCTCGCCGAGCTTCATCGACGCCTGCATCACCTCGTTGGTACGCGACGAGATCGCCTCGACGTCCTCACCGGTCAACGCAGTCCTGAGGGCTTCGAGCGCGGTCTCGATCGCGCCCCTGTCGGCTTCCGAAACCTTGTCGCCATAGTCCTTCAGCGACTTCTCGGTCGAATGCACGAGGCTCTCGCCCTGGTTCTTGGCCTCGACCACCTCGCGACGCTTCTTGTCGTCGGCAGCGTTCGCCTCGGCGTCCTTGACCATCTTCTGGATCTCGGCCTCGGAGAGACCGCCCGAAGCCTGGATCTTGATCTGCTGCTCCTTGTTGGTGGCCTTGTCCTTCGCCGTCACCGAGACGATGCCGTTGGCGTCGATGTCGAAGGTCACCTCGATCTGCGGCATGCCGCGCGGAGCCGGCGGAATGCCCATCAGGTCGAACTGGCCGAGCATCTTGTTGTCGGCCGCCATCTCGCGCTCGCCCTGGAAGACCCGGATCGTCACCGCGCCCTGATTGTCCTCGGCGGTGGAGAAGACCTGGCTCTTCTTGGTCGGGATCGTGGTGTTACGGTCGATCAGGCGCGTGAACACGCCACCCAGCGTCTCGATGCCGAGCGACAGCGGAGTCACGTCGAGCAGCAGCACGTCCTTGACATCGCCCTGCAGCACGCCGGCCTGGATCGCGGCGCCGATGGCGACGACCTCGTCAGGGTTGACGCCCTTGTGCGGCTCCTTGCCGAAGAACTGCTTCACCACCTCCTGGACCTTCGGCATGCGGGTCATGCCGCCGACCAGGACGACCTCGTCGATCTGGCCCGCCGACAGTCCGGCATCCTTGAGCGCCTTGCGGCAAGGCTCGATGGTGCGCTGGATCAGGTCATCGACCAGGCTCTCGAACTTGGCGCGCGAAAGCTTGATGGCGAGGTGCTTGGGACCAGAGGCATCCGCCGTGATGTAGGGCAGGTTGATCTCGGTCTGCGCGGTGGTCGAGAGCTCGATCTTGGCCTTTTCGGCAGCTTCCTTCAGGCGCTGCAGAGCAAGCTTGTCCTTCTTCAGGTCGATGCCCTGCTCGCGCTTGAACTCCTCCGCCAGGTACTCGACCAGGCGCATGTCGAAGTCCTCGCCGCCGAGGAAGGTGTCGCCATTGGTCGACTTCACCTCGAAGACGCCGTCGCCGATCTCGAGGACCGAGACGTCGAAGGTGCCGCCGCCGAGGTCATAAACCGCGATGGTGCCGGCCTGCTTCTTGTCGAGGCCGTAGGCGAGCGCAGCCGCGGTCGGCTCGTTGATGATGCGCAGCACCTCAAGGCCGGCGATGCGGCCGGCATCCTTGGTGGCCTGGCGCTGGGCGTCGTTGAAATAGGCAGGGACGGTGATGACCGCCTGGGTGACCGGCTGGCCGAGATAGGCCTCCGCGGTCTCCTTCATCTTCGTCAGCGTGAAGGCGGAGATCTGCGAGGGCGAATAGTCCTTGCCGTCGGCCTCGACCCAGGCGTCGCCAGAGGGGGCCTTCTTGATCTTGTAGGGGACGAGATCGATGTCCTTCTTGGTCATCGGATCGTCGAAAGTGCGCCCGATCAGGCGCTTGATGGCAAAAAAGGTGCGCTCCGGATTGGTGACCGCCTGGCGCTTCGCCGGCTGGCCGACCAGACGCTCGCCGTCATCCGTGATGGCGACGATGGACGGCGTGGTGCGGGCGCCTTCCGAATTCTCGATGACCTTGGGCGTCGACCCTTCCATCACTGCAACGCAGGAATTGGTCGTTCCGAGGTCGATACCGATTACTTTACCCATGGATGGGATCCCTTTCGATTTAGCAGATCGCCGGAAGCCCGCGCACGAGGCGCCGTCCTCCGGCCCATGGCCCCAGGTCGCCCCCACCTTCCGCGGCGAACGAACCCGGGATATCCACGTCTGGCAGCGAAGTGACGGAACGAGGCGCTGGCCCCGGCCCGGTTCGGCCGCCGGTTAGAATAAAGATCGACCGGTCCCGCGTTTCAGCGCTCGCATGTCAATGCTCGTGCCTGGCGCAATCCGGCCCCGATGGTCATCAAAACCACCGCTTGGCGGCGTATATAGGGAGGGTGACGCCCTGCTTGCAAGGCACGGAGCCGGATTAAGAATCGGCTTTGAGCGATGTCCTGCACAGAATTCGCAGGACTGACCATTCTGGATAAGTGTTGCCTTCGTGCTCTTGCGCAGCAAGCTCGGCCAATTCATTCAAAAGAACCTTGCGCCAACGGGAACCAGCCGTGACCACGACTCGCCGCCCGACCGCCCATCGTCTCGCCGCCGGCGCAGCGCTGGCCTGGCTCGGCCTTGCGAGCGGGGCTCTGGCGCAGCCGCTGCAGTTGCCGGGTGCCCAGCCCTTCAATGCGCCCGGCGCCCAGCAGTCGGCACCAGCTTCCACCAGCGGGCCGGCAACGCCGCGCCCGCGCACCATGCCGGCGATCAAGATCCCAGGCGAAGACTCAATCCTTGGCAAGACCTTGCGCCGTAATGGCGGTTTCGGCGAAGCAACGCTGGAGAAGACCGGCAGTGGCTATGGCCTGAAACTGCGTGCCGAGGGCTTCCAGTCGAGCAACCTCACCGAACCCTGTGCGATCTCGTTCGGCGACGCGCCTGTGCCGGTGACCTCGCTCGGCAAGCCGGCGGGGCTGGCGCGCTACAAGCTCGAGGCCCCCGCCTGCCCGATCGTCTTCGACGTGCTCGAGGGCGCTTTCCTGGTGGTCGAGCCCGAGCAGCCCTGCGTGATTGAAGCTGCCGCCTGCCGTATCGATCCTCGCGGCGTCTGGGGACCGGATGTGCGCACGCTTCCCGCCCGCGCCAAGGAGATCGACGGCGAGCGCAGCAAGGCGGAGACAGCTGTCCGAGAGGGTTTTCGCGCGCTCTCGGCCAAGGCTGATCTGCCGGAGCAGAGGTCCATCGCGCGCGAGCAGGCCGGCTTCTCCTCGGAGCGCGAGCAGATCTGCCGCGACTTCCAGCGCGAGGGCTCGCATGGTTTCTGCGGCGCTCGCGTGACCGAGGCTCGGGCCGCCTCGATCCGCTCCCGGCTCGGCCTGCCCGAGCCGAAGCCCGAGACGGCGAAACCGCGTCCGGCCACGGCGAGACGGGCGCCCCCACCTGCTGCGGCACCCGCTCCAGCCATTCAGTAGATTTCGGCTCAGGCGGCCTGGCCGCTTGCGACCTGCCCGGCTTCCCAGCCGAGGATGGCGCGCTTGCGCGTCAGGCCCCAATGATAGCCGGTGAGCGCACCCGACTTGCCGATGACGCGGTGGCAAGGAACGACAAACGAGATCGGGTTCTTGCCGACCGCCGCGCCGACCGCGCGGGCCGCCGAGGGCTTGCCGATATGACCGGCGACGTCGCCATAGGTGGTGGCGCAGCCAACCGGAATCCGCAGCAGCGTCTCCCAGACACGAACTTCGAAATCGGTGCCGATCAACACGACGCGCAGCGGCGTCTGCGGCGACCAGCTACCCGGCTCGAAGATGCGGGCGGCATAGGGTTTCGTCGCCTGCGGATCGAAACGGTAATCCGCATGCGGCCAGCGCCGCATCATGTCGGCCAGTGCCTCGGCCCGGCCGCCGATGACCTTGCCGCCGTCGAGGCTGTTCGAGACCCAGCCGAGACCGGCGAGGCCACGCTCTGTCACCACGATCAGCGCTTCGCCGAAGGGCGAGGTGTGGAAGCCATAGGACAGTCGCAAACCCTCGCCGCCGGTCTTCCACTCACCCGGCGACATCGCCTCATGGGTGACGAAGAGGTCGTGCAGACGGCCCGGGCCGGAGAGCCCGACCTCGAAGCTGGTGTCGAGGATGCTGGCGGAGGAGGCCAACAGCCCCTTGGCGTTGTCGAGCGTGATCGCCTGCAGGAAAGCTTTCGGCGTCAGCCCGCACCAGCGCCGGAACAGGTGATGCACATCGGTCGGGGTCGCGCCGGCGGCATCGGCGATCGCCTCGATCGTCGGCTGCTGGCGCCAGTTGTTGGTGATGTAGGACAGGATGCGGCGCACCGTATCGTAGTCCGAGCCCGGCGCTGCCGCCGGAAAATCGGCCTCCGAAGGCATGGCCTCGGCGGCGCGGGCGAGCACGGCATTGGAGACGGTGATCGGTTTCATCGCAGTTCTGAAGTGAGCGTTCATCTTTCTATCCTCGCGATCTGATCTCTCATGCTCACGAAGCTAGTCATGTCAGCATGCGTCTCCCACCCGAAAGCTGACAAGCTCGTCTTCACCATCGAGGGCGCATAGAGTCCGGAGATGACCAGTTCCGCCGACGCCATCGGCTCGCTCTATGAGCGTCATGCCGCCGCCTACGACCAGCAGCGCGGCCGATCGCTGATGGAAGCGTGTTGGCTCGACCGCTTCCTGTCGCTGCTGCCGGCAAGCCCCTCGGTCCTCGACATCGGCTGCGGCATGGGCGAGCCGATCGCCCGGCATCTCATCGCACGCGGCTGCGCGGTGACCGGCATTGATTCGTCGGCGCCACTGATCGCGCTCTGCCGCGAGCGCTTTCCAGAGCAGGCCTGGCAAGTCGCCGACATGCGCTCGCTCGCGCTCGGCCAGTGCTTCGACGGGCTGATCGCCTGGGACAGCTTCTTCCACCTCGGCCATGAGGCTCAACGGCGGATGTTCCCGATTTTCCGGGACCATGCGGCCGAAGGCACGGCGTTGCTCTTCACCAGCGGTCCCGGTCATGGCGAGGCGGTCGGCACGTTCGAGGGCGAGCCGCTCTATCACGCCAGCCTCGCCCCAGCCGAATACCGCGCCCTGCTGCACGAGAACGGTTTCATTGTCGTCGACCATATCGCCGAGGATGCGAGCTGCGGCGGGCATACTGTCTGGCTTGCCCGACTGCGTTGAGTGCGGCTCAGGCCGGTAGCGGCCCCGCCAGGAATCGCAGCAGCTTCTCGCGGGTGAGGCGCTGATTGTTGCGATGCCACTCGTCGCTGGTGAAGAAGACCGGCGAGCCCTCGTCCCAGCCGCTGCAGCTATAGTCAGACTGCTCGGCAAAGAAGGCGGCGAAGGCCTCGCGCGAGCGCCATTCCGCGATCGCCTCGCCCGGATGATAGCCGTCCAGGATGTCGCAAAGCTTGATGCCGGCCTCAGTGCGGATCAGTCCGTGTCCGCAGAAATCGCGGTGGAATTCGTGGATCAGGCCTTCACCGACCTGGCAGGTCATCACGCGGTCCCAGACCTGACCCGCCAACACAGGGCCGAACAAGGCGCGATCGAGCTTGTCGCGCAGCACAAGGCCGTAGGCGCGAACCCTCGCCTCGCCATCGCTGACTTGCGCCGCCGATGCCGGGCCTGGTTTGCGCAGCGTCGCCCGCAAGGTGGCGCCGAGCACAACCACGATCACCGCCAGCGCGATCAGCGGGATGATCGTCGCGGCCATGCTCAGGCGGGCTCGAAATCCGGGCCGCGCTTGGCCTTGGCGAGCGCTGTACCGAGCGCCTGCGCGAAGCCCTCGCGTTCCTGCGGCGAGAGCGCGGAAGCGACCACGGTCCGCTGCCCACGCGAAACCAGTGAAAGCGCGAGCAGGCCGTAATCCTCGTCATCCTCGCGCTCGAGCTTGGTCCAGGCGGGGTTGGAGCGCCAGATTTTCTCGCGGCCATGATGCGAGACCTTACGCAGTAGCACCTCGAGCGGTGTCACAATGATGCGCTCGAAGGCGCGCGCCGCGTTGAAGTTAACCTTGAAGGCGATGTAGAGCGCGAGCAGGTCGAGCCCGAAGAAGCCGGCGACTGGCCAGGCGCCGAGCACCATGAAGGGGATCGAGGCAGCGACGCTGGTCATGCAGACCAAAGTCATCACGATACGGAAATTATCCTGACCGAGTGAGCGATACGGCGTGATCGTCGCGTCGAAGACCGGCCGCTCGGCCGCTTCGGCTGCAACGTCGCAATTGGGCTTGCCCAAGGTCATTCGCAGATTATAACGCCGCAATGCCCGTGCCGAACAGTGCGAAACGCCGCAGCCCGCCGCCCACACGGATCACAGATCCGAAGCCACGCAGCGCCGCCGAGGTCTACGAGATCTTCAGCCGCTTCCGGCAGCAAAGACCTGAGCCAAAGGGCGAGCTCGACTATATCAACGCCTTCACCCTGCTGGTCGCCGTCGTGCTCTCGGCACAGGCGACCGATGCCGGCGTCAACAAGGCGACGAAGCAGCTGTTCGAGCTCGCCGATACACCGCAAAAGATGCTCGCCGTTGGCGAAGACCGGGTGCGCGAACTGATCAAGACGATCGGGCTCTACCGCAACAAGGCAAAGAACGTCATCGCGCTCTCGGAGAAGCTGATCGCCGAGTTCGGGAGCGAGGTCCCGACCGCGCGCGAGGCGCTGGAGAGCCTGCCCGGCGTCGGCCGCAAGACCGCGAATGTCGTGCTCAACATCGCCTTCGGCGAAATCACCCATGCGGTCGACACCCATGTCTTCCGCGTCGCCAACCGCCTGCGCATCGCGCCCGGCAAGAACGTGCTGCACGTCGAGCTTGGATTGGAAAAGGCGGTGCCGGCCGAGTTCGGCCGGCACGCGCATCACTGGCTCATTCTGCACGGACGCTACACCTGCAAGGCGCTGCGCCCGGCCTGCGAAGCTTGCGTCGTCGCCGATCTCTGCGATTCCGCCGACAAGCGGATCGCCTGACGCGCCTCAATTGATGGCGAGGCGGGCCTGCTTGATGATGCCGGCCCAGCGGCGCGATTCAGCCTCCATCATCGCGGCGAACTCCTCCGGCTTGTTGCCGATCGGCTCGGCGCCTTCGTTCTGCAGGCGCTCGCGGATGAGCGGGCTGTTGATGGCCTCGACCGTCGCCTGGCGCAGCTTCGCCGCGACATCCTTCGGGGTGCCCTTGGGCACGACGAAGCCGTACCAGGCCGTCGCCTCGTAGTCCGGCCAGCCGCTCTCGGAGACTGAGGGCACTTCGGGAAAGAGCTTGGCGCGCGCCGTGCCGGTCACCGCCAGCGCCCTGACCTTGCCGCCATGGATCAAGCCGAGCGCGGACGGCACGGTGGTGATCATGAAGTCGCTATTGCCGGCGAGCAG
Source organism: Bosea sp. Tri-49 (assembly GCF_003952665.1). Classification (NCBI taxonomy): domain Bacteria; kingdom Pseudomonadati; phylum Pseudomonadota; class Alphaproteobacteria; order Hyphomicrobiales; family Alloboseaceae; genus Allobosea; species Allobosea sp. Tri-49. The sequence goes on from NZ_CP017946.1 coordinate 3,462,866, forward strand.
ATCGGTCAGCGCCGGTCCGGCGCCACGATAGGGCACGTGCACGGCCTCGAATTGCGCAGTCTGCGCCAGCAATACCGTCGCCAGATGACTGGCGGAACCGTTGCCGGCCGAGCCATAGGTCAGCTTGCCCGGGTTCTTCTGGGCCTGACCGACGAGCTCGGCCAGCGTCTTGTGCGGCGATCCCGCCGCAACGACCACGACGAGCGGCGCGGCGGAGATCAGCGTCAGCGGGTCGAAGGCGGTCAGCGGATCGACCCGGACATTCTTGAACAGATGCGGATTGACCACCATCGGGCCCTGATTGGCCATCAGCACGGTATAGCCATCGGGCGAGGCTGCAGCCGCCTGGGCCGTGGCGAGGTTGCCGCCGGCCGAGCCGTTGTTCTCGACCACCAGCGACTGGCCGAGCCGCTCGCCAACCCCCTGCGCAACGAGGCGCGCGATCGCGTCCGTGCCGCCACCGGCAGCATAGGGCACCAGCAGCTTCATCGGCCGGTCCGGGAAGGCGGCCTGGGCGTGCGCAAACTCAGGCAGGCAGGCGCTGGCCGCGGCGGCTGTGATCAGGCTGCAGAGATGGCGGCGCGTGATCGTCATGGGTCAGTTCTCCTCCCGTTTCCGCCCTCTCTGCAAGCGCGAGAATCGTGCTTGCGGGGACGATGACGTTTCCTTCGAAAATGCGGCGCGCGGTGCGCACCAGGCTGGCGCGGGTCACCCGGCCGGCGGCGTCGAGCGCAAGGTCGACCTGAATGGCGCCGCTCGGATGCTCGATCGTGACCAGCGAGCCGGTCTCCAGGCTCAGCATCTCCGAGGCGACGCTGCCGGCGATGCGGCTCGCGGCGGCGACGCAGAGCGCACCGGTCACGGCATGGCTGCGATGGCAGCGATCCGGCGTGAAATAGCGCGAGGTCACGCCGCCGCCGCGGCGCGCTTGCGAGAGCAGCCCGACCTTGGGAATGACACGGCCAGCGACATCGCCGAGGCCCATACGGCGGCCGGCCTCGCGGCGCAGCTGCTCCAGCCGCGCCAACAGAGCTCCGTTGGCGTCGAGCTCTGCCGGCGTCTCGTCGCCGGAAAGACCGAGATCGGCGGCCCGCAGCAGCAGCATCGGCGTGGCGTAGTCGATCAGCGTCACCGGGACGCCGTCGATCACCTCGCGGGCGGTGCCGGTCGGCAGCAATGCGCCGGTCTTGGAGCCGACGGCTTGAAGGAAACTCAGCCTGATCGGGGCCGCCGTGCCGGCGACCCCGTCGATCGCGGTTGCACCGTCATACGCAACGACGCCGCCCGGAGTCTGCACGGCCGCCTCGATCAGCGCGCCGGTGTTGCGGTTGTGGATGCGCACGACCGTCTCGCCATCGACCGCCGGGACCAGGCCGGCCTCGATCGCGAAGGGGCCGACAGCGGAGAGCATGTTGCCGCAATTCGGGCTGAGATCGACATGGGCGCGCTCGACCGCCACCTGGGCGAAGAGATAGTCGACATCGGCGTCGGGCCGGCTGGAGCGGCTGACGATCGCGACCTTGCTGGTCAGCGAATTGCCACCGCCGAGCCCGTCGAGCTGGAGCAGATGCGGCGAGCCCATCGCTGCGAGCAAGACACGATCACGAGCCGCCGGATCGCTCGGCAGGTCGCTTTCCAGGAAGAACGGGCCACGCGAGGTGCCGCCGCGCATCAGCACGCAGGGGATGCGCAGAGTCTGAGCATGCGGAAGATGGAAGGGAGCGGACAAGGGCGTCACCCGGTGTTTGGCGATGCCCTCTCTTCTCAAATCGAATAATCGCTGTGAAATGCAGAGACCGGCGCTATTAATGCGCTATGAGCATCAATTTCGAAGCCCTCGACCTGCGCGCTTTCATCTCGGTCGTCGAGCTCGGCGGTTTCCATCGGGCCGCCGAGGCGCTCAACATGTCCCAGCCGGCGCTGAGCCGCCGCATCCAGCGCCTGGAAAGCGCCGTCGGAGCGGCATTGCTGGAGCGGACGACGCGCCGGGTTGCACTGACCATGGTCGGGCGCGAGATGCTGCCGCTGGTCCGGCGCATGCTCGACGAGTTCGACACCTCGATCTTCGCCATGCGCGATCTCGGCAGCCGCCGCGCCGGGCTGATCGCCCTCGCCTGTGTGCCCACAGCCGCCTTCTACTTCCTGCCCTCGGTGATCGCACGCTTCCAGACGCAGTATCCGAACATCCGCTTCCGTATCCTCGATCTCTCGGCCAATGACGGGCTGGAGGCAGTGGCGCGCGGCGAGGTCGAGTTCGGCATCAACCTGATCGGCGGCTCAGATGCCGAGCTCAGCTTCGAGCCGCTGATGGAGGACCCGTTCGTGCTCGCCTGCCGGCATGATCATGCGCTGGCATCGAAATCAGCGCTGAACTGGGGCGATCTCGAAGGTCACCCGCTGGTCACCGTGAGCCGCAGCAGCGGCAACCGCGCCATCCTCGATGCGGCGCTGGTCAAGGTCGGCGTCCGGCTCGACTGGTCGTTCGAGGTGACGCATCTTTCGACCTCGCTCGGCCTGGTCGAGGCGGGCCTCGGCATCTCGGTGCTGCCGAAGCTGGCGACGCCGGGCGAGAACCATCCGATCATCGTGACACGGCCGATCCGCGATCCCGAGGTCTCGCGCACCATCGGCGTGGTCAGGCGTCGCGGCGTCAAACTGGCGCCGGCAGCGGAGCGTTTCCTGGAAATGCTGCTCGGAACCTGGCGCGGGCCCCTACCCGCTTCAGAGTAAGGTTCAGCCGAAGACCCAGAGCCCGGCGAGCCCGGCCGAGCCGACGATGATCCGCCACCAGGCGAAGGGGGTGAAGCCGCGCTTCGAGACGAAGTCGAGGAAGCTGCGCACCACGATCAGCGCCGAGATGAAGGCAGTGACGAAGCCGATACCGATCAGGGTGAGATCGTTGGTCGTCAGCTCCTTGTAGTTCTTGAGGAGGTCATAGGCGAAGGCGCCGGCCATGGTCGGCATCGCCAGGAAGAAGGAGAACTCGGCCGCCGCCCGCTTGTCGGCACCGAGCAGCATGGCGCCGACGATGGTCGAGCCGGAGCGCGAGACGCCCGGCACCATGGCAAGACACTGGATGAAGCCGATCTTGAGATACATCGCCAGCGGGAACCTGGTGGCGTCGTGGTGCTTCACCTCGAGCTCCAGCTCGTCGACGACGAGGAGGACGAGGCCACCGGCGATCAGCGTGCAGCAGACCAGGAAGGGGTTGAACAGCACGCCCTTGATGAAGCCGTGCGCGAGCGCACCGATCACCGCCGCCGGCAGGAAGGCGACGAGCACGCCGAGGACGAAGCGGCGGGCGGACGGATCGGTGCGCAGGCGCAGGGCGATATCGAGCAGGCGACGGAAATAGACCAGCAAGATCGCCAGGATCGCGCCGAGCTGAACCAGGATCTCGAAGGCCTTGCCCTTGGATTCGAAGCCGAGGAAATGCCCGAGCAGCAGCAGATGCCCCGTCGAGGACACCGGCAGGAATTCGGTCAGCCCCTCGACCACGCCGAGCACGGCGGCGACAAGAAGGTCATGCATGGGAGGGTCCTTCCGAGCCTTGCTGGTGCGGCGCAACAAAAGCGCGCCGAACGCGTTAAAGCTATGGCGCACGGTCTTTGCAAATTGGTTACCAGACCGGCAAGGATTTCGGCGCAAATCGCCCCTTTTCCCGGTCCTGGGTTGTGAGGCTTAGCCGGCAGGCCTATACGGGGGCGCTCTATTGCGCTGCACTAGGCGCCTGCTTCCCCCGCCGAACCTCCCATTTTTCCAGCAGTTCGATGGCCACGCTTCACCATTACTCACTTTGCCCGCATTCGCGTTTCATCCGGCTCGCGCTCGGCGAGTTCGGCCTCGATGCCGCGCTGGTGGAGGAACGCGTCTGGGAACGGCGGCGGGAATTCCTCGAGCTCAATCCGGCAGGCACGACCCCCGTCCTGCGCGAAGACAGCGGGCTTGTCATTCCGGGCCCCGGACCGATCGCCGAATATCTCGACGAGACGCGCGGGCTGGCGCTGGGCGAGCGGCGCCTGCTCCCCGAGGGGCCGGGCGGCCGGATCGAAGTGCGTCGGCTGCTCGACTGGTTCAACATCAAGTTCAATGAGGAGATCACCGCCCCGCTCGTGCTCGAGAAGGTGATGAAGCGCTTCATGAACCGGGACGAGGGCGGCGGCCCACCGGAAATGAGTGCGATCCGCGCGGCGCGCGGCAATGTGCGCTATCATCTGCGCTACGTCGCCTGGCTGACGGCGAAACGGAACTGGCTCGCCGGCGATAATCTGAGCTATGCCGATCTCGCCGCGGCGGCGCATCTGTCTTGCGTCGACTATCTCGGCGACGTGCCCTGGGACGAGGATGAGGCTGCCCGCGCATGGTATGCGAGGATCAAGTCCAGACCGAGCTTCCGGCCGCTGCTGAGCGACCGGATTCCCGGAATGGCGCCCTCAGCCCATTACGACGACCTGGACTTCTGAGCGGCGAGAAGCTCAAGGCCGCGATCGCCGCGCGCGCCAAGGCCGAGGGCTTCGTGGTCATGCGCGTCGCACCCGTCGACGCGATTCCCGAGGCGCCGCAGCGCCTCGCCGGCTGGCTCGAAGCCGGCCATCACGGCGAGATGACCTGGCTGACCGAACGCACTGCGGAGCGCGCCGATCCGGCGACGCTGTGGCCAGCGGCGCGCTCGGTCGTCATGCTCGGCATGAGCTATGCCGCCGAAGGCGACCCGCTCGCCGTCCTGGCGCAGCGCGATCGCGGCGCGATCTCGCTCTATGCCCGCCGGCGCGACTACCACGATGTGATCAAGGGCAAGCTGAAAAGCGTCGCCGGCGTGCTCGCGGCGCGCGGCAATGCCGAGGTCAAGGTCTTCGTCGACACCGCCCCGGTGATGGAGAAGCCCCTCGCTCAGGCGGCCGGGCTCGGTTGGCAGGGCAAGCAGACCGTGCTGGTCTCGCGCCAGCATGGCGCCTGGCTTTTCCTCGGAGCGATCTACACATCGGCCGAATTGCCGCCGGATGAGCCCGAACGCGACCATTGCGGCTCCTGCACGCGCTGCCTCGACATCTGCCCGACCAAGGCTTTCCCGGCGCCCTACCAGCTCGATTCGCGGCGCTGCATCGCCTATCTGACGATCGAGCATCAGGGTCATATCGAACCCGAATTCCGCGAGGATATCGGCAATCGCATCTTCGGTTGCGACGATTGCCTCGCCGTCTGTCCCTGGAACAAGTTCGCCGAGGCTGCGCACGAGACGCGCCTTGCGCTGAAGGACGAGCTCGACGCGCTTCCGCTGGCCGATCTCGCTGCGCTCGACGACGCCGCCTTTCGCACACTCTTCGCCGGCACGCCGGTGAAGCGGACCGGCCGCGATCGCTTCATCCGCAACGTGCTGATCGCGATCGGCAACAGCGATGACCCGGCACTGGCCACGAGCGCCGAAGCTCTGCTCAACGACGCCTCGCCGCTAATCCGGGCGATGGCGATTTGGGCGCTTAGGCGGCTTGTCCCGGCCCGCGCCGCCGAGCTCGCACCGGCAAGGCTCGCGCTGGAAACCGATCCCGACGTCAGGGCCGAATGGGCCCGTCGCGATCCGAACGAACTGGAACCTGCATGAAGCTCGTCATTTTCGGCCTCGGCTATTCGGCCGGGTTCTTCGCGCGCGCCGCCCTGGCTAGGGGCTGGGAGGTGACCGGCACGGTCCGCTCGGCAGAGAAGGCCGGCGAGCTCAGCAAGCAGGGCCTACACACCTTGGTCTTCGGAGGCTTCGCCGTCTCGACGCCGCTCGCCAAGATACTCGCCGAGGCGGATGCGGTGCTGGTCTCGGCCCAGCCCGACGAAGCCGGCGACCCGGTGCTCGGCGCACTCGCCGACAAGCTCGCCTCCGCCGAGAAGCTGCGCTGGATCGGCTATCTCTCGACCATCGGCGTCTATGGCGACCATGGTGGCGCCTGGATCGACGAAACAGCCGAGTGCCGGCCGACCAGCCGACGCTCGCGGCAGCGGCTGGAGATCGAGCAGGACTGGCTCGCCTTCGGCGCGAACAGCGGCAAGACGGTGCAGATCTTCCGCCTGTCGGGCATCTATGGCCCCGGCCGCAATGCGATCACCAAATTGCAGGCCGGCAGCGCCAACCGGCTGATCAAGCCCGGCCAGGTCTTCAACCGCATCCATGTCGACGATATCGCCGGCGTGCTGATGACTTCGCTCGAGAACCCGCGCCCCGGCGCGGTCTACAACGTCACCGACGACGAGCCGGCGCCGCCGCAGGATGTCATCAGCTTTGCGGCCGAGGTCGCGGGGCTCGTGCCGCCGCCAGAAACGCCATTCGATCCTGCAAAGCTCTCGCCGATGGCGGCGAGCTTCTACAGCGAAAACAAGCGGGTCTCGAACGCGCTGGTGAAGCGCGAACTCGGCTATGCTTTCCGTTACCCGGATTATCGGCAGGCGCTGCGCGACCTCGCAGCAATGGGCGCGTAACCTCGGATCAGGCGGCGTAACGCCCGGCTTCGCCGTCGAGATACTCGATATAGCGCCGGTCGATCGCGGTGACCGGCAGGATGACCAGCACGTCGGTGGTGCCGAACTGCTTGTCGATCACCGCGCCGGAGCCGAAACGGGCACCAACGCGCAGATAGCCCTTCACCAGCGGCGGCAGGCATTTCAGCGCGAGCTTGGCGTCGATCATGCCGGCTGGCAGGCGATCCATCGCGACCTGGCGCTCAGGCTGCGCCACAACCCGCCAATCGCCTTGGGCAGTGGCGTGATGGTGGATGAAGCTCAATGGCAGCGCGAGCATGTCGGGGTCGACGCCATCGAAACTGGCGCAGCCGAACATCGCGTCGATGCGGTGATGCCGGCAATAGGCCCAGATACCGTGCCAGAGCAGCTCGACCGTCTTCTTGGTGCGGTAGGGCTTCAGCACGCAGGAGCGACCGAGCTCGAGGAAGCGCAGATCAGGATGGCGCGCCAGGAGCGGTGCGATATCGAATTCGGATTGCGTGTAGAAACCGCCGAGCTTGGCGACGGCCTGCTCGCGCATCAGCCGGTAAGTGCCGACGACCTTAGGCTTGATCCCGCCGAAACGGCCGCGCGCGGCATGGTCTATGACGAGCAGATGGTCGCAGACGGCGTCAAATCGATCAGCGTCGCGCCGGAACATGCGCGAGACCACGTCGGGCTTGGCCGACATCTCCTGGTAGAAAACGCGGTAGCGCAGGCGCTGCGCCCGCCAGATCTCGCGCGGGCCGCGGGCCAGCCTGACTTCGAGCGAGCCGGAGCGGCCGAGCGTGCCGGACAGCGCGTCGGGACCGGGAAAACCAAAGCCACCGAGTTGCTTGCCAGCTGCAAACAGGTTCGATGGCGAGAAGCGCTGCAACAAGGCCTGGCCGGCCGGCTTCTGCTTTGCCGGCTGACGTAAACCCTGGAAAACATCGCGCGTCATAGACAGTCTGGCCTCTGCGATCTCGGATCGGCGCATGACAGCTCTGCGCCGAGCGTCTTACGAGATCGCGACAAAACTACGTCAGTGCGATGACGAAGCCAACCGCCTGTGGATCGAAGTGAGGCTCAGGCCGATAAAGCCTCGACCGTTCGCGGCGGCGAAAGCCGATCGACCCAGCCGCGCAACTGCTCGCGCGAGAGCGGTTTAGCCAGGCAATCGTCCATGCCGGCGGCAAGCGCCTGCTGCCGATCCTCCTCTGCCGTATTGGCGGTAACGGCAAGAATCGGCAGCCGGCCGGCGCCGAGCGCCGCCTCGAGCGTGCGAATCCGGCGCGCGACGGCAAGCCCGTCCTGGACCGGCATGCGGATGTCGAGAAGGACGAGATCGAAGCCCTGCCCTACTCCACCGAGCGTAGCCTCGACGAAGCGAATAGCCTCACCGCCATCGCGTGCCCACACCGCCGTGCAGCCGAGCCGCTCCAGGGTGCGCGTCAGCAGCAGCGCGTTGATCTCATTGTCCTCGGCGACGAGAACCCGCAGGCCGGCACCCGGCGGCCGCATCGAAGGATCGGCAGCAGGCGCCGCAATGGCCACGCTTTGTGAGCGCTCCATCGGATCAAGCCGCACCTGCAGCGAGCGCGCCCGGATCGGCTTGACGAGAAAGCCGGTGAAGCCGGCGGCATAGGGCGAGCCGAAGCTGCGGCGTTCTGCCGGCGCCAGCATGATCACGATCTCGGCGACGCCGGCCCGCCGCGCCGCAGCCGCCACCGCCTGGACCTCGCCACCCGGGAGATTGCTGTCGACCAGCACCGCGGACAGAGCCGAATCGCCGGCAAGCTCGGCAAGCTCGGCAAGCGCCTGTGCGTGGTCAGCGGCTCGGCGAACCTCTGCCCCATGCCGCTCGAGACTGGCAGCGATATGCTCAGCGCTGAACGGCACCGACGAGGCGACAAGGATGCGCCTGCCCTGCCAGTCCGGCGAGGCGCTCGGTGTGGTTGCGGCCGCGTCGACCCGCAGCGGTAGAAGCAGCCGGAACAGCGCGCCTCCACCTTCTCGATTGCTCGCCTCGACGTCCCCGCCCATGGCGCGAGCAAGCCGACGCGCGATGGCGAGGCCGAGGCCAGTGCCGGCCTGCTCGCGATGCCCGGTCAGGCCGCCCTGCTCGAACTCCTCGAAGATCGTCGCCAGCCGCTCTGCCGGGATGCCCGGACCAGTATCGGCGATGGTGACGATGAACTCGCCTTCGATGGTATCCGCTTCGATGCCCACGCCACCCTCATAGGTGAACTTCACGGCATTGCCGACGAGGTTGAGCAGAATCTGGCGCAGCCGCTCGGCGTCGCCGACGAGCCGGTGCGGCACGTCCGATCCGAGCAGGGCGGATATCTCGACGCCCTTGGCCTGGGCGCGCGGCGCCATCAGCTCTGTAATGTCCTCGATCAACGCGGCCGGATCGAACGGGGCATCAACAAGCTCGAGCTTGCCGGCCTCGACCTTGGCGAAATCGAGGATGTCGTCGACAAGCCCGAGCAGGGCTTCGCCCGATGTCCGCAGCGCCTTGACATAGGTGCTCTGCTCCGGGTCGAGCCTGGTATCGCCGAGTAGATCGGCCATGCCGAGGATACCGTTGAGCGGGGTGCGGAACTCGTGGCTGACGGTCGCCAGAAAGCGCGACTTGGCGGCGCTCGCCTCCTCTGCCTTGCTGCGCGCCTCCTCAAGGGCGGTTTCGGCAGCGATGCGCCCGCTGATCTCGCGACCGACACGCTGCAGCACTGTTTGCCCCGCAGCGACAGGGACGACCGTCTCGACCCAGGACAACCAACGCTCGCCAGCGTCCGTCTCGATGCATTCGTCGAAGACGCGGGCTCCGCCCGGCAGCGCCTGCACTGGCCTGGCGATGCGTACGTGCGGCTGCTCGCTGCTGCCGATAGCCTCAGCCTCGCTCTTGCCGATGAGCGCCGCATAGGCGGCATTGGCATAGATGATCCGGCCCTCACTGCGGCGCACGATCAGGTCGCCTTGCGCCTCGATCAGGCTGCGATAGCGCTCTTCGCTGTCGGCGAGCTCCCAGAGCCGGTCACTCAGCTTCTCGACATCACGCGTCAGGGCCTTCGCCTGCCGCGTGACCTGCTGGCGCTCGCGCAGCAGCCGGAACGCGACGAAGGCGCAGGTCATGGCCACGGCAACGGCAGCGCCTGTCAGCAGGGCGAGTGGGGACAGCGGCTCGATCATGCCATCCCATCTAGCATCTACCCTCTTGAGAAAGCGTTCGCCCCATCCGCGAGGATGCTGGATGGTTTGAATGGCTTTGTTAACCTTTCAGCATGGATTGGGGCGATCACGCCGCCTGCGCTGCCTGGTCGATGCGCGAGCGATAGGACAACGCCTCAGCGAGATGGATGCGGCCGATCTGCTCTTCACCATCGAGATCGGCGAGCGTGCGCGCGACCTTGAGCACGCGATGATAGCCGCGCGCCGTCAGCCGCATCGCATCGGCTGCGCTGCGCAGGAGCGCGAGCCCGGATGCGTCCGGCCGCGCGACATCGTCGAGCAAGGCAGCGGGGCAGCGGGCATTGGTCGTGCCGCCCGGGAGTCCAAGCGCGCCATAGCGCGCCGACTGGCGGGCGCGGGCCGCCGCGACGCGGCCGGCAACCTCGGCCGAGCCTTCTGGCGCAGTTGGGAGGATGAGGTCTGCCGCCGTCAGTGCCGGCACGTCGATGGTGATGTCGATCCGGTCGAGCATCGGGCCCGAGATCTTGGCCTGATAGCCCGCCATGCAGCGCTCGTTCGGTTGGCGACGACAGGCATAGCCCGGCTCGGTCGCCTTGCCGCAGCGGCAAGGGTTCATCGCGGCGATGAGCTGGAACTTCGCGGGATAAACGGTGCGGTGGTTGGCACGCGAGATCAGCACCTCGCCAGTCTCCATCGGCTGGCGCAGCGCATCGAGCGCCTGAGCCTGGAACTCTGGCAATTCGTCGAGGAAAAGCACGCCGTGATGGGCGAGCGAAATCTCGCCCGGCTTTGCCTGCAGGCCGCCGCCGACGAGCGCGGCCATCGAGGCCGAATGATGCGGCGCGCGGAAAGGGCGCCGATCGGTCAATTCGCCGTCGGCAAGATGGCCGGCGACCGACAGCACCATCGAAACCTCAAGCAATTCGCGCGGATCGAGCGGCGGCAGAATCGACGGCAGACGGCTCGCCAGCATCGACTTTCCGGCGCCAGGCGGGCCGTTCATCAGCAGATTGTGGCCCCCTGCCGCGGCGATCTCGAGCACGCGCTTGGCGCTCTCCTGACCCTTGATCTCGCGCAAATCGGGCAACAATCCGTTCTGACGGGCGACGGCGGGCTGCGGCCGTGCCATCACCTGCGTACCCTTGAAGTGATTGGCGAGCTGGATCAGCGAGCGGGGCGCGAGGATGTCGAGATCACGCGCCGCCCAGGCAGCCTCCGGTCCGCTCGCCGCCGGACAGATCAGCCCCTGCCCTCGGCCATAGGCAGCTATCGCCGCAGGCAGCACGCCGGCGACCGGGGTGATCGAGCCATCGAGGGCAAGCTCGCCGAGCACGGTGTAGCCGGTGAGCGCATCGGCCGGGATCGCGCCGATCGCAGCCATGACGCCGAGCGCAATCGGCAGGTCGTAATGGCTACCTTCCTTGGGCAGGTCGGCCGGAGCGAGATTGACGGTGATGCGCTTGGCCGGCAGCGCCAGTCCCGAGGCGATCAGCGCGGCACGAACCCTCTCCTTGCTCTCGCCGACTGCCTTGTCGGGCAGGCCGACCAGGATGAAGGCGACGCCGCCCGGCGTGACCTGGACCTGGACATCGACGGCGCGTGCCTCGATGCCCTCGAACGCCACCGTCGCGACCCGCGTCACCATCCAAGTCCACCCCAGCCCCGCTCGGTAACGCTAGCCGAAGCGCGCTATGGTTGCAAGAACAGATAGAGAACCTTCGAAGCAGCAGACGAGACGATGCAGGGTCCTCCATTATCGCAGACAGACCTGCCATATACCGTGTCGCGCTCCGCCTGTGCTGGGAACGGACGCGCATAGAGGTGTTGCCCACGTGGATGCCTAGTACCGGCCTCGGGGAGGCTGCTTCACCGTCGCGTGACGATGCCGATCTCGGGCTTGCGCACAGCACCGAGCCAGAGCAGCAGGAAACCGAGCAGCAAACCGGCCGCGGCGGTCGGCATCTGCAACACATGCACGAGCACCGGATCCCAAAGCATGGGATGAAGATTGCGCTCGACCGCAGACTGCAGCAGGCGGAAACGCTCGCCGATGAGCGTCAGCAGGGTCTCGCCGAGCGGCGTGAAGCGCAGGACCGAATTGGCGATCGAGCGTGCCCCATCGGTGAGCAAGGCGACGAAGCCTCCGGCCACGAGTAGGTAGCCCAACATCCTGACGAAAAAGCGCAATTCGCCCCCCGATTCCCGTACTGGCCGGCACTGGCGTGGCCAACCCGCATGTGTCCCCTCACCGGGTGCATTGCAACGGCAAAGGACAATTGCGCGCAACCTCGCCGGGCTGCGGCATTAGGCCTTGAAAGAAGCGCGCGCGGACGCCATAAGCAGCGCGCCGGACAGGTGGCCGAGTGGTTGAAGGCGCACGCCTGGAAAGTGTGTATACGGGAAACCGTATCGCGGGTTCGAATCCCGCCCTGTCCGCCATTCATTTTAATCTAAGCAGCTCAAAAAACTACGGTTTTGAGCAGAATTTCTCTCATCTACCCCAACATTCGCCCCAACAATGGTGGGCGCTCGCTGAGGGGCTGCAAACACATAGCTGAGTCGGTCACTCGGCATTTCTCAACAGCTCATGATCGCTTCGTACGGATTGAATCCGATCGCGGCGGCGAGCTGCAAGCGCGCGGAAACACCAACTCGCTACTGGCTACTCTCGAGCTTTCCGATACGAGCTGCATCTTTGCCGATCGGCGTGGGGCGCTCGCAGCAGACGACACAATCGCGATCAAGGATCCGCTGGAGCCTGCGATCTGGCTGATGATCGGCTGCCATGTTCTGCGGCGCGAAACCGTATGGCCTTGATCGATATGCAGCTAGTGCTGCCACACGAAGGTCAGCTCGAATGCCTGCTTCTCGTCAGACCGGCATTCCTAGTGCGGCAAGATATTGCCGTCGACCCTGCGCCAGTTGCGGACATTGAGGCACCGCCCGGAAGCAGACTCTAAGGCGCAGCGACGGAACGACCGGAAGCGACCCTTCTGGGACTGCGCGGAGGCCGGGCCCTGGCGCGCCGATTGATTCGAAAGGAGAGACCGAGATCGGGGCCGTCCGCTTGCCGGCGAATTTCCAGAAACTCGGGATAATCTTCGGCACGGCTGTCGCCGATTGCGTTACTTCGTCGGCCGCGAGCGCGCGGTGAGCTTGTTTCCGTCCGGATCGCGAAGGTAGGCGACGAACGCTCCATTCGGGCGCTCGCTGGGTGGGCTCTCGATCGCCGTCCCGCCATGCGTTGTGCCCGCCTTATGCCACGCGAGAACATGGTCACGGCTCGCAGCGGCGATACCGATAGTCCCACCGTTGGCCGCGGTCGCTGGATTGCCGTCGATCGGCTTCGTGATCATCAGCCGACCGTCGTTGTGGGCATAGATCAACCTGCCCCTGGCATCCATCTCGCCCGGCTCGCCTCCCAACGCAGCGAACGTGGCGTCGTAAAAAACTCTGGCCCGCTCCAAGTCGTTGCTGCCTAACATGACGTGAGTGAACATATTTTTCTCTCCGAAAAGGGCTGGTGCGGACATTCGGCTTGTGTTCGCCCGCCTCCAGTGCCGTCCGGAAGGAGCGTTTCAGACCTTGTGAGGGCACGGGAGGGGGCAGGATCACAGTCCGCTTCGGCCCCCTGTCCTCCTTTGAAGCTAGAGCTCGATCATCAGGCGGCAATCGCCTTTTGAACCGGCTCGTATGGCTTGTTGAGGCTCTCGGCGACCTGGAGATTTGTGATTCGGCCTCGATGCACATTCAGGCCGGCGGCGAGGTGCGGGTCTTCTTCAATTGCCTTCAGGCCACGTGCCGCCAATGCCAGGCCGAACGGCAGCGTGGCGTTGTTCAAGGCATAACTCGATGTGAGCGGGACAGCTCCGGGCATGTTGGCGACGCAATAATGAATGACCCCTTCGATCTCGAAGGTGGGCGAAGCGTGCGTCGTCGGTCGGGATGTTTCGAAACAGCCGCCCTGATCGATCGCGACATCGACGAGCACCGCTCCGCGCTTCATCCGCGAAAGCTGTTCGCGGGAAACGAGACGGGGGGCTGCGGCCCCCGGAATGAGGACGGCTCCGATCACCACGTCGGCCGTGAGCACCTCTTCTTCGATGGCCTGTTGGGTGGAAAAGCGGGTTTTTACGCGACCACCGAAATGCTCGTCCAGTTGCCTGAGGCGGGGGAGAGACCGATCGAGAATGACAAGGTCAGCTCCAAGCCCAGCGGCCATCCGGGCGGCGTGTGTCCCAACCACCCCACCGCCAATGATGGCGACGCGCGCAGGCGCTACGCCCGGCACGCCTCCGATCAGCACGCCTCGGCCACCCGAGTGCCGCTGCAGGCAAGACCCCGCTGCTTCGATCGAAAGTCGACCGGCAACTTCGCTCATGGGAGCGAGCAGAGGGAGGCCGCCAAAGCGATCCGTCACCGTTTCGTAGGCGACCGCGGTTACGCCGGAATTCAGCAGACCTGTCGTCTGCTCCGGATCTGGAGCCAAGTGCAGGTACGTGAAGAGAATTTGTCCTTCGCGAAGCTGGGTCCATTCTGACGGCTGAGGCTCTTTGACCTTTACGATCATCTCGGCCTTGGCAAAAATCTCGGCCGCGGTTGCCGCGATGCGTGCGCCGGCAGCTTCGTAAGCCTGATCTGAGGCGGAGATGCCAGCACCGGCATTCGTCTCGACAAGCACCTCGTGCCCGGCAGACACATATTCTCGCGCAGCTTCCGGCGTCAGGCCGACCCGGTATTCATGAACCTTGATTTCCTTGGGAACGCCTACGCGCATTTGATCCTCCCGAGTTTGGAGCGACGATAGTAGCGCAGGAGCTTGAGCGGATTTAGACGAATTGCGGTGGAATTATCGTCAACTCCATCGGATTCAAGCGATGATTATGGATATGGCGCTAGTATCGTGCGTAAGCTTGGCCATGGTCGCAGGAACACAACATGGCTCTCGATAATCTGTCGCGCATCCTTTTGTCCGAACTCGTGGAAGATGGCCGTGCAAGCCATATCAAGCTCGCCGAGCGCATCGGCCTGTCCGCCACAGCGGTCGCCCGACGACAACGCGCCTTGGAGGAGGAAGGCGTGATCGTCGGCTATCATGCACGATTGAGCCAGAAGGTGCTTGGTCTGGGGGTAACCGTCATCATCAGATTGGCTCTGAACAGCCAGAGCGAAGACGCTCTGTCTGCATTCGAAAAGGCCGTCGCCAAATGCCCCTCGGTTTTGAGGTGCTTCCTGATGTCGGGGGAGGACGATTATCTGCTCACTGTCGTCGCCCGAGACGTCGAGGACTTCGAGCATGTTCACAAGACGCAGTTGTCCCGATTGCCGCATGTCGCGCGGATCCAATCAAGCTTTGCGCTCCGTCAGGTCATAGAGAGGCCTGTTCTACCTCCGCTCCAATCAGGAGAGGGGCGCCACGGCCAAGCGGACCGATAGCGAAACGCCCCGGCAGATGACGTGACTTGCCGACAGTTCTCAAGCGCGCTGCGCTGGATCTCCTGAAGCCCGGGTCTGCCGCCAACCGCGACGTCCGAGCCAGTGATGAGCCCATCCTTTCAATGGAGCGCCGGACGGCCGGCCCGAAAACGCGCGCTGCAAAGCATCACACTCGCGCAGCGCCACAACCGGACATTGGCGCGCTGCCCGAAACCGGACATTCTAGACCTTAGCGTAGCTTGAGATGCTCAAACGGCCGTATAGGCGAATAAGCAGATGGGTCACGGCATCCACGCGCCGTGGCCCTGTCCGAGGCTATCGTGCTGCTTCTTCGATCAGCCTCGCGACGAGCTGAGGCTGCGAGACCATTACGACATGCGATGCGCCGTTGACCACAACCGTGCGCTTGGACCGCGCGCGCTCGGCCATGTATGCGAGCGCCTTGGCCGGGATGTTCTTGTCCCCGTCGCCATAGACGAAGTAGGACGGCAGCGACTTCCAGGCAGGCTCGCCGGACTTTTCGCTCAGGGCCGCTTCGGCGATCGGCCGCTGGCCGGCGGCCATGAGTGCGGTCGCCTCGACCGGAACGTCGTGAGCGAACTGGTCGCGGAACTTAGCCTGATCAATGTAGAGGTCGCCGCCGCTGCCGGCGAGCTTGACCGGAGGCGCGAGCGCTTCGCCGAGCGTCCCGCCCGGGAACTTGCCAGCGAGATCGGCCGCCGCCTCGCCGGCATCCGGCGCGAACGCAGCCACATAGACCAGCGACTTGACGTTGTCATGGCCCTTCGCCGCATTCGAAATGACCTGGCCGCCATAGGAATGCCCGACGAGGACCACCGGACCTGCAATGCTCGCGACGACGTCGGACACCAGGCGCGCATCACCCGACACGCTCCGCAGCGGATTGGCGACGGCGACTGTCGTGTATCCGTTCTTCTGGAGATTGGCGATGACCCCGTTCCAGCTCGACGAGTCGGCGAAGGCGCCATGGACGAAGACGATGGTGGGCTTGGCCGGCTGGGCCACCGCGACGCCGGACAGAAGAGCGGTCGCGACAGTAACCGTTGCAGCGATCTTGGACATGGTTTTCCTTTCAGGGAATGCAGGCGCGCACAGGCACGGATGAAGCTCGGGACACCGGCATTGAAGCGTTCGGCCTCGGTCTCGGCGAGCCCATGCGATCTGCCGAGATAGACCGCCAGGGTCGCATTCGGGACGAGAGCGCTGTTCAGTCCGGAAGAGGAATATGCTCGTCACGGTCGTCGACCGGGAGATCGAAGCGTCCCTTGCCCCAGTTCTGCGCGCGCCATTCGGCTTTGGCTTCCTCGATGCGCTCCTTGGATGAAGCGACGAAGTTCCACCAGATGTAGCGCGGTCCGCTCAGCGTGGCGCCGCCGAGGATCATCAGCCGCGCGCCCCTGGCGCCAGCCGCGACCGTGATCCTGTCGCCGGGGCGGAAGACCATCATCTGGGGAGCCTCGTACTCCTGGCCAGCGATCGAGATCGAGCCCTCGACGATGTAGATGCCCCTGTCCTCGTGATCGTCCGGCATCGGCAGCCGGCTTCCCGCCTCGAGCCCGACATCGGCGTAGAACGTCTCCGAGAACATCGTCGCCGGTGCGCGCTCGCCATAGGCGTTCCCGAGGATGAGCCTGACGGAGACGCCGCGGTCCTCGATGACCGGTAAGGCCTCCTTGCCGTGATGCTCGAAGGTAGGCGCCATGTCTTCATGGCTTTCGGGCAAGGCCACCCAGGTCTGGATGCCGAACAGACTGTTCGGCCCGCTTCGGCTGGCTGCGGAAGTACGCTCCGAATGGGACACGCCGCGCCCGGCGACCATCCAATTCAGTGCGCCGGGGCGAATGATCTGGTTGGCGCCAGTGCTGTCGCGGTGATGGAAATCGCCGCGGAACAGGTAGGTTACGGTGCCGAGACCGATATGCGGGTGCGGCCGAACGTCGATGCCCTGGCCGGTTAGCAGTTCGGCCGGCCCGGCCTGGTCGAAGAAGATGAACGGCCCGACCAGCTGCCGCTTCGGCGCCGGCAAGGCGCGCCGGACCTCAAAGCCGCCGAGGTCCCGGGCGCGCGGCACGATCAGGGTCTCGATCGCGTCCATGCCGACCTCGTCCGGGCAGCCCGGTTCGATGGCTGGGTTCCAACTCATGTGCGTCGCGATCTCCCTGGCAGCCGCCTCTACAGACGGTCGACCTAGCGAGCCGCCGCTCCCGCGACTAGCCGCAAGAGCCGCTCAGCTGTGTCGCGAAAAGCGGAACTCACATGACCGGCACAACGACTTCGCCATTCGGATTGGACTGATCGATCTCCGCGAAACGCGGATCGTGTTCGAGCATTTCGATCAACAATTCGGTGAGCAACCGGATCTTGCGTTCGGGGTGCTGGCCCGGGGGACGGACAACATAGGCGCCGGCTGGCGGCGGCGGATAGCGCATCATGATTGGAACGAGTGCGCCAGCGGCTACATATTCGTGGATTATGCAGTTGGGCAGCCAAGCGATACCGAGCCCTGCTGCTGCGGCAACGACGAGAGCCGTACCGTTGTCGGCCTTGAAGCGCCCCTGCGGCTGGACCGTGACGATCTTGTCGCCATCCATGAATTGCCAGGTCTCGGTGCCCTGCATGAGAGCCTGGTGAGCAGCGATCTCCTCGGGTTTCTCAGGGGAGCCGTGAGTCTTGATATAGTCCGGACTCGCGACGAGCTTGCCATAGATCGGGCCGACACGCCTTGCGACCAGATTTGAGTCCTGCAGGTAGCCGACCCGGATCGCGCAGTCGAAGCCCTCGGCGATGAGATCGACGAAGCGGTCGCTGTAGACGGTATGGATGTGGAGCTGCGGATGGCGTCGCGCCAGTTCGGCGAGCATCGGAGCGAAGTGCGTCGGCCCGAAGGTCAGCGGCATGGCGATCCGCAGGCGGCCGCGAAGGTCGCCGTTCTGCAGGATCGCCTCCCTGGCCAGCTCGATCTCGGCGGAGACCCTGGCCGCGTGATCGCGGAATGTCGCGCCGGCTTCCGTGAGCGCCGCGCCGCGGGTCGTGCGCGCAAGCAGCTGAACTCCAAGCTCCGACTCTAGCCGCAGCAGCCGTCGGCTCACGATGGACTTAGACAGGCCGAGCCGGCGCGCGGCGGGCGAGACGCCTCCCGCATCGGCAACCGCCACGAATGTCTGCAGATCTTCGATCTCCAATTTGGCGTTCCTCATCTTGCGACACAGCTTACCGAATCTCGGCACTATCGTAGCGCACCAGGGAACGGCATTACCCGATTGGCGCCGCCCCTGGCGAAACTGCCAGGCAGACACCGCCGCTCACCGACGACATCAGAAAAGGATAGTCATGACCTTTCGCAACGGCCTGAAGTCGCTTCTTCGCCCGGAAGACTCCGTTCTCGTCCTGATCGACCACCAGCCTTTCCAGCTCACCAATCTGAACAGCCACGACCCGCATATGGCGGTCAACAATGCGACGGCTCTGGCGAAGGCCGCCAAGGCATTTAGCGTCCCGACCATTCTCACGAGCGTGATCGCTGAGCGAGGCGGTCTCATCTTCCCGCAGATCACCGATGTCTTCCCGGGCCAGGAGGTGATCGACCGGACGTTCGTCAACACCTGGGAAGATCCGAAGGTGGTGGACGCGGTCAAGGCGACGGGCCGTAAGCAGCTGATCATCGCGGGCCTCTGGACCGAAGTCTGCGTCGCGATGCCGGCGATCCAGGCCCTCGGCGAGGGCTGGGACGTGACCGTGGTCACGGATGCCTGCGGCGGCATTTCGGTCGAATCCCATGAGGTCGCCATCCAGCGCATGATCGCGGCCGGCGCGAATATGATGACATGGCTCGCTGTGATGGCCGAATGGCAGCGCGACTGGGCCCGCATCGAAACCGCTGGCAAGGTGACAGACGTGCTCAAGGAACATGCTGCGGGCAGCGGCATCGCCTATCTGTGGGAGCAGCAACTGCTCAACACGCCAGTACCGAGCGCTGCCGGCTGACCTGGTCGAGTGGCGAGTAGCGACGAGATGCCCTGCGAGACGATGGGTCCGGTGTCGCGGCTCGCCATCCCCTTTGTGCCAAGCCCCGTGAAGCTCCGGCGATCCAGGCAGCGCTTTCGCCGAAGCCTGAAACAATTGTCGCCGCGAAAGTGGATCATCGCTTTCGCGGCAGCAACGCTGCCTGTTATTGCGGGTGCACAGACAGGCACGGATATCGGCCGCGCGCCGACCTTGACGATCGAGCGTTACCCCGAAAGCTGGTCTTATCTGGCAGACCCCGCCCGGCGGACAGGGCGGTGGACGGAGCCGTTCAAATACATCCCTTTGAGCACGGATGGATCGACCTATCTCACGACAGGCCTCGAAGTCCGATCGCGCTACGAAGGCTATGCCAATGTCCGCTGGGGTGAGGCGCCGGACGACGGCTATGTCTGGCATCGCTTCATGCCCTATGCCGATTTCCATGTGGGAAAGCTGCGCCTGTTCGCTCAGCCTATCGTCTCCGGGATCTCGGGCGTCCGCCGCGCAAAGCGGCCCGTCGATACGACCGGCGCGGATATGCTGCAGGCATTCGTCGAGGTGGAGACGGATGTCGCGGAGGCGACCTCGCTGCGGATGTCGGCAGGTCGCAAGCTGATCTCGCTGGGCGCGGGACGCTTCGTCGACACGCGCTACGGCCCCAATATCCCTCAGGCGTTCGACGGCTTCGACATGTCTCTGACAGCCAAGGCCTGGCAGGTGACGGCTCTTTATTTTCGCCCAGTCGACAACCGGCTGGACGATTTCGATGACCGAACGTCGACCCAGAAATCCCTCTGGGGCGTCTATGCGACGCGATGGCTGGGCGATAGTCGTGCGAACGGCTTCGACGTCTATTATCTCGGGCTGCGGGACCGGAATGCGGTCTACGACCAGGGCGCCGGTAAAGAGCTGGTCCATACCATCGGAACCCGCATATTCGGAGACACAGGCAGCACGTACTGGAACCTCGAGGGCGCCGTTCAGCACGGGACGTTCGCAGGCCACCGGAGGGCGGCCTGGGGGATCGGTGGCGAGATCGGTCACCGGTTCTCGCAAGTCCCGTTGCAGCCCGACCTCAGACTCACCGCGGACGTGATCTCGGGCGACGACGACCCGGAAGATCCCGAACTCGGAACGCTCAATCCGCTCTTTCCCAGGGGCAAGTACTTTGCCTCCCAGTCGCCGATCGGACAGCGGAACCTGATCCATGTCCGGCCTTCCATCACGATCCGCCCGCACAAGGATGTCGAACTGTCGCTGTCGGGTACGGCCTATTGGCGACAGAGCACCGGCGACGGCATCTATGCGATCTCAGGCGCCCTCGTCCGCAGCGGCAAGGACAGCGATGCGCGCTTCATCGGAACGCAGGCCGAGATCGCCGCAGCATGGCAGGCAACGCCGGAGCTGAACCTCGCGGCTTCGATCGGAGTCTTCGCTCCGGGAACGTTCATTCGGGAGACCGGCCCGGCTCAGGTCATCAAGCTAATCGGCGTCATGGCGAACTATCGATTCTGACCATGCCGTTCTTAACTGCTCTCGAACCCATGTCCCCACGCCGCGCCGCTGAACGAGCTTAAGGATCACCTATGGAAATCGGTATCGACAGTTTTGCAGCGATCCTCCCCGATCCGGCGACGGGCAAACCTCCCTCGCCGACCGATCGCATGGCCGATCTCCTCGACGAGGTCGAGGTCGCCGACCGGGCCGGGCTCGATGTCTTCGGCATCGGCGAGCATCATCGCGCCGAGTTCCTCGATTCCGCACCAGCGATCATCCTGGCTGCGGCCGCGGCCCGCACCAGCCAGATCCGACTGACCAGCGCGGTGACGGTGCTGAGCGCCGCCGACCCGGTCCGGGTCTTCCAGGAGTTCGCGACCCTCGATCTGGTCGCCAGGGGGCGTGCCGAGATCATCGTCGGCCGCGGCTCGTTCGGCGAGGCCTATCCGCTGTTCGGCGCGGACCCGCGGGACTATGACGAGCTCTTCGCGGAGAAGCTCGGCCTGCTCCTGAAGCTCAACGAGACGACCTATCCGATCTGGAAGGGGCGCTTCCGCGCGGCGCTGGAGGGTCAGGGGGTCTATCCGCGTCCGCATCAGCCGCACCTGCCGCTTTGGGTCGGCGTTGGAGGCACGCCGCAATCCTTCGCTCGCGCCGGCACGCTCGGCCTGCCGCTGATGGTGGCGATCATCGGCGGGACCTTCGAGCGCTTCCGCCCGCTCGTCGATCTCTATCGCGAGGCCGGCTTGAGCGCCGGGCATAGTCCTGAGACGCTCAAGGTGGGCGTCCATGCAATGGGCTTTGTTGGCGAGACCGACATGGCGGCCAGGGAGGCGTTCTTCCCCGGTTGGGCGCATCTGACGGAAAAGATCGGCCGCGAGCGCGGCTGGCCGCCGCCGTCGCGCCAGCAGTTCGACGCCATGGCGGGTCCGGAAGGTGCGTTCCTGATCGGCGATCCGGCGACGGTCGCAGCCAAGATGCTTCAGGTGAGCGAGGTGCTGGGCGGTGTCTCGCGCATCACCTTCCAGATGAGTACCGCCTCGCTCGAAACGGCTGCGATGAAGCGGTCGATCGAACTCCTGGGTACCGAGGTCGCGCCGATCGTCCGCGCTGCTTGGAGCAAGTCGTGACGAGCGTTTCATCCCCGAAGAGGACACTGACGATGTCGACACCGGCCGATCGGGTTCTCGACGATCGTCCCCAGCGCAACAAGGCGCTCCTCCTCGAGGCGATGACCTCGCTGTTTCAGCGCCGTGACGCGGCGGCCGTGGAGCACCTCTACGCGCCGGATTACATCCAGCACAATCCCGACATTCCGCAGGGTCGCGACGCGCTTCAAGCGCTGGTCGCCGGGCTGCCGCAGGACGTCTACTACGAGCCCGGCCTGACCGTCGCCGACGCGTCATCCTCACTCCATAGCGGACGAAAGATACCGCAGATCGCTTTTGCAGACGTCTCGCGCCAGAAGCGGACTCTGCCTCGTCTCCCGAAAGCGGGCTTGCGCCGTGCGGCACACGGCCTGACAGCTTGCTCAGTCGCGCGCCCCGACACAGGCCTCAGTGCCGCGGCAGGATCTCCCCGAGGAACTTCCGCGTGCGCTCGTGGCGGGGATTGCCGAAGAACTCTCCAGGCGCGCCCTCCTCGACGATCGCGCCGCTGGCCATGAAGATCACCCGATCCGCGACCTGGCGCGCAAAGCCCATTTCATGGGTGACACAGATCATCGTCATGCCGTCCTCGGCGAGCCCGACCATCGTGTCGAGCACCTCCTTGACCATTTCCGGATCGAGGGCCGAGGTCGGCTCGTCGAACAACATCACTTTCGGCTCCATGCACAATGCCCGGGCAATGGCGACGCGCTGCTGCTGCCCGCCCGAGAGCTGAGCCGGGAACTTGTCGGCCTGGTTGAGGATCTTGACCCGGTCGAGCAGCCGCCGCGCGGTCGCCTCGGCCTGCGCGCGGGACACCCCACGTGAGCGCATCGGCGCGAGCACGCAGTTCCCCAGCACGGTCAGGTGCGGGAACAGGTTGAACTGCTGGAACACCATGCCGACCTCGCGGCGGATGGCGTCGATCACACCGGCATTCTCGATCAGCGCGGTGCCATCGATGACGATCTGCCCCTCCTGATAGGGCTCGAGATGGTTGATGCAGCGGATCAGCGTCGACTTGCCGGAGCCTGACGGCCCGCACAGGACGATCTTCTCGCCTGCGCGAACCGAGAGGTTGATGTCCGTCAGGACCTGGAAGCTGCCGAACCACTTGTTCACGCCTTGCATCGTGATCATCGGCGCGGGCGATGCGGCGGCTTTGTCGGTCATGGCGATGCCTTTCAAAGCGTCATTGCCTCAGCTGGCGACGAACGGGATCTCCGGCACGCTGTCCGGGAACGGCGGCAGCGGGTTCTTCATCCATTTCGGATAGATCTTCGCCAGCTCGCCATTCACTCTGATCTTGTCGATGAAGCCATTGATGAAGGCGTTGATCTCCTTCTCGCCGAGGCGCGTGCAGGCGCCGTTGTAGAGCTTGGTGAATTCGAGCTTGTTCTCGTAGACGCCCGGCTTCGCCTCCTCGAGGCGCGGAATGTAGAAGATGTTGCCGCCGACGGCCTGGACCTGGCCGGAGAGCAGTGCCTGGATCGTCGGCGCGTCGCCGTCGAAGCGCCGGATCGTCGTGCCGGGGGGCGCAGTCTTGGTGACGTCGGCATCCTGCACGCTGCCGCGTGCAACCCCGATCGTGTATTTGCCCATGTCGGCATGCGTCTTCACCACCACGTCCTTCGGCGCGATGAAGGTGATGATGTTGGCGGCGTAGGGCTTGCTGAACTGCACGGCTTTGGCGCGCTCGGGCAGCATCGCCATGGTGGCGAAGAGCACGTCGACGCGGCCGGAGGTCAGGGCCGGAATGCGGTTGGCGACGGCGAGCTGCACGAACTCGGCGGGGACGCCGAGCTCCTTGGAAAAGAGCTCGGAGATGTCGGCGTCGAGACCCTCCTGCTTGCCGGCGGAGTTGACGAAGCCCCAGGGTGGGTTGTCGCCCTGAATGCCGATGATGACCTTGCCGCGCCTCTTGATCTCGGCCGGCGTCACCGCCAGGGCCGGTCTGGTGATCAGCATCGGCATGGCCAGCGTCGCGGTGCCGGTGGCAATGAGCTGGCGGCGATTGAGGCCTGCTTTGGTGGTATGGGTCATCGTTCCCTCCTTACGTTGTTGGTCTTGGTGATGCCGCTGGTATCAGCGCGAGGCCGCGGCAAGCCTGCGCTCCAGCCGCGCGCCGTAGAGCGAAAGCGGCCAGCAGATGAGGAAATAGAGGGCGCCCACCACGCCAAAGACGAGCAGCGGCTTGAAGATCTGGTTGGAGATGATGGTTCCGGCCCGGGCGAGCTCGGTGAAGCCGACGATGGCGGCGAGCGAGGTGCCCTTGATCAGCTGGACAAGGAAGCCGATCGTCGCCGGCAGCGAGATGCGGATCGCCTGCGGCAGGACTACGTCCCGCATGCGCGAGACATAGCCAAGGCTCAGCGCCTTCGCCGCCTCGGTCTGCCCCTTCGGCACGGCCTCGATCGAGCCGCGCCAGATCTCGCCGAGGAAGGCGCTGGCGTGCAGCGTGAAGCCGATGGCGACGGAGAGCCAGGCGTCGAGCTTCAGCCCGACCAGAGCGAGCCCGTAATAGACCACGAAGAGCTGCATCAGGAGCGGCGTGCCCTGGAACAATGCGATGTAGCCGGCGGTCGCCTGCTCGAGCGGGCGGATGCCGGAGGTGCGGGCCAGCGCGATGCCGAGGCCGCTGACCGAGCCGCAGACGAAGCCGATCGCGGACAGGAAAACCGTCCATTTCAGCCCGGTGAGCAGGAAGAGGAATTCGCTTCAGTTCATGGCGCGCCTCACTTCACCGGATAGCTGAAATGGCGCGCCGTGATCTGCGCGAACATCCGCATCATCAGCCAGGACATGGCGAGGTAGAGCAGCGTGACGACGCCGTAGACCTCGAAACTGCGGAACGTATTGTTCTCGATGTTCTGCGCGACCGAGGTCAGCTCATAGGCCGAGATCGCCGAGGCGATGCTGGTCGTCAGCGTCAGCAGGATGAACTGGCTGGTCAGCGACGGGAAGATCGCGCGCAGCGCCGGCTTCAGCACGACGAGGCGGAAGACCTGGCCCTTGTGCAGCCCGAGCGCCAGCCCGGCCTCGATCTGCCCCTTGCTGATCGACTGCACGCCGCCGCGGATGATCTCGATCGCATAGGCGCCGCCATTGACGCCGAGCGCGATGATCGCCGTCGGCGTCGGGTCGAGCCGGATCCCGGCGAGCGGCAGCGCGAAGAAGATGAAGTAGATCTGGACCAGAAAGGGCGTGTTACGGATCAGCTCGACGAAGCTGATCACCAGCCAGCGTAAACCGCGATAGGGCGAGTCGCGCAGGACGACGCCGCCGATGCCGATGACGAGCGCGAGCACCATGCCCGCGAGCGCCAGGCCGAGCGTGCCGAGGCAGCCCCATAACAGGTCCGGAAGCCCGTCGATGACGGGGCCGAAATCGAACTTGTAATTCAAGACGTTTCTCCCCTCCTTGCCGGCCCTTCTTGCGGGGCCGGTGGTCTTGGCTGCGGTTCGTCTCCCCTCAGCCGTCTTTGGCTCCGGCGCCGCTCTCTTGGCGTCGCCGCTCCCGGCTCATGACGCCTGTCGCCGTGGCTGCTCCGATTGCGACGAGAGCAGAGCCACGTACTGATCCCGCAGATCGATCCGCTTGCCGCTCGCGGCGGCCTCGGCCACGGCGAGCGTCGCGATCAGCGTGCGTGCGCCGTCCTCGACCGGTTGCAGGGACACAGCCGTGCCGCGGATCACGTCGCGGAAATGGTCGAGCTGGGCGATGTAGGGATCGAGCGTTGGCGCGTGAATCCGCTGCGCCTGAATCGACTGGTTCCAGCTTGGTTCGCCGTTCGCTTGCGTCCAGGCGACCAGATTGGGGAATTCGAGCGCGCCGCGGCTGCCCATGAAGCGGTAGCTGCTCTCGCCGCTGAACGGGAACTCAGGTGCCTCCCCGACACCCTGCTCCGTCGTCCAGGGCGAGACGGCGCTGTCGCTGACGAAGAAAGTTCCGATCGTCCCGTTCTCGAACTCGATCAGCACGCCGGCCGTGTCCTCGACCGCAAAGCCGCGCTGGCGGTTCGATTGGATCGCACTGACCGAGACAATCTCGCCGACGCAGAAGCGCAAGAAGTCGATCTCGTGGATCAGGTTGATCAGGACGGGGCCGCCGCCGGCCTGCGTCCGCCAGGGCGCCGCGTTGAAATAGGCGTCCGGCTTGTAGACCGCCCAGATGGCGGAGACGCCGACGAGATCGCCGATCCGGCGTTCGCCCAGCAACGACCGCAAGGTCGCGACCTGGCGGTGGTGGCGACGGTGGTGACCGACCAGCGAGCGGATGCCGGCCGCCCGGGCCGCATCGATCAGCGCATTTGCCGAGTCCAGCGTGTCAGTGACCGGCTTCTCGATCAGGATGTGGATGCCGCGGCGGGCGCATTCGATGCCGTTCTCGGCATGCAGCTGGTTGGGCGAGGCGATGATGACGGCACTCGGCCGAGTCTCGTCGAGCATCGCGCGATAATCGGCGAAAACGCGCGCATCCGGGTTCTGCTCCGCGACCTGCCCGGCATTGACGTCGGCGATCCCGACGAGATCGAAGTCGGGATGCTCGGCGATCTTCGCCAGATGCTTGCGCCCGATCAGCCCTGCGCCGATCACGCCGATTGCGATATTCGTCATGCTCTCACGGATCCCTGTGGTTTCGTGCGGCTCGGAGTGTTGCCGGCCGCAGGCGCCTCGCGCCGCGGCAGGCCGTCGAGCACTCGGCGCGTCGCGGCATATGCCGTCACGATCCGCGAGCGCGCGTCGAGCCCGCGCATCGGCAGTTCGACACTGAGCGCGGCATCGGCCGGCAATGCCTGCAGCAGAGCGGCGAGCGGCAGCGCGCCCTCCCCTGGCGGCAATCTCCCTTCGCGCGCCTCGGTGATGGCCTCGGCATCGGTCACCGGCTGAGTCGTAGTCGCATCGCAGAGCTGGGCCGCGCGCAGAAACTGTCTCGGCAGGGCCGCGAGATCGCCCGGCACGCCGCCCGAGCGGCTAAGGTGCAGCGCGTCGACGAGCACGGCGCCATTGGGCCTGCCCGCCTGCCGCACGACCGCCTCGGCCTGCGCCAGGGTCCCGACCACGCGCCAGCGCATGAATTCCAGATCGACCCGCAGACCGAATTCCGCAGCGAGATCGCACAGCGCGGCAAAGCTGGCCGTCAACCGGACGCGATCGGCATCGTCGCCGGACACGGTCACCGCTGCCGCGCCCAATTCGGCTCCGGCTTCGAGCAGCGGGGCGAAGGAGCGAATGTCGAGGCCGGGTGTGAGCTGGATGAACTCGATCTCGTTCAGGCGCACGCCTTCCGAGGCCAGGATCGTGCGCAGTTCGCGCTGGGCCCACGATCCGACCCGGAGCGGATAGGCGACGCCCCCCGGCATCGCCGGATGGACGCGCAGGCCGATCGAGACGAAGCCCGCGCCCGCCGCCTCCCTCACCAGCTCCGGCGGCGAAAGTTCCAGCGCCGTCAAATGGGCAAGACCGAACGCACTCATTGACCGGTGCCTGCAGGCAGGTCAGCGCGCAGCCCGAGATGCAGCGCAATGCCTGGAGAGGACAAGCAAGCCCGAGCCAACCGACCGGATGTCGTGATCGTCATGCGGCCTCCCTATAATTAACCTATTGGATAATTACAATCTAATTATCCCTACGGATAATTGCTGTCAAGCGCCGTCAAATCGGCTAAGCTGGCAAGCACCATCATCGGAACGGACAGCTGGGATCGCGGGATGAAAGTAGCGGGCGCGCGTGTGCCGGCGGATACCGAACCAAAGGTTCGCCGCCGTGACCGCGAGAAGACGAAAGCCGAGATCCTGCAGATCGCCTTCGAGGAGTTTGCCGAGAGCGGCCTTCTCGGCGCCAATGCCGACGCGATCGCCGCGCGGGCCGGGATCACCAAGCGGTTGATCTTCTACTATTTCAACTCGAAGGAAGAGCTATTCACGGCCGTGCTGGAGATGGCCTACGGCAAGATGCGCCTGGCGGAGGAGAGCCTCCATCTCGAGACACTCGAGCCGGAGGCAGCGATCCGCCGGCTCGCCGAATTCACCTTCGATTTCCACCAGGCGAATCCGGAATACGTCCGGCTCGTCGCGATCGAGAACATCCATCGCGGCAGGCACATCAACAGCAGCGAGAAACTCAAGCAGATGACGCGGCCGGTCATCGGCCAGATCGAGCGCGTCCTGGCTAAGGGCAAGAGCCTTGGCGCAATCCGGCCCGGGGTCGACGCTTACGAACTCCACGCCACGCTAAACGCCCTGTCGATCTTCTCGGTGGCGAACCGGCATACCTTCGAGGCTCAATTCCGCTGGGACATGTCCTCGCCCGAAGCGAAGACCCGACGCCGGGTGGAGATCGCCGAAGTGCTCTGGCGCTATGTGCGCAGTGACAAGGTTTCTGCGATTTGCGATCAAGGATCAGAGGAGCAAAGGCTCGACACCTGACCTCTTGGACGTCAGCCAGGGGGCCAGCAGCCGAAGTTGGCGGGCTGCCGGATAGCCGACAACGGCGCGAGAACAGAATGGACATGGATCCAACCTTCCCACAGGTTGGCAATTGCACCATCTCGGGCGCCGATCAGCTGATGCGCCTCGAACGTCGCGCGATCGGCCTATCAACAACGCGCGCCTCAATCGCTTAACGGGACTGGAGAAGGCCGCCGCACTTTGAGCAAGGCCACATGTCGTTCGAACGGCCGACGAAAGTGGGGAGTTGACTATTTGCGGTCGCACGGATTGGTTGCAATGCCTCCGTTCAGATGGCGCGGATAAACGTCGATCAGGGAATGAACTCTAATGGCTACGTACATCGGAACGAATGGCGACGACGTCAATTTTGGCGGGCAAACCATCCAGTACGGATTGGGCGGCAACGACGTGCTTCGGGTTGCGGGTGCCGGATCGTTCACCCTCTTCGGCGGAGAGGGTAATGACTTTCTGATTTTCGCAGAGGGGGTCGACGCCAGCGGAAAGATGTATGGCGAGGCCGGGAATGACTTCTTGGAGGCCGATGCCGCGTTCGCAAGGAACGACGAGTTCTTCGGAGGCGACGGCGATGACAATATGTGGGGCTACGGGGGGAATGATACCCTCCTCGGCGGAGCCGGCAATGACCTAGCCGTTGGCGGGGACGGCGACGACACCCTCTATGGTGAGGATGGCAACGATCGCCTCGCCGGCGGGACCGGCACCAACTATCTCGACGGCGGCGCGGGCGACGACGAGCTCGATGGCGACATCGGCAACGACACCATGCTCGGCGGCACGGGTAACGACACCTTTCATTCCAGGGAGGGCAACGACGCTCTCTTTGGTGGCGATGGCAACGATATTCTCCGCGCTGGCGAGGGCGCTGACTGGATCGATGGTGGGGCCGGCTTCGACTACGCCGTCTATACGAACTGGGTCTCCGGCGTGGTCGTGCGCCTCGATGTCGGCATGGGCGTTGGCGGCGAGGCGCAGGGCGACACCTTGATCAATATTGAGGGCGTGTTGGGTTCCGCCCTCCAGGATTTCCTCATCGGCGACAGTGTCGGCAACGTTCTCTTCGGCCAGGATGGCGATGACTGGCTCTATGGCCAGGGCGGAGCGGACCAGCTTTACGGCGGCAATGGTTCGGACCAGATCATCGGTGGCTCCGGAGCCGACTACCTCTCCGGTGGTGCCGGCAACGATCAGTTCTGGACGCTGGCCGCGGATTTCGAGGCGGGTGTCTTCGACGTCATCAATGACTTCGGTTCGTCGGCCGGCAATTTCGATTATCTGCGCTTCGAGGGCATTGACCCCGCGCGCCTTACCTACACCGACGTCGGAAGTAGCCTCGTGATCAGCACCGACGCCCTCGGCGGCTCGGGTGGCATCATCATCAGCAACTTCAGCACGGCTTTGCTCGGCGACCATCTCATCTTCGCCTGAGCCGGGCGTGGCTGTCCGTTCCGCCTCTTGCAGAATCGCTGGCGCCTAAATCACCGGGACGGCCAGGAGCCTTTCCGGTGCTGGGGTCTCCATTCGCGGCCCGCAATCGCTCGGCGATGGTGCAGCAGACAAGCCGAAGACTATTCTGGGCACCTGCAGCCAAGCTAGGCATGGGAACATCCGCTTCCAGGCGGTCCAATTTGACAATGCGCAGGGTAGCTGATCCGCCGAGCGCAGATGGGCTTTAGTTCGGCAATAGCCGGAAGCGGCGGCTGCTGACAGGTGCCGCGACCGCCTCTAGGATCGCGCCATGCGTGCCCGCCAGATCGAAGTCTTTCGCATGGTCATGCGCTGCGGCACGCTGACCGGCGCCGCCGAGGCGCTCGCCGTCTCGCAGCCGGCGCTCAGCCAGATCCTGCTGCACACCGAGGACGAACTCGGCTTCAAGCTGTTCCTGCGCGTCAAGGGCCGGCTGATCCCGACTCCCGAGGCCGAGGAAATCTACCCCGAGGTCGAGCGCCTGTTCGGCGACCTCGAAATGCTCAGGCGGCGCACCCGCGACCTGCGCCATGGCAAGGCCGGGCTCGTGCGTCTCGCCGCCTCGGCGCCGCCATCCCTCTCCTTCGTCCCGGAGGCGCTGCGCCATTTCCGCGCTGCCCATCCGAACACGCGCGTGCGCTCCTATGTCGTGCCGGCCGAGGTCATCCTGACCATGCTAGACCGCGACCAGGCAGGGCTCGGCATCGCGATGATGGACCAGCCGACGCCCTTCATCGAGACCGAAGTGGTCGGCTACACCCGTGTGGTCTGCGTGCTGCCCGCCGGCCATCCGCTGGCCGAGCGTGACTCTGTCGGTGCCGAGGATCTCGATGGCGAGACGCTGATCTCCTACCGCGCCGAATCGCTGCCCGGGCAATTGCTGCGCGACGCGCTGGCCAAGCAAGGCCTGCCATTCCGGCCGGAGATGGAGATCGACGTCTCGATCATCGCGCTCGCCTTCGTACAGCAGGGCCTCGGCATCGCCGTCGTCGACGGCCTCCTGCCCTGGCACAATTTCCCCGGCCTGGTGACGCGCCCGTTCCGGCCGCATGTCGCGCTGCCGCTCTGCCTGCTCACCAGCACGCGCCGGCCGCTCTCGCGCAGCCATGAGCTGCTGCGCAACCATATCCGCACCGCCTGCCGGCAGCTCGATCTCGACCAGCCTGCGCCCGAGGCATAAGGGCGACTTATCCGGCACTGCCGTTTTGGTGTTGGACCCTGCACGGCACCCTCTCCAAGACTGGTCCGTCTTTTGTGGAACGGGCCCATCATGAGCTGGCGTATCGGCGTCGACATCGGCGGCACCTTCATCGACTTCTGCGCACTGGAAACCGGCAGCGGCCGCGTCGAGACCATCAAGGTTTTGACGACACCTGACGCCCCGGGGCGCGAACTCCTCGCCGGGCTCGACCTACTGAACGAGCGCCATGCGGTCCCACCGAAGGAGATCGTCTCCTTCGTCCACGGCACCACGGTCGGCATCAACACCATCATCCAGCGCAAGGGCAGCCGCCTCGGGCTGATCACCACCGCCGGCTTCGAGGACGTGATCGAGCTGGCGCGCCTGCGCATGCCGGACATGTACTCGCTGTTCTGCGCCCGCCCGGAGCAGCTCATCCCGCGCGACCGCGTCTTCGGCGTCGGCGGGCGCATCCTCTCCGATGGCAGCATCGCCGAGCCGCTCGACCGCGACGCGCTCGCGGATGCGACCACTAGGCTCAAAGCGCGCGGCATCGATGGCGTGATCGTCTCCTTCCTGCATGCCTATCGCAATCCCGCCCACGAAACCGAAGCCAGGGCGCTGATAGCCGGGCTGGCGCCGGAGCTCTTCGTCTTCACCACCAGCGAGGTCTGGCCGGTCATCCGCGAATATGAGCGCACCACCACAGCGATCCTGAACGGCTACGTCCATCCGCGCGTCTCAGGCTATCTCGACGCGCTCGAGGAGGCGCTCGCCTCGCGTGCCGTGCCGGCCGGCCCGATGCTGACCAAGTCGAATGGCGGGGTGATGAACGCCGCAACCGGCAAGCGCGCCTGCGTCAACATGCTGCTCTCGGGCACGGCCTCGGGCGTGATCGGCGCGGCCTATCTCGCCGAGCAGGCGGACGCCAGGAACATCCTCACCCTCGACATCGGCGGCACCAGCGCCGACCTCGCCTTGATCATCGACGGCCAGCCGCAATTCGGCACCGGCGAGGTCGTCGGCGACTTCCCGCTCTATGTGCCGAGCGTCTCGGTGACCTCGATCGGCGCCGGCGGTGGCTCGATCGCCTGGGCGGACGCCTTCGGCGTGCTCAAGGTCGGCCCCGAAAGCGCAGGCTCGACGCCCGGCCCCGCCTGCTATGGCCGCGGCGGCGCCCGTGCCACCGTCACCGACGCGATGGCGACCTGCGGCTTCCTCGGCCACACCGCCCTCGCCTATGACCAGATCGGCATGCGCCGTGATCTGGCGCAGAAGGTCGTTGGCGAGGTCGCGGCGATGCTCGGCCGCAGCGCGGAGGCGACGGCCGAGGCGATCATCGCCATCGCCGTCTCCGAGATGTTCGTCGAGGTCAACAAGCTCGTCGCCCGCTACGGCGTCGACCTGCGCGACTTCGCGCTGATGCCCTTCGGCGGCGCCGGGCCGATGCTCGGCTGCTTCCTGGCGCGCGAGCTCGGCATCCCGCGCGTGCTGGTGCCGCGCCGCCCCGGCGTCGTCAGCGCACTGGGCGGGCTGATCGCCGATCTGAAGGGCGACTTCATCCAGAGCGTCTTCGCCGCGGCGGAACCGGCCTCATTGCCGCAATTGCGCGAGGCGCTGGCGCAGCTCAAGCGCGACGGGCTCGCCTGGATCCGCGAGGACCAGCGCTTCACCGGGCCGGTCGTCGAAAGCCTGAGCGCCGACATGCGCTATCACGGCCAGTCCTTCGAGATCGAGGTGCCGCTCTCCGAGAACTGGCTGGTCGAGGGCGATCTCGCCGCGATCCGTGCTGCCTTCCACCGCCAGCATCTTGCCATCTACGACTTCAACGACGAGGCGGCCGAGGTCCAGATCGTCAATCTGCGCCTCGTCGTCACCGGCGCGACGCCGCGGCCCGAGCTCGCCCCGGCGAGCGAGGCGGTCGACGAGGCGGCGACCCCTGCGCGCTTCATCACGGTCTGGCTCGACGGCAGCGAGCGCGAGGTCGCGCTCTTCCACCGCGAGACGCTGCGCTGCGGCCAGCATTTCTCCGGCCCGGCCGTGGTCGCGCAGGAAGACACGACAATCTGCATTCCTGCCGGTTTCGAGGCGAAGGTCGACGCCTTCCTCAACCTGCATCTCATCCTGCGCGAGGGAGCCTGATCATGGTCGACAAGGTCACCTTGCAGGTCCTGGCCAATCACTGCCGGGCCGCGGCCGAGAACATGGCCTACACGCTCTACCGCACGGCCCATTCCACCTTCGTCAAGGAGACGGAGGACTTCACGGTGATGGTGATGGACCGCACCGGGCGCGTCGTCGCCGTGCCGATGGATCTCGGCGCGACCTGGTATCCGGGCATGAACTACAACCGCGCCATCGAGATGGTGCCGGAGTATCGCCCGGGCGACATCGCCTTCACCAACGATCCCTATAGCGGCTATCTCGCCACTCACGCCCCCGACACACATCTATGGAAACCGATCTTCCACGAGGGCGAGATCGTCTGCTTCGTCGGCGGCCATGTCCACAACACCGATATGGGTGGGGCGGTGCCGGCGAGCTTGTCGCGCTCGCTCACCGAAATCCATCAGGAGGGTATCCGCTTCCCGCCGATGACGCTGATGCGTGACGGCGCCTTCGACGAGACCGTGCTGCGCATCATGATGATGAACGTGCGCAAGCCCGCGCTGAACATGGGCGACCTCAAGGCGCTGGCCGGTGCGCTCAACACCGGCGAGCGCAAGATCCTGGCGATGGTCGCCAAGTTCGGCGCCAGGGGCTTCATGGACGGGCTCGACGGGTTGATGGATTATGCCGAGCATCAGGCCCGCGAGATCCTGCGCTCGATCCCCGATGGCGAGTATGTCTTCTCCGACTATGCCGACGAGGACGGTGTCGACGGCAATCCTTGCCGGCTGGCGCTGACGCTGACGATCAGGGGCGACGAGGCGGTCCTCGACTTCACGGGATCGGACCCGCAGCTCGGCTCCTCGCTCAACGTGCCGACCGGCTCCGACCCGCGCCATACGCTGCTGCTCGTCGGCGTCTACTACGTGCTCTACACGCTGAACCCGCAGCTCTTGCTCAATTCCGGCCTGACCCGGCCCTTCACCTGCATCGCACCGGAAGGGACGGTGCTGAACCCGTCCTTCCCGGCGGCGGTCGGCATGCGCAGCCTAACCTGCGCACGGCTGCGCAGCCTGATCTTCGGGGCCTTCAGCCTTGCCGCGCCTGAGCGCTTGCCGGCGGCGCCGGCCGGCTCCAGCTCGATCGTCAACGTGATGACGACCGACGAGAAGACGCATCGCAGCGTCATCGCGGCGATCAACCCGGTGGTCGGCGGCGGCGGCGGCATGCCGCATCGCGACGGTCCGAACGGCTCGGGCGCCGACGCCGCCTATCTCAAGAACACGCCGATCGAGATCACCGAGACCGAGGTGCCGATCCGGTTCATGCGCTACGGGCTCCTGCCAGATTCCGGCGGCGCCGGGCGCTGGCGCGGCGGGCTCGCGACAGTGATGGAATTCAAGGTGTTCTCGCCCAACTCGCGCATCACCGTGCGCAATCGCGACCGCTCGCACTTCCGGCCCTGGGGCACGCTCGGCGGCCTCTCCGCCGAGACCTCGAACTTCATCATCAACCCCCGCCGCCCGAATGAGCGCGTCCTCGGCAACACTGACATCGCCATCGCTGAGCCGGGCGACGTGATCCATATCCATTCGCCGGGCGGCGGCGGGCGCGGCTCGCCATTGGAGCGCGAGCCGGAACGTGTCCTGCTCGATGTCGAGCGCGGCTATGTCGGCCTTGACGCAGCACGCGAGCTCTACGGCGTGGTGATCGAAGGGGGCGCCGTCGATCCCGAGGCGACTGCTGCGTTGCGAGCGGAGCTGAGGACGCGAGCCCACCGGACGCATTTCCATTTCGGCCCGGAGCGGGACGCTTTCGAGCAGGTCTGGACGGCGGAGAACTATGCGGCACTGACGCGGCTGCTGGCCGGCTTGCCGGTGCATTGGCGCTTCTTCACCAAGACCAAGCTTTTCGCCATGATGCGGGACGGTTCCGGCAAGCTGGACCTGGCAGCGGCCTTCGCAATCGTTCGGCGGGACTATCCGCAAATTCCGGAGGTCGGGCAGGACGCGCCCGAGATCGCACAGGCGGCCGAATAGTCGCCTGGATCAGCGAACGGTGACGGTGACGCCGGTCGCGATCTCGCCGGGCGTCACCACGTCGCAATAGATCCCGAAATTGCGCTCGTGGTGCTTGACCACTGTCCGCAGGATCTCGACGTCCTGAGGCAGGCCTTCCTGCGCGATCGTGATGAAGCCGCAGCGCCCACAGGGCTCGCGCGCCTTCAGCACGACGTCCCCGATCCTGATCTCGCGCCCGATCCAGCCATGCTCGGGTATGGTCTCGAGCCCGTCAGGCCAGTCGACCAGAATGTTCGGCCGGAAGCGGCGGGTATCGATGACGCTGCCGGGCAGCTCGCGTTCGAGGCTGCGCAGCGCCGCGCTGGTGACGATATGGATCGGCGCATGCTCGTAGCGCGGCCTGAACCCGCCCGAGCCAAAGGTGTCGAACGGCTTCAGCACCGGCATGAAGCCGAAAGCCTGCGACAGATTCGCCAGCAGCTCGGCGTCATCAGGCCCTGCCCAGCGCTCGCCATCGAGCGAAAGGGCGACACCAATCCCCGAGGCTTTGGCATAGGCACGCGGCACGCCGATGAAGTGTTTCTCGCGGCCGGGCGAGGCGATGCGGCCGGTCGTGGCATCGAGCAATCCCCAGATCCTGTCGCCGGCGACTCCCCCAGTATCGACGTGAGTCTGCTCCAGCCGCTCGCCGGCCATCGAGCTGACCGGGTAGCGCCAGAGTTCGGCGACCTTTCCCGTCACTGGCCCTCCATCCGCGGGTCGAGCGCATCGCGCAGGCCATCGCCGATGAAGTTGAAGCTGGTGACCGCGAGCGTGATCGCGGCGCCGGGGATGATCGCGAGCCAGGGCGCGCTGGTGAGATAGCTCTGGGCGCTTTCCAGCATGTTGCCCCAGCTCGGCGTCGGCGGCTGGATGCCGAAGCCGAGGAAGGAGATATAGCTCTCCGCCAGGATCGCGTGGGCGACGTTGAGCGTCGCCGCGACGACGATCGGCGCGATCGCGTTCGGCAGCAGCTCGCGGATCATGATGCGCCGGTTGCTCGCGCCGAAGGAGACGGCGGCTTGCGCGAATTCGCGCGTCTTCAGCGAGCGGATCTGCGCCTCGACCACGCGGGCCACCTCCATCCAGGAGGTCATCGCGATCAGCAGGATGATCGACGGCACCGAGGGGGCGATCAGCGCCGAGATCGCCAGCAGCAGGAAGATCGAGGGGAAGCACAGCATCGCGTCGACGAAGCGCATCAGCGCAGCGCCCAGCGCGCCCTCGTAGAAGCCCGCGACCATGCCGACCACGATGCCGATCGCCATCGCGATCGCCATGGCCGAGAAGCCGACCGCCAGCGAGATCCGCCCGGCCATCAGGAGGCGCGCGAGGATGTCGCGCCCGAGCGGGTCGGTGCCGAGCACATGCGGGCCGGCGAGGGGCGGTGCGAAACGGTTGCGGATGTCGATGAAGGTGTCGGTATAAGGCAGGAGCCAGGGGCCGACGATGCAGGCGAGCGTCAGGAAGACGATCGTCGCCGCGCCGAAGACGGCGAGCCTGTGGCGCCGGAAGCGGCGCAGGCCCGGGCTGTTCCAGAAGCCGGGGGCCGGCGGCAGCGCCGGCTCGGCGGTGCTGGTGAAGGGCACGCCGCTCATCGCCCGCTCCTCGATATACGCGGGTCGGCGACGCCGTAGAGCAGGTCGGCGAGCAGGGACCCCATCAGGACGAGCACGGCGGTGAACATCAGGATGCCCATGACGACGGGGTAGTCGCGATAGCTGATCGAATCGAGGAAGAGCCGGCCCATGCCGGGCCAGGTGAAGACCGTCTCGGTCACCAGTGCACCCGACAGCAGCGTCGGCACATGCAGGCCGGTGATGGTGATCATCGGCAGTAGCGCATTGCGCAAGGCATGGCGCAGCAGGATTTGCCGCTCCGGCACGCCCTTGGCACGGGCGGTGCGGATGTAATCCTGATTGACCACCTCGAGCATGGAGGAGCGCATGTAGCGGCTCCAGACCGCTGTCGAGACCAGCGCCAAGACGATGCAGGGCCCGATCAGGTGATGCACCTGGTTGAGGAACGAGCCGTCGCCCATGGTGTAGCGATTGCCCGAGGGCAGCCAGCCGAGCCCGACCGAGAAGACATAGATCACGACGAGACCGAACCAGAAGGTCGGAATCGAGAGCGCGATCATGGCGCCGACAGTGGCGAGCGAGTCGAACAGCGAATAGCGCCGGATCGCGCCGAGGATGCCGACCCAGGCGCCGATCACCATGGCGAGCAGCGTCGAGGTCAGCATCAGCTCCAGCGTCGCGCCGATATGAGAGGCGATGATGTGCAGCACCGGCTGCTGGTCGCGATAGGACACGCCCCAGTCGCCGCGCAGCATGCGCCAGAGCCATTCAATGTATTGCACCGGCAGCGGGCGGTTGAGGCCGAGCTGTTCGGCGATGCGGTCGAGATCGGCCTGGGTCATGTCGCCGCCGGCCGCGAACTGCGACATCGGCCCGCCCGGTGCCAGATGCAGGATGGCGAAACCGATCACCGAGACGATCAGCAGCAGCAGCAGCGACTGCCCGAGGCGGCGCAGGAGGAAGGCGATCATGGCGCGCTACCTCCCGCCAGCGCCGGCTTCATGCCGGCGCGGTTCAGATCACGCACCACGTCACTTGGCCCAGTACCACTGGCCCATGTTCCAGGTGTTCTGCCTGGCGTTGATGTTGGGCTGGTAGCCGATCAGCCCCTCCTTGTAGCCCTCGACCGGCGCATACTGGTAGATCGGCAGGATCGGCAGTTCCTCGCGCACCAGCACCTGCAGTTTCTGGTAGATTTCCTTGCGCTTCGCCGTGTCGAAGGTCTCCTGGCCCTGCTTCATTAGCGCATCGGCCTCGGCGTTCTGCCACTGCATCTGGTTGGCGCCGTTGCCGCTCTTGGCCGGGATCGCGTCCGAGCCGAAGCGATGCGCCGGATCCGGGTCGATCACCGTGCGGAAGGCAGTACCGACCAGCAGGGACTGGAACTTGGAGCGGGTGTAGAACTCGCCCCAGATCACCGCGGCGGGCATGTTGTTGATCGCCATCTTGATGCCGATCTGCTGCCAGTCCTGCTGCATCAATTGCTGGCACTGCTCGCGTAGCGCCGCGCCCGTCGTGGTCGAGACCGCGAACTCCAGCGGCACGCCGTTCTTCATGCGCACGCCCGAGCCGGAGCGCTTCCAGCCGGCATCGTCGAGGATCTTGCCGGCGAGCGCGGGATCGTAGACCTGCTTCGGCAGGTTCGGGTCATAGGCCCAAGATTCTTGCGGCATGAAGGATTCGGTCGGGATGTGCAGGCCGTAGAAGACGATGTCGATGATCGCCTGCTTGTTGATCGAGGCATAGAGCGCCTTGCGCACCGCCTTGTCCGACAGGGCAGGGTGCTCGAGATTCGGCATCAGCACCTCGAGCGAGGCGCTCGGGATCTTCACCACCTTGCGGCCGGGCAGCTTGACCGCCTCGGCATAGAAATTGGCCGGGATGCCGGTGCCGATGATCAGGTCGACCTGGCCGGTGCGGAACTGGGCGTAGAGCGCGGTCTGGTCCGGCACGTATTTCAGCACCGCCTTTTCCAGATAAGGCCCCTTGCCGTGGTATTTCTCGTTGGCGACGAGCTGGATGTTGTCGCCCGGTGTGCGCGTGCCCCATTTGAACGGGCCGGTGCCGACCGGCGCACCGTTGAACGGGGCCGTGTTCGGATCGGCCGCCTTCTCCAGCAGATGCTTGGGCACGATGAAGGTGTTGGAAAGCAGCGCGAGATAGGGCGCATAGGCCTTCTCCATGCGCCAGGAGATCTCGAGCGGGCCAGTGACCTTGATGTCCTTGACCAGCGAATGGCCGACGCGGGTGCGCGCCTTGAAGCCCGGCGCATTGATCAGCTCGAGCGTGTACTTGACGTCCTCGGCGGTGAACGGCGTCCCGTCATGCCAGGTGATGCCCTCGCGCAGCTTGACCTTCCAGGCGAGGCCGCCTTCCGAGATGCCGCCATTGGCCTCGCTCGGCACCTCGGCCGCGAGGTCGGGGACCAGCGAGCCGTCGGGCTGGGCCAGCCACATCGTGTTGAAGATCTGCATCCAGACGGTCTCGTCGACCTCGATGCCGGGCATCAGCGGGTTGAAGGCGGTCGGCTCCTGCGACAGGCCGACCACAACCTGGCCACTCGGCTTCGCGGGCGGGGGCGGAGGCGCCTTGCCCTGGGCGCGAGAGCCGAGACCGGACGCGGCGAGGATGCCGCCGGCGCCCAGCGCCAGGACCTCGCGGCGATGCAGGGCAGGCAAAGCGAGGCCGGACGCCTTCGTGGACGGCTTGTTCATCGTTGATCCCCTCGTTGTCGACGGCCTTACGAGACCGTGGCACGGCCGCCGCCTTTTGCTTGGCGGCTGGCCGTATCGGCCGTCGAATTGACGGCCCGGCCCCATCATAGGCAGGCCCCGACCGGCGATGGTCACCGTCCTGTGCGGGGACAACCAAAAGAATCTGCCGAATCCTGCCCTTCCTTTGGCATAGGGTTCCAGGCGGATCGGGCTTGAATACCGGCCTCCCGCCCGGTCGGCGCTGCCAGCACGACCTTTCCCGCCAAGGACAACGCCGCCATGTCGCCACCGGTCAACCGCGTCCACAGCGACGAAGCCTTGCCCGCAGCAGCCGACGTCGTGGTCATCGGCGGCGGCATCGCCGGCGTCACCGCCGCCTATCATCTGGCGAAGAAGGGGCATTCGGTCGCGCTGGTCGAGAAGGGCTATCTCGCCGGCGAGCAGTCGAGCCGTAACTGGGGCTGGTGTCGCCAGCAGAACCGCGACCTGCGCGAGCTGCCGCTGGCGATGCGGGCGGTCGAGATGTGGAACGGGCTTTCGGAAGAGGTCGGTGCCGATGTCGGCTTCCGCCGCAGTGGTCTGACCTATCTGACGACGCGCCAGTCCGATCTGGATGCCTGGGAAGGCTGGGGCGAGAAGGCCCGGCAATACCAGATGCAGACGCGCATGCTGAGCGCCGAGGAAGCCAAGGCCATGGCGCCACATGCCAAGGGCGAGTGGGTCGGCGGCGTGCATTCACCCACCGACGGCCGGGCCGAGCCTGCCATGGCCGTTCCCGCGATCGCCGAGGCGGCCCGGCGTCTCGGTGTCACCATCCATCAGGATTGCGCGGCGCGTGGTCTCGAAACCGCCGCTGGGCGCGTCTCAGGCGTCGTCACCGAGAAGGGCACGATCCGCACCTCGACGGTGCTGCTCTCCGGTGGTGTCTGGACGGCGATGTTCGCCCGCCACCACGGCATCCGCATGCCGCTCGCGGGCATCAAGTCGACCTCGTTCTTCACCGGGCCGGCCCCTGAGATCACCATGGGCGGCATCTCGACCCCCGATCTCACTATTCGCCGCCGGGTCGATGGCGGCTTCACCGTCGGCATCAGCGGGCGCGGCCTGCTCGAGCTCTCGCCGCACGGCATGCTCAACGCCCAGCCGTTCTGGCGCACCTTCAAGAAGCGCCACAAGCTGCTGACGATCCGGGCCGGCAAGTCCTTCTTCTTCGGGCCGGAAGCGCTGATGCGCTGGAGCAACGATACGATCTCGCCGTTCGAGAAAATGCGGACCTATGACCCGCCGCCACAGGAGGAGCTGATCACCTTCGCCAAGAAGCGGCTCGGCGAGATCTTTCCGCAGCTCGCCACTGTCGAGATCAAGCACAAATATGGTGGTTTGATCGATTTCACGCCCGACTGGGTGCCAGTCATCTCCGCTGTCGACAAGCTGCCGGGCCTACATGTCTCTGCCGGCTTCAGCGGCCATGGCTTCGGCATCGGCCCGGCGGCGGGGCGGCTCGCAGCCGATATCGTCGCCGGCGATGCCCCGATCGTCGACCCTACCCCCTATCGCTACAGCCGCCTCGTCGACGGGACCGACCTCGGCGAGCCCGGTCTGATGTGACGCAAGCCCCTGCCCTAGAACCCGTTCCGATCAGATTGATCCAATCCGATCGGATCCGGCTCTAGCCACATAGTCCCGCCGCACAGGGACATCCCGGGCCGTGCCGCTTCGTGGCATGGCCGCCTCCGGAGCCATCCATGCCACTGACCATCGAACGCATCGCCAGCAGCGAGGCGCTGCCCGCCGCCGCGGATGTCGTCGTCATCGGCGGCGGCATCGTCGGCGCGGCGGCGGCCTATTATCTGGCACGGCGCGGCCGCTCGGTGGCTCTGGTCGAGAAGGGCGTCGTCGGCGGCGAGCAGTCGAGCCGCAACTGGGGCTGGTGCCGCAAGCAGAACCGCGACGCCCGCGAATTGCCGCTCGCGATCCGCGCCATGGAGCTCTGGGAGAGACTGAGCGAGGAGCTCGGCTGCGACAGCGGTTTTCGCCGCTGCGGCCTGGTTTACGCCAGCAGCGATGCCGCACAATTGGCGCAATGGGAGCGCTGGCGCGAGACCGCCAGGGCCTTCGGCGTCGAGACCAGGATGCTGACCGGAACAGAGACCGCAGCGATGACTGCCGCCAGTGGTCGGAGCTGGCTCGGCGGGCTGCATTCCGTCACCGACGGCAAGGCCGAGCCGGCGCTCGCAGCGCCGCTGATGGCCGACGGCGCCCGCCGCGCCGGCGCCAGCGTCCATCAGGGCTGCGCGGCACGCGGGCTCGACATCACCAACGGCGCCGTCACCGGCGTCGTCACCGAGAAGGGTACGATCCGCACCAATGCGGTGGTGCTCGCAGGCGGCGCCTGGGCCTCGGCCTTCTGCCGCCGCCACGGCATCGCCTTCCCGCAGGCAAGCATCCGCGCGACCAGCCTGCGCACTGAAGCAGCGCCGGAGTTCCTCGACGCCTTCTACACCCCCGAGATCGCGCTGACTCGCCGCCTCGACGGAAGCTACACAATCGCGATCAGCGGCAAGGGCACGCTCGAGATCACGCCGCAGGGCCTGCGCTACGCGCGCGACTTCCTGCCGATGTTCATCAAGCGGCTGAAGGCGGTCGAACTCGGCATCGGCTCCTCCTTCTTCAAGGGGCCGGAAGCGTTCGGCAGCTGGAAGCTCGACGAGGTCACGCCGTTCGAGACGATCCGCGTGCTCGATCCGGCGCCGAGCCGGCGTGCGCTTGCGACCCTGCTCGAGCGCGCCCATGCCATGTTCCCGGCCTTGAAGACCGTCGCCGTGCGCGAAAGCTGGGGCGCCTATATCGATTCCACACCCGATGCGGTCCCGGTCATCTCGCCGGTCGCCGGCCTCTCCGGCTTCGTGCTGGCAGCCGGCTTCAGCGGCCACGGCTTCGGCCTCGGCCCCGCCGCCGGCCATCTCGCCGCCGATCTCGCCACCGGCGACACGCCGATCGTCGATCCGCGCCCGTTCAGGCATGCCCGCCTCGTCGACGGCTCCCGCGGCGCGATCGGCGAGTTCTGAGGTTCAGCTGAGCCGGTCGGCGACACCAGCGATCATCGCCATCGCTCCAGTGAGCTCGGCATCGGTGATGTACTCTTCCGGCTTGTGGGCGCGGTCGACATCGCCTGGCCCGCAGACGATCGCGGCGATGCCGGCGCGCTGGAACCGGCCGGCCTCAGTGCCGTAGCTCACGGCAGCCTGGCGCGCCTGGCCCGAAGCCGCCTCGGTGAAGGCGACCAGTGGATCGGCCTCGTCGAGTGCGAGCGGCGGGTAGTCGCTCATGGTCTCGAAGCTGAACGCGACCTTGTGCCCGGTCGCGGCAGCCTCGCGCGCGATCCGCTCGGCGACACCGGGCAGGAAGCCGAGCAGATCGGCAGGCTCCTGGCCGGCGATGGCGCGGGCCTCGACCTCGAACACGCATTGCGCCGGCACGATGTTGATCCCGGTGCCGCCCCTGATCACGCCGACCTGGATCGTCGAATAAGGCGGTGCAAAAGCTTCGGCGAAAGGCCCTTGCACGGCATGGCGCAGCGCCTCCTCATGGATCGCGGCGATCAAGCTGGCGGCGTAGTGAATCGCGTTGTCGCCAAGATCGGTGCGCGATGAATGCCCTGCCTTGCCATCGACCGTAACGCGCTGGGCGATCTTGCCCTTATGGGCCAAAACCGGCCGCAAGCCACTCGGCTCACCGACGATGCAGCCGAGCACGGGCGGACATAGCTCCGGCAGTCGCGCGATCAGATGGCGCACGCCGACGCAGCCGACCTCCTCGTCATAGGACAGCGCGATGTGCACCGGCCGCGCCAGCTTCTTGCCGACGAGGGCGGGAACGCTCGCCAGCATGCAGGCGACGAAGCCCTTCATGTCGACTGCGCCGCGCCCGATCAGGCGTTCGCCGTCGCGGCGCAGCTTGAAGGGATCGCCGACCCAGCCTTCCGGCGCCGCCGGAACCACATCGAGATGGGCCGAGAGTATGACGCCGCCTTCGACTCTCGGCCCAATCGTCGCGAACAGGTTGGCGCGGTCGCCCTCCGGCCCCGGCATGATCACGCTGTCGACGCCGTGGCCGGCAAGATAGGCGCGGACATGCTCGATAATCGCCCCGTTCGGGGTGCGACAGACGGAGGGAAAGCCGACGAGATCGGCGAGAACGGTTTCGACGGTCATGGGATTCGCTTGAGGTTGGTTCAGCCGAAACTCGGCGAGGCGGCCTAGCATGTCCATCCTGCCCCGACTGCCGCAGCAATCCATGCCGAAGCATACCCGCTCATCGGCAGAATATTCGGTCGCGTCGATCGGATTCCGCCTCCCTCGCCGCGCTCGCACTCTAGCCTCTTCCCAACGGCAGACAGCCGTCGCAACGAGCAAGAGCGAGACGATGAGCAGCTTCCGGCCGAAATTCATCACCTTCGACTGCTACGGCACGCTGATCTATTTTGAGATGGCTCCGGCCGCCCGGCGCGCCTATGCCGGCCGTCTTTCGCCCGAGCA
The DNA here is from genome assembly GCF_003952665.1 of Bosea sp. Tri-49. NCBI lineage: Bacteria > Pseudomonadati > Pseudomonadota > Alphaproteobacteria > Hyphomicrobiales > Alloboseaceae > Allobosea > Allobosea sp. Tri-49. The sequence goes on from NZ_CP017946.1 coordinate 3,506,747, forward strand.
GATGGACGCATTCTGCGACGCCTTCTCGAGCTATCGTCTCGACGAGGTCCTCGGCCCGTGGAAGCCCTATCAGGATGTCGTCAGCAATGCGGTGGAGCGGACCTGCAAGCTGCTCGGCGTCGCCTATGATCCGGCCGATGCCCAGGCCATCGTCGACGAGATCCCGAGCTGGGGCCCGCATCCCGACGTAACGGCCGGTCTCGCCAAGGTCGCGAAGGAAATCCCGCTCGTCGTCCTCTCGAACTCGATGACCGCCCTGATCCCGCATTCGGTCGCCAAGCTCGGCGCGCCCTTCCACGCCGCCTATACCGCGCAGGATGCCCAGGCCTACAAGCCTCGCATGCGCGCCTTCGAGTACATGTTCGACATGCTCGGCTGCGGCCCGCAGGACGTGATGCACTGCTCGTCGAGCTTCCGCTACGACCAGATGACCGCCTACGACATGAAGATCGCTCGCCGCGTCTTCGTCAATCGCGGCCACGAGCCGGCGAACCCCTATTACAGCACGCACGAGATCAAGGACATTGGCGGCCTGCCGGCCCTGGTCGGGCTCTGATCATGCCGGGTGATTTCGACCCGGCCACGATCCACGTCACGACCGGGCATTTCATCGCCGGCGAGGCGATCGGCGGCGGCGAGACGATACCGGTCGCTCGGCCATCCGACCTCGTCGACTATGCCGAGATCCCGATCGCCGACGCCGCCATGGTCGACCGGGCCGTCGGCAGCGCTCATGCAGCCGTCGCCGCCAGCGGCTGGGCGACGAGACCGCCTCGCGAGCGCGCCCGCATCTTGAGGCGCTGGGCCGAGCTCATCGAAGCCAATGCCGAAGAACTCGGCCGGATCGAAGCCGTCGGATCGACGCGGCCGATCTCCCAGGCCGTGACCGGCGACGTCGCAGCCACGGCCGACGGCATCCGCTTCTTCGCCGAATGGGCCGACAAACTCGGGGGCGAAGTCGCGGCGACGCGCAGCGACAATCTCGGCCTGATCGTCTCCGAGCCTTATGGCGTCGTCGGCGCGATCGCGCCCTGGAACGTGCCGCTCAGCACCGCGTCGTGGAAGCTCGGCCCAGCGCTCGCGGCGGGCAATGCGATCGTGCTGAAGCCGTCGGAACTGACGCCGTTTTCCGCCGTCAGGCTGGCGCAGCTCGCGATCGAGGCGGGCATGCCGGCCGGCATCTTCAATATCGTCCAGGGTACCGGCGTCACAGGCGATGCGCTGGCGCGCCATCCGGGTATCGGCAAAATCTCGTTCACCGGATCGACGCGGACCGGCGCTGCGATCATGAAGGCGGCGGCTGAGAGCGGCATCAAGCCGGTGACGCTCGAGCTCGGCGGCAAGAGCCCGCAGCTCGTCTTCGCCGATGCCGATCTTGAGAAAGCGGCGACCTGCATCGCCAGCTCGATCCTGGCCAATTCCGGACAGGGCTGCGTCGCCGGCTCGCGGGTGATCGTGCAGCGCCCGATCGCCGAGGCCCTGATCGACCTGTTGAAGGTCAAGCTCCCCCGGATCACGCCGGGGCACACCTGGAAGGCTGCGACCGATTTCGGCCCGATCGTGTCCGAGGTGCAGGCTCGCCGCATCGACCGCATCGTTACCGCCAGCCGGGAGCAAGGCGGCGAGGTGCTGCTCGGCGGCGGCCTGATGGCCGGCTATGGCGGCGCCTATTACCAGCCGACGATCATCGCCAACGTGACCGCCGACAATGCCGCTGTGCGCGAGGAGATCTTCGGACCGGTTCTCACCATCCAGACCTTCGCCGATGAGGACGAGGGCTTCGCCCTCGCCGACCATCCCGAATACGGCCTCGCCGCCGGCGTCTACACCCGCGATCTCGGCCGGGCCTTGCGTGCCGTGCGCCGGTTGCAGGCCGGCACCGTCTGGGTCAACCGCTACAGCCGCACGCTCGACTTCATCCTGCCGACCGGCGGCTACAAGAGCTCCGGTATCGGCAAGGATCTCGGCCGGCAGGCGGTCGAGCAGAACCTGCGGCACAAGACGGTGCTGATCGACATCGCGAACTGAATGCACCGCGCAGCACCGTCAGCCGTAGCAGGCCTGCCTCAAACCGAGGCCGGGATGAAGCGCGTCGATTGCCTCGATCTCGGCCTTCAGCTCCGCCCCGATCCAGTCCCGGATCGCGCGGACGACCGGACTCGGCGGGCGGTTGCGCGGCGTCAACAGCACGCAGTTGCGCTCGCCGCGCGTCAGCCGGTCGCTCGCCGGCACCAGCGCGCCTGACCTCAGCGCATGCGAGACGACGGTGATCCAGCCGAAGGCGACGCCCTGGCCGAGCAGCGCCGCCTGCACCACCACGGCGTAGTCCGAGAAACTCAGCGTCTTGACCGGTCCGGGCCGGCCGGTAGCGAAGGGCGGATAGCGTTCGGCCCAGTCGAGCGCGGAATCGGTCAGGTTGATGATCGTGTTGCCCTCGCCCGTCACCTCGGCTTCGGGCTCGGCCTGCCGGTAGCCGGGGCTGCAGATCGGCAGCATCACCTCACGCACCACCATCGCCTCGGCCGGCACCGCCTCGTCGCCATCGAGGAAGCGCATGCCGAGATCGACATTGTCGACCGGGCCGCGCAGGGAGCCGGCGATCATCTGGAAGCGCAGGTCGACTGCGGGAAACCGGCGCTGGAAATGGTCCATGCGCGGCATCAGCCAATGCGTGGTGAAGGCGGAGGAGACCGAGATCGTCACCGTCTCCTTGCCGCCGCGTAGCTGCTCGACCTCGCGCAGGCCCGCTTCGATGCTGCGGAAGCCGTCGGCGACGCGGCGATAGAGCACTTCGCCCTCCGGTGTCAGGATCGCGCCCCTCCCGCCGCGCTCGAAAAGTCGCAGGCCGAGATGGCTCTCGAAGCGCGACAGCATGCGGCTGACCGCCGGCTGGGTGACGTTCAGCTCCTCGGCTGCGCGGGTGAAACTGCCGCTGCGCGCCGCCGCCTCGAAGACGAAGAGCGCATTGCTCGACGAGACCATGCGGCGCAGCTCTGACATTACACCAGGTTATGTTCTCCCTGATTATTTGGCAATTGCGACAGGGGGCCGAAATCCCGTTTCATGAGCTGATCGAATGCAGCTTGCGGTGACGGCCCGGCAGAGGCCCGCACCGCCGAACAGCACCAGCGCCGGCACGGATCGCCATAAGATCACCTTATGGCCCGTCCCGAAAACGGTCTTTGCCTGCGCAGTGCCGCGATGTCGCTGTATCCGGACGGGAGAGTGCCATGGCCAACATAGGCGGCGAACGCGTCGAGATCAGATCGGCGAGCAAGCATTACGGCTCGGTGCGTGCGCTCGACGATGTCTCGCTCGACATCGCCCCGCAGGAATTCGTCTCGCTGCTCGGCCCGTCCGGCTCGGGCAAGACCACCTTGCTCGGCATTCTCGGCGGCTTCATCCAGCCTTCCGGCGGCTCGGTCCATCTCGGCGGCCGCGACGTCACCTATACCCCGCCGCACAAGCGCGACATCGGCATCGTCTTCCAGAACTACGCGCTGTTCCCGCATATGAGCGTCGGCGAGAACGTCGCCTTTCCCCTGAGAGCGCGGCGCCTGCCCAAGTCGACCTATGCCGAGAAGGTCCGCGGCGCGCTCGCCATGGTCGACCTCGCCGGCTACGAGGAGCGCGGGATCGGCCAGCTCTCCGGCGGCCAGCGCCAGCGCGTCGCGCTCGCCCGCGCCATGATCTTCGAGCCGCGCCTGATCCTGATGGACGAGCCGCTCTCGGCGCTCGACAAGCAACTACGCGAAAACATGCAGATCGAGCTGCGCCAGCTCCACAAGCGGCTGGGCGCGACGATCATCTACGTCACGCACGACCAGCGCGAGGCGCTGACGATGAGCGACCGCGTCGCCATCCTGAAGGACGGCAAGCTGGTCCAGATCGACAGGCCCGAGCGCCTGCACGACCATCCCGCCAACGCCTTCGTCGCGAGCTTCATCGGCGAGGCGACGCTGCTGCCGGTCCAGCGCGCCGGGCAGGACAGCGTCTCGCTCGCCGGCACCGTGCTGAAGAGCGCCCGGCCGATCGCGCCGAACGGCGAGCTTGTGCTCGCGATACAGACCGAGAAGCTGCTGGTCGAGGACGGCTCCGGCAACCCCGAGCGCAACCGGCTCGAAGCCCGGGTCACCGATATCGTCTTCCAGGGCGAGAGCCTGCGGGTCTTCCTCGCGCTCGACGACGGCACGGCGCTCAGCCTGCGTCAGCCCAGCCATTACGAGGCCGCCCGTCGCATCCCGCCGGTCGGCGAGCGCCTCGCCGTCAGCCTCCACCCGCAGGACACGATCATCGTGCCGAAAATCGGCGCCTGATCTCCCTCCCCCAGCAGAGACGCAAGACCATGGCCCTCAGCGATTTCAAGGTTCTCACATTCGACGTCGTCGGCACGCTGATCGACTTCGAGGCCGGCGTCCTCGGCGCGGTCCGGCGCCTTGGCGGCCCGGCTGCCGCCAAGCTCAGCGACGACGAGATCTTCGCGCCCTATCTCAAGGGCCGCGAGCTGCATTACGAGCGCTCGAGCGAAGTGATGAAGCTGGTCTACATCCACCTCGCCAAGGAACTCGGCCTGCCGAATGACGATGCCACGGCCGACGCCTTCCAGCTCGCCATCCTGCGCCATCCCGCCTTCCCGGATTCGGCTGCAGCGCTGACGCGACTGCGCAAGCACTACCGGCTGGTGGCGATGACCAATGCCGACCGGCCGAGCTTCACCTGCTACTCGCACACGCTCGGCAATCCGTTCCACGACAGCATCACCGCCGACGAGGCGATCCACCCCAAGCCCGATCCGCTCTACTTCGCCTATAATCGCGGCCGGCAATCGGCCTTCGGCTACAAGCAGGAGGAGATCCTGCATGTCGCGCAGAGCCAGTATCACGACATCCGTGTCGCCAAATCGCTGGGCTATGCCACCTGCTGGATCGAGCGGCGCCAAGGCCAGAAGGGCTTCGGCGGCACGCCGGCGGTGCCCGAGATCACCAAGCCCGATTATCACTTCACGACGCTGAAGGCGCTTGCCGACGCGGTCGAGGCGGAACGGGCCTGATCCCGTGACGGCCGCGCCGACATCCTGGCAGGCCCTCGACGCCGCGCCCTCGCTCTGGCGGGCGACGGCATCGCCGCTGCAGGCGCTGCCGGCGCTCGCCGGCGATGCGCAGGCCGACGTCGTGATCATCGGCGCCGGCTATACAGGGCTCTCGGCCGCCCATCATCTCGCCGCCAGCGGCCTTGCGCCACTAGTTCTGGAGGCGAACGAGCCCGGCTGGGGTGCGAGCGGGCGCAATGGCGGCGTCATCACCGCCAAGTTTCGCCTGTCCTTCCCGGCGATCGCCGCCAGCCATGGCCGGGACATGGCGAAACGCATGTACGACATCGCCCATGAGGCGACCGACATCGTCGCCGAGCTGGTCGGCGCCCATGGCATCGCGGACGCCGGCTTGACCCGCGCCGGCCAGGTCAAGGCGGCGCACAACCACGAGACGCTGGCCTATGCGGTGAAGGAAGCGCAGTGGCTGCGCGCCGAACTCGGCGACACCACGATGACCGTGCTCGATGCCGGACAGGTGCGTGAGGAGACCGGTTCCGCCGGGTTCGTCGGCGGCGTGCTCAATGCCGGCTCGGGCGGCATCCACCCGCTCAGCTATCTGCGCGGCCTCGCCCGCGGCGTGGCCTCGCAGGGCATCCCCGTCCATAGCCAGACGCCGGCACTCAGCCTCAAGCGCGAACGCGACGGCGTGCTGGTCGAGACGCCGCGGGGCACGGTGCGGGCCAGGCAGGCGATCATCGCCACCAACAGCTACTCAGACCTGACGCCCGCGACCCGCGAATACCAGCGCACGCTCATCCCGTTCCGCAGCGCGATCATCGCGACGCAGAAACTCTCGCCGAACCTCGCTGCCAGCGTGATGCCGACAGGCCGGACCTATACCGAGACCAAGCGGATGATGCGCTGGTTCCGCATGGTCGACGACCGGATCGTCTTCGGCGGCCGCGGCGCCTTCGGCAAGACGGATTCCGCCGCCGCCTTCGCCGCCCTGCACAAGGCGATGGTCGGCATCTTCCCGCAGGTCGCCGACGTGCCGCTGGCCTTTTCCTGGTCCGGACTCGTCGCGATGACGCTCGATTCCGTGCCGCATGTCGGACGCGTCGACGACCGAGTCATGGTCGCCATGGGCTACAACGGCGCCGGCGTCGCCATGTCGAGCCTGATGGGGCGCTATCTCGCTGCCTTTGCGCGCGGCGAGCGCCCCGATGTCGGGCTGCTCGACGTCGGCCGCATGCGGCCCGTGCCCTTCTACCCACTTCGAGAACCGGCCGTCCGCCTGGTCGCCGGTTGGTACCAGTTTCTAGACGCGATCGGACGGTAGGCCTCGAAGCTCCGATCCAAAACAACAGGGGAACAGGACATGGCTAAGAGCTTGAAGATCCGGACTGCCTGCGCCGCAGCAGGCTTATCCCTCGCGCTGCTCGGCTCCGCCATGGCGGCCGAGCAGATCATGTTCGTCTCGCAGGGCGGCGCCTATCAGAAGGCGCAGACCATCGCGATCCTCGACCCGAGCGCCAAGAAGCTCGGCATCACCATCAACCAGGACAGCGTGCCCGATGCCTGGCCGATCATGCGCTCGCAGGTCGCATCGGGTAAGCCGACCTGGGACGTCGTCGACGTCGCCACCAATTTCTGCTTGCGCGGCGGCGAGCAGGGCATCGTCGAGAAGCTCGACTTCAGCAAGATCCCGAACGCAGCAGCGATGCCGGCCGAGTACCGCAGCGACTACTCGGTGGCCTATGAGTTCTATTCGAGTGTGCTCGGCTACAATCTGAAGAAATTCCCGGACGCGGCCTCGGCGCCCAAGAGCTGGGCCGATTTCTGGGACGTGAAGAAGTTCCCGGGCCGCCGCTCGCTGCGCAACCACCCGCTCGCGACACTGGAAGCGGCGCTGATGGCCGACGGCGTCGCGCCCGACAAGCTCTACCCGCTCGATGTTGAGCGCGCCTTCAAGAAGCTCGAGGAGATCAAGCCGAACATCACGGTCTGGTGGACCTCGGGCGCCCAATCGGCGCAGCTCCTCAATGACGGCGAGGTCGACATGGTGATGGCCTGGAACGGCCGCATCAGCGCGCTGACCAAGGAAGGCGCCAAGGTCACCTACACCTACAACCAGGGCATCCTGCAGAGCACCTCGCTTTGCGTGCTCAAGGGCGCGCCCAACCTGCCGACCGCGATCAAGTTCCTGAACGAGGCGGTCGACCCGGTGCACCAGGCCAATCTGCCGCTGCATATCGATTACGGCCCGGCCAACCCGAAGGCCTACGACACCAAGGTCATCTCCGAGGCGCGGGTCAAGGAGCTGCCGAGTGCGCCCGAGAATGCCAAGGTGCAGGCCCTGATGTCCTATGCCTGGTGGACCTCGCCGGCCGGCGAGGCGGCCGAGAAGCGCTGGCTGCAGTTCATGCAGAAATAAGCACAGCGCAACCCTGTCATTCCGGGGCGCCGCGAAACGGTGAGCCCGGAATCCAGAAACGATGCCGGTTCCAGATCGGGAGTTCGCCTCCCCTCTCTCGATCGAACGCATCGGCTCTGGATTCTGAGGCTCGATCCTTCGGATCGCTCCGGAATGACACCGACCTCGTGAGAGCAGGAGCAGACGGCTCGTGAGCGCGATCGATCCATCCCTCGCCCATCAGCGCCGCGAGCAGGCGCTGATGACGCTGCTCGCGGCGCCTGCCGTGCTGGTGATCGTCGCGCTGGTGGTGATCCCGGTCGGCTGGCTGGCGGCCCAGTCGATCTATGACAACGGCTTCACGCTGGAGCACTACCGCCGCATCTTCACCGAGGAGGTCTACTGGCGCAGCTTCGCGCTGACCTTCCGCATCGCCCTGATGGTGACGGTTCTCACCTTGCTTCTTGGCTATCCGGTCGCCTATGCGGCGGCCCACGCCAAGCGGCCCTGGAACGTGCTGATCCTGGCCTGCGTGATGCTGCCGTTCTGGACCAGCGTGCTGGTGCGCGCCTATGCCTGGCTCGTGCTGCTGCAGCGAACCGGCGTCGCCAACCAGCTGCTCGAACGCTTCGGACTGATCACAGAGCCTCTGGCGATGGTCCACAACGAGCTCGGCACGGTGATCGCGACCGTGCACATCCTCCTGCCCTTCATGGTGCTGCCGCTCTACTCGACCATGCAGAAGATTCCGCGCGAGCTGATGCTCGCCGGCGCCAGCCTCGGCGGCGGCCCGCTCTACAGCTTCCTGCGCATCTTCCTGCCGCTGTCGCTGCCGGGCGTCGTCGCGGGGCTGACTCTCGTCTTCGTGCTGACGCTCGGCTTCTACATCACGCCCGAGCTGCTCGGCGGCGGGCGCACCGTGATGATCTCGATGGTGGTGAGCCGCAATGTCGAGCTTTACGCGCAGTGGGGAGCAGCGAGCGCGGTCGGCGTCGTGCTCCTCACCTGCGTACTCGCGATCTTCGCCGCCGTCGGCCGCATCATCCCCCTCGACAAGATGCTGGGGCAGAAATGAAAACCTCGCTGCTGCCGCGCCTCGCCTTCGGCCTCGTCGTCGGGCTCGTCCTGATCTACCTGATGCTGCCGGTGCTGATCATCGTGCCGATGTCGTTCTCGAGCACGCGCTTCCTGACCTTCCCGCCGCCGGCGCTCTCGCTGCGCTGGTACGCCGAGTATTTTGGCAACCCGAACTGGATGCAGGGCACGCGCATGAGCCTGATGCTCGGCGTGCTGACCGTATTGATCGCGACACCGCTCGGCACTGCCGCGGCCTATGCCATCAGCAACGCCCAGAACCGGCTGATGCGCTCGCTGCATATGGTGCTGATGCTGCCACTGATCGTGCCGATCATCATCGTCGCGATCGGCATCTTCTTCGTCTACGCCAAGCTCGACCTGATCCAGACGCTGACCGGGCTGGTGCTGGCCAATGTCATGCTCGGCCTGCCCTATGTCATCACCTCGGTCGTCGCCGGCCTGCAGAGCTTCGACAAGACGCAGGAGATGGTGGCGCGCAGCCTCGGCATGAACCGCCTGCGAGCCTTCCTCACCGTGACGCTGCCGCAGATCAAGGCCAGCGTCTTCGCCGGCGCCGTCTTCGCCTTCATCTCGGCGATCGACGAGACGATCATCGCGCTCTTCGTGTCGGGCGGTCAGTACCAGACCCTGACCAAGCGCATGTTCACCGCCCTGCGCGACGAGATCGACCCGACCATCGCCTCGATCTCGACCCTGTTGACCGTCGCCTCTTTCCTGCTCGTCCTGCTCGCCATGAGCGGACAGAAGAAGGACACGTAGAAGGCTCCATCAGAGGCCGCTTTGGAGCGCGCTCTGGTGAGTCGACTGGCGTGGTCGTCGAGAACCGGAGCGGAGCGGACTTTTCGTCCGTGAGCACCGGAGCGGGCTCAGTGTCGCCAGTCCTGATAGCGATAATAGGCGCCGACGAAGGGCAGGAACCATGGCGGGCCGAAATGGCCGGGCACTGCCGGCCAGTCGAGCCCGGCGAAGGGGTTCGCCTTCGTCTCGCCGCCCATGACCCTGGCCATGGCCTGCCCCATATGCACCGACATCTGGGTGCCGTGGCCGCTATAGCCGAGCGCGTGGAAGATGCCGTCGCGCTCGCCGGCGCGCGGCAGCCGGTCTGCCGTCATGTCGACGAGCCCGCCCCAGCAATAGTCGATGCGCGTATCCGCGAGCTCCGAGAAGAGCTCCAGCATGCGGACCCTCAGGATCGCGCCGCTCTTGGCGTCCGAGGCCGGGCTCGACAGCGCAAAGCGCGCCCGCCCCCCAAAGATCAGCCGGTTGTCAGGTGTGAGCCGGAAATAGTTGCCGATGTTCTTGGTCGTTGTTGCCGTCCGCCGTGTCGGCATGATCGCCGCGGCGCGCTCGGGCGAGAGCGGCTCGGTCGCGATGATGAAGCTACCGACCGGCACGATGCGGCGCCGGAGCCAGGCGAAGGGCCCCCGGCGCGAGGCGCCGGTCGCGAGCAGCACCTGCCCGGCTTCCAGCGTCCCCCGGCTGGTGACGACGCGGTGGGCATGGCCGCTCAGCCGCTCGAGTCCGGTCACCGCCGCATTCTCATGGATCGCCGCACCATTGCGCGCCGCCGCCTCGGCGAGGCCGACGCCGAAGCGGCCCATATGCATATGGGCGCTGCGCGGATAGAGCAGCCCACCGAAGAAGCCGTCCGAGCCGATCTCGCGGCGAATCTCGGACGGCGACACGACGGCCAGGTCCGGCTCAACCGTGCGCCGCAGCAGCACGGCGCTCTTCTCCAGCTTGGCGAAATGCTCCGGCTTGGCGGCGAGCTTGATCTTGCCGGTGCGGATGAAATCGCAATCGATCGCCTCGCGCGCGACCAGCGCCTCGACGGTGTCGACAGCGCTGTCGAAGGCGCGATAGAGCGCGACCGCCTTCTCCTCGCCGAGGCTGGCGGCAAGGCTGCCGAGATCATGCGCGAGGCCGTTATTGCAATGCCCGCCATTGCGTCCGGAGGCCTCGCCGATCACGCGCCCGGCCTCCAGCACGGCGACGCTCGCCCCCGACTTCGCCAAAGCTAGCGCTGCCGACAGGCCGGTGAAGCCACCGCCGACGATGGCGACATCGACCTTGCCGGCGATCGGAGCCGTAGAGCCGGCGGTGAATCTCGGCGCCGTCGCGAGCCAGTAAGGTTCGAGCTTCATGGAAGACAGGGCCTCAGTGCTTCGGACAGGACGGCAAGGATATCATTTCGCCGGTCGAGCCGGCTCCAGCCGCCGAGAATACCGCCTTACCCGGCAGGTTCTTGGACGATTTTGCAGTTCTCCGGCCCTTGCTGCCCGCCTATAGTCGGCCCGTATTCAAGCAACGAGGCCTGCAGCGGTGGCTTACAATACGGCTCGGCGCCGGCTCGATTACGAGCTCGCCATCAGGCCGATGACAGAAGCGGATATCTCCCAGGCGCACCAGCTCTCCGTCGGTGTCAGCTGGCCGCATCGGCCGGAGGACTGGCGCTTCGTGCTGGAGGTCGGGCACGGCTTCGTCGCCTGCGACGCGATCGACCGGGCCCTGGCCTCGGCGATGTGGTGGCCGTACGGGCCGCATTTCGCCACGGTAGGCATGGTCATCACCTCACCGCGCCTGCAGATGCAGGGCGCCGGGCGGCGACTGATGGACACGATCTTCGAGCAGGCGGGCGATCGCGACCTCAGGCTGAATGCGACGCGCGCCGGCTACCGCCTCTATCGCTCGCTCGACTTCCAGCCGATCGGCCGGATCTTCCAGCATCAGGGCCGCGTCCAGGCGCCGGCCGGTGCTGCGCCCGACGAGTTCGCTGTCCGCCCGGTGACCGCCGCGGACGGCGAGGCGATCGCCCGGCTCGACGCCGACGCCTATGGCGCCGACCGCTCGCGTGTGATGGCAGCGCTGATGAAGCTCGCAACCGGGACGGTGATCGAGCGGGACGGCGCGCTGGTCGGCTTCGCGCTCTGCCGCCGTTTCGGCCGCGGCCATGTCGTCGGCCCTGTCGTCGCCGAGAGCGACGAGGCGGCGATCGCGCTCGTGCGGCCGCATGTACTCGCCCATGACGGCCAGTTCCTGCGTGCCGACACCGCCCAGGAGCAGGGCAAGTTCGGCGGCTTCCTCGAAGATTGCGGCATGACCGTCTTCGACACGGTGACGACGATGATCCGCGGCCGCAATCACGGTCCGAGCGGTCAGGCGCGGACCTTCGGCCTCGTCACCCAGGCGCTGGGTTGAGCGCTACAGGCCGAACAGCACCGGGAGCGGATAGCCCGGTTTCTGGATCGGCGACTTGATCACGATGTAGCTGAAGTATTTGGAGATGCCGATATTGCGGTCGAGCAGCGTCTCGATCAGCGACTGGTAATGGGTCAGCCCGCGCGTGACGAACTTGACGAGATAATCGTAGCCGCCGCTGACCATATGGCACTCGACCACCTCGTCGACGCGCCGGAGCGCCGTCTCGAAGCGGATGAAGTATTCCTTGGTGTGGTCGGCCAGGGTGATCTCGGTGAAGACGGTGATCGTCTCGCCGAGCTTCTGCAGGTTGATGGTCGCGCCGTAGCCGGAGATGAAGCCGGCCTGCTCCAGCCGCTTGACCCGCAGCAGGCACGGGCTCGGCGACAGCCCCACCGCATCGGCCAGATTGACGTTCGTCATCCTGCCGTTGTTCTGCAGCTCGATCAGGATCTTCATGTCGATGCGGTCGAGCCGCACACCCGGTGTCACGACGAATGCCTCATGCCAGAGCCGCCTTGCGACACCCTAGAGGCTCTCGCGTCCTTCCGACAAGGAACGGCGGCGTAGCCGAGCAAGCAAATCTCACGCCGCCTTCGCCATCGCCAGGCCCGCCGCCACCTCCGGCAGCGCCATGACCTCGTCGAGCGTCTTGCGCAGCCGCGTCACGATCAGGTCGATCTCCGCCTCGCTGCAGCAAAGGGGCGGCGCAAGGCCGATGATGTCGTCGGCGAAGGCGCGGAAGATCACGCCATTGGCGTAGCCACGGGCGAAGAGGTGGTCCGGCAGCTTCGCTTCACGCGGGAGCTTCTGCTTCGTCGCCTTGTCGGCGACCAGTTCGACGCCGGCGAGCAGACCGCGTGCCCTGACCTCGCCGACGAGCGGATGATCGGCGAGTGTCGCCAGGCGTTCCTCGAAATAGGCCCCGACGCGCTGGCCGTTGGCGAGGATGCCGCCTTCCTCGTAGAGGCGCAGCACTTCGAGCGCGACGGCGGCGCTGACCGGATGGCCCGAATAAGTGTAGCCATGGCCGATCGGCCCGCCGGCCGGCGCGTTGTCGGCGATGGCGCGGTAGACCTTCTCGCCGATGGCGAGCGCGCCGAGCGGCGCATAGCCCGAGGTCAGCCCCTTGGCCATGGTCATCATATCGGGCACGACGCCTTCAGCCTCGCAGGCGAACATCGGGCCGGTACGGCCGAAGCCGGTAATGACCTCGTCGGCGACGAAGAGGATGTCGAGCTCGGCTGCCGCCTCGCGCATCGCCTTGAGCCAGCCCTTCGGCGGCACGATGACGCCGCCCGAACCGATCACCGGCTCGCAAAAGAAGGCCGCGACGTTCTCGGCGCCGAGCTCCGCGACCTTGGCGCGCAGCGAGGCGACGCTCGCCGCGATCACCGCCGCGTCGCCCGAGCCGGTCGGGCTGCGATAGGCATAGGGCGGGGCGACGTAGTGATTCACATGCGCCGGAAAGTCGAAATTGGCGTGGAAGGCCGGCAGCGCCGTGACGCCCGCGCCCGTCGAACTCGAGCCGTGATAGCCGCGCTCAAGTGAGAGGATCGCCTTCTTCGTCGGCCGGCCGGTGACGTTGTAGTAAAACTGGATCAGGCGCAGCGCGCTATCGACGGCATCCGAACCGCCCAGCGAGAAATAGATGTGATCGAGATCGCCGGGGGTGAGCTCGGCGAGCTTGGCGGCAAGCCGGATCGTCGGCTCGCTGCCGAAGCTGAAATAGCCGGTAGCATAAGGCAGCTCGCGCATCTGGCGGGCGGCCGCCTCGACGATGCTGTCATGACCGTAGCCGACATTGACGCACCAGAGGCCGGCGAAGCCGTCGATCAGCTCATGGCCGTCGGCATCGGTGACGAAGGCGCCCTTGGCCGACTTCATCACGGTGACGCCGCGCTTCTCATGGCCGGCCCAGTTGGCGACCGGATGGACCCAGTGGCGGCGATCGAGAGCTTCGAGGGAATTGACGCTCATGGCGAGACCTCAGGCAGGACGGGAAGTCGGAACGGGAGAGAAGGCAGTGGGCGCCGGATAGGCGATCCGGCCGGCCCGCGATGGCGGGGACTGCACCTGCTCGCGCAGATAGCGGCCGGGAGTCGTGCCGTAGACGCTCTTGAAATGGCGCGAGAGATGGCTCTGATCGAAGAAGCCGGCGTCCAGCGCGGCCTGCGCCGCCGGGACGCCATCGGCGAGCAGCACCCGCGCATAGCGCACGCGCTGCCGGCAGACGAAGCGGTGCGGCGTCAAGCCGACCTGGCGGCGGAAGACGGTGACGAAGCGGCAGACGCTGAGGCCCGCCACGGCCGCCAGATCGTCGAGATAGAGAGCCTCGGTGAAATGCCGCTCGATATGGACCAGCGCCCGGCGGATGCCAGGGCTCTGCGGCTCGGCCGCTCGGGCGGCAGGACTGGAAACAGACTGGAGCATGGACCGCCTCGTCCTCTACTGGCGCAATAGCGCCTATCGGTAGAGGCTAGGAGCGGCCGGCCGGGGAGTGCGGTGGCTTTGGTGCGCCGCTTTGATATCCCCTGCCCAATTCGGGCACGCGATCGGCAGATCGTGCTTCGGCCTGTCCGTCAGGCGGACGCCAGCCCGCCAATGTGGAAGCTCTTCAGCTCGAGATACTCCTCGATGCCGGTCGCACCACCCTCGCGGCCGATGCCGGACTGCTTGACGCCGCCAAAGGGCGCCACCTCCATCGAGACCGAGCCGGTATTGAGGCCGACCATGCCGAATTCGAGGCGCTCGCCGACACGCCAGGAGCGTTTCAGATTCTCGGTGTAGAAATAGGCGGCAAGGCCGTAGGGCGTGCCGTTGGCGATCTCGATCGCCTCGTCCTCGTGTCGGAAGCGGAATAGCGGCGCCACCGGACCGAAGGTCTCCTCATTGGCCAACCGCATCCGCGTGGTCGCGCCGGTCAGCACCGTCGGCACCACGAAGCGGGAACCGTCGACCTCGCCTTGCGCCCCGGCGACGCGCGTTGCGCCGAGCGTGAGCGCATCGTCGAGATGCGCGTGGACCTTCTCGACGGCCGCCGCATTGATCAGCGGGCCAATGGTGACGCCGGCCTGACGCCCATCGCCGACCCGCATCGCCGCGACCGCCTTGGCGAGGCGATCGGCGAAAGCGTCGTGGATACCGTCCTGCACCAGGATGCGGTTGGCGCAGACGCAGGTCTGGCCGGCATTGCGGAACTTGCTGGCGATGGCACCGGCGACGGCTGCGTCGAGGTCAGCGTCATCGAAGACGATGAAGGGCGCGTTGCCGCCGAGTTCGAGGCTCAATCGCTTCAGCGTATCCGAGCATTGCCGCATCAACAGCGCGCCGACCCGGGTCGAGCCGGTGAAGGAGAGCTTACGCACCATGGGATTCTGCGTCAGCGCTGCGCCAACCCCTTGCGGCAGGCCGGTGACGATGTTGATCACGCCGGGCGGGAAACCGGCGCGCTCAGCCAGCACGCCGAGCGCCAGCGCCGAAAAGGGCGTCAACTCCGAGGGCTTCACCACGATCGGGCAGCCGGCGGCCAGCGCCGGCGCGCATTTGCGGGTGATCATCGCATTGGGGAAGTTCCAGGGCGTGATCGCGGCGGAGACACCGACGGGCTCCTTCAGGACGAGGATGCGGCGGTCAGCGGTCGGCGCCGGCACGGTGCTGCCATAGACGCGGCGCGCCTCCTCGGCGAACCATTTGATGAAGCCGGCGCCGTAGAGCACCTCGCCCTCGGCTTCCGCCAGCGGCTTGCCCTGCTCGGCCGTCATGATGCGGGCGAGGTCCTTGCGGTGTTCCAGCACGAGGTCGTGCCAGCGCTCCAGCAAAGCGGCCCGCTCGGTCGCCGGCCGCGCCTTCCACGCCGGAAACGCAGCCTCCGCTGCGGCGATAGCCGCGTTGGTTTCCGCCTCACCGCAGGCCGGAATCGTACCGATCTCGACGCCCGTCGCCGGATCGCGCACCGGCAGTTCCTCGCCGGAGGCGGCGCCGACCCACTCGCCGCCAATCAGGGCGCGGCCGACGAAAAGGCTGCGGTCTTCGAGAGCGACAATCGACATGCAGGACCTCGTTCAGTAGCCGCGATGGCGGTCGATCAGGCCGATCAGGGGTTCGCCCGCCTGGTGGCGCCGCAGGTTCTCAAGGACGATGTCGAGCGAGGCCTCCGAGCGCGAGCGGCTGGCGATATGCGGCGTGAGCAGGACCTTGGGATGGTTCCAGAGCGGATGCCCTGCCGGCAACGGCTCCGGCTCGCAGACATCCAGCACCGCCGCCGCGAGATGGTCGTTGTCCAGCGCCGCCAGCAGGGCATCCTGATCGAGATGGCCGCCCCGGCCGGCATTGACCAGCATCGCGCCCTGCGGCAGCTGGGCGAAGAGCTCGGCGCCGAGCAGGCCGCGCGTCGCATCGGTCAGCGGCAGCAGGCAGATCAGGATGTCGGTGCGGGCGAGGAAGGCCGGCAGTTCGTCATCGCCGGCGAAGGTCTCGATGCCGTCGACCTTATGCCGCGAACGGCTCCAGCCGGCGACCTCGAAACCGAATTCGGCGAGCTTCAGCGCGCAGGCCTTGCCGAGCATGCCGAGCCCGAGCACGCCGACTCGGCGCTCTGACGTCGGCCTGATACGGAGCGGCTTCCAGGCCTGTTCGCGCTGTGCCGCGATGTAGGGGACGAGATCCCGGTGCAGGGCCAGGACCGACATGGTGACGTATTCGACCATGCTGTCGACGAGGCCGGGCTCGATCATCCGCACGATCGGCAGCTGCGGCGGTATGTCAGCCAGGTTCAGCTGGTCGACACCGGCGCCGACCGAGACCAGCAATTCGAGATTAGGGAACTGGCCGAGCAGGTTGTCGGGCGGAAGCCAGGCGGCAAGATAGCGGATATCGGCGGGGTCGCCGATATCCGGCCAGATCCGAAACGGCAGCTCGGGCGCCTTCTGCGCCAATAGCCGCGTCCATTCCTCGCCGCGGGCGGCATCGGACTTGAGCAGTAGCGTCATCGTGTCGACCTCGCGGACATCAGCCGAGCGCCTGATTGATCAGGGCATGGAGGCGCGCCGGGCCGGGCGCGGCCGGCAGATCGCCGCGCACCATTGCGACAACGTCTCCTGCCGGTGCAAGACCATGCTGCGCCAGCCAATCGCCGAGCCCGGAGCCGAGCTGCAGATCGACCCGGATGAACTGGCCGGTCCGGCCATGCAGCCAGCAGGCGATCAGCGTGCGCGCGTCGGCTTCGTCAACCGCCACGACCGGGCCAATCGTATGGCCGCGGCCGAAGGCCCGCAGGATACTGAAGCCGACGGGCTGGTCGGCCCTCTCCAACACCAGGCACTCGCCACATCCCAGCAGGGCCGCAAGGCTCGGCCCGCGCTCCAAGCCGGTCGCGGCGCGGTCGAGACGCTCCAGAATGGGAAGGTCGGCGGAGCTTGCCGGACGCAGCCGCTCGCCAGCGCCAAGTTGCGGCGCGGCAACGGCGAGCACGTGCCCGTGCTGCTGGCGTACGCCACCGCAGGGCCGGAAGCCGCTTTTGGCATAGAGCGGCTCACCGGCGGCTGTGGCATTCAGCATCAGCGAGCGCCCTTCGGCCTGCACGAGCAGGGCCTGCATGAGACGCCGGCCGATGCCGCTTCCTTGCGCCTCGGGCGCGACGATGATCATCCCGAGCGTCGCATGGCTCTTGCCATAGGGCCACCACAGGGCCGAGGCGATGAGCTTGCCGTCTCGCACGCCGACGACGCCACCGCCGAGTCCGATCGCGAACTCCCAGTCCTCGCGGCGATACGGCCAGCCGACGCGCCGCGACAGCTCCGCGCCGAGCGCCGCGTCGCCGATCCCGATCTCGCGCAGCGTCAGCGCTTCCGGTGCGGCGACTTCAACCATTGGTAATCCCGGCCATGGCGCCGGGCCCCGGGGCGCTCACGCTCCGACCTCCTGGACGACATAGACCTTGGCGAGATGCTCATCGCTGTCCCAAGCGCATTGCGTGCCATAGGGGACGAATACGCTCTCGCCCGCCTTGACCTGAACCGGACGCCCGTCCTCCCCGGTGAGCGTGACGCTGCCAACGAGGATGTGCATCAGCTCGTTGACGGGCTGCGGGCGCAGGACGCGCCGATACGGCGTCGAATCCCAGATGCCGGCCCGCAAACGCGATGCCTCGTCGGTGAAGGCGTTGAAGCTGCGGCACTGTGGCACCGGCCCTTCGAGAAGATTGGATGGAGGCGGTGACGAGGGCGAAAGCGGCGCATCGGCCGGCAACTCCGTCACGCCGGGCGCTGCGGAAGCATCGCCGGTGCTGGCGCAGAAGGCCCAGCTCGTACCGGGCGCCGCCTCGACACGCAGAGCTGTGCCACGCGCGATCACGATACTCTCGCCGGTCTGGATCGAACGCTTGCTGCCGTCCGTGAGCGAAAAGTCGAGGCGTCCGGTCGTGACGACGAGTACCTCCGTGTGCGGGAAGGCCGCAGTTTCCGTCGCGCCGGAGAACGCAGCGCTCCCCACTGCCAGATCCTGCGCGCCGCTCCAGACGACCCCCCGGCCAACAGCGAAGGGATCCTGTTCGGAGAGCGACTTGATGCCGGAGGTGCCGGCACGATTGGCGAGTACGATCGGAACAGTCGACATGGAGGCCTCTCCCAGCATGATGGTGCTGAGCTAGGGTGTTTCGCACTCGGCGGATTGGAGAAAATTCTCGGGGCGACATGTCGGCGTCGCGCATGGGGCGACGTTGAATCACTCTTCTGCTGCGCAGATTCTGAATGTCCGTTTGAAGGCGGCTCACCAGGATCCGCAACTCGCGTCTTCCCTTAGAGGGTGAGCTACTCACACTTTGGCGAGAAGCAAGCGGCAGCCGCGGTTCCTTCGTCGGCTCTCTCCCCGACGGCCGCGCGCACTGCGTCGACGAAGTCGAGCGCCAAGGCGGACCTGAAGCGGCCGCTCGCCCAGACGACGCCGATCTCGTAGAGGACAGCGGGCCTGAACGGTCGCACCACGATGCCACGGCCGTGGAATTCGAAAGCGGTGAACGGGTCGACGATCGCCACACCGGCACCAGCGGCAACCAACCCGCAGGCGATCATCGAGAGCGGCGTTTCCACGCGCGCCTGCCGCGCAATGCCGGCGGATGAGAAAACCGCGTCGATGCGATACCGCATCGGCGTGGTCTGCTCGAGCGAGACAAAGGGCTCGCCGATGAAATCCGCCGGCTCCAGCACGGATTTCTCCGTCAGGCGATGGCCTTCCGGCAGGACCGCGACGCCTGACACGGGCGCCAGCATGTCCACCTCGATATTGGGGAAGTCGAGCGGGCCCTGCGCGAAGCCGACATCGCAAAAGCCGCTCGCGACCCAATCGACCACCTGCGACGAGATGCTGCCGTAGACGGCTGCCTCCAGCCCCGGCCGGTCCAGCATGAAGCGGCCGAGGATGCGCGGCAGGAAGCCGACATTGAAGGTCGGCAGCGCCGCGATCCTCAGTCGCCCGGACTCTCCGTCGCGCAGGCTTTTTGCAGCCCTTTCGATGCGGTCCAGCCCGACGAATTGACGCTCGACCTCGCGATAGAGCGACAGGGCCTCGTTGGTCGGCACGAGCCGCGTGCCGCGCTTCGCGAACAGCTTCAGGCCGAGCGCATATTGCAGGTCATGGATCAGGCGCGTCACCGCCGGCTGGCTGATGTGCAGCGCATGAGCCGCGGCGGTCACGCCGCCGGTCACGATCACCGTGCGGAAAGCCTCGATCTGGCGCGGATTCAGCATGGTTCAGGCCTCTGTCCAAATCATAACATTTCGACATGGATTGCTCGAATCATTCGATTTGACCAGTTCGAAACTTCCCCCGACCTTGGCGCATCACTCGAAAACGAGGAGGGGAAGCCATGAAATCGACCATCACATTTGCGCTCGTCGCCAGTACCGCGCTCGCTGGCTCCGTCGCATTCGCGCAGCAGAAGACGCTCTACGTCGCCGGCTATGGCGGCTCCTACGAGCAGGTCATGCGCAAGGAGGTCATCCCGGCCTTCGAGAAGCAGGCCAATGTCAAGGTCGAGTACGTCGCCGGCAATTCGACCGACACGCTCGCCAAGCTTCAGGCACAAAAGGGCAACCAGCAGATCGACGTCATCATCGTCGATGATGGCCCGGCCTATCAGGCGGTCTCGCTCGGCTTCTGCGGCACGCTGACCGACGCAGCGGTCTATGCCGATGTCGCTCCGGTGATGAAGTTCAAGTCGAACAAGGCGATCGGCCTCGGCATGGTCGCGACGGGCCTGTTCTACAACAAGAAGGCTTTCGAGGAGAACAAGTGGCCGGCGCCGACCTCCTGGACCGATCTCAAGGACGCCAGGTTCCGCAAGAAGCTGGTGATCCCGCCGATCAACAACACCTACGGCCTGCACGCGCTGATCGCCTTCGCGCAACTCGGCGGTGGCGGCGAGGCCAAGATCGAAGCCGGCTTCAAGACGATCAAGGACGAGATCAACGCCAACGTCCTCGCCTATGAGCCGTCGCCGGCGAAGATGACCGAGCTCTTCCAGAACGGCCAGGCCGTGATCGGCGTCTGGGGCTCGGGCCGCGTCAAGTCCTTCGCCGATACCGGCTTCCCGGCCGAATTCGTCTATCCGAAGGAAGGCGGCTACGCACTCGGCATCGCCGGCTGCCCGGTCGAGGGCTCGAAGAACGCCGCCGAAGCCAACGCCTTCCTGCAATACATGCTGACGCCGCCGGTCCAGGTCGTCATGGCGGTCGGCGGCGGGTCGGGGCCGGCCAACACCAAGGTCACGCTGACGCCCGAGCAGCAGAAAGGCTTGCCCTATGGCGAGCAGGTCAAGCTGCTGAAGGCCGTCGACTGGGATGTCGCCAACGACAAGCGCGAGGAGTGGACGCGCCGCTGGAACCGCGAGATCGAGCGCTGAGCCGCGCCGGCGGATCGGATCAAGCTCATGTCGCATCTCGTCCTCGAAGGGCTGGGCAAGTCCTATGGCGCCGTCACGGCAGTGGAAGGGCTCGATCTTGCCGTGGAGCGCGGCGAGTTCGTCTCGCTGCTCGGCCCCTCCGGCTGTGGCAAGACCACGACCCTGCAGATGATCGCGGGCTTCGCCTCCGTCGATCGCGGACGCATCCTGCTCGACGGCGGCGATCTCGCCGCCGTCGCCCCCAACAAGCGTGGCCTCGGCATCGTCTTCCAGAGCTACGCGCTGTTTCCGCACATGACCGTGGCGGAGAACATCGCCTTCGGGCTCGAGATGCGTGGCATCGCCAAGGACGAACGCGAGAAGCGGACGCTGCAGGCGATGGAACTCGTCGGGCTGAAAGGCTTCGCCGAGCGCTATCCGCGGCGCATGTCGGGTGGCCAGCAGCAGCGTGTCGCGCTGGCGCGGGCGCTCGTCATCAAGCCGGCATTGCTCCTGCTCGACGAGCCGCTCTCCAACCTCGACGCCAAGCTGCGCGAGGAGATGCAGGGCGAACTGCGCCAGATCCAGCGCACGATCGGCACCACGACCATCCTCGTGACCCATGACCAGCACGAGGCGATGGCGCTGTCCGACCGGATCGTGCTGATGAACCAGGGCCGGGTCGAACAGATCGGCGCGCCCGATGCCGTCTATGGCCGCCCCCTCAGCGCCTTCGTCGCCAACTTTCTCGGCAAGACCAATGTGCTGAGGGGGCGCTGCGAAGGCCGTGATCGGGTCATCATAGACGGATTTGCCGTCACGGTCCCCGGGGCGGAAACCGGCGAGGTCGCGCTCGCCGTCCGGCCCGAGCGTCTTGCCATCGCGCCGCCCGGCGCCTCCGGCTTTCCGGCGCGGATCACAGGGCGCGTCTTTCAGGGGGCGCATTGGCTCCTGAATGCCGAGAGCGCCGCCGGGCCGCTGATCCTGATGCGCAGCAACGACGGCGGCGACGTCCCGGCAGAGGGCGACACCGTCATGGCCTCCTTCGCACCCGGCGATGCCGCGTTGCTCAAGGACGGAGCGGCGTCATGAGTCTCGTCGCCAGCGAACGTAATGCGCCCTATTGGCTCGCCGCGCCGGGGCTGCTCGTCTTCCTCGGCCTCGTCATCATCCCGCTCGGGATGACGGCCCTGCTCTCCTTCTATGACTGGGGCCAGTACAAGGGCATCGTCCCGACGTTCACGCTGAAGAACTGGGTCGAGATCGCGACCGATTCCTACTTCTTCGAAGTCTTCCTGCGCACCTTCCGCATCGCCGTCCTCGTGACGGTCGCCACGATCCTGATCGGCGTGCCGGAAGCCTATATCCTCAACCGTATGGCGCCGGGCTGGCGCAGCATCTGCATGCTGGTCGTGATCGGCCCGCTGCTAGTCTCCGTCGTGGCGCGCACGCTCGGCTGGGCGCTGCTGCTCGGCTCGACCGGCCTGGTCAATCAGGGGCTGATGGCGCTCGGGCTGATCAGCGCGCCACTCGAATTCATGTTCACCGAGACCGGCGTCGTCATCGCGCTCGCGCATGTGCTGATGCCCTTCATGATCCTGGCGGTCTGGGCCTCGTTGCAGCGGCTCGACCCGCAGATCGAGAATGCGGCCATGTCGCTCGGGGCCGGCTGGTGGACGATCTGGCGGCGCGTGATCCTGCCGCAGATCGTGCCCGGCATCCTCTCTGGCTCGATCATCGTCTTCGCGCTGGCGGCGAGCGCCTTCGCCTCGCCGGCAATCATCGGCGGGCGCCGGCTCAAGGTCGCGGCAACGCTCGCCTATGACGAGTTCCTCAACACGCTGAACTGGCCGCTCGGTGCCGCGGTGGCGATGCTGCTGCTCCTCGCGCTCGTCGCCATCATCGTCGGCTCGAACCGGTTGATCGAGCGCCGCTACGCGCAGGTGTTCGAATGAGGAGATCGTTCGAATGAGACGCAACGGCCCCCTCGCGCTCGTCTTCCACCTCCTGTTCGTGGTCTTCATGCTGGCGCCGCTCGCCATCGTCTGTGTCGTCGCCTTCACGCCGGAGGGCTACCTCTCGCTGCCGACGCGGGGGCCGAGCCTGCGCTGGTTCAAGGCGATCCTCGGCTACCCTGAGTTCCTGCGCGCCTTCTATGCCTCGCTCTGGCTCGCGGCCCTGTCCTCCACCGCGGCGATCGCGCTCGCCGTGCCGGCGGCGCTGGCGATCGCGCGCTATCGCTTCGCCGGCCGCGAGGCGATCACGGCACTGTTCATGTCGCCCCTGATGGTGCCGCATGTCGTGCTCGGCATCGCCTTCCTGCGCTTCTTCACGCAGCTCGGCCTGTCCGGCACCTTCACCGGCCTCGTGTTGAGCCACGTCATCGTCATCATGCCCTTCGCGCTCAGGCTCGTGCTCGCCGCCTCCTACGGCATCGACCGCAGGATCGAGCATGCGGCGATTTCGCTCGGCGCCGACACGATGACAGTGTTCCGGCGGGTGACGTTGCCGCTGATCCTGCCCGGTGTCGTCTCGGGCTGGCTGCTCGCCGCCATCAATTCCTTCGACGAAGTCACGATGACGGTGTTCATCGCCTCGCCGACCACCACCACGCTTCCCGTGCGGATGTTCCTCTACATCCAGGACAATATCGATCCGCTGATCGCGGCCGTCTCCACCTGCCTCATCGTGCTGACCGCCGGGCTGCTCTTCGCGCTCGACCGGCTCTACGGGCTCGACCGTCTCTTCGTCGGTTCCGGAAAGGGCTGATCATGACTACCAACGCAAACCGGAACGAGGGCGACGTCGTCGTCATCGGCGGCGGGGTGGTCGGCGCCGCCGTCGCGCTCGGGCTTGCCCGCTCGGGCGCGCGCGTCATCGTTCTCGACGAGGGCGACGTCGCCTTCCGCGCCTCGCGCGGCAATTTCGCGCTGGTCTGGGTCCAGTCCAAGGGCCTCGGCATGCCCGAATACGCGCTCTGGACGCGTCGTTCGGCCGAGGATTGGCATGGGCTCGCGGCGATCCTGCGAGACGAGGCCGGTATCGATGTTGTCCACAGCCAGCCCGGCGGCTTCGTACCTTGTCTGTCCGAGGCCGAGCTGGAGAAGCGCACCACCGCGATGCGCCGCCTGCACAATCTGCCGGGCCTCGCCGACTTCCCCTATGAGGTGCTGGGTCGCGCTGAGACGAAGCGTCGGCTGCCGGATATCGGCAAGGACGTCGTCGGCGCGCTCTACAGCCCGCTCGACGGCCATGTGAACTCGCTCAAGCTCTTTCGCGCGCTGCGCGAGGCCAGCGCGCGGCACGGCGTCGACTACCGCCCGAACCACGCGGTCGCGGCGATCGAACCCTGCGACGGGGGCTTTCGCATCCGCGGCCCCTGGGGCGAAATCGCTGCCGGTAAGGTCGTGCTTGCCGCCGGCCTCGGCAATGCGCGGCTCGCGCCGATGGTCGGGCTCGATGCGCCGGTGAAGCCGAGCAAGGGCCAGATCATCGTCACCGAGAAGACTACGCCCTTCCTGCACCATCCGATGGGCACCATTCGCCAGACTGACGAGGGCGGCGTCATGATCGGCGACAGCCAGGAGGATCGCGGCTTCGACACGATCGTTGGCCAGCCGGTGATTTCGGTGATGGCCGAGCGCGCCGTGCGCACTTTCCCGCGTCTCGCCGGCCTCAACGTTGTGCGCACCTGGTCGGCGCTACGCGTGATGAGCCCGGACGGGTTCCCGATCTACGACCAGTCGCAGAGCCATCCCGGCGCCTTCGTCGTAACCTGCCACTCCGGCGTGACCCTCGCCGCCAACCATGTCCTGACGCTCGCCCCCGCCATCCTCGCCGGTGAACTGCCCGAGATGGTCGCGAGCTTTTCCGCGCGGAGGTTCCATGTTCCGGTCCATGCGTGACGCCAAAGCTGGCGCCAGGCTCAGCTTCACCTTCGATGGAAGGCCGTTGACCGGGCGCGAGGGCGACACCGTCACGGCGTCCTTGCTGGCGAACGGCGTCACGGCCTGCCGCGAAACGCCGGTCTCGGGCGTTCCCCGCGCCCCCTATTGCCTGATGGGCGTCTGCTTCGACTGCCTCGTCGTCATCGACGGCATCGGCAACCGCCAGGGCTGCCTCGTGCCCCTGCGTGAAGGCATGCGCATCGAGACCCAGCATGGCCGACGCCAGCCCGAGGAGGTGTACGGATGAAGGCCGTGACTGCTATCGACCAACTCGCCGAAAGCTACGATCTCGTGGTGGTCGGCGCTGGCCCGGCCGGCCTGTCGGCGGCTGCCCGCGCGGCCGAGCTAGGCGTCAACGTGCTGCTCGTCGATGAGAACCCGGCACCGGGCGGCCAGATCTATCGGGCGGTCACGATGACGCCGGTCACCGACCGCAACGTCCTCGGCACCGATTACTGGCGCGGCGCCGAGATTGTAGCGCGCTTCGAACGTTCGCAGGCGAGCTATGCCGGAAGCTGCACGCTCTGGTCGATTGGGCCCGACGCGGCGGTCCCGGAAGGGGGTGGCTTCGAGATCGGCCTGTCGCTCGACGGCCGCGCCCGGCTGATCGGCGCGCGCCAGCTCATCCTCGCGACCGGTGCCCAGGAGCGACCCTTCCCGATCCCCGGCTGGACCTTGCCCGGGGTGATGACGGCCGGCGCAGCGCAGATCGCATTGAAGAGCGCCGCGATTGTCCCGGCCGGACGGACCGTGATCGCCGGCTGCGGCCCGCTGCTCTATCTGCTCGCCGGACAGCTCGCGGCCGCGGGCGCCGAGATCGTCGCGGTGCTCGACACCACGCCGCGCAGCAACTGGCTGAAGGCTGCTGCCGCGCTGCCGAACTTCCTCCGTTCGCCTTATCTCGCCAAGGGTCTGAGACTGATGGCGAAGGCGCGGCGCTCGCTGCGCTTCGTCGGTGGCGTCACCGGCCTCGCGGCCGAGGGGGCTGGCAAACTCGCAGCCGTCCGGGTCGAGCGGGGCGGCAGTATCACGACCATCGCCTGCGACACGCTTCTACTGCATCAGGGCGTCATCCCGGGCGTCAATCTCTCCAATGCCGCCGGCTGCGCGCATGATTTCGATACTGTCCAGCATTGCTGGGTGCCGCGTCTCGATGATTGGCTGACCTCATCCGTACCCGGAATCGCCGTTGCGGGCGACGGTGCTGGCATCGGCGGAGCCGAAAGCGCTGCGCTACGCGGCGAGGTCGCGGCGCTTAGCGCGGCGCACAGGCTTGGCCGCTTCGATGCCCGCGAGCGCGATCGCGAGGCGGAGCCGCTGCGCGCCAAGCTGGTGCGTGCCCTGCATGGCCGGCGCTTTCTCGACTTGCTCTACAGGCCGGCGCCGCAATTCCTTGCCCCGCGGCAGGATGAGACGATCATCTGTCGCTGCGAAGAGGTCACCGCCGGCCAGGTCCGCGACACAGCGACCCGACTCGGCGTCACCGGCCCCAACCAGATGAAGGCCTTCCTGCGCTGCGGCATGGGGCCATGCCAGGGCCGCCTCTGCGGGCCGACGGTGGTCGAGCTGATCGCCGAGGCGAACGGCACGACGCCGGCCGAGGTCGGCTATTATCGCCTGCGCCCGCCGGTGAAGCCGGTCACATTGGCCGAGCTCGCAGCCTTGCCGCAGAGCGAAGCCGCGGTGAAAGCGGTCGTGCGATGAGCGCCCAGCGCCGCAGCGCCGATGTCATCGTCATTGGTGGCGGCATCCATGGCTGCTCGACGGCGCTGCACTGCGCCTTGCGCGGCATGTCGGTGATCCTGTTGGAGAAGGATCATGCCGGCCGCCATGCCTCGGGGGTCAATGCCGGCGGCGTGCGCCAGCTCGCGCGCGATGTCGCCGAGATCCCGCTCTCCAACGCCTCGATGGCGCTCTGGCACCGCATCGCCGAGCTGGTCGACGATGATTGCGGCTTCACTTGCGACGGGCAGGTGCTCGTCGCCGAGACCGAGGCCGATCTTGAAGACTGCCGGGCGCGTGTTGATGACCTCACCCTGCGCGGCTTCCACCACGAGGAGCTGATCGACACGAAGGAATTGCGCCGGCTCGTTCCCGCCGTCTCGGAGACATGTCCCGGCGGCGTGGTCTCGCGCCGCGACGGCGCGGCGATCCCCTTGCGGGCGACGCAGGCCTTCAAGCGCAAGGCTCAGAATCTCGGAGCCACCATCCGCGAGGGTGTGAAGGTCGAGAAGGTCTCGCAGGACGGCGGGAACTGGCGCGTCACCACCGATGCCGGCGATTTCCTCGCCCCTCGCATCGTCAATGCTGCCGGTGCCTGGGCTGACCGCATCGCGGCCGATCTCGGCGAGCCAGTGCCACTCGAGGTGATCGCGCCGATGCTGATGATCACGACGCCGATGCCGGCCTTCATCAAGCCGGTTGTGATCATGCGCAGCCGCAAGCTCTCCTTCAAGCAGTTCGGCAACGGCACCGTGCTGATCGGTGGCGGCTATAGCGGCACGCCACTGCGCGACGAGAACCGCACCATCCTCGACTGGCGCAAGCTCGCGACCAATGCCAGGACGGTCTGGGACGTGTTCCCGATCATGCGCGGCGTACCCGTCGTACGGGCCTGGGCCGGCATCGAAGCCCGCATGCCGGACGACCTTCCGGTCTTCGGCGCAAGTGCCAGGCACGAGGGCGTCTATCACCAGTTCGGCTTTTCGGCCCATGGCTTCCAGCTCGGGCCGGGTGCCGGTGCGGTCATGGCTGAGATCATCGCGACCGGCGCCAGCAACGTCCCGATCGACGGGCTCGGCATCACCCGCTTCACGCAGCAGGCACACTGACCACCTCAACCCAAGGAGAAGACCATGACCATCAAGCGTTCCATCCGCACGCCGATCCAGAACCGCATCGTCGAGACCGGCGACCTCGTCTTCGTCGGCGGCGTCATCGCCGACGACACCACCCAGTCGATGGGCCCGCAGACCCAGAACATCCTGGCCAAGATCGAGGGTTATCTCGGCGAGGTCGGGCTCGACCGCAAGGCGATCGTGGCCGCGCAGATCTTCGTCACCGATCTCTCGCAGAAGAAAGAGATGGACGCCGCCTGGACCGGCTTCTTCGGCGATGACATGCCGACACGGGCGACTGTCGGTGTCGCCGATCTCGGCGGGCGTGCCTTGATCGAGGTGGTCACGACTGCAGCAAGAGCGTGACGTCAGTATGTGGCGCCGGGCTGCCCGCCGTCGCATTCGAATAACACGCAGACGTCCGCTTCCTGGCTGGGAGGCAACGTCCGCCAATGGCGTGACGGCTACAGCTTCCTGGGTCGTTGCTGAGCTCAGGCGCACTAATTGAGCGACATCGATCGGGGCAACCACAGTGCCAGATCCGGCCAGGCCAGCAGCATGGCGATCAGGACGAACGGCCCTGCCAGGAAAGGCAATACGCCGCGATACATCGCGCCGAGGCTGATCTCGGGCGCCTGGGTCCGGATCACGAAGAGGTTCATCCCGACGGGCGGGTGGATCAGCCCGATCTCGACGACGATGACGAGCAGCACGCCGAACCAGATCGGGTCGTAGCCGGTCGACAGCACCAGCGGCAGCAGCACCGGCACCGTCACCAGCACCATGCCGATGCCTTCGAGGAAGCAGCCGAGAAAGACGTAGAAGGCGATCAGCAGCAGCATCACGGCGAGCGGCGACAGACCGAGCGCCGTGATCCCCTTGACCACCGATTGCGCCATGCCGGTCTGCACGACGAAATAGGAGAAGATCGTCGACCCCAGCACGATCAGGATGAGATTGGCGGTG
Organism: Bosea sp. Tri-49; assembly: GCF_003952665.1. Classification (NCBI taxonomy): domain Bacteria; kingdom Pseudomonadati; phylum Pseudomonadota; class Alphaproteobacteria; order Hyphomicrobiales; family Alloboseaceae; genus Allobosea; species Allobosea sp. Tri-49. The sequence goes on from NZ_CP017946.1 coordinate 3,535,116, forward strand.
ATCCGCGTCGTCTCGGTGAAGGCGGTGGTGACGTCGCCGCGGGCGAAGCCCCTGCGCAGCAGGCCGAGCAGCAGCGCGCCGAAGGCACCGACGGCGGCCGCCTCGGTCGGGCTGAACCAGCCGAGATAGATGCCGCCGAAGGTGACGAGGAAGAGCGCCGCCACATCCCAGATGTTCAGGACGAGCCGGAACGCCTGCGCCTTGCCTTCGCTCGGCAGCTTCGGCGCCGCCTCCGGCCGCAAACGGACCCAGACCCACACCGTGATGAGATAGAGCCCGGTCAGGACGAGGCCGGGGATCAGCGCGGCGGCGAACAGCTTGATGATCGAGAGCTGGGCGATGATGCCGTAGATCATCAGGATGAGAGACGGTGGGATCAGGATGCCGAGCGTGCCACCGGCTGCGACCACACCGGCCGCGAGCGCCGGCGAATAGCCGGCCTTGAGCATTTGCGGGATCGAGATCCGGCTCATCGTCGCAGCCGTCGCCAGCGAGGAGCCGCAGACCGCGCCGAAGGCAGCGGAGGCGCCGACCGCCGCCATGGCGAGCGAGCCGCGCATGCCGGCGAAGATCGCATTGCTCGCCCGGAACAGGTCGCCTGAAAGGCCGGCCATCGTCGCGAGTGCGCCCATCAGCGTGAACAGCGGCAGGACCGAGAGCGTATAGGCGGAGGAAAGCTCGAGCGGCACCGCGCCGAAAACGAGGCGCGCCTTGGCGAAGCCGTCGATCGCAGCATAGCCGACGAAGCCGACGAGGCCGAGCGCAACGCCGACCGGAATGCGCACCAGGATCATGCCGACCAGCGTCGCCATGCCGATCAGGCCGATGGAGGTCGCGCTCATGATGCGGCTCCATTGCTGCCGTGCAGGGCCTGAGGATTGGGATCAGCAGTGCCAGCGGCGGCGCGCGGGAAGGCGCGGACCTGTCCGACCGCGCGGCCGAGCACGACGAAGACCGAGACGACCAGCGCCAGCTCGATAGCCAGCAGCAGCAGGAAGATCGGCACCGGCAGGTCCGGCTTCTGGTCACCGAAGCGATAGGCGTCGGCGAGCGGCTGGATCAAGGTCGCGGCCAGCAGGACGAGGAAAGCGAGCGTCGCGATCTCGCCGGCGAGCCGCATCGCAGCCAGGGTTCGAGGACGAACCATGGTGTCGAACAGGTCGACCTTGATCTGCTCGTCGCGGCGGAAGCATTCCGGCAGGGCGAGGAAGGCGACGAGCACCAGCGTGACCTCGACGAGGTCGAGCGTGCCGTGCAGCGGCTTGTTGAAGACGAGCCGAGCGCCGATGTCGATCATCGTCCAAAGCACCATGACGGCGAGGGCCAGCGCTCCGGCCATGGTCAATAGTCGCGCCGGATCGAGATGGCGGAGCTTCCCGGCGCTCATTTGGCGGCACCGACGGCTGCGCGCAGCTCGTCATAGAACTGCCTGGCCTTGATGCCCTTGGCCTCGACCCTTGCGATGAAGCTCGCAGTGATCGGCTTGGCAAGTTCCTCGAAGGCGGCCCGCTCGGCACCGCTGAGTTCGGGGATCTCCGCATTGGCGGCGCGCAGATAGGTGCGGCCTTCCTCCTCCGCCTGGTCGTAGACCGCCCCGACCTTGCGGGCGGCCGCCGGGCCGGTGGTGTCGTCGATCAGCTTGCGTAGGTCCTCCGGCAGGGATTTGTACTTCTCGGCGTTCATCACTAGCGCGAAGGTGCCGGCGGCGGCGTCGAGCTGCGTCACCGATTTGACGCTCTCGGCCATCTGGAAGGACTTCGCCGCCTCGTAATTGAAGAACATGCCGGCGATCGTGCCCTTGGAGAGCGAGTCCGCCAGCTCGGCAGGTGCGACCGCGGCGGGCGTCGCGCCCCAGGCTTCCAGCATCGCCGAGGCGATCGGGCCGTTATGGCGCATGCGCAGGCCGCGCAGGCCGGCGGGGCTCTTTACCGCCGGTCGGTTGAAGAACAGGCTCAGGGTCGGCGTCGCGATGAAGTAGAGCGGCTTGGTGCCCTCGTGCTCGGCAGCGAGCTTGCCGGAGAGCTCGGTCAAGATGCCGGAGGCTTCGGCGGTGCTCAGCGCCTTGGCGCTCGCCCCCTCGCCGCGATTGAAAGCATAGGGCAGATGCGAGATCTCGGTCAGCGGGAAGCGGCCGGGCAGGGCGCCGTGCAGGAAGAAGGCGATGTCGGCGACGCCGGTGCGGGCGAGATCGTATTGCCGCGGCATCGGCCCCATCTGCGCAGCCGGGAAGATGGCGAGCTTGAGCCGGCCATTCGAGCGCTGCGACAGCTCGGCGCCCCAGGCTTCCAGCTGCTTGTGCATCTGGTGGTTCGGCGGCAGGTAATGCGAGACCTTGAGCTCGACCGTCTGCGCCATGGCTCCCGTGCTGGCCAGCGAGACCGCCAGCGTCGCGCCGAGCAAGGCGCCGATCACTCCCCGTTTCATCCTATCCTCCCCGTTCTGTGGTCTTGTTTCTTGTGCTTGGTGACTAGGCGGCCGTGGCCGGTATCCCGATCGCAGCGTCCGGCCTCGTCCGGCCGGTGACGATGGCGAGCAGCGCCTCGCAATCGGCCGGAAGCGCATCGCCGCGCCAGGCGACGTGCTGGTCCGGCCGGATCAGGGCGAAGCGCGCGCCATAGCGGGCGGGCAGGCGCCGATCACCCGGCAGCAGCAACTTCGCCGGCACGCCGAGACGGGTCGCGGCGGCGATCAACGGTGCTGCGCCCGTCCCGTCGCCGGCAGTGGTCAGCAAGGTGAACCCCTGGCCGAAATGGTCGTAAAGTGATGAGCCGTCGGCGAGCCAGAGATGCGGTGCCAGGCACCCCGGATGAGCGGAGGGCACATAGAGCATGAAATGCTCGACCGGCGGCGCGCTGCCATCGGGCACGATGATCGGAGAATCCTCGTAGCGCGTGCCGAGCACGATGCCAAGCGTGCGGAATTCGCGCAGCTTGGTCGCCTCGATCAGCTCGCCGACCTCACGCCGCGTGGCGTCGCCGAGCGGGCCCGGCTCCTCCAGCCCCTGGCGGACGAGCTGGTTGCCGACGGCGCCGTAATTGATCACCGCTTCGGCGATGGTGCGCTCATGCACCTTGCGCCGCTCCGCCGCATAGCTCGCGAGCAGCTCCGGCCCACCCCAGCCCTGCAGCACCGCCGCCAGCTTCCAGCCGAGATCGACCGCGTCGCCGATGCCCATGTTCATGCCGAAGCCACCGAAGGGCGGATGCAGGTGGCAGGCATCGCCGGCGAGGAAGACGCGGCCCTTGTCGTAGCGGTCGGCGACGAGGCGATGCGCGACCCAGGGATCGCGGCCGACGATCTCGATCTCGAGGTCGGCAAGGCCGGTGCCGCGGCGAATGAGCTCGACGGGATCGACGCTGGCCGGATCGACATCGTTGGCGAGCTTGGTCGCCATGAAGAACCAGAGGCCCTGGCTGTCCATCGGACCGAGGAGGGACGGCACCTCCTCGTTGACCATCCAGTACATGATCGCCGGGCCATGGGCATGGCGGGAAGCGAGATCCGGCGCGCGGAAGATGATGTTGTAGTTCTTCGAATAGGCGCCTTCGCCCTCCATCCTGGCGCCGATCGCCTCGCGCACCGAGCTGCGCGCGCCGTCTGCGCCGATCAGATAGGCGCTCGCGACCTCGCGCTCCGCGCCGCTGGTGACGTCCTTCAGGCGCGAAACGACCACGCGGCCGTCATCGGCGAAGGCGATGAGCTCGGTATTGAAGCTGATGGTGACGCCGGGCAGCGAGGCCGCGTGCTGGCGCAGCACCTCCTCCAGCACATATTGCGGCACCCATTGCGCCTCTTCCGAATAGAGGTCGTTGCGGGCGCGGCTGCCGTTCAGCGCATTGCCGAAGCGGGCGAGCTCGGGACCGTTCATCCGCGTCGCGAAGACGACGTTGGAGGGATAGTCCGGCGGGATCGGCGAGGCCGCGCGCAAGGCGTCGGCGATGCCCCAGCGGCGCAGATGCTCGCGGCTGCGGACATTGGTCGTCTTGGCGCGCGGCGAATAGCCGACGCGGTCATTGCGCTCGACCACGAGGCAGCGGATGCCGCGCTGGCCGAGTTCGATCGCGGCCGCGAGCCCGACGGGCCCGGCGCCGGCGATCAGCACCTCGATGTCCTTGCCGGTCTGGTTCACGGTTTCCTGCTCCGCCATGGTCTGCCGTCAGGCCGCAGCCTGCTTGGCCTCTTCCTGCGCGATCGGGTTGGCCAGGAGACCGATGCCCTCGACCTCGACCTCGCAGATATCGCCGGGCTTCATGAAGAGCTGGGGCTTGCGCGCCACGCCGACGCCCGCCGGCGTGCCGGTGACGATGACGTCGCCGGGCTCCAGCGTGATCGCCTCGCTGATGATCGAGATCAGGCTCGCGACGTCGAAGACCATGTCGTCGGTGCTGGCGCTCTGCACAGTTTCGCCATTGAGCCTTGTCGCGATCCTGAGACCGCGTGCTCCAGGCGGAAGCTCGTCCGAAGTGACCAGCGCCGGACCGAAGGCGCCAGTGCCGTCGAAATTCTTGCCGACGGTCCATTGCGGCGCCTTGAACTGATAGTCGCGCACCGAGCCCTCGTTGAAGACGGCATAGCCGGCGACATGGTCGAGCGCGGCCGCTTTCGGCACATGCTTGGCGCGCCGGCCGATCACGGCGGCGATCTCGCCCTCATAGTCGAGCTGGTCGGAAAGGTTCGGCCGGATCAGCGGGGCGCGATGGCCGATCAGGCTGGTCGCGAAGCGACCGAACAATGTCGGGTAATCCGGCTGCTTGAAGCCGCTCTCGGCCGAGTGGTCGGCATAGTTCAGCCCGACGCAGATGATCTTGCCGGGGCGCGGCACCACCGGCAGGAAGGTCGTGCGCTCGGGATCGAGCACCGCCGTGGCAGGCGCGCTTTCAAGTGCCCGGGCGATCGCCGCACGGGCCGCATCGCCGCCGGCGATGAAGGCGAGGATGTCGCCCGGCAGGCCCGGACCGGCCTTGCCGAGATCGATCAGATCGGCGCCGCGATAGGCGGCGAGAACAGGCTTGCCGCCGCTCAGGATGGTTGCAAGACGCATGGTTTCCTCCTCTTGGGCGCCTCCAGCCAGTGCGGCGAGGCGATGGCTGTCGGGGTCGTCAGGCGGTGCCGAACAGGACGGTCAGCCGCCGTTCGGTGAAGAGCCAGGAACCATCCGGCTCCCTGGCATAGCGATCGGCATATTCGGCGATGAGCAGTGGCGTGGCCGAGCCTTGGCCCGGCCCGTCATGGCGGTAGAGCGTCAGCGCGACCCAGCCGCGGGCCGCATCCGCAGCGAGGGGCTCGATCAGGATGTTGCTCTGGAGATGGCGCGAGCGGCGCTCGGTCATGGCAGCACGCTGGCGGCCCCATTCGGCGATGGCCGCGCGACCCACCTTGTCGGGGCCGATGCCGTAGAGCGCCCCGTCCTCTGCGAAGAGCTCGCCGACCGTGTCCGCCTCGCCATGGTCGATCAGCCAGGCATGGCGCTGGATCAATTGCTCGATGGCGAGCCGATCCTCCGGGGCGAGCCCGGCGCCGCTCATGCCGGCAATCCGAGATCGGGCGTGCCGGCGGGCTGATAGTCGCCCCGGCGCATCGCGACATGCAGGTCGTCGAAGCTCTTGCCGGCCTTGTGAGCCTGGTAGACCCGTTCCGGATCGAAGAAGGTGCCGATCGGGTTCTCGGCGAAATCCTGCGAGGAGCGCATCCATTCGCTCGACTGCTTCCAGTCGCCATAGGTGTCGGATTGCAGCTCGACGAAATTGCCCTCGGGATCCCGGTAGTAGATCGAGATCGTCATGCCGTGGTCGAGGCTGAAGGCCGGCTCGATGCCCTCGTCGCGCAGCCGGGCATAGGACGCCATCAGGTCGGCGAAGCTCTCATACTCGAAGGCGCTGTGGTGCATGCCGTTATGGCTGCGCTTGTCGGGGTCGTCGCCGAGCCCGGGCGCCGAGAGGAAGGCGACGCGGTGATTGGCCTCGTCATTGGTCGTCCAGGCATTGTTGGCGTCCCGGAAGTTCGGCCGGGCGCCGACGACCGTGCCGTACCACGCCACCATCTCGTCGAGCCGGCTCGTCTTGAAGGTGACGTGATGGAATGCGGGCTTGATGATCTCCATGCCTTCCTCCCGAAAGGGCCATCTCCCGGTTCTCCGAGGCGGCCGCTGCTTGTTCGTGAGGAATGGCTAACTCCGGCATAGATACCTGAACAGATGGCAAGATTGCAGGAGCGATAGCAAAACGGTATCGCTAGGCCGAGCTGCGAGGCCGAGCCGATGAAGCTGGATCATTTCGAGGAGGTGGTGGCGATCGCCGAGCGCGGCAGCATGCGGGCCGCAGCCCGGCATCTGCAGATCGCCCAGCCGGCCCTGACGCGCAGCCTCGCCTTGCTGGAGCGCGAGCTCGGCGCGCCCCTGTTCGAGCGCCGGGCCCGCGGCGTGGTCGCGACGCCGTTGGGCGAGGCCTTCATCGCCCGCGCCAGGTCGATTCTGACCGAGATCAGGCGCACCCGCGAGGAAGTCGAGCAGCTCAGAGGCGCCGGCACGGGCACGGTTACGGTCGGGCTCTCGATCGCGGCGCATCTCGCTTTGCTGCCGCCGAGCCTGCGCCCGTTCCGCGCGCGCTATCCCGACATCAGGCTGCATATCATCGAGGGCTTCTACCCGACGCTCGAGGAGCGCCTGCGCGACGGCACGGTCGATTTCTACATCGGCCCCGATGGCGGAGCTCAGCCGGTGCCGCAGCTCAGCCGGGAGGTGCTGTTCCACAACCGCCGCATCGTGCTGTGCCGCGCCGGCCATCCATTGGCAGCGGCGAGCTCCCTGCGCGAGCTCGTCGGGCAGGACTGGGTCACAACCTCGATCACCGCCGACGCCAGCGACGAGATCAACGCCTTCTTCGCCCGCCACGACCTGCCGCCGCCACGCCTGGCGGTCCGCAGCCAGTCGGCTCTGACCTTGCTGACCTGCCTCGCTAACAGCGATCTCCTGGCGATGGTCCCGGCACAATGGGAGCACTTCGAGATGACCGGCAAGGCTTTGACCACGATCAGGGTCGGGGAAGAACTGACAGCGCCACCGCTAGTCCTGGTCCGGCGTGCCGACCTGCCATTGACCCCCGCCGCCATGCACCTGCTCGACCTTATGCGCCGGGCCACCTCTCGCCTGACTGCCAAGCCATAACTCCGGACCGCGCGGTGCCGGCTTCGTCGCAAAGCTTGCATACAAAACGTTTGCGCAAACGTTTTCGGATGTTACCTTCCTTGAAATGGCGCCTTCGAACGCCTCAAGGAGGACGAGTTGGCAAAGGCTCGCAGGATTTCTCGCTTCGGGCGCCGCGTCGGTGCGGCTGGCCTCGCGACGCGCCTCCGGCCGGCTCTCATCCGCCGACGGCATTGACGATGGTAACGATCAAGGATGTCGCCCGCGCAGCCGGCGTCTCGATGACCACGGTGTCTCACGCCGTCAACCGCACGCGCTATGTGAACCCCGACACGATCGAGAAGGTGCAGGCGGCGATCGACATGCTTGGCTACCAACCGAGCGATGTCGCGCGGGCGCTGAAGAGCAATCGCACCCACACCGTCGGCATGATCGTCACCAGTTCTACAAACCCGTTCTTCGCCGAGGTGATCCGCGGCGTCGAAACCGGCTGCTTCGATCGCGGCTACAGCCTGATGTTATGCAATTCCGGCGACGTCGCGCAGAAGCTCACCGCCTATCTGCGCACGCTGATGATGAAGCGTATCGATGCCCTCCTGGTGATGACCAGCAATGCCAGCTCGGATTTCTTCCGCCGCATCGAGCAGATCAAGACAGTGCCGATCATCGCGCTCGACACGACGATCCCGCGCGTCGATTGCCTGATCAACGATGATTCACTGCTGGGCGGCCGGCTGGCAGGGGCGCATCTGGCCGCGAAGGGCTTTCGCCGCATCGGCTGCATCACCGGCCCGGCCGATCACCCGCGCAGTGCCGAACGCCTCGCCGGCTTCACCGCAGCGCTGACCGAGGCGGGCATGCCGCTCGATCCGTCTTTCAGGATCCAATCCGACCTCACCGTCGGCGGCGGCCATGCGGCGATGGTCGAGCTGTTCGCCCGTCGCGGCAGCGAGCGACCGGATGCGATCTTCTGCTTCAACGATCTCGTCGCCATCGGCGCGATGTGCGCAGCGCAGCAGCGTGGCCTGCGCGTGCCGGAGGACCTCGCGGTTGTCGGCTATGACGATATCGACATCGCCGCCTATACCTCGCCGCCGCTGACGACCATCCGCCAGCCAGCCTACGATATCGGCGTCAAGGCGGCCGAATTGCTCGTCGGCCTGCTCGACCACGGCCAGCCGCTGCCGCGCGCGTTGGCGCTGGAGCCGGTGCTGGTCGAGCGCCTCTCGGTGACCGCTGCGCCGGGCCCCGGCCGCGCCGCACTCGACTCTTCTGATCCGACGAACCCTGGAAGGCTCGCATGACGCGCTACATCATCGATTGCGATCCCGGGCATGACGATGCGATGGCGATCCTCTACGCTGCCGCCCATCTTGATGTCGTCGGCCTGACCACCGTCGCCGGCAACTCCTCACTAGAGAATTCGACCCGCAACGCGCTGGCGATCTGCACGCTGGCAGGCCTGAAGCTCCCAGTCGTACCGGGTCTCGACCGCGCCTTGATCGAGCCGCCGCTCGACGGCGCCTACGTCCATGGCGCGACCGGGATCGACGGCGCCGAACTGCCGGCGCCCGGCTATGATCCGCTGGACCGGCACGCCGTCGACTTCATCATCGAGACAGCCAGGGCCACACCCGGCGAACTCAGCCTGATCGCGATCGGCCCGCTGAGCAATGTCGCCATGGCGCTGCGGCTGGAGCCGCGCCTCGCCGGCTGGCTGAAGTCAATCGCGATCATGGGCGGCTCGACAACCAGCGGCAACCGCACGCCCTATGCCGAGTTCAATATCGTCTGCGACCCGGAGGCCGCGGCGATCACCTTCGCTGCCGGCGTGCCACTCAGCATGGTCGGGCTCAACGTGACGCGACAGGCCGGCATCGCCGAGCGTCATATCGAGCGGCTGCGCAAGACGGGCGGGCGCGTCTCTGCGGTCATGGCCGATCTGCTCGCCTTCTATCTCGCCAGGATGCAGGAGCGCTACGGCACGCCGACCGCGGCGATGCACGATCCCTGCGCCGTCATCCCGCTGGTCAGGCCGGGGCTGATCACCTTCCAGCCGCTGCCCGTGCATATCGAGCTCGGTGACGGCCCGTTGCGCGGCATGACCGCCTGCGACGCCCGGCCGATGCGTCGCGACCATGACCAGCCCGGCGCTAGCCGGCCGACGAACTGCGACGTCGCCGTCGCCGTGGACGGCGAGGCCTGCGTCGACGCCGTCATCGACACCATCCTCGGATATGACCGCCCATGATCCCGCTGCTCATCGACTGCGATCCCGGCCATGACGACTCCATGGCCATCCTCTATGCCGCCAGGCATTTCGAGCTGCGCGGCCTCACCACGGTGTTCGGCAACTCGATCGTCGAGAACACCACGCGCAATGCGCTGAAGATCTGCGAGCTCGCCAGGCTCGACATCCCAGTCGCCGGCGGCATGGGCGCGCCCCTGGTCGGCAGCTTCGCGCCGTCGATGATCCATGGCGCCAGCGGCCTCGACGGCGCCGACCTGCCCGAGCCGAAGCGCCAGCCGGTCGACATGCATGCGGTGACGATGATGATCGAGCAGGCGAAGAAAGCGCAGGGCGAACTCGTGCTCGCCGCCATCGGCCCGCTGACTAATGTCGCCGTGGCGCTGCGCACCGAGCCGCGGCTTGCGCACTGGCTGAAATGCATCACCATCATGGGCGGCAGCCTCGATATCGGCAACGCCGCGCCTTACGCCGAGGCGAACATCCTGAAGGACCCGGAGGCGGCGGCCGCCGTCTTCTCCAGCGATGCCGAAATCTACCTCGCCGGCCTCAACTTCACCCGCCAGGCGACCCTCGACCGCAGCCATGCCGAGATGCTGCGGCAGGTGGGTGGAGCGGTGCCCGAGACCGTCGCCGGCATGCTCGACTTCTATCTGACCCGCAACGAGGCCCGCTACGGCAAGCCGATCTCGCCGATGCACGACCCCAGTGCCTTCGTGCCCTTCGTGCGGCCGGATCTGGTCGAGCATAAGCCTTTCCACATCCAGGTCGAGCTGGCGAGCCCGCTGCTGCGCGGCATGACCGTGGCAGACCAGCGCAACGTCACGCGCCGCCCGGACGAGCCGGAGCCGCCGCGTGCCAACGTCAAGGCCGGCATCCGCATGGATGGCCCGGCTGCGACCCGGCATGTGATCGAGACGATCGCGAGCTATGGGCGCGGCTGAGCGCGTCCGGCTTCGACTGCCTGCTGCCTGCAACTGACAAGAACGATCAGGAGGATTGGATGACGACGCGCCGCACCGTTCTGAAGGGCATGACCGCAGCCGGCGGCCTGCTCGCCGCGCCGCAATTGCTGCGCGCCCAGGCCAAGACCGAGCTCAACGTGATCTGGGTCGGCTGGCCGGAGGGCCACATCACGCCGATGGCCGAGATGTTCATGAAGAACAATCCGACGATCGGCCTGAAGCTCGAGCGCATCCCGTTCAACGAGCTGTTCCCGGCGCTGGAAGTGCGCCTGCAGGCGCGCACGCCGCTGCCCGACATCTTCTTCGCCGACGGGCCGCTGACCGCCTCCTACTCGATCCGCAAGCATCTCGCCGAGCTCGACGGCATCCTCGGCAACGATCTCAGCCGCTACAGCAAGGCGGCGCTGGCGCAGGGCACCTACAAGGGCAAGTTGATGACGCTGCCCTATATCAGCAGCGGCATGGTGCTGTTCCTCAACCGCAAGCACTTCGCGGACGCCGGCGTCGCCCTGCCCGAGCCCGACGTCGCCAAGCGCTGGACCTGGGAGCAGACGCTCGAAGCTGCCAAGAAGCTGACCGACCCCGCCAAGAACCAGTGGGGCCTCGTCTTCGAGATGGCCGACCGGCCCTATCAGGCGCTGACCCTGCCGCAGTCGAAGGGCGCGCAGGTGCTGAGCGAGGACGGGCTGACCGCGACCGGCTATGTCGATTCCAAGCCCTTCATCGATGCGATGCAGTTCTACGCCGACCTTTTCAACAAGCATAAGGTGACGCCGACCGGCGTGTTCGACACCAATCTCGCGCTCGAAATGTTCGCGACCGGCCGGGCCTCGATGTATCTTGCGACGACGCCCAGCCTCGCCTCGATCTCGGCGCGCAAGGATCTCGACTGGACCGTGGCGCCGCAGCCCTATTTCGAGGGCGGCAAGGCGGTGACGCCGACCGGCAGCTGGCATATCGGCATGAACCCGCGCACCAAGCAGCGCGCCGCGGCCGAGACCTTCATCAAGGCCTTCGCCCAGCCTGAGTATGTCGAGGCGCAGGCGCGCCTGCGGCCGAACCCGCCGGTGCTGAAATCGGTCTGGGATTCGATGGGCGCCGAGCTCGACACGCCCGGCTGGCGCATCGTCCGCTCCGAGATGGAGAACACCGCCGTGCCGCGGCCGGCGACGCCGGGCTGGCTCGAATACGAGGACATCCTGCGCGGCGCCTTCCGCGAGATCCAGGGCGGCGCCAATGTCGAGCAGCGGCTGAAGAAGGCCGCCCGCGACATCGACCGCGAATTCGCCAAGTATCGCGGCTGACCGGAGATGACCGCCTTGTCCGACCGGGCTTCCGCCCCTGTCGCCGCCTCGGAGGCGCCGCGTGTCGCGCGGCGCCGCTCCGCCGATCCGATGCAGCCGCGCACGCTGGTACTGCTCGCCTTCCTCTTGCCGGCGCTGGCCTTCCTCGTCCTGTTTCGGCTGACGCCGATCGTGATCGCCATCGGCGGCAGCCTGTTCACCCAAAACCTCGCCGGCGAGACCTCCTTTGGGGGCCTGACGAACTTTGCCCAGCTCTTCGGTGACGAGCGCTTCTGGAATTCGCTGAAGGTCACGCTGATCTTCAACATCATCATCAACCCGCTGCAGATCGCGATCGCCTTCTGCTACGCGCTGCTGGTGATGGCGCCGGGCAGGGGCGTCACCTTCTTCCGTGCCGCCTTCTTCCTGCCGATGACGCTTTCCACCGGCCTCACCGCCGTTTTGTGGAACATCATGCTCGACTCCAATCTCGGGCCGGTGAACGCCATCCTCGAAGGCATCGGCATCGGCCGCCAGCCCTTCTTCCTGTCGGAGCATCAGGCGCTCGGCACCATGATCGCCATCGCGACCTGGAAGGGCTGCGGTTACTGGATGATCTTCCTGCTGGCCGGGCTCTATCGCATTCCGGGCGAGCTCTATGAGGCCGCCCGCATCGACGGCGCCAGTCGCTGGCACCAGCTCGTCCACATCACCCTGCCGCAGATGCGCCGGCCGCTCGCCTTCGTGTTCGTCGCCGATACCGCGATCAACTTCCTGTTCTTCGCGCCGGTCTACATCATCACCAAGGGCGGCCCGAACGGCGCGACCGACCTCCTGATGTTCCGCGCCTATGAGAACGCCTTCACCTTCATCAACTGGGGGCGCTCGCTGGCGCTGTCGACGATCATCCTCGTCATCATCGGCGTGATCGCCGCGATCGAGCTCAGGCTGTTCCGCGACAAGGAAGGAGCCGAGGCATGAGCGTCGATCGCCGCTCCACCATGCTGGCGCTCGGCGCCGCGCGCTACGTCACGATGTCGCTGATCGCGCTCGTATTGCTCTTGCCGCTGATCTGGCTGGTGGTCTCCTCGCTGCGCCCGCCCGCAGACATCTTCGCCCATGGCAGCCGGCTCGGCTGGGGCATGCTCATCCCCGACCGGCTGACGCTGGAGAACTACACCTCGCTCATCGGCACCGGCTTCCCGCGCGCCGTCGGCAATTCGCTCTTCGTCGCGCTGACCACAATGGTGGTCGGCGTCATCATCAACGCCGCCGCGGGCTTTGCCTTCGCGGTCTTCGATTTCCGTTTCAAGAACGTCATTTTCGCCTTCGTCCTCGCGGCGGCGATGATGCCGTTCGAGGCGATCGTCATCCCGCTCTACATCCTCGTGCAGAGTCTGGGCCTGATCGACTCTTACGCCGCGCTGATCCTGCCCGACCTCGCCAACGGCTTCGTCATCTTCATGTTCCGCCAGTTCTTCGCCGGCCTGCCACGCGAGCTCTACGAGGCGGCGCGGGTCGACGGGGCGTCATGGGGCCATATCTGGCTGAAGATCGCGCTGCCGATCTCCTGGCCGGTGGTGCTGACCGGCGGCATCATGCTGTTCATGCACCAGTTCGAGGCGTTCTTCTGGCCGCTGGTGGCGGCGCCGTCGCCGGAGCACACGCTCGTGCAGGTGGCGATCGCGCGCAATATCAGCCTGGAGGGCACGGAATGGGGTCGCTTGTTTTCCTCGACCACGCTCGCCGGCCTCGTCGCGCTCGTGCCGTTCCTGCTGTTCCAGAAGTTCTACATCCGTAACTTCGTCACGAGCGGGCTGAAGTAATCCTCGCCGCGGCGAGCCGGCTAGGGTGAATCCGCCCTGTCCCTGCGCTGGCTGGCGCTGCAACGATGGCCGTCGCACAGGACATCGAGGACCTTGTGCGCGGTGCCGAGGCAGTTGACGCGATAGGCGACGAGGGACGCCTGCTTCAGCACAGTCTCGACCCGCGGCTTGACGCAAGCGTGACCGAGCAGAATGCGCTGCAGGTCGCCATCGGAGGCGAATGCGGCGGAAAAGCTGCCGAGGAAGACCAATGCCGGGGCGCTGCCCCGGCACAGCAGGATGGACCGGCGCGATCCATCCCCGCTAGGTCGGATCACTTCGCCTTTTGGAGCTTGGTGACGGTGATCTGGCCGTTGACGCGGTCGGCGTCGAACTTGACCTTGGTTCCCGCCTTGAGCCCTTTCAGGATGGCCGGATCGCCGGCGCGGAACACCATCGTCATGGCGTCCATGTCGAGGTTCTTGATCGGGCCGTGATTGATGGTGAGCTTGCCCTGGGGCTCGTCGACCTTGGTGACCGTGCCGCTGATCGACTGCGCCGCAGCCGGCAAGGCGATGAGGATGAATGCGAGGGTGGTTGCCGTCCTGAGCATGGGATGCTCCTTTCGTGAGGCTTACTTGACGATGATCTTGCCGGTCATGCCGGCTTCGCGGTGACCGGGGATCAGGCAGGAGAAATCGAACTCGCCGGCCTTGGTGAAGGCCCAGACGATCTCGCCGGTCTTCTTCGGCGCGAGGCGCTTGGCGTTCGGATCGTCATGCTCCATGTCGGGGTTCTTTTGCATCTCGACGGCGTGCTTGAGGTTTTCCTCCAGCGTGGCCACGACGAGCTCATGATCGAGCTCGCCATTGTTGCGCAGCTGGAAACGGATCTGCTCGCCGCGACGTACTTCGATCCGGTCGGGAATGAAGGACATCTTGCCGTCCTTCTCGGCCATCGCGACCTGCACGATGCGGGCCGGCTTCTTGGGATCGCCGGGCTTGCCATAGGCGGTCTCGTCGCCATGGCCGTGCCCCGCCCCGCCGGGGCCTGCCAGGGCGGCGCCGGCAGAGAACAGGACCGCGATCGCGGCGAGCTTGAATGCTGTCGTCATGAGGCTCTCCTGCTGAGATTGATGTCTTCAGTGGTTGGAATGCGGGTTCTTCGCCGCAGGCCGCGGCTTGCCGTCCGGCCCGAGATTCGGCTTGCGCGGGTCCTTGACCCGCCATTCGGTCGGTTCGATGCCGCTGTCCGGGGAGGCGCCGCGCGGCGCCTCGGCGAGCTTCTGGCCCTTGTACTCGAAGGCGACGGTACCTTCCGGGTGCTTGAACCAGCCGGGGTCCTTGTAGTCGTTCTTGGCGAGGCTCTCGCGGACCTTCACCACCGAGAACATGCCGCCCATCTCGACCGGGCCGAACTGGGCGAAGCCCGTCATCATCGGCAAGGTGTTCTCGGGCAGCGGCATCTCCATCGAGCCCATCTCGCCCATGCCGTTCGAGCCCATCGGCATGTAGCCCGGCGCGATCCTGGCGATGCGCTTGGCCAGGTCCTTCTTGTTCACGCCGATATAGTTCTTCACCGAATGCCCCATCGCATTCATGGTGTGGTGCGATTTGTGGCAGTGGATCGCCCAGTCGCCGAGCTCGTCGGCGACGAAGTCGAAGGCGCGCATCTGGCCTACGGCGCAATCGATCGAGACCTCGTCCCAGGCCGCCGCCGGGTCGACCCAGCCACCATCGGTGCACGAGACCTTGAACTCGTAGCCGTGCATGTGGATCGGGTGGTTGGTCATGGTCAGGTTGCCGAAGCGGATCCGGACCTTGTCGTTCTTGCCGACCACGAGCGGGGCGATGCCCGGGAACACGCGGCTGTTCCAGCACCACATGTTGAACTCGGTCATCTCGGCGACGCGCGGCACATAGGAGCCGGGCTCGATGTCGAAGGCGTTGAGCAGGAAGACGAAGTCGCGATCGACGCGGCGGAAGGCCGGGTCCTTCGGATGGACGACGAAGAAGCCCATCATCCCCATCGCCATCTGGACCATCTCGTCCGAATGCGGATGGTACATGTAGGTGCCCGAGCGCCTGAGCTGGAACTCGTAGACGAAGGTCTTGCCCGGTGGGATATGCGGCTGGTTCAAGCCGCCGACGCCGTCCATGCCGTTGGGCAGGCGCTGGCCGTGCCAGTGGATCGTGGTGCTCTCCGGCAGCTTGTTAGTGACGTAGATGCGGACCTTGTCGCCCTCGACCGCCTCGATGGTCGGCCCCGGCGACTGGCCGTTATAACCCCAGAGATAGCCCTTCATGCCGGGCGCGAGTTCGCGCACCACCGGCTCGGCGACGAGATGGAACTCCTTCCAGTCGCCGTTCATGCGCCAGGGCAAGGTCCAGCCGTTGAGCGTGGCGACCGGCTGGTAGTCTGGTCCGGTCGTCGGCACCAGCGGCGCCTGCGTCGTCGCCTCGGTCATGGTCGGGGCCTCCGGCACGGCGGCGAAGGCTGTGCGTCCCGACACTGCGGTCGCTCCGGCCAGGACTAGCCCGGACGAGCCGATGAAGCCTCTGCGCGATAGCGTGGTCATGGTTCTGCTCCTTCCGCCCGCTCAGTGTCCGCCGCCGCCGGCATCGCCGCCGCCAGCTGCGGCTACCGTGGCCGGGCCGCCGCCTCCGCTGCCGCCGCCGATCAGCGCGTGCTTGAAGTCGGTATGGGCGATCCAGAAATCGCGGCGGGCATTGATCGCCGCGACATTCGAGAGGATACGGTTGCGGGCATCGGTGATGAGGTCGGTGACGTCGTTCAGCATGCCGCTGTAGTGCAGCAGCGACTGGTCTTGGATGATCTTGCGCAGCGGCAGGACGTTGTTCTGGTACTGCCGGGTGATGTCGTAATTGGCGCGATAGGCGGTATAAGCCTCGCGCGCTTCCGAGCGGGCGTTGACCGCCTTCTCCGCCAGCCTGTTGGCGGCCTGCATGTAGGTCTGCTCGGCAAGCGCGACCTTGGACTGGCCGAAATCATAGATCGGGATGTCGATCTCCAGCTCCAGCGTGCGGTTGCGGCTGGCCTCGCGCTCGACATGGCCGTCGGCGCCCACGCTGCGGCCGCGGTCATAGGTGCGGCGCCCGAGCAGGTCGATGTCGTTGACGAAGCGCGTCGCATTCGCGAGGCCGAGCGACTTTGCCAGCGTGTCGAGCTCGGCTCGCGCGATCTGGATATCGACGCGCTTGCGCAGCGCCTCGGCCTCGATCGCCTTGACTGATTGCAGCCGTGGCAACGGCGGCAAGGTGCCGACCCGGAATTTCAGATCTTCGCCCCAGAGCCCGAGCTGGCGAATGAGCCGCTCGCGTTCCTGGCTCTGCTGCTGGCGCGCCTGGGCGAGTTGCACGGTCAGTTCGGCTTCGAAGGCGAATTCGCGCGCCTGGTCGATCTTGTTGACGCCGCCGGACTCGCCGAGCCGCTTGAACAGCTCGGAGGCCGCATCGGCGGAGCCCTTGGCCTCCTGGTAGAAGGCGACCTGGGCGTTGGCGGCGACCAAGCGATAGTGTTGCCGACGCGCGTCGGCAGCGAGCCTGAGCACCGCCTCGACCGCCCGCAATTGCGCGGTCTTGAAGCGGTCGCCGGCGATCTCGGCCCTGGCCGGCAAGGTCACCAGCGCGAGCAGGCTGCCGACGATCTGGCGCTCGATCTCGACCTCGAAGCGGCCGGAGAGCTTGGAGATGCCGAAGCGCGGATTGGGCGGCAGGCTGGCCGCGACCATCTGCGCTTCGGCGATGCCGAGTTCGTTGAAAGCGGCCTGCAGGCCGCGATTGTTGAGCAGCGCGACCTGCACCGCGGCATCGGCCGTCAGCGGCTTGCGCAGGAGCTGATCGACCCGCGCCTTGGCCGTGAGCGCGATCTTGTCGTCGCTGATCTTGACGACATCCTTGCCGATCTCGGTGTAAGTCGCGGTCTGGATCGGCGCCATCCCGCCATCGGCGGAGAAACCGGCGCACCCGCCGAGCAGAACTGCCGTGCCGGCGAGCAGGCTCCAGCGCAGCAGGCGGCGACCATTCGGAAGGCTTAGAGCGGTCGGATAGGAGGGCAACATCATGATTTCGGTCCGACCTGGCGATTGAGCTCGCGCCAGTCCTTGGGCTCGGCGGGGCGGAAGCTGGCGGCGCCGGCCGTCACGCTGCGATAGGCGAGCGCGGGAACACGGACGTTCGGATCGGCCGGCCGGGCCAGATGATCTGGGACCGTGGCGGAGCAGGCGCCCAGCGCCAGACCAACCGCCATCAGCAACGGCACCTTCACCAACCTCACGACTCGGCTCCCCTGTTTCGATGCAGCAGGGGTAGCAGCGGCCTTTCGGGGGCGTCCGTTACAAATTGTTTCAAAGCGGTGCGGGCGGTTGGCCGATGAGCGCGCTATTGTGCTGGCGAGATGACAGGAGCCCGCTTGCGGGGACACGGACATTCCAACCGAAGCACAGCCAGAGATGGAGCAGGCTCCCGCCGCGATGACCGCCGACGACCATGGCCATATCCTGGTGGTCGACGACGATCCGCAGATCAGGCTGCTCGTCGCGCGCTTCCTGCAGCGATACGGCTATCAGGTCACCGGCGCGCCGGACGGGCGCGCCATGATGGAGGCGCTGGCGCACAGCGCCATCGACCTGATCGTGCTCGACCTGATGCTACCCGGGCGCTCCGGCGTCGAGCTCTGCCGCGACGTGCGCGCGACCTCGCAGGTGCCGATCGTGATGCTGACCGCCCGAACCGAGGAGAGCGAGCGCATCAGCGGCCTCGAAGGTGGCGCGGACGACTACGTCACCAAGCCCTTCAGCCCGCGCGAATTGCTGGCACGGATAAGAGCCGTGTTGCGGCGCGCACGTGCGGCGCGGGGTTCTGCCGCCCAGCAGGCGAGCGCGATCGTGACTTTCGACGGCTGGCGCATGGATTTGCGGCGGCGCGAGCTGCTATCGCCGTCCGGGACGCTGATCGACCTCTCGACCGGCGAGTTCGACCTGCTCGTCGCCTTCGTCGAGCACGCCAATCGGGTGCTGTCGCGCGAGGCGCTGATGCAATTCGCCAAGACGCGGACGAGCGACGACCCGTTCGACCGCACCATCGATGTCCAGATCAGCCGGTTGCGCCGCAAGCTCGAAGCCGACGCGAACGGCAGCCAGTTGATCAAGACGGTCCGCGGCGCCGGCTACCTGTTCGCCTCACAGGTCGACCACCAGCAAGGACAGCCCGCTTGACGAGCCTCGCCAAGCGGCTCTGGCCCGATACGGTCGCCAGCCGCGCCATCCTGATCCTGGTCGCGGCGCTGTTCGCCTTCCATCTGCTCGGTTACTGGGCTTATCGCGTCGGCGTCGAAAACCTTGCGACGGCAGGCCAGGATCGCGGCCTCGCCGAGCGCATCGTCTCGATCAAGCGGGCGATCGCGAGCCTGCCGCAGGCGCCGGAACGCGACCGCGTCGCGCACGACCTGTCGAGTGCGAGCCTCGAAGTGCATTGGAGCAAGGTCAGCCTGATTCTCGGCTCGGCGCCGATGACCGAGCGGACCCGGGCGATGGAAACCCGGCTCAAGGAGCTGGCGCCGGAACTGGCGGCGGAATCCTTTCGGGTCGGTTTCGCCGACGATGGCGCGCTCGGTGCCGGCGAGGCCAATGCCTACAAGCACATGATGCTGGTCTCGGTGCAGCTCGAAGACGGCTCCTGGGTCAATTTCTCCTCCTCCGCGCTTGGTGCCTCACAGCATCTCGACTGGGGCCTGACCGCGATCATGATCTGCTTCGCGGTCGCCATCGTCGTCGTCGCGCTGCTGCTGCTGCGCTGGGCGACACGACCCTTGCGCGATCTCGCTCTGGCGGCCGAGCGCTTCAGCCTCGACCAGACACCGCAACCCCTGCCCGAAACCGGCCCGGTCGAGGTTCGCCGCGCCGCGCGCGCCTTCAACACGATGCGTGAGCGTATCCGAAGCCTCGTCACCGAGCGGATGCAGGCGATGGCGGCCGTCTCGCACGACCTGCGCACACCGATCACGCGCCTCAGGCTCCGCTCCGAGTTCCTCGAAGACGAGGCGACCCGCGCCCTGATCGACGCCGATCTCGGCGAGATGGAGGCGATGATCGACTCGACTCTCGACTATCTGCGTGGCGGGACTTCCAGCGAGCCGCTGCGCCCGGTCGACCTCGCCTCGGTGATCGAGACGATCGTCGACGAACATGTCGACCAGGGTCACTCTGTCTCGCTCGTCGGGCTGAAGTCGGCTCCGGTCCAGGGCAGGTTGCTCTCCCTGAAGCGCGCGGCGTCCAACATCATCGGCAATGCCGTGAAGTATGGTCAGACGGTGAGGGTCAGCATTACCGATGCCAACGACAGCTTCTCCGTCACCGTTGAGGATGAGGGACCTGGCATCGCGGAGGCCGATCGGGAGCGGGTGTTCCACCCCTTCGTCCGGCTGGAGGAATCGCGCGGTCGTCAGACCGGTGGCTCGGGCCTTGGGCTAACGATCGCGCTCGCCATCACTCGATCGCACGGTGGTTCGGTCACGCTGGAGAACCGCACCGAAGGCGGTCTGCGCGTCACGCTCTCCTTGCCGAAGCTGGAGCGCTCCGCATCGGAGAGCAGCTCATAGCCGCATGCCGCCATCAACCGCGATCTCAGCGCCGTTGATGTACGACCCCTCGGGCGAGCAGAGCAGCAGCGCGATGCCGGCGCAGTCATCGGCACGACCGAGCCTGCCGAGAGGGATGCGCGCGAGCACCTGTTCCTCCCGTCCCGGCTGAGCCAGAACGGCGCGATTGCGATCGGTCAGGATCGCGCCGGGCTGGATGATGTTGCAGGTGACGTCGGGCGCGCGCAGGGTCCGCGCCAGATTGAGGATCATGTTGGTCTGCGCGGCCTTGGTGGCGGCGTAATAGAAATGCGTCGGATTGGGACGCGCCTCCTGCACGCTGCCGATGGCGATCACCCGTCCGAAGCCGTGTGCCAGCATGCCCGGCAGGAAGGCCCGCAGCAGCCGCACCGTGGCATGGAGATTGATCTGCGTCTGGGCAGCCATCGCCGCTTCGGAGACCGCATCCCAGGTCTCGAGGGTCTCGACCGACGCGCAAAGCACGAGGATGTCGGCCTCGGTCCCGTTCGCCGTCAGCTCCGCTGCCATGGCGGAAGGAGCCCCGACATCAGCGAGATCGGCGATCAAGGTCGATGCCGTGAGGTTTGATGTTCGCAGATCCAGGGCCGCCGCGGTCGCGGCCGCGGCGTCCCGATCATGGATGATCGCATGCGCGCCGGCCTCAGCGAGCCGTGTCGCGATCGCCAGACCGATGCCGCTCGCCGAGCCAGTGACGAGGGCGACGCGCCCTAAAAGCAGACCCTTCATCAGCCGAGCAGCGGCTTCACGCGGGCGACGGCATCATCCATCGCCTGCTGCGGCGGCTTCCGGCCGAGCACGGCGGCCTGCGTTTCCTCGATGAAGATGTCATGAGCGCGCGCCTGCTCGTCGAAGGCAGGTAGATGGATGCGCGAGGCCTTCAGCGCCGCGGCTTCGTCAGCGGCATAGGACATCGCCGCCCTGAGCTTGTCGTCGGCATAGGTCGAAATCCGGGTCGGGCCATTGCCGTTGAGCGCCATCGTCGTGGTGCCGGCTTTCGACAACAAAGCGCGGATCAGCTCCCAGGCGAGCGGCTTCTGCTTCGCGTTCTTCGGGATCATCAGCGACCAGAACTCGACCGTCGGCGCGAACGCAACCTTGCCGGCAAGATCGGCCGCCATCGGCGGCAGCAGCGACTTGAAGCGGCCGCCATATTTGCCCTTGGCCGGATCGTTGTAGGAGACCAGCCGGGCGAAGGGATTGATCGTCATCGCCGCCCTGCCCTGCTGCATCCAGGTGGTGATCTCCTCATTGTTCACCGTGGCGAAGTTCCGCGGCAGCACGCCGGCCTTGTAGAGGTCGGCCAGGATCGTCAGCGCCTTGACCATCGTCGGCTCGTTGGCGGTGAGCTTGCCGTCGGCCGTCATGTAGTCGCCGCCGAGGCAGCGCGAGAAAGTCAGGAAATTAGAGGCGAACACCGCGGTGAAGGCGAGGCCATGGACCTGCGTGCCGTCCTCGCGCTTGAAGGTCAGCTTGCGCGCCGCCTCGACCAGCTCCTCGAAGGTCGCCGGCAGCTTGCTGACGCCGCGCTCCTCCAGCAGCGCCTCATTGTAGATCAGCGCATTGGTGGCGTGGCGGACGGGGACGCCGTGCAATACGCCATCGACCTTGAGCGGGCCGATCAGCCCCGGCGCAAAATCGTCGAAAGCCTCGATCGGCGCGTCCTTCAGCAGCGCATCGAGCGGCTCGAACAGCCTGAGATTGCGCGGCACGGCGCGGCCGTTGACGAGATAGGCGACGTCGATCGAGGTCTCGGCCAGCGATGCCTCGCGCAACAGCCGCTCATGCACGGCGTTGACGTCGCCGAAGGTGACCCAGTTCAGGTTCGCCCCGCTCGCCTTGCGGAAGGCTTCGGTGGCGTCGCCCCCCGGCCCGGTCGTCGCGGCGGTCTGGTGGACGCGATGGCCGAGCGCGGTCAGCGTCTTCGCCTGCGCGAAGGCCCGGCCGGGCAAGGCGGCAGCGGCCACAGCCGCGCCAGCGAGAGCGCCGAACCGGCGGCGCGAGATCGACTGTGACATGGACTTCCTTCACAAGCTTGTCGGGCGCTGTCGTCGCGCCCTGTCGCGCGGGGCTCAGGCCGGCAGCAGCGGCTGCACGCGCTTGACCAGCGAGGCCATTGCCTCTTCCGGCGTCTTCATGCCGAGCACCGCGGCCTCCGCCTCCTCCTTGAAGAGGTCGCCGGCGCGGGCCGCCTCGTCGAAGGCGGGCAGCGGCACGCGCGCCACCTTCAGCACCTTCAATTCCTCGGCCGCGTAAGGCACGGTCCCGGCGAAGCTCTGGTCGGCATAGGTCGAGGCGCGCACCGGGCCGTTGCCGTTGAGCGCGGCCTTGAGGGTCGCCTCCTTCGAGGCCATCGCCTTGATGAAGTTCCAGGCGAGGTCCTTGCGCTTGGCGTTCTTCGGGATGACCATTCCCCAGAACTCGACCTTGGCCGGGGCAGCATCGTATTTGCCCGCCAGCGTCTTCGAGGCCGGCACGGCGATCGTCTTGATCTTGCCGGAGAATTTCGACTTCTGCGGATCGTTGTAGATGCGGTTGCGGCCCATGCTCTGCAGGCTCATCGCCGCCCGGCCCTGCTGCATCCAGACATTGACGTCCTCGGGCGAGAGCGTCGCGAAATTGCGCGGGAAGGCATTGGCCTGGAAGAGCTCGCGCAAGGTCCTGATCGCAGTCAGCATCGGCGGCTGGTCGGCGGCGCATTTGAAGTCGGGCGTGATGAACTCGCCGTCCCAGGCACGGGCGAGATCGATCACATTGGGATAGGTCACCCCCGGCGTGCACAGGCCGACGATCTGCGTGCCGTCGGAGCGGCGATAGCTGCAGGCCTTGGCGATCTCAATCATCTCCTCGATCGTCGCCGGCGGCTTGGAGAAGCCCTTCTCGGCCAGGATCTCCTCATTGTAGTGCAGGCCGGAGGAGGCATGCCGGAACGGCACGGCGAGCTGCTTGCCGCCGACAGTCATGCCCTGCATCAATCCCGGGAAGATGTCGGCGGGGTCCTCGAGCGGATCGCGCTTGAGATAGTCGTCGAGCGCCTCGAACAGGTTTGCGGCGCGCGGCACGACCTGCGTGTTGAGGACGAAGCCGACATCGACCGAGCTCTCTCCGAGGCTCGCCTCGCGAAAGAGCCGCTCCTGCAACGGCCCGGTGTCGAAGGTCGTCCACTGGACGGTCACGCCGTTCTTCGCGGCCCAGTCCCTGGTGATGTCGCCGCCCTGCGCGCCGGTCGAGACCGTCTGCATGACGCGATGGGCGAAGACGTTGAACGGCCCGCTCTGCTGCGCACGGGCAGCACCGGCGCCCAACGTCGCGAAGCTCAGCCCGATAATGCCCGCGCCGAACTGCCTACGGTTCAGTCCTGTCTCCGTGCTCATGCCTGTCCTCCCGATGGTTCGCGAGTTCCGCGATGGCGGCTTCTGCCGCTTCGAAATGCTTGTTCATGGCGGCGAAGGCCGCAGCCGGATCGCCGGCGCGGATCGCCTCGACGACGCGCATATGCCGCTCGAAGGTGCGCCGCCAATCTTCCTTGGTGCGCTTCTCGCGCGAATTGAAGATCTCCATGACTTCGCGGATCACTGGCCTGAGGCCCCTGATCTGGAAGTCGAGCAGGCGGTTGCCCGAGGACGCCGCGATGGCCTCATGGAAGTCGAGATCGGCCTCGATCCAGCGCGGCACATGGCCCAGCGCATCCTCCATGCGGGCGAGGATCAGGTCGAGCTTCTCGATGTCCTCAGGCGAACGGCGCGCAGCGCTGTGGGCCGCGATCGGCGGCTCGAGAATGCGACGCAGTTCCACCGCCTCGGTCAGGCCGTTGGCGCGGCCACGCACCGCGAAACGATAGAAGCGATCGAGCGGAGCGGCGTCGAGCGCCTGAATGCGGGTCGGCTTGCCCTGCTGGATATGCACGACGCCCATCGCCGCGAGCTGGCGGATGGCCTCACGGGCGATCGGCTTACTGACGCCGAAGGAGGCGGCGATCCGCGTTTCCGATGGCAAGGTGTCGCCCGGCTTCAGGCGGCCGTCCTGGATCGCCTGGGTGATGCGCTGGATCACGGCGTCGCCCAGCCGCATAGGCACGACGTCGCCACCAGCGAATGGGTCGTCGCTACCCAGCAGGGATGAAGCGGCACCGCTCATCGATCACCTCCGTTCGATGATCATTGACAGATGCCGCTGAGCTTGGCAACTGTTCAACCTATCAGATAAGTTAAGGAGTCAAGAGGACGCCGCTGCATGCCAGCCAGCCGCATCTCGAAGATCATCGCACATCCCTTGCGGGCGACGCTGCCCAAGGTCCAGCGGACGTCGCAGGGCGACCATCCGGCGATCGAGCTCGTCGTGGTCGAGGTCGAGACCGAAGATGGCACCGTCGGCTTCGGCGAGGGACTCTGCCGCCGAGGCGCGGCTGGCTATGCCCGTTTCATCGAGGAGGCGCTGGTGCCGCGCCTGATGGGGCGAGATGCGGCCGACCGGCGGGCGCTCTGGAAGGCGATGCGCGCCGCGCTGTCAGGGCGCCCGGGCGGCCAGATCGTCGAGGCGATCGCGGCGATCGACATCGCGCTCTGGGACATTGCCGGCAAGCAGGCCGGCCTGCCGATCCACAAGCTGCTCGGCGGCATGGGACGCAACGAGGTCGCGGCCTATGCCTCCTCGATCAACTGGCTCGACGATGCCACCGTCGAGGCCGAGGTCGCCGCAGTGCTCAAGGCGGGCTTTCGCGAGATCAAGGTCAAGCTCGGCCATCCGCTCCGGGATGCGATCGCCCGCGCCAAGCTCGTCCGCAAGCTCGCCGGCGACGACATCGCCCTCTATGTCGATGCCAACTGGGCCTACGATGTCGACGACGCGCTGATCGTCGGGCGCGCGCTGGCCGATCTCGATTATGGTTTCTTCGAGGAGCCGATCGCGCCGCAGGATCGCGAGGGCTATCGCCGTCTCGCCCAGCATCTGCCGATCAGGCTCGCCGCCGGCGAGAGCGATTTCGTCGCCTCGGACGCGCTGATCTCGCTGCAGGATCGCTCGCTCGGGCTGATCCAGCCGGATGTGACACGCTCGGGCGGCATCAGCGAGACCTGGCGGATTTGCGAGCTCGCCGCCGCCTTCAACACCGCTTACGCGCCGCATGTCGGCTGGTCGGGTGCGATCTGCGTCGCTGCCAGCCTGCAGCTCGCCGCCGCGGCCGAGACCTTCCGCACCTTCGAGTGCATGGTCTACCAGAACCCGCTGCGCGACGCCTTCACCCATCCGATCGTCGGCGAAGGCTCGCAGCTGGTCGAGGGCAAGCTTTCCGTGCCGCAGGGGCCGGGGCTTGGTATCGAGATCGACCGCGACGCGCTGGCGCGCTTCAGGATCGCCCGATGAGCGCCCGCACCCCTCTCTCCGCGATCGCGCTGGTCTCGCCGGTCCAGTTGATGATCGGCGGCATCATCTTCCTGCCGGCGATTTACGTCTTCTGGCTCAGCCTCAACCAGTCCTCCTTCGGTCAGGCGGCGAGCTTCGTCGGCTTCGCCAACTACGCCAAGGTGCTGGGCGATGCCTATTTCTGGAAGGCGCTGCTCAACACGGTGATCGTCGTCGCCGTCGTGGTGCATGTCGAATTGCTGCTCGGCCTCGGCATGGCGCTGTTTTTCGCCTCGGGCGTGCCGTTCCGGCCGCTGCTGCTGGCGATCGTGCTCGCGCCCTATGCCGTCAGCGAGGTCTCGGCGGTGGTGATGTGGCGCTTCCTGTTCGAGCCGGATGTCGGAATGATGAGCCGGCTCCTGATGTCGCTCGGCTTGCCGCCGATCGAATGGGCGGTGAACCCGAGCCATGGCCTCGCCATGGTCAGCCTGCTCTCGATCTGGCTGCACCTGCCCTTCAGCTTCATCATCCTCTATGCGGCGAGGCTCTCGATCCCCGGCGATCTCTACGAAGCCGCGGCGATCGACGGCGCCTCGCCCTGGACCTCGTTTCGCCGAATCACGCTGCCTTTGCTGATGCCGGCGCTGCTGATCGCCGCGCTGTTCCGCTACATCTTCGCCTTCCGCCTGTTCTCCGAGGTCTGGCTGATGACCGGCGGCGGCCCGGCCCGCTCGACCGAGGTGATGGCGGTCTATCTCTATCTCGAGGCCTTCCGCTACAACGCCTTCGGCCCGGCCGCCGCCACCGGCTGGCTGCTGGTGCTCGCCTCGCTCCTGCTCGCGCTGTTCTACCTGCGTGGGCTCTACAGGGAGATGTTCGGCAAGCATGCCTAAGCTCCTGCGCTCCCTGCTCAAGCTCGTCGGCGTCCTCGCGATCGTCGCCTGGTCGCTCGTGCCGATCGGCTTGATCGCGTTGTCGTCCTTCAAGGCCGACCGCGACATCTTCTCGACCTCCAGCACCTTCTCGTTCATGCCGACCCTGGCGAACTATGAGGCGCTCTGGAGCCGCTGGGGCGATTTCTTCTTCGGGCTGTGGAACAGCTTCCTGGTCACGGTCGGCGCCACCGTGCTCGCCGTCGCCGTCTCGCTGCTCGCCGGCTTCGCCTATTCGCGCTTCGCCTCGAAGGGCCTGCAGGCCTCGGCCTTCTTCCTGATCTTCATCCGGCTGGTCCCGCCGATCGTGATCACGCTGCCGCTCTTTCCGGTGGTGAACTGGCTCGGCCTCAACGACACGCATTTCGTGCTGATCGTGCTCTACGCCACCTTCTTCGTCTCGCTCGGGACGGTGGTGATGCGCACCTTCATCGACCAGATCCCGCGCGAGCTCGACGAGGCCGCGATGATGGACGGCGCTTCGCAGTTCCAGATCATCATGCGCGTGATCCTGCCGATGGCGGCGCAGGGCATGCTGGCGGTCTCGGTCTTCGTCATCGTCTACGCCTGGAACGAGTTCCTCTTCGCCTTCATCTTCACCACGACCAAGGCAAAGACCGCGCCGCTGGTGATCTCCGAGATGATCGGCGCCGTCGAAGGCGTCGAATGGGGCGTGCTCTTTGCCGCCTCGACCGTGCAACTCGTGCCGGTGCTCGCCTTCGTCATCCTCATGCAGAAGCACCTCGTCGCGGGCCTGACCGCCGGCGCGGTGAAAGGGTAGGATCATGACCCAGCTCGACGACATGCGCCGCGCGATTCGCGAGGCCGATCCGCAGCTCAGCCGCTTCGACCCGCTGCCCCGCATCATCTGCCTCGACGATTTCGACCGCGGCATGTGCGGCTGGACCCAGCTC
Organism: Bosea sp. Tri-49; assembly: GCF_003952665.1. NCBI lineage: Bacteria > Pseudomonadati > Pseudomonadota > Alphaproteobacteria > Hyphomicrobiales > Alloboseaceae > Allobosea > Allobosea sp. Tri-49. Next base: position 3,562,380 of record NZ_CP017946.1, read on the forward strand.
GTCGGCAATTACGAGGACAGCCTCGACGCGATGCTGCCGGGCTATGCCCAGCACAGCCAAGCCATGCTCTCGACCTTACCGAACTGGGATTTCGGCTCGCATGGCGGCGTCGACGGCTCCTATGCGCTGAAGATCGCGACACGGCCGAAGAAGGGCGCGCAGAACGTCGCGATCAAGCGCCTGACCTTCCGCAAGCCGGGGCCTATCCGGCTCGAGGCCTATTTCACCTTCAAGCCCGAGGCGACCGATCTGCAGCTCTCGGAGACCGATATCCGCTCCTTCGGCTTCCTCTACGATCTCCAGATCGGCGACAGCTCAGGGCCGGGCGACCGCGTCATGCCGCATCTGCGCTTCCTCAACGCGCAAGACGGCAAGCACCTGCAGAAATGGCAGTTCAAGCGCAAGACGACGCCGATCAAGCCGATCGGCAATGCCGGCAAGACGATCACGCACTACCATCTCGCGCCCGATGACTGGGAAGACCTGCCGGGCGGCGAGCAGCGGCTCTGCTACAACGAGATCCCGACCAAGGTGAACTGGCACTATCTGCGCTTCGACTTCGACCTCGGCTCGATGCAGGCGACCAGATTTCAGGTCAACGACCGCGTCTTCGCCATGGACGGTTTTGACTGCATCCGCATCCCCGCGATGAAGAACCTCTGGTGCATGCTCAACCTCTGCTTCTTCGCCGAGACCGACACCGACAAGCGCGCCTTCGCCTATCTCGATTCCGTCTGCCTGTCGGGAGAGTTCTGATGCTGCCCGAGAACCTGACCGCCGTCGTCGCCCGCAACGAGAGCTGGACCGGGACAAGCGCGAGCGAGCCCTACGAGGCCGGCTGGGCCAAGGAAGCCATCGTCTTCGTGCGGGCGTTGAAGCAGCCGAAGGGATCGTTGCCGAAGGCCCGCATCGAGATCTCCGCCGACGGCATGCACTGGTGCGCCGAGGGCTCGGAGTTTGCGCTGCCTGCAGCGAAGGACGCGGTGACCTTCCAGCGCCTCGCCCATTTCGGCAATTTCGTGCGCGTTGCCGCGACGCTGCCTGAGGGCGCCGAGATCACCGTGCTGGTGACGCTGCATCTGAAGGCCTGAAGCGGAGGTCGACCTTATCGCCAAACGCGCTCAAGCAGCCTTTGCGGCCTGCTTCTTCTCCGCCATGTGCTGTTCCTCGGCGAGACCGGAGCGCCAGTAGCTGACGACGAGATGAGCATCGATGTCGGGGCGCAGATGCCGACGCGCCACAGCACGGATCTCGCGGAAAGCCGCATGCTCGCAGGCAGCCCAGAGATAGAGGCTGCCCTCGCCCACCGGCCAGTCGAGCGTCGCCAGCGCGTCGGTCAGCAGAGTCGTGGAGCCGGGCGCCGCGCCATCGCGATGGAGCCAGCGGGCATCGAACCCTTCCGGCAGCGGCAGGGCCTGACGCTCATTCGCGTCGGCGACCTCGATCAGCGCAAGCCCGCTCGCTTGCCTCGGCAAGTTTGCCAGCATGCGCGCCAGCGCCGGTAGCCCGGTCTCGTCGGCGACGAAGAGGTAGCGATCGGCCTGCTTCAGGCCGCGCCCACCCGGGCCTGCCATGCCGATCCGGTCGCCGATATTCACGCCGGCGGCGAAGGCCGAGCCCGGACCGGCATCGTCATGCAGCACGAAATCGATGGCGAGCGTGCCGGCCGCGACATCGATCTCGCGGATCGTATATTTGCGGATCGCCGGCCGCTGCTCCGGCGGCGGCGATTGCAGCAGGCCATCCGCCCCGATCATTGGCCAGACCGGTTCAGCGAGGCCCGCCGGCGGAATGAAGAGACGCACATGCAGCGCCTCCAGCGAGTCGTAGCGGGCGAGGTCGTCGCCGCGGAAGCGGATGCGGCGCATATGCGGCGTCAGCTGCTCGACGCCGGTCACGGTCAGCACCCGGAAATCGGGCGGCAGCATCGGCTCGGCGCCGTCACCACTCCAGCGGATCGCCGGCGCGGCGCCTTCGGGCGAGAACTCGACGACATGGCTCGCGATCACAAGCTTCATGCCCTGAACGCCGGCGAGATCGACCGCCTCGACGACGACGGACAGCGCACCCGGCACCGCGCTCAGCTCGGCCCGGCTGTCACCGAGGCCGATCGTCGTCACGCCATCGGCCTCGCTCACCTTAGCCTCATGCTCGAGCAGGTGCGCGCAAAGCGGCTGCAGCACGGCTGCGGGATCGGGCAAGGCGATACGCGTTTCGGCGCGAAGCATGGTCATGGGAATTGTCCTGTCGCGGCCCTGGAGGCTCAGGGCTTTGCCTGGCCGGCGCTCTCGATCCAGAGCGGACCGTCGAGCGGGATCGCCGAGAAACGGTTGGATATCTCAGACAGCGTCGCCTGCGGGTCGACATCGGCGAAGCGATCCGGGTGGAACCATTTCGCCAATCGCTCGATGGCGACGATGTGGAGCGGGGTGTCGTTGAACAGCTGCCAGAGCCCGTAAGCGCGGCGATTGCGTACCGCTGCGAGCGCAGCGATGCCGGGCCGTTCCAGCAGGGCAGCGAAGCTCTGCGCTGAGGTCTCGCGGGGGACGCCTAGTCCGAGAACGAGACCGCCCAGCTTGGCCAGATGCGTCCCACCGGTCGCGACATAGATCGCGGGATCGGCGGCCAGGAGCTGCTCGAGGCTGATCTGCCCGGTCGCGCCCGGCAGGATCGCGGCGGCGATGTTGCGGCCGCCAGCTGCGGTGATGAAGTCGTCGAACGTGCCTTTGCCCGGCGTCGGGCAGCAATCGAAGCCGCCGGCATGGGCATGCATGAAGACAGCCGGACGCTCCGCGCTGCGCACGCGCTCCTCGATCAGGTGCCGGCGCTCCTCGTAGAAGCGGATATAGGCCTCGGCCTGGCCCTCGCGGCCGATCAGCTTGCCGAGGATGCGCAGGCTCGGCAGCGTGTCGCGCATCGGCTGCAGGTAGAAATCGACGACGGCGACCTTGATGCCGGCCGCCTCGAAACGCTGAACGAGATCGCCCGGTCCGCGCCGCGTACCGGCGAGCGACGAGCTGAGGATCACCAAGTCCGGTGACAGCGACACCGTCTTCTCGAAGGAGAAGCCGTCCGGCGTCGCGCCATCGCCGACGGTCGGCACAGACTCGATCACCGGGAACTTGGCGAGGTAGCGGGCATAGGCGTCAGGATTCTGGCGGCGATGATCGGCGCCCCAGCCGGCCAGCAGGCTGATCGGGTCAGGATGGATCAGGCCGAGGGCGTTGAGCTGGCGTCCTTGCGCCAGCACGATCCGCTTCGCCGGGCCGGGTAAGGTAACGCTGCGCCCGAGCAGATCGGTGACCGTGATCGGCTCGGCGATCGCTGCACTCGCCAGAATGGGGAGCAGCAGAACGACGGCGAGCAGCAGGCGTGTCGCAAGCCGCAGTGAGGAAGCGATCATGCCGGGACCTTTCCGCCATCGCCGAGGGTGAAAGCGACGCCACGTGACAGCATGGCCGGGAGGACCGAGATATGGTTCTCGCCGGTGAAGACGAAGTGCTCGCAATCGACACGCCCGCATGCCGTCAGCACCTCTGCCATTTCGGCAGCATTGTCGATCATGCGGGCCATGCGCAGCCGCGCAGCCCGCTGCGGATCGCGTCGCTCGTCGCTGCTCTGCTCCTCGCCGCCGACGGTGATCAGCAGGCGTGGCAAGGCCGTCGTCGCGGGCGAATTCAGGAAGCGCTCGCGCGTAGCGAGGATGGTGCGCTCGTCCCACCAGATCGACGGGCTGCCGGCGACATGGCTGCGGAACAGGCCCGGGCGCGCGAACAGCGCGTGCAGCGCGAACAACCCGCCGAAGGAATGGCCGACCAGCGACAGGTGCGCGCGATCGACAGGCGCGAGCCCTTCGATCAGGGTGAGGATTTCGCCGGCGATCAGATCGAGGAAGCGGTCGGCACCGCCGTCCGTCGGCAAGAGGTCTTGCCGGCGCCGCTCGGCATCGAAGGGCGCAGCCCCGGGATAGCCGATGCCGAGGATGATCGCTGGGCTGACGCCCGTCACCTCGGTCCGGCCAGCCTGCAGCCGTGCAGCGGACAACGCCGTCGCAAACAGCGCATCACCGTCGACGAGAACCAACACCGGGAAGCCGCTGGCCGGGGCCAGCTCGGGCGGGATCGCGACCAGCAGCCGGTACTCGGCTCCTCCTGGCGAGGTGAAGGCGAGGCTGTGCGTGTGCGGCAGCTCGACCGGCCGGAGCGCCGGGGCTGGATATCCCTCGAAGGCAAATCGTTCCGGCCGCAGCATCCCGCCCTCACCAGCGATAGGACAAGGTGGCGAGCACGGTCCGGCGCATGCCGAAGGAGCACTGCACGGCACCGTAGCAGCCGGCGACATACTCCTTGTCGAACAGGTTCTGGGCGTTGACCTGCACCTTCCAGCCCTTCATCGCAGCATTGGCAGCGCCGAGATCATAGCTGATCGCGGCATCGACCAGCGTGTAGTCGTCGGTGAAGAAGGTGTTGCCGGGATCGCCGGCACCCTTGCCGACATAACGCACGCCGGCTCCGAGCCCGAGCCCCGAGAACAGGCCGGTCTTGAAAGTGTAGTGCGCCCAGAGCGAGGCCATGTGGCGCGGCACCACGGTCGGCTGCTTGCCAAGATCGACGCCGGCGCTCCTGGTCACCTCGGCGTCGGTAAAGGTATAGGCCGCGACGAGATCGAGATTGTCGAAGACCGTCGCCCGCGCCTCGACCTCGACGCCGCGCGCCCTGACCTCGCCGGTCTGGATCTGGAAGCCGGGATTGGCGAGGTCCGCCGTCTGCACATTGGCCTGGGTCAGCTGGTAGAGCGCCGCCTGCAGGAAGGCATTGGTACCTGGCGGCTGGTACTTGAAACCGGCCTCGTACTGCTCGCCCTCGGTCGGCTTGAACGCGACGCCGCGGAATGTCGTGCCCGCGACCGGTTCGAACGAGGTCGAATAGCTCGCATAGGGCGCAAAGCCGTTATCGAAATTGTACATCAGCGCGACACGGCCGGTATTGGCGAAATCGTCTTGCTTGGTCAGCGCACCATTGACGAGGTTGCGCGTGCGCGCCATCGCCCGGTCGAAGCGGCCACCGACCACCAGCGAGAGCCGGTCGAGCTTGATCTGGTCCTGGATGTAGACGCCATATTGCTGCTGAGCCTGCCCGGTGCCCGGCAACGCCGGGACCGCGAAGGGCAAGCGGCCATAGACCGGGTTGAAGGCGTCGAGTGTCTGCACCGTGCCGCCGGCGCCCGTGTAAGCGGTACCGTCGCTCCAATAGCCGTCGACGCCGAACAGCACCTTGTGGGTCAGCGCGCCGGTGCGGAAATCGGCCTGGAGCTGGTTGTCGATGCCGAAGGTCTTGGCTTTCTCGTTGGAGGCGGTGACGCGGCGCGCCAGGGTGCGCTGGTCGGCTCCGAGCGAAGCGGCCGCGACCGTGCGGAAGCGTGATTCCAGATCCGAATAGCGGACGTTCTGGCGGAAGCTGAGGACGTCGTTGAAGCGATGCTCGAAGGCGTAGCCCGCCGTCAGATGGTTTCGGCTGTAGCCCTCATAGCCGGGCTCGCCCGGGAAGAAGTTACTGCGGATGCGGCCGTTGCGGTTCGGCAGCGCGGTGCCGACCGACGGGATGAAGCCGTAGAACCCGGTCTCAGGATCGCGCTGGAACGAGGTCAGCAGCGTCAGGCTCGTCGCGGCATTGGGCTGGAAGGTGACGGAGGGCGCGATGTAGAGGCGCTCCTCCTTGGTGAAATCGACCTGGGTGTCGGCGGCGCGGCCGAGCCCGACGATGCGGTAGAGCACGGTCTTGTCCGGCGTCACCGGCCCGCCGATGTCGAAGGCGAGCTGCTTGCGCTCGAAACTGCCGAACTGAAGCTGGACTTCGCCATGCGCGACATCGCGCGGACGCTTGCTCACCATCTCGATCAGGCCGCCGGGCTTGACCTGGCCGAAGGTCACCGAAGCCGGGCCGCGGATGACCTCGACACGCTCCAGCCCCCAGGGGTCTACGCTCGGCACCAGGAAGTTGACACCGCGCTGCAGCCGCAGGCCGTCGAGAAAGTTGACAAAGCCGGCGCCGGTGCCGGCACCGCCGAAGCCGCGGATGAAGACGCTGTCATAGCGGCCCATCGACAGGCGCGTCTCGCCGAGCACGCTCGACGAATAGCGCAGCGCCTGACTGACGCTCTGGACGCCTTGGTCGTCCATCTGGTCGCGGGTGACGACGGTGACCGATTGCGGCGTCTCGATCAGCGGTGTGTCGGTCTTGGTCGCGCTCTCGCTGCGCCGGGCGACATAGCCGTTGACTGGCCCGTTGGCACGCTCGCCCTGGACCTCGATCGTATCAAGACTGATCCCGCCTGCAGCCTGCGCCAGTGCTTCGCCAGACCAGGCTGCGATGATGGCACCGAACGCGACGCCGGCAGCCAATGCCGCGCGATTGCCGGTGATGAAAACCCCAGTCATGCCTTCGCCCTTGCCCCTTCGCCGTTCTGGCGACCCGTTGGGAGGGTTCTTTCAGGAAGCATGCTTGGCCGGCAACGCTGTCGGCTTTCGATCGCGGCAGTATTTCTTTCGCTGCAGTTTCGAGACTTTCCAGCTCTGAAACAGGAGGAGTTCCTCAACGCAGCGCGCTTGGCGACATGCCGAAGCGCTTGCGGAACAGGCCGGAGAAATGCGCCGGCGTATAGCCGACGCGGAAGGCGGCCTCGGCGATGCTCGCCTCACCTTCGGCAATCAGCGCGTGCGCCCGCTGCAGCCGCAGCTCCTGCAGATAGCCGAAGACGCTGTCGCCGAACTCGGCACGGAAGGCAGAGGTCAGCTTGGTCGGGTTGAGGCCGGTGGCGCGGGCAAGCTCGGCGAGGCTCGGCGGCTCCTGCATCGCAACGACGAGCATGTCGCGGGCCGCGTGAACCTGCTCGCGCGTCCGGGCCGATAGCCGCGCCGGGCGCAAAGGCGGCTGACCGACGATCCGGTCGAGCGCCACAGCGGTAAGCTCCAGCGCTTTTCCGGCGAGATAGAGCCGCCGCAGCGGCTTGGCCACGGGACATTTGGCGATCTGGAGGGCGAGCGCACACAGGTCGGCATCGGCCGGACGCACCCAAATCCCGGCATCCTCGGCTCCGGCGAGCGCGAACAATTGCTGCATCGGGGCCTCGAATTCCCGCTCGACGAAATCGAGGTCGAACTGCATCAGGACGCAGCGGACCACGCCGCCGCTAAGGCCAGTGCGTTGCTGGACATGATCGCCGCCATTCGCAGCGACCAGCAGGGCCGGACCGCGGACGAGGACGGCGGGCCGGTCATCGATCTCCAGGGATTGTCGCCCATCCAGCATGACCGCGATCTTCAAGCCCCGGCGCATCGGCCCAACGATCCGCTCGCCCTCCGGCACTGGAAAGTAGCCCGCCGACAGCGATAGCTGCCGCGAGAACAGCGGAATACCCACCAAGGATTCAGGATCGGAAAAAGTCTGCATCGCGTTCACTGGAACAGCATAGTTCAATCGTTTCCGACCTCAAGATTTGGCGCCCAGATTACGGGTCTTCTAAATTCGGCAGCATCGGCCTCGACATTCACTGGCCGTTGCCGCAGCGAACCGATCTCACATCAGCAACCCTTGCCTGGCAGATCTCGCCCGCTCACACATCCTGCCCTTGTGTGGCAGCGGCCAAGCGCGACTGCCTGTCCGCTCCGTCACATCACGGTCACTCAAAGGCGTCTATCCCGCTGCGATGACGCTCCTGACCGCCCGCGACCAAGATCGCTCCGGCATCGCCGCGCTGCTGCCCGGCGCGGAGGCGAATCCGCCGCCGCTGCTGGCGCTGAACAATTTCTCGGTCGCCTTCGAGGGAGCCCACGGCCCCGTCCCGGTCGTGCGCGGTATTGACCTCAAGCTCGCGCCCGGCGAAGCGCTTGGGATTGTCGGGGAATCGGGCTGCGGCAAGAGCGTGACCTGGCTCGCGGCCTTGCGTCTGCTCGGCCGCGGTGTCGCGACCTCTGGCGAGGTCCTGCTCAAGGGGCAGGATATCACCCGCCTGCCGGAGCGCGCTCTGGCGAGCATACGCGGCGGACGCATCGGGCTGATCTTCCAGGATCCGACCAGCTCGCTCAACCCGGTGCAGCGGATCGGCACGCAGCTCACGGAAGTGCTGCGGCTGCATCGCGGACTCAGAGGCGACGCGGCCCATCGCGAAGCGTTGCGCCTGCTCGATCGCGTCGGCATCGCCGATGCACCGCGGCGGCTGCGGCAGTATCCGCACGAATTCTCAGGTGGCATGAACCAGCGCGTGATGATCGCGCTGGCGCTCGCCGGCGAGCCCGAGGTGCTGATTGCCGATGAGCCGACCACGGCGCTCGATGCGACGATCCAGGCGCAGATCCTCGACCTGATCCGCGACATCCGCCGCGAGAGCGGCATGGGGCTGGTGCTGATCTCGCACGATATCGGCGTCGTCGCCGATCTCTGCGACCGCGTCGCGGTGATGTATGCCGGCCGCGTCGTCGAGACCGCCGCGACGCAAGACCTGCTCAGCCGGCCGCGCCATCCCTATACGCGCGGCCTGCTCGCCGCCCTGCCGACACTCGGCGGCCCGCGCCAACGGCTGACGCCGATCGCCGGCACCGTTCCCGCCCCCGACAGGATGCCGCCGGGCTGCGCCTTCGCGCCACGCTGTTCGCTGGCTATCGAGGACTGCCGAAGCGAGACGCCCGCTCTCGTGCTGGCGGCGCAGGACCAACGCGCCGCCTGCCTGCGCCTCGCCGAGACCGCGATGGCGCCAACGGCGCATGAGCCTGCACCCGCGGGAGCGTTCGCATGAGCCCGCTCCTTCGGGTCAGCGACCTCGCACGGCATTATCCGGCCGCGACGGCAACGGGGCAGAAGCGGATGCTCCATGCGGTCGACGGCGTGAGCTTCACCCTCGCCGCCGGCAAGACACTTGGCGTCGTCGGGGAATCCGGCTGCGGCAAGTCAACCACGGCGAGGCTGGTGCTCGGCCTGCTGCCGGCGACGCGCGGACGGATCGACTTCACCGGCGAGCCGGTCAACGCGACGCGTGATCGCCGCTGGCGGGCGCTGCGCCGGCGGATGCAGCTGGTGCATCAGGATCCGCTCGCGGCTCTCGACCGGCGGCTTCCCGTCGGCGAGCAGATTGTCGAGCCGCTCGTCATCCACGGTCTCGAAGCAGGTGCCGAGGCCCGGCGGCAGAAGGCGCTCGCGCTATTCGAAGCGGTCGGCTTAAGGCCGGACCTGTTCCAGCGCTATCCGCACGAGCTGTCGGGCGGGCAGCGCCAGCGCGTCGTGCTGGCCCGGGCACTGATCCTCGGTCCTGAGCTTTTGGTCTGTGACGAGCCGATCTCGGCGCTCGATGTCTCGGTCGCGGCCCAGGTGATCAATCTCCTGCAAGATCTGCAGGCGCGCTTCGGCATGGCCTATCTGTTCATCAGCCACGACCTGAAGGTGGTCCGGCAGATCGCCGACGAAGTCGCGGTGATGTATCTCGGCAAGATCGTCGAGCAGGGCCCGCCGGAGGCGCTGTTCCATACGCCGACCCACCCTTACACCGAGGCGCTGGTCTCGGCCGTGCCGACGCTCCAGCGCGGCACGCGCGAGCGCATCATCCTGCGCGGCGACCCGCCCAATCCGGTCGACCGGCCATCGGGTTGCGCCTTCCATCCGCGCTGCCCACGCGCCATCACCCGCTGCCGCGAGGAGGCGCCGACGCTGCGCCCAGCGAGCGACGGGCGACTGGCCGCCTGCCATCTGGTACCGCTAGCTGCCGACGCCCGAGCGGCTGCCGCCTGATCCATCCCACCTACCGGAACTCGACATGGCCCAAGACGATCGCTCCCCCGCCACACGCGTGATCGTGGCGGTCTTCGACGGGTTGAGGCCCGATCTCGTCACGCCGGAGCTGACGCCCAACATCCTGCGGCTGGCGGCGCGCGGCACCTGGTTCCGGCGGGCGCGCAGCGTCTTTCCGTCCGTGACCCGGGTCGCGACCAGCGCAATCGCCACCGGCGCACCGCCCGGCGTGCACGGCATCGTCGGCAACGCCTTCTATCTCGAAGACGCCATCCCCGAGCGCATCTTCGACACCAGCGACGCCGCGCTGATCCGCCGGGCCGAGGCGCATCATGGCGGCCGGCTGGTCGCGGTCGACACCTTCGGCGACGTGCTGGCGCAGGCCGGCAAGAGGCTCGCCGTCGTCCATACCGGCTCGGCCGGGTCGGCGCATTTCATCAATCCACGCGCCCGCGCCAACGGGCACTGGACCTTCTCCATGCACGGCGCCGGCGCAACGCAGACGCCGGAAGCGGTCGAGGAGGCGCTTGCCAGGATCGGCCCGCTGCCCGAGCGCGAGCTGCCTCGTATCGGCGAGGTCGCCTATGGCGGCCGGGTGATGACCGAGCATGTGCTGCCGAATCTGAAACCCGATGTCGCGCTGATCTGGTTCAACGAGCCCGACACCACCTTCCATTATCGCGGGCTCGGTTCGCCGGAGGCGAAGGCCGGGCTCAAGGAGGCGGACCGCGCCTTCGGCGCCATCCTCGACTGGGTTGATGCCCAGCCCGACGGCGAGGGCATCGCGGTGATCGCCGCCTCCGACCACGGCCAAATCTCGACCGGCGCGATCGAGCCGCTGTTCGATGGCGCGCGCCAGGCCGGCTTCGACCTCAGCAACGCCAAGTCCGTCGATGGCGCCACCTTCATCGCAACCGGCGGCATCAGCGGCGAGATCCGTCTGCGCGGCAGCGGCCGGTTTGAGCTCGAGCGCATCGCCGCCTGGCTGATGGAACAGCCGACCATCGGCCATCTCTTCTCGCGCGGCGGCGGAGAGGAAGGCGAAATCGCCGGCACCCTGTCGCTTGACCTGATCGGAGCCGGTCATGCCGGGCGCCAGCCCGACCTGATGTTCATCCTGAAATCATCGCTGGAGGCCGATCAGTATGGATTGCCCGGCCTCGGCGCGATGACGCCGGGCGACGTGCCGCTCGGCGGCGGCATGCATGGCGGCATCAACCCGCATGAGCTCAATACGGTTCTCATCGTCTCCGGCGGCATGGCCGGCGGCGGAAGCATCTCGCAGGAGCCTGCGGGGATCATCGACATCGGCCCGACCGTGCTCGGCTTCGCCGGCCTCGCCAAGGCGCCGAGCATGGTCGGTCGCGATCTCTCACGCCCGGCGCGAGAGGAGGCCCACACGCAGCGCTTCGCGACCGGCCGCGGCGGCTTCACCCAGCACGTCGAAATCGCCGAACAGGACGGCCGCCGCTTCATCCTCGGCGGCCACTGATCCAGCGACACGCACGAAAAAAGGGGCGGCACCTGCCGCCCCTTTTTCTTTGCCGTTTTCGCGGCGCTCAGCTGCGGGCGAAGGACAGATTGTCCGGGCGCAGATCCATGAAATAGAAGGTCGTCGGCCGCCAGGCGATCGCCTTCTTGATCGCATAGGCCTCGCTCGGCTGGTAGAGGATCGTCGCCGGCGCCTCGTCCTCCCAGATGTCGAGCATCTGCGTGAACAGCGCCTTGCGCCTGGCCGGATCGACCTCCGCCTCCAGCGCCGTGCCGGCCTTGTTGAAGCCTTCAGCCGAGGTCCAGAACTTCGAGACCTGGTGCTCGCCGGCTGGGCCCCAGGCGACCCAGAGCGCGCCGAGCGGATCGGGCAGGCGCGTCGAGTTCGACCAGTTGAAGATCTGCGCGCCCGCCCCGCGCATCTGGGTCGAGTTCTCAACCACCTGCAGCGAAGCGTTGATGCCGACGGCCTTCCACTGCTCGACCAGGATCTGCGCCGCTTCCAGCGCATTGGTGTAGTAGTTGGCCATGGTGCGGTAGACGATCGGCTCGCCCTTGTAGCCGGCCTGCTGCAGCAGCGCCTTGGCCTTGGTGGGATCGTAAGGGAGCTTGCGGCCCTCGACGAACATCTGGCCGTATTCCGGGAAGTTGTGGCTCGCCGGCACCTGCGCCGTGCCCTGCCAGAGCGCATCGACAAGCTTCTGCCGGTCGATGGCGCAGTTCAGCGCCTGCCGCACCCGCTTGTCGGCCAGCACCTTGTCCTGCTCGTTGTAGGCGAGGACATGGACGTTCGCGAGCACGACCGAGCGCACGTCGATGTCCTTGTAGCCGCCGACCACGCTCATCTGGTCGGGCGGGATATTGGTGATCAGGTCGTAATCGCCAGCGACGAGCCCGGCGACGCGTGCCGCCAGCTCCGGCACGCGGCGGAAGGTGACACGCTTGGCCGTCGGCTTGCCCATGAAATAGTCGTCGAAGGCTTCCAGCACCGTCGCCTCGGCGGCGGAATGCGAGACGACGCGATAGGGCCCGGTCGCCACGGGCTTGCGCGAATAGGCCTCGAAGCCCATCGCCTCATAGGCGCGCTTGTTGACGATCCAGGCGCACCAGGAGGCGAGGCGCTGCTCCAGCAACACATCTGCGACCTTGGTGCGGAAGCGCACGGTGTAGCGGTCGATCGGCTCGACGCTGGCGAGGATACCGAAATAGGGCTTGCCGCCAGGAATCTGTGCCTTGTCGCCCCAGAGACGGCCATCGCGGAAGGTGTAGGCGACGTCCTCCGAGGTCAGCTCGTCGCCATTGTGGAACTTCACGCCCTGACGCAGCGTGACGATCAGCTCCTGCGGCGAGACCCGCTCCCACTTCACCGCCAGATGCGGCTTCAGCTCGGAGCCGCCGCCATCGGCGGCGCCGAGGAAATCGCGCCGGATCAGCGTGTCGAAGATCGAATAGGTGACGCGCGTACCAACATTGGACAGCTCGCGCGCCGGCTCCAGCGTCGCCGACAGGTCGGCGACCGCGACGGTGAAGGTCGGGCGCGTCTCGCCGGCGGCGAAGACCTGCGGGGCGGTCAGCAGCGCGGAAGCGGCAGATGCCCCCTCGAGGAAACGGCGGCGGGAGATCGGGGTCATGGCGTGTCTCGCATCGATGTCGGCGACGAGGCCGAGCCGGCTCGCCACGCAATCGCGCTGCCATGCCTCAGTTGGACGACAGGGCCGTGACGGAGCGGGCCGAGAGCAGCTGGCGGGGATCGTCGAGCATCACCGCATCGGGCGCGAGCGACAGGATGCGATCGATCCCGTCGGCATCGATCAGCCCGACCGGAAACGGCGGATAGCCGGCTATGGCGACCGAGCGCGGCTGCCCGACCATGATCACCGTACGCAGGCCAACAGTGCGAGCTGCGCCGATACGCTCGGCCGTCGCCTCGCCTTGCCAGAAGCGGAACCAGTTCGCGCCGAGGATTTTCACCTGCTCGTAGGATTCAGGATCCGGAACCAGCGCAAGGATCTCGATCTCCTGCGACAGGGCGCGGGCCGCGGGGATGAGGTCGAGCGAGCGCAGACCGAGCAGCACGCGCTTCTCGGCGCCGGCTGTCGCGACGGCGTCGAGGATGCGCGACAGCACCGTCGGGTCGGCGAGCTTCACGTCGAGCAGCAATCCGATGGGCGCGGAGGCGGCGAGCGCATCCTCCAGCGTCAGCAGGCCCGGCAGGATTGCGCGCAACTCGGCGAGCCCGGTTTCGGCAACGAGGCGCGGATCGCCGGCGATGCGCTGCAGGTCCGCATCGTGTAGACAGACCAGCGCGCTGTCGGTGCTTAGCCGCAGATCCGTCTCGATCATCTCGGCGCCGACAGCCCTGGCCTGCTCAAACGCTTCGGCGGTGTTTTCAGCTGCGAGCAGAGCCCCGCCACGATGGGCGATGGCGAGCGGGAGGGGGCCCGTGACCTTGCCGATGTCAAAACCCATGGGCTCAGTGCCGTTCGCTTGTCGGATCGAGGCGGTCGCGCAGCCAATCGCCGAACAGGCTCATCGACAGCGTCGTCAGGAAGATGACGAGACCGGGAAAGACCGCGATCCACCAGGCGTTCAGCAGATAACGCCTGCCCTCGCCGAGCATCAGGCCGAGCGAGGTGCCGGGCGGCTGCACGCCGAGGCCGAGGAAGGAGAGCGAGGTCTCCAATAGGATCGTGCCGGGAAAATTGAGCGTCGCCTGCACCACCAGCGCGGCAACGATGTTCGGCAGGAGATGGCGCAGGACCACGCGGGAGGTGCGCGCGCCCAGCGCCTCGACCGCGTTGATGTAGTCGCTCTCCTGCTCGGAGGCGACGAGGCCACGTGCGAGGCGGGTGTAGCGGTCCCAGCCGTCGATGCTGACCAGGACGATGAACAGCACGATGTTGTTGCCGAAGAAGGCGAGCATGGTCAGCGCCAGGAACAGCGCCGGAATCGCCGCCTGCGCATCGACCAGCATCATGATCGTCTGGTCGACGATGCCGCGCATCCGTGCCGCGAGGAAGCCAAGCAGCGTGCCGAACACCGCCCCGATCAGCGTCCCCATGACAGCGATCAGGATCGAGGTGCGCACCGCGTAGATCATGCGGCTGAGGATATCGCGGCCGAGCTGGTCGGTGCCAAGCCAATAAGTCGTGCCGCCGCTCTGCGTCAGCGGCGGCTTCAGCCGCGCGAGAAGGTTCTGGGTGGTGTAGTGGATCGGCGCCAGCCAGTCGGCCAGGATCGCGACGAGCACGACCAGAATCAGGAAGCCGGCCGAGAGCTTCACCACCGGCGACATGCGGCGCCCGCGCGGACGGGGGGCGGGAACCGTTCCGAGATCGAGGCTCGCCGTCATGCCGGCTTGCCCGCGCTGCGGGAGAAGCCGCCAAGCCGCGGATCAAGCAGGATGTGCAGGATGTCGACCAAGAGATTAGCGGCGACCATGACGACAGTCACCGTCAGGATCACCGCCTGGACCACGGCAAGATCTCGCGTCGAAACGGAATCGACCAGGAGCCGGCCGATACCGGGCCAGGCAAAGATCGTCTCGACCACCGCGCTGCCGGCGAGGATATGGCCGATCTCGATGCCGATGAACATCAAGAGCGGCACGGCGGCATTGGGCAGTGCATGGCGCAGGATGACAGAGAGCGGCATCACCCCTCGGGCACGTGCGGCCCGGATGAACGGCTTGCCGAGGACTTCGAGCGTGGCGGTCCGCGCGAAGCGGGCGAGCCGCCCGGCTAGCGGCAAGGCCAGGGTCACCACCGGCAGGATCAGGTGCCAGAGCGTCTCGGATCCGGCCGAGGGCAGCATGCGCAGCTTGAGCGCGAAGAGCAGGATCAGCAGGATGCCGAGGAAGAAAATCGGGATCGCATAGCCAAGCACGGCGACCGCCATGGCAAGCCGGTCGACCGCGCTGTTGTGGCGCAGCGCCGCCAGGACGCCGAGCGGCAGGCCGATCAGCAGAGCGAGCATGAGCGCGCAGGCGCCCAGCAGAAAGGTCTTCGGCAGGGCGTCGACGACCGCGGCGAAGGCCGGCCGGTCATCGGCGAAGGAGAGGCCGAAATCGCCCCGAACGACGCTCGCGAGATAGCGCAGATATTGTTCTGCGAGCGGGCGATCGAGCCCCCAGAGCTCGCGGTAATGGGCGCGGACGTCCGGCGGCGTCTCGATCGAGAGCATGATGTCGGCGGGGTCGCCGGCCAGCCGCAACGCCAGGAACACCGCCGAGACGCAGATGGCGACAGTCAGCAAGGCGCGCAGGGTGCGAAGGGCGAGGAAGCGCAGCATCACCAAAGAGCTCGTTGATCAAAGCCGAGCTTTTGCGGATGCTTACGCGACAAACGAATGACAGTTCGCCTTTCGGCCAAAGGCTTCGGACATCGGCAGCAGCGTCAAGGTTGATCTTCCTCCGCCATGATGGTTAGGTCCGGTCATGCGATTTCGGTCCGCCATCCGGGGCCTGACCCTTCGACTTAGCCGCCCGGCGCTGTGAGCGCGCCGGGATAAAAGGCCTGTCCATCGCATGGCGGCGCAGCCCAGCCCTGAGCAGGCCGGACGCCGCATCCTTCGCAAGGGTTGTCCCATGACCACAATGCCGATTTCCAAGTACCGCGCCTATGCGCCGGTCAACCTGCCCGATCGCCGCTGGCCCTCGCAGGTACTGACCAAGGCGCCGATCTGGTGCTCGGTCGATCTGCGCGACGGCAACCAGGCGCTGATCGAGCCGATGGGCGTCGATCGCAAGGACCGCATGTTCAACCTCTTGGTGAAAATGGGGTTCAAGGAGATCGAGGTCGCCTTCCCCGCAGCATCGCAGACCGATTTCGACTTCGTCCGCTCGATCATCGAGAGCGGCGCGATCCCGGATGATGTCGCGATCCAGGTGCTGACCCAGTGCCGCTCCGAGTTGATCGAGCGCACCTTCGAAGCAGTGAAAGGGGCAAAGAACGTCATCCTGCATTTCTACAACTCGACCTCGACGCTGCAGCGCGACGTCGTCTTCCGCTCCGACCGCAAGGGCATCGTCAAGATCGCGACCGATGCGGCGGCCCAGATCAAGGCACTCGCGGCGCAGGCGCCCGAGACCAATTTCACATTCGAATACTCGCCGGAGAGCTTCACCGGCACCGAGCTCGACTACGCGCTGGAGATCTGCGAGGCGGTCAAGGCGGTGATCAAGCCGACGCCGCAGAACAAGCTGATCCTCAACCTGCCGGCGACCGTCGAGATGGCGACGCCCAATGTCTATGCCGACCAGTTCGAATGGTTCGGGCGCAACATCTCCGACCGCGACAGCGTGCTGCTCTCGATCCATCCGCATAATGATCGCGGCACGGCGGTGGCGGCAGCCGAGCTCGCGCTGATGGCCGGCGCCGACCGCGTCGAGGGCACGCTGTTCGGCAATGGCGAGCGCACCGGCAATGTCGATATCGTCACCATGGCGCTGAACCTGTTCACGCAAGGCATCGACCCCGCGCTCGATTTGCGGGACGTCAACGAGATCCGCAGCATCGCCGAATACTGCACGCAGCTGCCGGTGCACGAGCGCCATCCTTATGTCGGCGAGCTCGTCTACACCGCCTTTTCCGGCTCGCATCAGGACGCGATCAAGAAGGGCTTCGACGCGCAGGAGAAGCGCAACGACCCGATCTTCCAGGTGCCCTATCTGCCGATCGACCCCAAGGATGTCGGCCGCGACTACGAGGCGGTGATCCGGATCAACTCGCAATCGGGCAAGGGCGGTATCGCCTATATCCTGCAGGCCGATCACGGTCTCGACCTGCCGCGCCCGCTGCAGATCGAGTTCTCCAGGATCGCGCAGGAGCAGATGGACGAAGAGGGCAAGGAGCTGACTAGCGCCGTGCTCTGGTCCCTGTTCAGCAAGACCTATCTCCTCGCCGACGCGCCGCTGGAGCTGATCACGCACAAGACCTTCCCCGACGCGCAGGGCTCGCGCACGCTGACGGCCGAGCTGAAGCAGGACGGCGCGATCCGCACGATCGAAGGCGTCGGCAACGGGCCGATCGATGCCTTCGTCGATGCGCTGAAGACGACCTATGGCGTCGAGTTCTCCTTCCTCGACTATCACGAGCACGCGGTCGGGCGCGGCGCCAATGCGACCGCCGCCTGCTATGTCCAGCTCCAGGACGAGAGGGGCCGGGTCGTGCACGGCGTCGGCATCGACCCGAACATCGTCATGGCCTCGCTCAAGGCGGTGCTGAGCGGCATGCAGCGAGTGCTGGCCGGCCAGAAGGGCTGACCAGCGTCGTTTACGAGTGGCGGGCGCGGCAGCTATGCCGCGTTGCTTCAGGCCGTGACTGCGCGGCGCTGAGCAGGGCCTGGCCTCGCAGCGCCCGGCCCACGTGAACCTGCGCCTTGTCCTGACGTTGAATCTCCAGCAGCGGCTTCGCGGGCGACAATTCGTTCCGTAGGGCCACCGCCCGCGGAGGCCGTCATGCCGGAGCCCCCCGATTTCACCCGTGCCCGCCAGCGCATGGTCGAGCAGCAGCTCGCCGGTCGCGGAATTCGCGACCGGAAAGTGCTGGACGCGATGCGACTGGTTCCGCGCGAGGCTTTCGTCGCGACCCAGCTCGCGGCATTCGCCTACCAGGATGGCCCGATCCCGATCGGGGAAGGGCAGACGCTCTCACAACCCTATGTCGTCGCCTTGATGCTGGAGGCGGGCGCCATCGCTGCGCAGGACAAGGTGCTCGAAGTCGGCGCCGGCTCGGGCTACGTGGTGGCTCTGCTCAGCCGCATGGCGCGCAAGGTCTTCGCGATCGAGCGGCACGCCACATTAGCAGCCCAGGCAACGAAGCGGCTGCAGCACTTCGGCTGCGACAATGCCGAGATCCTCTGCGCCGACGGGACTGAAGGTTTGCCCGCGGAGGCGCCGTTCGACGCGATCATCGTCTCGGCCGGCAGCCCCAAGATTCCCGGCGCCTTGAAGCAACAGCTTGCCATCGACGGGCGGCTCGTCATCCCGGTCGGGCTGAACGGATACGACCAGGTGCTGACCAAGCTGACGCGGCAGTCCGAGGGCACCTTCGCCAGCGAACGCCTCGCGCCCGTCAGCTTCGTGCCGCTGATCGGCAGGTACGGCTGGGCAGTCGGGAAGGAGGAGTTTCCGACCCGGGACGAGGACTAGGCCCGGCCATCTGGGCGATGCCGCGCTCTGGCGAACAGTCACGAAACTCGCCGGTTGACAGTTTTGCAATCGATTACATAATCCATTCCGAAGCGGTTCCACAGAATGAGCCGCGCGAGGGAGGAGTACCGGTCATGTGCGTCAGCGCCACCAGTTCATCCGTCTTTTCCGGCCGGGGCAGCGATGCCGCCGGGCTGCGCTGAGCGCGGTCGCGAAAGCCCGGGCATGGTCCAGATCGGCTTCAACCTGCTGACGGTCGGCGGCTTCATCGACGAGGCGCATCTGCCGCTGTGCGAACGCATCCGCGAGATCGGCTATGACGGGGTCGAGATCCCTGTCTTCGAAGGCGATGTGGGCCATTACGAGCGCCTCGGCCGCCGCCTCGGCGGGATCGGCCTCGCCCGTACCATCGTCACCATCGTCGCGGAAGACACTAACCCGCTCTCGCCCGATCCGGCCATCCGCCGACAAGCGCGCGAACGTCATCGCTGGGCGGTCGATTGTGCCGCAGCGCTGGGTGCCACCGTCATCGCCGGCCCCTACCACTCGCCGGTCGGCGTCTTCACCGGCGAGGGGCCGCGCGAGGACGAACTCGCTCATCTTGCCGAGGCGCTGCATGCCATGGCGGACTATGCCGGCAAGGCCGGGATCGCGCTCTCGCTGGAGGCGATCAACCGCTTCGAATGCTACGCGCTGAACACGATGGCAGCCGCGAGCGCGCTCCATGCGCGGGTCGGGCATCCGAACTTCGGCTACATGTACGACACCTTCCACGCCAATATCGAGGAGCGCGATCCGGTCGGCGCCTATCGCCGCTACGCTCCCGAGATCAACCATATCCACCTCTCGGAGAACGATCGCGGCATCGTCGGGCGTGGCCATGTGCCGTGGGACGAGACGTTCCGCGCCATCCGTGCCACCGGCTACGATAGCTGGCTGACGGTCGAGGCCTTCGGCCGGGCGCTGCCCTCCCTGGCTGCGGCGACGCGGGTCTGGCGCGACCTCTTCCCCGATCTCGACACGCTGCTCGTCGAGAGCCACCGCTTCATCCGGCGGGGCTGGGCGGAAGCGGGCGAGCCTGCCAAGGCAGGTGCCGCATGACTGCGGGCGCGCCGGTCCTTTCGATGCGCGGCATCGGCAAGAGCTTCACCGGCGTGCGCGCGCTCGACGCTGTCAGCCTCGATTGCCAGGCCGGCGAGGTCCACGCCATTTGCGGCGAGAACGGTGCCGGCAAATCGACGCTGATGAAGGTCCTGGGCGGCGTCTATCGCCCCGACGAAGGCGAGATTCTCCTGGCCGGGCAACCGACGGCGTTCCGGCATCCGGTCGAGGCGCGCCGGGCCGGGATCAGCATCATCCACCAGGAACTCAGCCTGCTGCCCGAGCGCAGCGTCGCCGACAACATCTTCCTTGGCCTGGAGCCGACCCGCGGCGGCCTGCTCGACCGCACCGCCATGCAGCAGGGCGCCCGCCGGTTGCTCGAACGCGTCGGCGCCAGGGTCCATCCGGGCGCGCTGGTGAAATCGCTGTCGATCGCTGAGCAGCAGTTGGTCGAGATCGCCAAGGCGCTGGCGCTCGACGCCCGCATCATCGTCATGGACGAGCCGACCGCGGCGCTCGACGACCGCGACGCCGGCCGGCTGCTGGAGCTGGTCGGGACGCTCAAGCGCGAGGGCGCGGCGATCCTCTACATCTCGCACCGGATGGCCGAGCTGAAGGCGATCGCCGATCGCATCACCGTGCTGAAGGACGGCAAGCTCGTCGCGACACGCCCGGCCGCCGCGCTGACGCCGGCCATGATCGTTCGGCTGATGGTCGGGCGCGACCTCGCCGATTTCTTCCCGCCGCCCGGTGATCCTGCCAAGGTCGGCCCGGTCGTCCTGTCGGTGCAGGGTGGCGGCAACGCCATCCTCTCCCACATCGCTCTCGATCTGCGCGCCGGCGAGATCGTCGGCGTCGCCGGGCTCGAGGGCTCTGGCAAGGGGGCGCTCGGGCGCGCCTTGTTCGGCGACGAGGCCTTCACGCGCGGCCGCATGGTCGTCGATGGGCAGGACGGGCTGATCGCCTCGCCGCGGTCCGCCATCGCCGCCGGCATCGGCTTCCTCTCCGACGACCGCAAGAAGGAGGGCATCGCGCCACAGCAATCGCTACGCGACAACGTCCTGATGACGCTGCGGGCCTTCGCGCGGCGCCTGCTGCCGCCGGGCTCCGGCGGGATGGCGCGCGCCGCCGCCGACCGGCAACTGACCGAGGTCGATGTCAGGGCGGCCGGCTTCGCGCAGGAGATCCGCGAGCTCTCCGGCGGCAACCAGCAGAAGGTCGTGATCGGCCGCTGGCTGGCGCGCGATCCCAAGGTGCTGATCTTCCTCGAGCCGACCCGCGGCATCGACGTCGCCGCCAAGGCGGCGATCTACCAGCTGATGCGCGGCCTTGCCGATCGCGGCCGCGCCATCCTGATGATCTCCTCCGATCTGCCGGAAATCGTCGGCGTCAGCGACCGCATCCTCGTCATGCATGAGGGCCGCATCGCGGGCGAGCTTGCGCGCGGCGCCAGCGAGGAAGACGTCATGCACCTCGCGCTGGGCACCGGTGCGACGGAGGCCGCAGCATGAGCGCGAGCGCAGGCATCGCAGCCCCTCGCCCGGTGCGCGAAGTGCCGGTGGCACCACTGCTCTTCGCCGGCTCGCTCGCACTCTATGTCGTCACCGCGCTCGCGACCGGCCAGCATGCCTATCTCACTGGGGAGGGCTTTGTTGGCCTCACCCAGCGCATGGTCGCACTCGGCATCGTTGCGCTTGGACAGACCCTGACCATCCTGGTCGGCTCGATCGATCTCTCGGTCGCCAACCTGATCAGCGTCTCCGCCGTGCTCGCCTCCTTCATCATGAAGGGCGAGCCGGCGATGATCGCCCCTGCCGTACTGGCGGTGCTGGCGCTCTCTGCGGCGGTCGGCCTCGTCAACGGGCTGATCATCGCCCGGCTCGACGTCAATCCGCTGATCGCGACGCTCGGCGTCGGGCTGATCCTGCAGGGGCTGCTTTCGGCGAGCTTCAGCAATTTCGCTGGCTCGGTTCCGGCAGCCTTCCAGGCCTTCGCCTATGGCCGGATCGGCCCCCTGCCCTGGTCGGTGCTGCTGCTGTTCGTGCTGGCCTTCGCGATCTGGCTGCTTTTGAGCCGCACGCGCTTTGGCGCCCACCTCTACGCCACCGGCGGCAACCGCGATGGCGCCCGGCTCGCCGGCATCCGCACCGAACGCGTGATGATCGGCGCGCATGTGCTGTGCTCGCTGATGGCCGGCCTCACCGGGCTCTATCTCGCCAGCCGCCTGCGGGCCGGAGCGCCCTGGGTCGGCCGCGACGGCGTCTACGACCTTGAATCGATCGCCGTGGTGGTGATCGGCGGCACGCTGCTCGCCGGCGGGCGCGGCGGTGTCTGGGGCACGCTGGCCGGCGTCTTCCTGTTCGCCACGCTCGACGCCGTCTTCAACATGACCGGCATCGACGCCTTTCCGAAGCAGGTGCTGCGCGGCGCGATCGTCATCCTCGCGGTCGCCGTCTATGCGGTGCGCAGCAGGGGGCATGTCGCATGAGCGCCGCAGCCGCCCAGTCCGGACCGTCGACGGCGCTACGCTTCGTCCGCGGCATCAATGTCGGCGTTGCCGTCTTCCTCGTGCTCTACGGCACGATCGCCGTGTTGCAGCCGAGCTATTTCGAGGTCGAGGGCTTCCTCAATCTCCTGCGTCGGGCAGCGCCGCTGATCATCCTCGCCTGCGGCCAGCTCTTCGTCATCGCCGGCGGCGGCTTCGATCTGTCGATGGGCTCGCTGGTGACGCTGACCGTGCTCGGCGGCTCGATGTTGGCCGGCGGCAATCCCGACAACACCTGGTGGACGATCGGCGTGCTCTACCTGATCGGCCTCGGCGTCGGGCTGGTCAACGGGCTCGTCGTCACCCTGCTCAAGGTGCCATCGATCATCGCGACGCTCGGCATGCTGCTCTCGCTCAACGGGGCGGCGCTGATGTGGTCGGGCGGGGCGCCGCGCGGCTATCTGCCGGAGAACTTCCGGGCGCTCGGACGGCTCGTCTACCGCGACGTCCCGATCACCGGGATCATGCCGCTCTCGGTGATCATTCTCACGGTCTTCGTCGCCCTCGCCGCCTGGCTGCTGCACGCCACCGTCTTCGGCCGGCAGGTGCTGGCGGTCGGCGACAACCCGCGCGCGGCCGAACTCTCCGGTGTGCCGGTCGGCGCGACGCGGGTGCTGGTCTTCATCGTCTCGGCGCTGTCGGCGGTGACCGCTGGCATCCTGCTCGGCGGCTTCGCAGGGGTCTCGACCGCGGTCGGCCAGGGACTGGAGCTGCAGGCGATCGCCGCCTGCGTCATCGGCGGGGCGCAGTTGCTCGGCGGGCGCGCGAGCGTGACCGGCGCGGTCGCCGGCGCGCTCAGCCTGTTCGCCCTGTTCACTTTGCTCAACCTGATGGGCTTGCCGCAGCCGCTGCGCGAGACCGTGCAGGGCCTGATCCTGATTGCCGCGGTGGCGTCGAGCGCCTGGCGCATGCGGCGCGCCTGAGACTGAGAGTTTTCGGAAGCGCGTGATCCCACGCGCTCCGCCAAAGGCCGCCGGCAAGGCGGCGCGACAGAGGGAGGTGAACATGAAGACGCAGATCGGTTTGGTGGCATTGCTGGCGGGCCTGTCCACCGGCGCCATCGCGCAGAACTTCAATGACCCGGCCGAGTTCGAGCGCCAGAAGGCGCTGCTCACGGTTGCCCCGCAGGGACCGGACGGCAAGCCCTGGGAGCAGAATCTCGGCGGCGAGAAGGTCGATACCGCCAAATACAAAAAGCCGGGCCCCTACAAGCTCTGCTTCTCCAATGCCGGCGTGAACAATCCCTGGCGCGTCGTCGGCTTCACCAACATGCAGGCCGAGGTCGACGCCAACAAGGCCGACATCGCCTCGTTCACCCATGCCGATGCCGAAGGCAAGGACGACAAGCAGATCTCGGACATCAACGCTTTCGTCAACAGCGGCCAGTGCGACGCGCTGATCGTCTCCCCGAACACCACCGCGGCGCTGACGCCGGCGGTCGAAGCTGCCGCAAAGAAGCTGCCGGTCGTGGTCTTCGACCGCGGCGTCGACAGCAAGGCCCCGGTCACCTTCATCAACCCGATCGGCGGCTATGGCTTCGGCATCCAGGGCGCGAGCTTCATCGCCGAGAAGATCCCCGCCGGCGGCTCGGTGCTGGCGCTGCGCATCCTGCCGGGCGTCGACGTGCTGGAGAACCGCTGGGCCGCGGCCGAGCGCATCTTCAAGGAGAAGGGCATCAAGGTCGTCGGTGCCGAGTTCACCAATGGCGACAACGCCAAGACCAAGGCGATCGTCGAGGACTACATCAACCGCTTCGGCAAGATCGACGGCGTCTGGATGGACGCAGGCGCGACGGCGGTCGCGGCGCTCGAAGCCTTCGAGGACGCCGGCAAGCCCTATCCGGTGATCAATGGCGAGGACCAGCAGGACTTCCTGCAGAAGTGGAAGAAGAACAAGCTCACCGCGATCGCGCCGACCTATCCGACCTATCAGTGGCGCACTCCGGTGATCGCTGCGATCCGCATCCTCAAGGGCGAGCCGGTCGTTGGCCCGACCTGGAAGCTGCCGCAGCCAGCGATCACGGCCGAAAACCTCGACAAGTTCGTCAACGACAAGATGCCGCCGCTGCACTATGCGCTCTGCGGCTGCGAGCAGATGACGAACTACCCGGCCCGCTGGGGCGGCAAGTAACGACGCCGGTGGGCGCCCGCATGGTGCGGGCGCCCACCCCTGCCCTATCGGCAGCGATTGCGGCATGATGGGCTTCCTGCCTCCTCCTGCCGATTCGCTGCCGCTCTTTTCAGATCACCCATCTTGCAAGACGCAACCCCAGCCGCACCGACCATCGCCGAAGTCGCCCGCCTTGCCGGTGTCTCGACGGCGACTGTGTCGCGCGCTTTGGCACAGCCGGAAAAGGTCAAGGCGCGGACCCGCGAGCGCGTGCTCGAAGCGGTCAAGGCGATCGGCTTCATTCCCAACGCACAGGCGCGCAATCTCCGCCTCCAGGCGACGCGCACCGTGATCCTGCTGGTGCGCGACATCAGCAACCCGTTCTATCTGGAGATCTACAAGGGCGTCGAAGAGGCGGCGATCGACGCCGGCTACAAGGTGCTGATGGGCGATGCCCGCGACGATGACGAGCGCATCCTGCGCTATGTCGACATGGTCCGCGAGCGCCATGCCGACGGGCTGATCCTGATGGTCGGCCGCTTTCCCGAGGCGCTAGCCGCCCGCGGCCGGCTGCCGCCGATCGTGGTCGCCCTGGAGATGCTGCCGGGGCTCAACCTGCCGACAGTCAAGGTCGACAACCACGCTGCGGCGCGCGCCGCCGTCGCCCATCTCGCAAGGCTCGGCCATCGCCGCATCGCCCATATCGCCGGCCCGATGCCAGACCCGATGAGCCTCGACCGCCGCGACGGCTATCTCGCCGGCCTCGCCGATGCCGGCATCGCTGCTGATCCGCGTCTCGTCGTCGAGGGCGATTTCGGTCTTGCTGCCGGTCGCGCTGCGATCCGGACGCTCGACACCCGAGGAGCGGACTACACTGCCGTCTTCGCTGCGAGCGACCAGATGGCGGTCGGCGCCATGGGCGAATTGCGCGCCCATGGCCGCACTGTGCCCGACGACGTCTCGGTCGTCGGCTTCGACGACATCGTGCTGGCAGAGGCGGTCGAGCCGCAGCTCACCACGGTGCACCAGCCGCGCCGCGAGATCGGCCAGGCGGCGATGGCGCTGCTGATCGAACAGCTGGCGGGGCGGGGCGACCACCGCGACCTGGTGCTGCCGACGCGATTGGTCGAGCGCGCCTCGGCAGCCGCGCCACCCAAGCGAACTCACCGGCTAGGATAAGCTCAGGCGGCAGCCGCCGTCGCGCGCCGTGCCATGGCAGCCGCAACCGCCTTCTCGAGATCGGCCTGCCAGAACGGCTTGTTCAACCGCAGCACGCCCGACCTGGCGCCGGCTGGCAAATCGGCATAGCCGGTCGCGAGAATCACCGGCAGGGCCGGCCAGCGCTCGCCGACCTCTGCGATAAGCTGCGCGCCGGTCATCTGCGGCATGGCGTGGTCGGTGATCAGCAGGTCGATGGCTTCCCCGCCTTCCAGAGCCGCCAGCGCCTCCCGACCCGAGCTGGCCTCGATGACCCTGTGGCCGAGATCCTCGAGCAGAGCCGTGGTGTTCATCAGCACGAGCGCATCGTCGTCGACCGCCAGAACAGTGAGCGGTCGCGGCGCCATGTCGGCTTCGGTCTTTGGCTCGACTGGCCTTGGCGCAGGTTCGGCTGCAATGGCTGCGGTCGCAGCCGGCAGCCAGATCTCCACCGTGGTCCCTTGCCCGAGCCGGCTGTCGAGCAATAGCCGGCCACCAAGCTGCTCGGCCATGCCATGCACCATCGAGAGGCCTAAACCCGTGCCCTTGCCCACGCCCTTAGTGGTGAAGAACGGCTCGGTCGCCTGGGCGAGCGTTCTGGCATCCATCCCGCTGCCGGTGTCGCCTACCGAAAGGCGGACATAACGTCCTGCCGGCAAGCCGATCCTGTGCCCGCTGCCGACCCGCTCATTGCTACCTCTGATCCGCAGCACGCCACCCTCCGGCATGGCGTCGCGAGCATTGACGGCGAGATTGAGCACGGCGGTTTCGAGCTGGTTGGGATCGGCGGCAGCCATGACGAGATCGGCCGGAAAATCCGTCTCGATCCGGATCAGCGGCCCCAGCGAGCGCTGCAGGAGGTCCCCCATCTCGGCAACCAGAACGTCGACCGCCACGGGCTTCAATTCGAGCTCCTGCTTGCGGGCGAAGGAGAGCATGCGCTGCGTCAGGGAGATGCCCCGGCTCGCCCCCTTGATCGCATTGTCGATCAGGCCGAGCTGGCGTTCGTCGCCGATCTGGCGACGAACGAGTTCGAGGCTCCCGAGCACGGCCGTGAGCAGGTTGTTGAAGTCATGCGCCACACCGCCGGTGAGCTGGCCGAGCGCCTCGATCTTCTGCGCCTGGAACAGCGCCTCGCGCGCCGCATCAAGCTCGGCCTGGACCTTGTGGCGCTCGGTGAGATCGCGGGTGATCTTGGCGAAGCCGATGATCTCACCGCCATCGTCGCGGATCGGGTCGATGACGACATGCGCCCAGAACGCCTCGCCGTTCTTGCGCAGGCGCCAGCCCTCCTTCTCGAAGCTGCCATTGTCGATGGCGGTCTGCAAGGCGCGCTCGGGCTCGCCATTGGCGCGGTCTGCGGGCTGATAGAACAACGAGAAATGCCGGCCGACGATCTCGTCAGGGCAATAGCCCTTGATCCGCTGCGCTCCGGCATTCCAGTTCGTGACCACGCCATCGCGATCGATCATGTAGATCGCATAGTCGGTGACGCCCTGGACGAGCAGGCGGAAACGCTCTTCGCTGCGCCGCAGCGCCTGGTCGGCCTCGCGCCGCTCGGTCAGGTCCCGCGTGACCTTGGCATAGCCGAGCACCCGGCCGGTCGCCGGGTTGAGGATCGGATCGATGACGACATGAGCCCAGAAGCGGGTGCCGTCCTTGCGGATGCGCCAGCCTTCCTTCTCGAAGCGTCCCTCTTCGGCGGCTTGGCGCAGCGCGCGCGCCGGCAGCCCAGCAGCCCGGTCCTCCTCGGTATAGAAGCGCGAGAACGACTGGCCGATAATCTCGTGATCCTCATAACCCTTGAACCGTCGAGCGCCCGGGTTCCAGCTGATCACAATTCCCTGCGGATCGAGCATATAGATGGCGTAGTCGGTGACGGACTCCACCAGCAGCCGGTAGCGCTCGGCGGTCACCGGACCTTCCGCAATCTGAAGCACGTTTGGAACCTTGGCGTCTGACATGTCGAACGCGCTGAACGCGGCACTTCGGAAAAGGTTCCCGGTGGAACAAAGAAAAATTGACCTATGGTCAGCGCGCGGGCTTCGGCGAGACCAGAATCGCACCCGAAGCCGCGACGACGAGCACCAGTCCGAGCCAGTCGCTCGTCGCCGGGCGTTCGCCGAGCAGAAGGACAGAACCCAGTGCCCCGACCGCCGGAACCATCAGCGTGCCGAGGCTGGCGATGCCGGCGGGGAGCCGGGCGATCACGGTGAACCAGAGGAAATACGCGAGCGCCTGCGCGCCAAGGATATGGAAGGTGAGCGCGGCCGCGACCGGAGGCGACAGCGTCTTTGGAACTGGCAGGCCTTCGAAAATCAGCATGCCGATGCCGGCAGTGGCGCCACCGATCAGCAATTGCCAGGCGGCGATCGCCAGCGTCGGCGCCGCGACCGGCCAGCGCTTGGTGATGATGGTGCCCAGCGCCCAGCTGACGCTGGCGAGCAAAGCGAGGGCGAGCCCCGGTGAGAGCTGGCCCGCTTGGATCAGCGGCAGGCCAAGACAGAGCAATCCGGCAATGCCCAACCCCAAGCCGATCAGCCGCGGGCGGTCGAAGCGTTCGCCCAGCACCGGCCAGGCCATCAGTGTCGCCCAGACCGGCATGGTGAAGGTCAGGATCGCGGCACGCGAAGTCGGCGCCATCAACTGCGCGAAGGCGAGCAGGATATTGAAGGCGGCGATCGAGAGGATGCCGGCGACGACCAGCCTCGGCCAATGCGCCGCGGGCACCTTGAGACTGACGCCCCGCGCCAGAGCGACCGCGACCAGAGCGAGGCCGGCGAAGGTCATGCCGCCGGCCCGCAAGGTCCAGGGCGCGATCTCGGTTAGCGAGATCCGGACCGCCGGCCAGTTGAAGCCCCAGAGCAGCCCGAGCAGCGGGACGAGCAGGAGCGAGCGGGCGGGAAGAGGCAGCATGAGGCGACTATGCGGGAGGATGCGTTGGCGACGTCATGCCATTTCGATGGAAGCTGGATGCACGACAGGCGGGCGTCCAGCCTGCCTCGTTCAGCCGGCGACCGGCTCGACGCCGCACCATTCGGCGACGAAGAGCGCCATGGTGCCGGTGATGCGCTTCAGCGACGCGAGACTGACGCGCTCGTCGAAGGCGTGGATGTTCTGCGAGATCGGCCCATAGCAGAGCGCCGGCACCTTGTCGTAGAGCGCATAGACGCGGGTATCGAGATAGCCTGGGGTCATGAAGCTCTTCAGCGGCTTGCCGGTCGAGCCCTGATGGGCGCGGCCAAGCACGGCTTCCGCCTCGCTGCCGGGTGCGAGCACATAGCCCTCTGACCAGAAGCCGTTGAAGACAACCTTGGGCGGGTTGTTCGAGAGGAAATTGTCGGTGCGCGCGAAGGTAAGCACCTTCGCCTCGATGCGCTTGCCGAGCTCGGCGGCGGACATGCCGGGATAGAGACCGATCCGGCAGTCGACCTTGCACCAGCACGGCACCGAGGAGGCCCAGTCGCCGCCCTCGATCTTGCCGATGTTGAGATTGATCGGGTGTGCGATCTCCGCGAAATGCTCCCGTCCGGACTTCTCGCGATTGAGTTCCTCCTCGAGCTCGCGCAGCGCGCCGACGACGCGATAGGCCGCATCGATGGCATTGGCGCCGACGCCCATCTCGCGGACATGCACCGGCTCGCCACGGACCTCGAACTGGAACCAGAGCACGCCGGTATTGGCGCGAACCAGCATCTCCTCCTCCGGCTCGGGGATCAGCACGGCATCGGCTTTGTAGCCGCGTAGATGCGTCATCAGCGCACCGTTGCCGGTCGACTCCTCCTCGACCACAGACTGGACGTAGACGGTCGCCGCCGGCTGCAGGCCGATGCGCGCGAGCGCGTCGAGGCAGAAGAGGTTGGCCGCGCCGCCGGCCTTCATGTCGGCGCCGCCGCGGCCATAGAGCCAGTCGCCGTCCACGACCGGATCGAAGGGCGGATGCGTCCAGAGCTCGGCCGGGCCGGTCGGCACCACGTCGACATGGGCCTGCAGGATCAGCGAGCGCCCTTTCTCCTCGCGCGGGTGGTGGATGCCGACGACGATCGGCGCTTCCGAGTGCGTGTCCGAGAACGGCGCGCCGCCGGGATGGTTGGCGATCGCCTCATGATCCATGGCGAAGCGGTCCATGGTGAAGCCGCGCGCTTTGAGGGCTCGGAAGACGAAATCCTGAACGGTGTGCTCATCGCCGCGCGTCGAAGGGAAGCGGATCATCTCCTGGGTGAAGGCGATCTGCTCGGCAAAGCCCGCTTCGACGGAAGCGAGGATGCGGTCACGCAAGGCGGGATCGAGCGGCATGGCTGGGGTCTCCGGTCACATAGACGAGTGTTTCGCTGGCTCGTCATGGTCGGGCTTGACCCGACCATCTCGGAAACCAGCTATCTGGTCACGAGATTCTCGGGTCTGCGCTGCGCTCCGCCCGAGAATGACGCATGGCTCACCGCCCGAACCGCTCCCCGCCCGGGACGGCGGCGAGCAGTTGGCGGGTGTAGGCGTGCTGGGGGGCGGCGAAGAGCGCTGCGGTCGGACCGCTCTCGACGATCTTGCCGCGCTGCATCACCGCGATCTTGTCGCAGATCTGCGCGGCAACGCG
The DNA here is from genome assembly GCF_003952665.1 of Bosea sp. Tri-49. NCBI lineage: Bacteria > Pseudomonadati > Pseudomonadota > Alphaproteobacteria > Hyphomicrobiales > Alloboseaceae > Allobosea > Allobosea sp. Tri-49. The sequence goes on from NZ_CP017946.1 coordinate 3,592,340, forward strand.
CAGGTCGTGGGTGACGAACAGGATCGCGAGGCCGAGCCGCTGCTGGATGTCCTTGATCAGCGTCAGGATCTGCGCCTGTACGGAGACGTCGAGCGCCGAGACCGCCTCGTCCGCGACGAGCACGTCCGGCTCGAGCGCGAGCGCGCGGGCGATGCCGATGCGCTGGCGCTGGCCGCCGGAGAATTCGTGCGGATAGCGGTCGATCGCATTGGCGGAGAGCCCGACCAGCTCGAGCAGCTCCTTCGCCCGCGCCAGCGCGTCCTTGCGTGACGTGCCGTGCGCGACCGGCCCGTCCGAGATGATCCGCCCGACAGTCTGGCGCGGGTTGAGCGAGGCGAACGGGTCCTGGAAGACCATCTGGATGCGCTTGCGATGCGGGCGCAGCGCCGCGACGCTGAGGTCGGTGATGGTGAGATCACCGAGGACGATGCGGCCTGAATCCGGCTCGATCAGGCGCAGGCAGCAGCGCCCGACCGTCGACTTGCCCGAACCGGACTCGCCGACGAGCCCGAGCGTCTCGCCCCTGGCCAGGGTGAAGCTGACATCGTCGGCCGCCCTGACCTCACGGCCCGGGCGGAAAAAGGCGCGCTTGCGATAGACCTTGCCGAGCTTTTCGACGGTGAGCACCGGCTTGCTCTCCGGCAGCGGCGGCCGCTCCGGCGGCGTCAGCGAAGGCACGGCGGCGAGCAGCTTCTGCGTATAGGGATGGCGCGGCGAGCCCAGCACCTGATCGACGGTGCCCTCCTCGACCAGAACGCCCTTCTCCAGCACGGCGATGCGGTCGGCGATCTCGGCGACGACGCCCATGTCGTGGGTGATGAACAAGACCGCCGTGCCATGCTTGTGGCGAAGATTGTCGAGCAGCTTGAGGATCTGCGCCTGCGTGGTCACGTCGAGCGCGGTGGTCGGCTCGTCGGCGATCAGCAGCTTGGGTTCGAGCGCCAGCGCCATCGCGATCATCACACGCTGGCGCTGGCCGCCCGAAAGCTCGTGCGGATAGGCGCGCGCCAGCCGCTCGGGCTCGGGCAGGCCGACCTCGGTCAGCAGCGCCACGGCACGGGCATAGCGCTCCGGCTTGCTGAGCAACCCGTGCGCCTCGAAGGTCTCGATGATCTGGTCGGCGACGCGCATGACCGGGTTGAGCGAGGTCATCGGCTCCTGGAAGATCATGCCGACCTCGCGGCCGCGCACGTCCTGCATGGTGTCCTCGGACAGCGCCAGCAGATCGCGGCCGGCGAGTCTGATCGCGCCCGCGACCGGCTTCACCGCCTTGGGCAGCAAGCCCATCACGGCATGGGCGATCATCGACTTGCCGGAGCCGGATTCGCCGACGACGCAGAGCGTCTCGCCGGGCGCGATGGCGAGCGTGACATTCTCGACGGCAAAGGGGCGGTCGGCCAGCGACGGCAGAGCGAGCTTGAGGCCTTCGATCGCAAGAACGGGAGCGGCCATCATTCCCTCTCCCGGGCAAGGCGCGGGTTCAGCGCGTCGTTCAGTCCCTCGCCGGCGAGGTTGAGCGCCAGCACGGTCAGGAAGATCGCGACGCCCGGGAAGAAGCTGATCCACCAGGCGTCGAGCAGGCGCGTGCGACCGGCGCCGACCATGTAGCCCCAGCTCATCAGATTGGGATCGCCAAGGCCGAGGAAGGACAGCGAGGATTCGAGCAGGATCGCCGAGCCGATCATCAGCGAGCCCATGACGATGATCGGCGCGATCGTATTGGGCAGGACCTGGCTCCAGATGATGCGCGCGGTCGGCTGGCCGATGGTGATCGCGGCCTGGACGTATTCGCGCGTTTTCAGCGAGAGCACCTCGCCGCGCACCAATCGCGCCACGGGCGGCCAACTGACCACGCCGATGGCGAGTACGATCGAGCCAAGCTTCGGTTGCAGGATCGCGACCAGCACGATGGCGAGCGCAAACGACGGAATGGTCTGGAAGAATTCGGTGAAGCGCATCAGCGCATCGTCGACGATCCCGCCGGCATAGCCGGCGATGGCGCCGAGCGGCACCCCGATCAAGAGCGCGACAATCGTCGAGACCAGCCCGATCGTCAGCGAGACGCGGGCGCCATGCGCCAGGCCCGAGGCGATGTCGCGCCCGAGCGTGTCAGTGCCCAGCGGGAAACGGTCCATCACGAAGGGCGCGAGGAAGGGTCGCGCCACCGTGCGCCAGGGCGATTGCTGATAGAGCGAGGGCGCGAGGATGGCGAAGAGCACCACCACGACCAGGATGGTAAGGCCGATCAGGGCGCCGCGATTGCGGGCGAAGCGCTTGAGGAAGTTCATGACACCGCCTCGATGCGCGGATCGGCCAGCCGGTAGACGAGATCGGTCAGGATGTTGAAACCGACGACCATGGCCGAGGATATGAAGAAGACACCGAGCAGCACGGAATAATCGCGCTGCACCAGGGCATCGAACATCAGGCGCCCAATACCAGGCCAGGCGAAGACCGTCTCGGTCAGCACGGCGCCGCCGACCAGTTGCCCGGCCTGCAGGCCCGCCAGTGTCACCACCGGCAGGATCGCGTTGCGGGCGACATGGCGGCGCGAGATAACGCCGGGGCTGAGGCCTTTGGCACGCGCAGTCTTGACGAAATCGGCGCCGGCAACCTCGAGCATCGAGGCCCGCATCATCCTTGCGTAAAGCGCGGTGAAGAACAGGCCGAGCGTGAGGGCCGGCAGGACGAGATGGCTGGCGATATCGAGCGCGCGGGCGAGCCCGGTATAGTTCGCGCCGATGCTCTCGTAGCCGACATTGGGTACGAGACCGAGTTTCAGCGAGAAGACGATCTGGCTCATTAGCGCGACCCAGAACAAGGGCGTCGCATAGAAGACCAGCGCCAGAGTGGTGATGACGCTGTCCTGCCAGCGGCCGGCGCGGCGGGCGGCGAGCGCGCCCATCAGGACGCCCAGCCCCAGCGAGACGAGGAAAGCCGCACCGGTCAGCAGCAGCGTCGCAGGCAGACGGTCGAGGATCAGGCTCAGCACGCTCTGCTGCTGGCGGTAGCTGAAGCCGAGATCGAAGGTGAGATAGCCCTTGAGATAGACCCAGAGCTGGGTCAGCAGCGGCTGGTCAAGGCCGAAGCGCTCGCGCAATTGGATCAGCAACTGCTCGTCGGCAGCGCCGGCTTCGCCAGCCAGCACCTGCGCCGGGTCACCAGGGGCGGCCCGGATCAGGAAGAAGTTCAGCACCGCGATGGCGAAGAGGACGACGATCCCCTTCGCGAGCCGGCCGGCGAGGAATTGCGCGAGGTTCATTCAGGCTCCGCTGGCGTCATTCTCGGGCGAAGCGCAGCGCAGACCCGAGAATCTCTTGCAGGAGATGCTCGGGTCAGGCCCGAGCATGACGTGATCCTGTCGGATCACATCACTCCTTCCAGGCATCACGGAAGCCGTCGTCGACGCCGACGCCGGTGGTGACGAGGTTCTTGACGTTGCAGCGATAGATGGTCGGGAAATCCATCTCCAGCAGCCAGAGCACCGGCAGTTCGTCGGCCAGGAGCTTCTGCACTTTCGTGTAAAGCTCCTGTCGCGCGCTGTCCGTCGGCGCGATCGCCGCCTCGGCGAAGAGCTTGTCGACCTCGGGATTCGAGTAGCCACCGACATTGGCGAAGGGATTGCCCTTGGCGATGTTCGAGGTGATGTAGCTGCGCGCCACGCCCATGGCGGGGTCACCGAGCTGGTAGAGGAAGTTGAAGTTGAGGTCGAAGTCCCAGTTGCTGGCCTTCTGTGTCCAGCCGGGCACGTCGGTGTTCTCGACCTGCACCTTGACCCCGACATCCTCGAGGTTCTGCTTGATCGCCTCGGTCCAGCGGGTCCAGGTCTCGCCATAGGGCAGGTTGAGCAGCCGGATCGTCTCGCCCTTATAGCCGGAGGCCTTGATCAATTCCTTCGCCTTCTTCGGGTCGAAGGCGTAGAGCGGCACATCGGACGAGTAGAACTTGGTCTTCGACGAGATCGGGCCGGTCGGCAGCTTGCCGAGCCCACCCCAGACCACCTCGCGGCCGAATTCGCGATCGATCGCGTACATCAACCCCTGGCGGAACTGCTTGTTGCCCAAAATGCCGTTGCGGACATTCGGCGTCAGCCAGGCATGAGGCGCGAACATCTCCCAGCCCTTTGTGGTCATGCAGGTGTTGGGCAGCTTGGCGAGCCGCGCCACGTCGTAGACGTCGACCGAGCCGCCTGTCAGCACGTCGACCTTGCCGGTCTCGTAGGCGACCGCGCGCGCCGCCGCATCGGGGATGATCTGCCAGTAGATCTCGTCGAGGTTCGGCCTGCCCTTCAGCCAGTAATTCTCGTTTTTGACGAGGTGGATGTAGGAGCCCTTCTTCCACTCCTTAAGCTTGAACGGACCAGTGCCGATCGGCGTATTGTTGGCCGGGTTGGCGCGATAATCGGTGCCATCATAGATGTGCTTCGGGATCATCGGCGCGGAGGCGACCTCCTGCGTCATGATCATCGGGCCGAAGGGCTGCTTCAGCGTGATCTTGACGGTGAGGTCGTCGACCTTCTCGATCTTCTCGACCTGGGCGTTGACGATCGGACGCCAGCGCGGATGGACCTCGCGCAGGAACTTGTCGAGGGTGAAGACAACGTCGTCGGCGGTGAACGGCTTGCCGTCATGCCAGGTCACACCCTCCTGCAGCTTGAAGGTGTAGACCTTGGCGTCCGGCGAAATTTCCCAGCTCTTGGCCAGCGAGGGCTGCGGCTCGAGCTTCTCGTTATAGCGCAGCAGGGATTCGTAGATGTTGCCGGCGACCATGTTGGTCGGGCCGTTCTGGTTGAGCCCCTGCATCAGCATCGGCGGCTCGGGCTGGACGACGACGTGGACCGTGCCGCCCTTCTTCGGTTCCTGCGCCTGTGCCACGCCGAGCGCCAGGACGGAGGCGGCGAGCGCCAGGCCAAATCTCAATCCGGTCATCGTCGTTCTCCGTTCCCAGCGCCGGGATCCGCAGCACGCAGCGGTCCAGGCGTCCCCGTTTTTCGTTCACCAGCCAGCTCAGGCCGATCGCACCCGATCAAGCGCCCGTTGGCAAGCTCCGCCGCAATGAAAGCGAGAGACAAATTCCGTGTCAAGGATTGACATGCTGTGTTATTAGGCGACACGCTCAGCAAACGAACATGGCGCAGCCTTCAGGTGCAATGAATCAGGAAGACCGAGACAGGACCGCGCAATTGCCACCGGGCGTGCCGATCGTCCGGGCGGTCGACCGCGCCATCGCCTTGCTCAGGGCCTTCCGCCCGGAGCACCCGCGGCTCGGCCTGAGCGAGCTGGCGCGGCAGGTCGGGCTCGACAAGGGCACGACGCGGCGGCTGCTGCTGACGCTCCAGCTCAACGAGCTCGTCGAGTATGACGAGCATTCGCAGAGCTATGCCCTCGCCGTCGGCCTGATCGAGCTCGGCAGCGCCGTCACGACCGGTCGCGAACTCCGTGACATCTCCGGGCCCTATCTGACCGAGATCGCCGAGAAGACCGGCGCGACGTCCTTCCTTTGGGTCCATATCGCCGGGCGTGGCCTCTGCGTCGATCGCGTGCGCGCTTCGCTGCCGCATGTCGACGCAACCTGGTTTGCGGTAGGGGCGCAGGCGCCGCTAAACTGCGGCGGCGGCCCGCGCGTGCTGCTCGCCTATCTCGACGACGAGCAGCGCCGGGCGGCCCTCTCGCTCGACCTGCCCAAGCGCGCGCCGGCGAGTCAGACCGATCCCGAACTGCTCTGGCGCGAAGCCGACCGCATCCGGGAACAGGGCTGGGAGCTTGCTGCCGACGACTTCTTCATCGGGCTGACCGGCGTCGGCGTGCCGATTTTCGACCGCAGCGGCGCGCTCGCAGGGGCGCTCAGCATCTCCTCGTTGACCTCGATCGTCGCGCCGGAAGGCCATCCGGTGCATCTCGACGCGTTGCTCGACGCGGCGGCGCGGATCGGCGCGCGGGTGCTGCCGGCTTGAGCTAGCGTTCGATCCGGGTCGACAGGATGATCGAGGACATAGTGCGCTCGACACCTTCGAGTGCGCCGATCCGGTCGATCAACCCGTCGAGCTCGCCGATCGAGGGCGCGACGACCACCGCGATCATGTCGAACTGACCGCTGACCGAGTGCAGCGTCCTGATCTCGGAGATGCGGCGCAGCTCCGCCTCGACGCGACCCGCGAGCTTCGGCAAGGCGGTGATCAGGACATGCGCCTTGACCTGGCCCTTTTCGTAGTCATCCGAGAGCCGGGCGGTATAGCCGGCAATGACGCCGCGGCGTTCCAGCCGCTCGATCCGGCTCTGCACCGTCGTGCGCGACAGGCCGAGCTTGCGGCCGAGCTCGGCCACCGGCGCACGGGCGTTCTCGGTGAGCAGGGTCAGGAGCTGGCGATCGGTCTGGTCGGTTAGCATAGCGCCGAGACCTTACGGCGTTTCGCTGAAAAATCCCATATGAATCGTCGTGTCGCCTGCTTCTAACCGACGAACTCTTCGGTGACTCTGTCTCTAGAAACAGACTCATCGGGGGAACCATGAAAAACGTGGTCGTCATCGGCGCCGGCAAGATTGGCGCAACAATCGCCGACCTGCTCGGCGCCACCGGGGATTACCGCGTGGTGATCGCCGACCGCTCCAACGAACAGCTCGCCGCGATCAAGACCAGCCCGACGATCTCAACGCGCAGGGTCGACATTACCGACGCGGCCGAGCTCGCCCAGGTCCTCAACGGCGCCTTCGCCGTGCTCTCGGCCGCGCCCTACGACCTGACGACGCGCATCGCCGAAGCGGCCGCGGCGCAGGGCGTGCATTATCTCGACCTGACCGAGGACGTCGCCTCGACGCGGCGGGTCAAGGAACTGGCCCTGACCGCCAAGGCGGCGCTGATTCCGCAATGTGGGCTGGCGCCGGGCTTCATCTCGATCGTCGCCGCCGATCTCGCCCGCGACTTCGACCAGCTCGACAGCCTGAAGCTGCGCGTCGGCGCGCTGCCGCAGTACCCGTCGAACGCGCTGAACTACAACCTGACCTGGAGCACGGACGGGGTCATCAACGAGTACTGCGAACCCTGCGAAGCGGTCGTCAACGGCGAGCGCGTGCTGGTGCCGGCGATGGAGGAGCGCGAGGAGTTCTCGCTCGACGGCATCACCTACGAGGCCTTCAACACCTCGGGCGGGCTCGGCACGCTTTGCGACACGCTCGCCGGCAAGGTGCGCACGCTGAACTACCGCACCATCCGCTATCCCGGCCATTGCGCGATCATGAAGGCGCTGCTGCAGGATCTGCGCCTGTCCGAGCGCCGCGATGTGCTGAAGGACATCTTCGAGAACGCCCTGCCGAGCACCCTGCAAGACGTGGTCGTGATCTTCGTCACCGCCAGCGGTCGGCTGAACGGGCGGCTGACCCAGCAGACCTATGCCAACAAGGTCTACAGTGCCGTGGTCGGCGGCGTGATGCGCAGCGCCATCCAGATCACCACGGCATCGGGCATCTGCGCCGTGCTCGATCTGCTCGCCCAGGGCAAACTGCCGCAAAAGGGCTTCGTCAAGCAGGAGGACATCGGCTTCGACGCCTTCCTCGCCAACCGCTTCGGCCGCGCCTATGCCCGGCCCGAGGATCTCGGCAACGCGCCCGGCGAGAGTCACGCGGCCCGCGCCGCCTGAGCAGGCGCCAAGCATATTCGCCCTCGGCTCGCAAGCGAGCCAATGCAGGGCGCGCATGAACGACTTTGGGCTGGCAGCGGCCCAAAGCCGAGCTACAAGACAAAAAATGGTTCCATAGGGAACGTTTCCGGGGGAACGACCGAACGATGGCCAGACGCGTCCTGATCGCGGAATTCATGCATGAGACGAACACGTTCAGTGTTCAGCTCACCGATGAGGCGGTGTTCCGCCATCACGGCGTCTTCCGCGACAACGAGGTTCCCGCTGCCTTCCAGGGCACCCGGACCTCGATGGGTGCAGCCTTCGAAGCGGCCGAGAAGTTCGGTTGGAGCCTGGTCCATCCGCTGGTCACCGGCGCCAATCCCTCCGGCCGCGTCACCGATGCTGCTTTTGACGTCTTCGCCAACATGATCCTCGCCGCCTGCGAGCGGCTCGACGGCGTGTTGCTGCATCTGCACGGCGCGATGGCGACGGAAAGCTCGGACGACGGCGAAGGCGAATTGCTGAAGCGCATCCGTGCCAAGGTCGGTCCTGACGTGCCGGTCATCGCGGTCCTCGACCTGCACGCGACTCTGACCCAGTTGATGGCTGACAATGCCAATGCGCTGATCTCCTACCGGACCTATCCGCATATCGACCAGTATGAGCGGACCTGGCAGGCGGCCGAGCTGCTCGAACGGGCGATGAAGGGTGAGATCAGGCCGCGCGTCGCGGTCGCCCGCCGGCCGATTCTCTACGCTCTCGATGGCGGGCGCACGACCTCGCCGCCGTTCATGGAGTTGCTGCGTCGCGGCGACGTGCTGGAAGCGGCGGGTGATGCGCTCGTGGTCAGCGTCCAGGCCGGCTTCTCCTCGGCCGATGTGCACGATATCGGCCCCTCAATCGCCGTCACCCATGACGACCGCGGCAAGGCGCAGGCCATCGCCGAGGAGCTGATGGACTATGCCTGGGAGCAGCGGCATTTCTCCTCGATCCACTTCACCCCGCTGAAGGAGGCGATGGCCAGGGCCAAGGCGGGCGAAGGCACGCTCGGGCCCGAGGCAGGCGGCAAGCCGCTGGTGATCTCCGACTATTCCGACAATCCGGGCTCCGGCGCCTATGGCGACGCGACCAACCTGCTGCGTGCCGTGCTCGAGGCCGGCCTCAGGAATGTCGGCTTCCATGCCATCCGCGATCCCGAGGCGGCGCTCGCGGCGCAGGCGGCCGGCGTCGGCAACCGCGTCAGGCTGAAGCTCGGCGGCAAGGTCGATCCGAATACCGGCGGCGGACCGCTCGATCTCGACGCCCATGTCGTGGCGCTGACCGACGGGCATTTCATCTGCTACGGGCCGATGGCCGGCGGCGTCTGGCGCAATTACGGGCTCTCGGCCCTGCTGCGGGTCGACGATGTCGAGATCATCGTCATCACCCATAATGGCCAGGCGACCGACCTTGCCCAGTTCACCTCGCTCGGCGTCGAGCCGACGCGGAAATCGACGGTCATCGTCAAGTCGATGCAGCATTTTCGCGCCGCCTTCGAGCCGATCGCCCGCGAGGTGATCGAGGTCGACACCGGCGCGCTCTCGACCAAGAATTTCAAGGAGCGCCCCTACAGGAAGGTGCGCCGCCCGATCTTCCCGCTCGACGACATCTGAGCAGGATTGAAGACCACGACCGGCCGAAAGCGCCGGCAGCGACAAGACTGGAGGATGCAGGGATGACGGAGACAAGGGCATGAGCGTCAAGGCCGATATCGTGCTGCGCGGCGGGCCTATCTGGTGCGGGCGCGAGGAGGGCGTGGTCGAGGCGCTGGCGCTCTGGGGCGACAAGGTGCTCGCCGCCGGCAAGGAGGCCGAACTCGCCGATCTCATCGGGCCCACGACCAAGGTCATCGACCTCGCTGGCCGGCTGGCGACACCGGGACTGAACGATTCCCATCTCCATCTGATCTCGGTCGGCCTGACTATGGACTGGGTCGATGCCCGCCCCGCCGCAGCGCCGACGCTGGAGGCGTTGCTCGGCCAGATCGCTGCCCGTGCGGCGCAGTTGAAACCCGGCGACTGGGTGCTGGCGCGCGGCTACGACCAGACCAAGCTCGACACCGGCCGGCACCCGTTCCGCGAGGAGCTCGACCGCGCCTCCCCGAACAATCCGGTCATGCTGGTCCGAACCTGCGGCCACATCTCGATCTGCAATTCGCTGGCTCTCAAGCTCGGCGGCATCGACGAGACCTCGCCGACCCCGCCCGGCGGGCTGATCGAGCAGCAGAACGGCAGGCTCACCGGGATGCTGGCGGAGAACGCCCGCGCCCCGGTCAAAGCCGCAATTCCAGCGCCGAACGAGGAGCAGTTGATTGCCGCGATCGAGCGCGGCGGGCAGTACCTGCTGTCGCTCGGGATCACCAGCTGCATGGATGCGGCGGTCGGGATGGTGACCGGCTTCAACGAGATCGCGGCCTATCACAAGGCCAAGCGCGACGGCCGCCTGCCGGTGCGTACCTGGCTCGCTCTGCTCGGAGACGAGGGCCGTTCGATCGTGCCGCAATGCCATGAAGCGGGGCTGATCTCCGGCACCGGCGACGAGATGCTGATGATCGGGGCGGTCAAGATCTTCTTGGACGGCTCGGCCGGCGGCCGCACCGCCTGGATGAGCGAGCCCTATCTCGGCGACGACAAGACCACCGGCGTGCAGATGCTCTCGAACGAGGAGCTGGAACGCCAGGTGCTCGACGCCCACGCCAAGGGCTACCAGCTCGCCTGCCACGCCATCGGCGACGCCGCGATCGAGCAGTTGATCACCGCCTATGAGAAGGCGCTGGTAGCCCATCCCGATCCCGACCGGCGCCACCGCATCGAGCATTGCGGCTTCTCGACGCCGCAGCAGCACGAGCGGATGGTCAAGGCCGGGATCTATCCTTGCCCGCAGCAGGTCTTCATCCACGATTTCGGCGACGCCTACGTCAAGGTGCTCGGCGAGGAGCGGGCACTGCCGAGCTACCCGTTCCGGACCTGGTTCGACCTTGGCCTGAAGCCGGCGACCGGCAGCGACGCGCCGGTCTGCGACCCGGATCCGTTCCCGAACTTCCACACCATGCTGACGCGCCAGACCTGGCGCGGCACGGTGATGGATGCCGGCCAGCGCGTCTCGATCGAGGAAGCGCTGCAGGCCTATACCGAATACGGCGCCTTCTCGCAGAAGCAGGAAGCTGTAAAGGGCAAGCTCGTTCCGGGCTTCCTCGCCGATGTCGCCGTGTTCTCGCAGGACCTGCTCTCGGCCGCGCCGGAAGATATCCTGAAGGACACGCGCTGCGACCTCACCATTCGCGGCGGCAAGGTCGTGTACGAGCGTTCGGGCGCTGCCTGAACGCGCTGCACAATGGAAACAAGAAGACAGGGCGTGAAAGCCCGCTAAAGTCTCAGATGGAACAAATACCGGCGCCGGCCAACGGCGCCGACCTCAAAAGAGTTCACCAATAAATTGGGAGGTTTCGACGTGTTGAAAAAGCTTGCCTTCACGACCGCGCTGACATTCGCGGCCTTCACCCTACAGGCGCAGGCCCAGGAGCCGCGCCGTGGCGGGACGATCCGCTTCACGGCCCCCTACGGCGCCTCCTTCGTCAGCAATGACAGCCATGTCTCGAACCAGATCCAGGACGAGATCTACGGCTATGCGCTGCACGGCATGCTGTACAAATGGGATGCCAAGAACGGCAAGCCAGTGCTCGACATCGCCGAGAGCGTCCAGGTCTCGGCCGACGGCAAGACCTATACCTACAAGCTGCGCGACAATGCGCTTTTCCACAACGGCCGCAAGCTGACGGCCGACGACGTCATCTGGTCCTACACCCGCATCATGGATGGTTCGAAGAACTATCCGGGCGCGCGCTATGTCGCCCGTATCGTCGGCGCGACCGACGTCCAGAAGGGCCAGGTCAAGGAAATCTCCGGCCTGAAGAAGATCGACGATTCCACCTTCTCGATGACGCTGACCGACAAGGCCGATCCCGGCTACTTCCTGTTCCAGGCGCAGACCGCGATCCTGCCCGCCAAGGAGGCGCAAGCCGCCGGCTTCTTCGACAAGCCGATCGGCCTTGGGCCCTTCAAGTTCGTCGAGCACGTGCCGGGATCGCGCATGGCCTTCGAGCGCTGGGACAAATACTATCTGGCCGGCAAGCCCTATGCCGACAAGCTCGTGATCTCGCCGATGGGCGAAGCGGCGGCGCGCGACGTCGCCTTCCGCAACAAGGAGGTCGACGTCTCGATCCTGGGCTCGACCCAGTACGTCGCCTACAAGGCCGACCCCAACCTCTCGAAGGGCATCCTCGAGGTCGCCGAGGTCTTCACCCGCAACATGGGCATGAACCCGACCTTCAAGCCCTTCTCCGACAAGCGGGTGCGCCAGGCGATCAACCACGCCATCGACAGCGAGCTGATCATCAAGCGCCTCGTCCGCGACAAGGCCTACCGCGCCGCGAGCTGGCTGCCGCTGTCCTCGCCGGCCTTCGACAAGGACGCCAAGTCCTACGCCTTCGATCCGGACAAGGCCAAGAAGCTCCTGGTCGAGGCCGGCTATCCCGATGGCTTCGAGTTCGAATGGACCGCAACGCCGAACGAGAGCTGGGGCGTTCCGATCGTCGAGGCCACGATCCCGATGCTCGCCAAGGTCGGCATCAAGGTGAAGGTCAAGCCGGTCGAGACCTCGGCGCTCGGTGGCGTCGTCGTGGGCGGCGATTTCCAGGCCTATATCTGGTCGAACACCTCGGGCCCGGACTCGCTGACGGCGCTGAAGTGCTTCCATTCCTCGACGCCGCGCTCGTCCTGCAACTACACCACCTTCAAGAACCCGGCCTATGACAAGCTGATCGACGACGCCTCGAACGAGGCCGATCCGGCCAAGCAGCTCGACCTCCTGAAGAAGGCCAACGCCTTCCTGCAGGAAGAAGCACCCGTCTGGTTCTTCAACTACAACAAGGCAGTGCTGGCCTATCAGCCCTGGCTGCATGGCCTCCAGCCAAACTCGACCGAGCTAGCGCTGCAGCGCTATGAGGAGCTCTGGGTCGACACCACCTCGCCTGCGGCGAAGTAAACCCATCCCAGGCCCCCGCCGTCACAGCCGGCGGGGGCCTGCCCGCCTCCGCCCGCCGGCCACGCCCCGGCGCTCAGGAGCCTATCGTCATGTTGCCTTATGTCTTTCGCCGGCTGCTGCAGGCCGTTCCGATCCTGCTCGCGGTCGCCGCGTTGATCTTCGTGCTGTTCAGCGTCATTCCGGGGAACTTCGCCACTAGCCAGATGGCCGACGGGCGCAGCAATATCGACGCCGCGACGATCGAGCGGATGAACCAGCAGTTCGGCCTCAATGATCCGCTGCCGCTGCGCTTCGCAAAATATGTCGGGGGCCTCGCAACCTTCGATCTCGGCGATTCCTTCCGCACCCGCCAGCCGGTGACCAAACTGATCGGCGAGCGGCTCTGGCCGAGCCTGCAACTCGCGCTCGCCGCCATGCTCTTCGCCATCGTCATCGGCGTGCCGCTCGGTTTTCTGGCGGCGCTGAAGCCGGGGGGCTGGCTTGACATGTTCTCGATGGTCTTCGCCGTGTCCGGCCTGTCGCTGCCGATGTTCTGGCTCGGCCTGCTCCTGATGTATGCCTTCGCGCTGACGCTGAACTGGTTCCCGAGCTTCGGCTATGGCGATGGTGATCCGCGCTACATCGTGCTGCCAGCGATCGCGCTCGGCGTCTCGCCATTGGCCCTCCTGGCCCGCACCTCCCGCGCAGCCGTGCTCGAGATCCTGCACGCCGACTTCGTCCGCACCGCCCGTGCCAAGGGCGCGAGCGCCTACCGGGTGATGCGCTGGCACGTCGCCCGCAACGCGCTCGTCATCGTCCTGACCACGCTCGGCCTGCAGTTCGGCTCGGTGCTCGGCCAGGCGGTGGTGGTCGAAAAGCTCTTTGCCTGGCCGGGACTCGGCTCGCTGCTGGTCGACAGCGTCACCTGGCGCGACATCCCGGCGGTGCAGGGCTGCATCCTGACGATCGTGCTCTTCTTCCTCGTCGTGAACATCGCCGTCGACGTGCTCTGCGCCGTCGTCGATCCGCGCATCAAGTACAGCTAGGCCGCCCTGATGAAGTTCCGTGCCAACCTCTGGATCGGCGCCACCTGCTTTGCGCTCGTCGTCGCAGGCGGCGTCTTCGCGCCCTGGCTCGCCCATACCGACCCGGTCATGGACGCCAACCTGATGAACGCCGAGGTCCCACCGGGCTCCGAGTTCTGGTTCGGCACCGATGCGCAGGGCCGCGACATCTACAGCCGCGTGCTCCATGGCGCACGTATCTCGCTGACGGTCGGCATCGTCTCGCAATTGATCAACACGCTGATCGGCGTCGCGCTCGGCCTTTCCGCCGGCTACTGGGGCGGCTGGTGGGACGACTTCGTCAACGGCCTCACCAACATGATGCTCGCCATCCCCTCGCTGATCTTCGCGCTGGCGATCATGGCGATCCTGCAGCCGGGCCTGACCAGCCTGCTGATCGCGCTTGGCCTGACCAACTGGTCCTTCACCTGCCGGCTGACGCGGGCGGCGACGCTCTCGGTCAAATCGCTTGGCTATGTCGAGGCCGCCCGCTCGCTGGGATACGGCACCTTCCGGATCATGTTCACGCAGATCCTGCCGAACATCGCCGGCCCGATCATCGTGATCGGCACGCTCGGCATGGGCGGCGCGGTGTTGGCCGAGGCCTCGCTCTCCTTCCTCGGCCTCGGCATCCGCCCGCCCTTCCCGAGCTGGGGCTCGATGCTGTCGGACGCGCGCGACCAGATCTCGACCGCGCCGTGGATCTCGATCTTCCCGGGCCTTGCCATCTTCCTGACGGTGCTCGGCCTCAACCTGCTCGGCGACGGCCTGCGCGACATCCTCGATCCGCACTCGCAGACGCGAAAGGCCTGAGCGGCGCTCGCCTGACTTTTCCATCCGACGAAAGACCACGCCTTTGACCACTACCGACCTCGACGACGGCCCGCTCGAAGCCGTCCGCTTCATCGGGCTGAAGCCCGGCCCGAAACTGATCGTGACGGGCGCCGTGCACGGCAACGAGCCCTGCGGGCCGACTGCGATCAGGCGCGCCATCGAGGATTGCCGCAGCGGCCGCATCAAGATCCTGCGCGGCGAGGTCACCTTCCTGCCCGTGACTAATCCAAAAGCCTTCCGCCAGAAGACACGCGAGGGCGACCGCAACTTCAACCGCGACCTGCGCGAGCGCCCGCTCGCCGGCGATTACGAGGACCGGATCGGCAACCCGATCTGCGCGCTGCTGCGCCAGCACGATGCCCTGCTCGACATCCATTCCTTCCGGCAGGAGGGCGAACCTTTCGTCTTCTTCGGACCCAGCAATAACCGCGGCGAGCTCGAACCTTTCGCCCGGGCGCAGGAGGAGATGGCGCTCGCCTCCTGCCTCGGCGTCTCAACCGCGATCCATGGCTGGCTCGACAACTATGCCCGGCTGCTCGACATCCGTTCGCGCCTGCCGGTGCCCAAGCTCAATGTCACCGAGGGCTATGGCACGACCGAATTCATGCGCTTTAGCGGCGGCTATGCGGTGACGCTGGAATGCGGCACGCATGACGATCCCAAGGCCGCCGATATCGGCTATGCCGCGATCCGCAACACGCTGGCGCAGTTGCAACTGGTCGACGCTGCCCTCTCGCCCGCAGCGCTCAGCGACGTGATTGAGATGGTCGAGGTCCTGCTCTGCGAGGCGGAAGGCGACCGCGCCGAGACCGGCTGGCGCACGGGGGACGCGGTCAAGGCCGGCGCCACCCTCGCCCATCGCGCCGACGGCACCAGGGTGACGGCATCGCGCGACGGCTACATCATCTTCCCGAATACCGCGCCCAAGCTCGGCGAGGCGATCTACCATTTCGGCATCGCCAGCAGCCGACGCATCGGCGGCTGAGCTTCGGCCCCGGAACTCGATCTTGCGCCGCGGCTCGATAGCGGCAACATGCCGCCGCGATCCTAGGAGCTTTCCATGTCCCGCCTCGTCTACGTCCTCAACGGCCCGAACCTGAACCTGCTCGGCAAGCGCCAGCCGCATATCTACGGCTCGGAAACCCTGGCGGATGTCGAGGATGCCTGCCGGGCGCTGAGCAAGGAGCTCGACCTCGATATCCGCTTCCACCAGTCGAACCGCGAATACGAGATTATCGACTGGATCCATGAGGCGCGCGAGACCGCGGCCGGCATCGTCATCAATCCCGGCGCGTTCACCCACACCTCGGTCGCGATCCTCGACGCGCTCAATGCCTTCGACGGCACGGTGATCGAGTGCCATATCTCGAACGTACACAAGCGCGAGAGCTTCCGGCACCATTCCTACATGTCGCTGCGCGCCGACGGCGTCATCGCCGGCTTCGGCACGCAGGGCTATCTGCTCTCGCTGCGCCGTGTCGCTAAGCTCGCCGACGAGAAGAAGGCCTGAACCGCTCATGACTCCGGTCAAATTGGCCGTTATCGGCGCCGGGCTGATCGGCCGGCGCCATGCCGAGCATGTCGCGGCCGAGTCGCGCGCCGTTCTTTCGGCGGTGGTCGACCCGACACCGGCGGGCCGCGCGGTCGCGGCGGCGCTGAGCGCGCCCTGGTTCCCGTCCTTCGCCGAGATGTTGGCGGCGGAACGGCCCGATGGTGTGATCATCGCAACGCCGAACCAGCTCCATGTCCGCAATGGGCTGGAGGCGGTGGAGGCGGGAATCCCGGCCATCGTCGAGAAGCCGCTGGCGGACGACCTCGCCGAGGGCGAGCGCCTGGTCGCAGCGGCCGAGCAGGCTGGCGTGCCGCTGCTCACCGGCCATCACCGGCGCTACAACCCGATGATCCGCAAGGCCAAGGAGGTCGTAGACTCCGGCCGGCTCGGCCGGGTGCTGGCGCTGAGCGGGCATTTCTGGCTGATGAAGCCGGACAATTACTTCGAGGCCGACTGGCGGCGCGAGAAGGGCGCAGGGCCGATCCTGCTCAACCTGATCCACGATGTCGACCTGTTCCGCTACCTCTGCGGCGAGATCGTCTCGGTCCAGGCACATTCATCGAACGCCGTGCGCGGCCATGCAGTCGAGGAGACGGCTGCGATCCTGCTGCGCTTCGCCAATGGCGTGCTCGGCACGGTCACTGTCTCCGACTCGATTGTCGCGCCGTGGAGTTGGGAGATGACGACCGGCGAGAACCCGGTCTACCCGCAGCAGGACCAGTCCTGCTACCAGATCGGCGGCACGCATGGCTCGCTCACCATCCCACAGCTCGAAATCTGGTCCAATCCTGGCAAGCGCAGCTGGTGGGAGCCCTTGGTGCGCGAGCGGGTCCATGTCGCTCCCGAAGACCCGCTCCGGGTCCAGGTCCGGCATTTCTGCGACGTCATCCGCAAGGGCGTGACGCCGATCGCCTCAGGTCGCGAGGGCTTGGACACACTGAAGGTGATCGCCGCCGTGCAGCGCTCGGCCGAGACCGGCGCGATGGTCGAGCTCGGCTGATAGCTAGTAATGGAAGGTCCAGAGCAGACTTTCGCTCAGACCCTTCAGCGCTTCGACCGCATCGGGACGCTCGCGCGCCAGCGTGGTGATCAAAGCGTCGGCCACGGCGAAGGCGGCGGTCGGCGAGTTCGGCAGGAAGCTGTTGCGGGCCGGGGCGAACAGCGTCATGTCGGCCAGCGGCACCAGCGGCGATGACGGCCCGTCGGTCAGGGCGATCAGGACGGTGCCGCGCTTCTTGGCGAACCTAGCGAGCTCCAGCGTGGCGCGTGAATAGCGCGGCAGCGAGATCGCGATGACGACGTCCTCTGGCCCGGCCGAGAGCATGTGACGCACGGCGCGTTCCGGCCCGCCGCGCGAGGAGGCGAAGACCACCTCGGCATCGAGATAGAGCGCCAGCCCATCCTCCAGGAAGGCCCCGACATAATGGCTGGCGCCGGAGCCGACGATGAAGATGCGGCGCGCCTTCAACAGCAGGGCGATGGCGCGGTTGACCGTCTCCTCCTCCAGCGTCGCGATCGCCTCGTCGAGATTGGCGGCCTCGCCCTTCAACGTCGTCGCCATGGTGGCGAAGACGGAGCCGGCCGCGGCGCGGGCGCCGGCAAGGCCCTCGACCGGTCCCATCGCGACCTTCAGTGCCGTCGAGAGCGCGGCGCGGAAGTCGCCGTAGTTGCGATAGCCCAGCGCCCGGACGAAGCGGGTCACGGTCGCGGTCGAGGTGCCGCTTTTCTCGGCCAGTCCCTCGATCGTGACAGTCGCCGAGTCGAGCGGGCTCTGCAGCACGAAGTCGGCCGCCTTGCGATGGCCCTCACTCAGCGAAGGGTAGATCCGGGCGATGCGGTTGGCGAGGTCCGTCGTCGGCTTCAGGGCGCGTGACATGGCTCTCCCGGTGATTGACGTCGGATCATTTTCATGTTTGCTACCGCGTGAAAATAAAGCTGTCAAAACCATCAGCTACGGGAACGGAGACGGACCGATGCGTCAGCGCGCATTCATCACCATTCTGCTCGGCGCCAGCATGCTCAGCGCGCCGGCCTGGGCGCAGTCCCTGCGTATCGCGCTCGCATCTGAGCCGACCGCGGTCGACCCGCATTATCACGACCTCACCCCGAACAACGCACTCGCCCAGCACATCTTCGACAATCTCGTGCGCCAGGACGAGAAGCAGGCGCTGCAGCCCGGCCTTGCCACCTCCTGGGAGAATGACGGCAAGAACCGCTGGACCTTCAAGCTGCGCCAGGGCGTCAAGTTCACCAACGGCCAGCCCTTCGGCGCTCAGGACGTGGTCTTCACCTTCTGCCGCACGCTGAAGAACGAGACTAAGGTCTCCGATTCCTTCGCCGACATCACCGGCAACTTCGCCAAGGTCGAGACGCCAGACGCCAGCACGCTCGTGATCGAGACCAAGGAGCCGGAGCCGCTGCTGCCGAACCTGCTCTCGGGCCTGCCGATCCTCTCCGCCTCGATCGTCCAGCATGGCGAGATCAAATACGACATCGCCAGTAATTGCGGCGTCACTGGGCCCTGGCCGGCGGTCAACAATTTCAACGACGGCACGATGGCGATCGGCACCGGGCCGTACAAGCTGAAGTCCTATGTGCGGGGCTCGGCGATCGAACTCGAGCGCAATCCGGACCATTGGGGCGGCCACCAGCCCTGGGGAACCGTGCGCCTCCTGCCGGTGACCAATGCCGGCCCGCGCCTCGCCGGCCTGCTCGCCGGCGATTACGACGTGATCGAGAACCCGGCGGCGCGCGATCTCGGCCGTATCAAGAGCGACAAGCGCTTCGGCTCGGTCATCACGCCCTCGACCCGCGTGATCTATTTCCAGCTCGACGTCGCACGCGACGAGAGCCCCTTCGTCAAGGCCTCGGACGGCAAGAACCCGCTCAAGGATGCGCGCGTGCGCAAGGCGATGTCGCTCGCCATCGACCGCGAGGCCATCGTCAAGCGCATCATGGATAGCGCGGCCGAGCCGGCCTACCAGTACTTGCCGACCGGCATGTTCGGCACATTGGCGAACCCGCCCAAGCTCGCCTACGACCCTGCCGCAGCGAAGAAGCTGCTGGCCGAGGCCGGTTATCCCAACGGCTTCCAGCTGACGCTGTCCTCGACCAATGACCGCTACATCAACGACAGCCAGATCACCCAGGCGGTCGCGCAATACCTGACCCAGATCGGCATCAAGGCCGAGGTCGACGCGATGACGCGGGCGATCTACTTCCCGCGCCGCGCCAAGAAGGAATTCAGCGTCGCGATCGGCGGCTGGGGCTCGGCGACCGGCGAGGCCGCCTCCTTCCTGCGCCAGTGGCCGCCGACCCCGAACGAGGCCAAGACGCTCGGCGGCTCGAACTATGGCGGCTACAAGAATGATGAGTTCGACAAGGTCATCCGCGCCGCGGTCTCGACGCTCGACGACAAGAAGCGCGCCGAACTGCTGCAGCAGGCGATGACGCTCGTTCTCGCCGACGGCGCCTTCATCCCTCTGCACTTCGAAAGCGGCATCTGGGCCCACAAGGCCGAGCTCCAGGTCGTCGGCCGCGCCGACCAGTTCATGCTCGCCATGTCGGTGAAGCCGGCAAAGTAAGCCGGCGATCGCCCTTTCGACGTTCGGTGCATGACCGCCTATGTCCTGCAGCGGCTGATCCAGAGCGTGCTCGTGCTGCTCGCGGTCTCGGTCGTGGTCTTCTTCGCCGTCTACGGCATCGGCGATCCCGTAGAGCTGCTGGTCTCGCCCTCGGTCAGTGAGGCCGAGCGCCAGGCGCTGATCCGGCGACTCGGGCTCGACCTGCCGGTCTGGCAGCAGTACCTGACCTTCATGGCCAATGCCCTGAAGGGCGATCTCGGTCGCTCCTTCGTACACGGCGTGCCGGCGCTTCAGCTGATCCTCGCGCGCTTGCCGGCGACATTCGAGCTCGTGCTGCTGGCGATGACGCTGGCGCTCGCCGTCGGCATCCCGCTCGGGCTGATGGTGGGCTTGAATCCGGACAGCCGGCGCGCCCGCATCGTCATGGCCGGAACCGTGCTCGGCTTCTCGCTGCCGAGTTTCTGGAAGGGCATGATGCTGATCCTGCTCTTCGCCGTGCTGCTCGGCTGGCTGCCGACCGCAGGGCGTGGCGAGACGGTCTCGATCCTGGGTCTCCAGACCAGCCTGCTGACGCTGGACGGGCTGCATCACATCGCCCTGCCCGCACTCAACCTCGCGATCCCGAACCTTGCGCTGATCGTGCGCCTGGTCGCCGCCGGCACCACCGAGACGATGACGCAGGACTATGTGAAATACGCCAGCGCCAAGGGCGTGCGGCCCCGGCGCATCGTCAACCGGCATGTGCTGCGCAACATCCTGATCCCGGTCGTCACCGTGGTCGGCGTCGAATTCGGCAGCCTCGTCGCCTTCTCGACCATCACCGAGACCGTCTTCGCCTGGCCGGGCATGGGCAAGCTGCTGATCGACTCGGTCTACCAGCTCGACCGGCCGGTGGTCGTCGCCTATGTCCTGCTGGCGACGCTGCTCTTCGTCACCGTCAACTTCCTGGTCGACGTGCTCTACGCCGCGCTCGACCCGCGGGTGAAGCTCGCCGGAGAGCAAGCATGAGTCACGCTCCCGGCCTCGCCGGCCCCATGCAGGCCGATACGCCCTTGCGCGAGAAGGTGCTGCGCCGCCTGCGCAACCGGCCGACGACGCGCGGCGCCGCAATCCTGCTCGGCATCATGGTACTGCTCGCCTTGCTGGCGCCGGTGATCGCGCCGCAGAACCCGCACGATCTCGGCTCACTCAGCGTGATGGACAACCGGCTGGCCCCCGGCGAGCAGGGCATGACCGGCTTCACCTTCTGGCTCGGCAGCGACGCGCAGGGGCGCGACATGCTGAGCGCCATTCTTTACGGCCTGCGCACCAGCCTGCTCGTCGGCCTGGCGTCGACGATCGGCGCGCTCTCGATCGGCATCCTCGCCGGGCTCGCGGCGGCACAGTTTGGCGGCGTGATCGACGCCGTGATCATGCGCATCGTCGACTTCATGCTCGGCTTCCCTTCGATCCTAGTCGCACTCGTCCTGCTCGCCTCGATCGGCCGCGGCGTCGACAAGGTCATCCTCGCCATCGTGCTGGTGCAGTGGGCGCAATATGCCCGGCTGATGCGGGCCGCGGCGCTGGTCGAGCGGCGCAAGGAATATATCGAGGCGGCCGTGAATTTCGGCCTGCCGACCCGCCACATCATGCTGGCACATCTCCTGCCAAACTCGGTCGGCGCCGTGCTTGTCGTTGCCAGCATCAGCATCGCCTCGGCGATCACGCTGGAGGCGACGCTGTCCTTCCTCGGCGTCGGCGTGCCGGTAACGCAGCCTTCGCTCGGCCTGCTCATCGCCAACGGCTTCGAATTCCTGCTCTCCGGCGAATACTGGATCGCCGTCTTCCCCGGCATCGCGCTCGTGCTCCTGATCATGTCGCTCAACCTCGTCGGCGATCGCCTGCGCCGCAGCTTCAACGTCCGCGCATGAGCGGAGCCCCTCTCCTTTCCGTGCGCGGCCTCAAGACCGTGTTCCATGCGCAGGATGGCGCCTGGCCGGCGGTGGATGGCGTCGATTTCAGCGTCGCCAAGGGCGAGGTGCTCGGCCTCGTCGGCGAATCCGGCTCGGGCAAGTCGGTGACCGGCTTCTCGCTGGTGCAACTCATCGACCCGCCGGGCGAGGTCGTCGCAGGCGAGGTGCTGTTCGACGGTAACGATCTGCGCGCCGCCTCGCAGGAGCGCTTGCGCCAACTGCGCGGCGACCGGATCGCGATGATCTTCCAGGATCCGCTGATGACGCTGAACCCGGTGCTCAGCATCGGCGAGCAGATGAGCGAGGCGATCCTCGAGCATCGCGACTGCAGTCGCAACGAGGCGCTCGCCAAGTCGGCGAAGGCACTGGCGCGGGTCGGCATCTCCTCGCCGGAGACGCGCCTGAAACAGTTCCCGCACGAATTCTCCGGCGGCATGCGCCAGCGCGTCGCGATCGCGACCGCGCTCCTGAACGATCCCGACCTGATCATCGCCGACGAGCCGACCACGGCGCTCGACGTCACCATCCAGGCGCAGATCCTCTACGAGGTGCAGAAGCTCTCGCGCGAGACCGGCGCCGCGGTGATCTGGATCACGCATGACCTCGCCGTGGTCGCCGAGCTCGCCGACCGGGTCGCGGTGATGTATGCCGGCCGCATCGTCGAGATCGGCGAGGTCGAGACCGTGCTCGACCGGCCGCGCCACCCCTATACGCTCGGCCTGCTCAACTCCTCGGCGACGATGGTCGAGCCCGGCGAGCGCCTGCACCAGATCGACGGCATGGCGCCCCGTATCGACTCGCGCCCCTCCGGCTGCCCGTTCCGGCCGCGCTGTGAGCGGGCGCTGCCGGTCTGTGCGGATAGCGATCCGCAGCCGCAGGCCTACGACGGCCGCACCTTGCGCTGCCACAACCCCGTGCCCGACCGGGTGGCGGCATGAGCGAGACCTTGTTCGAGCTGCGCGGCGTCCGCAAATACTTTCGCGGCAAGGCCAATATCGCCGAGCGCATCCTGACCGCGATCGGCCGGCACGCGCCGCCCTCGACCCTGAAGGCCGTCGATGGCGTCGATCTCAGCGTCAAGAAGGGCGAGGTGCTTGGCCTCGTCGGCGAATCGGGCTGTGGGAAGTCGACGCTGGCGCGCATCGCCACCGGCATCCTGCCGCCGACCGAGGGCGAGGTGTTCTACAAGGGCCGCTCGGCGGCTGGCCTCAAGGGCAAGGACCGGCTCGATTATCTGCTCAAGGTGCAGATGATCTTCCAGGACCCCTACGCCTCGCTCGACCCGCGCATGCGGGTGAGCCGCATCGTCGGCGAGGCGCTTGCGGTCCATAAGCTCGTGCCGAAGGCCGAGCTCGACGGCGCGGTCGACCAGGCGCTGAGCGAGGTCGGACTCGATCTTGCCTATCGCGAGCGCTACCCGCATCAGTTCTCCGGCGGCCAGCGCCAGCGCATCGGCATCGCCCGGGCGCTCGCGGTGAAGCCCGATTTCCTGGTCTGCGACGAGCCGGTCTCGGCGCTCGACGTCTCGATCCAGGCGCAGGTGATCAACCTGTTCATGGATATCCGAGCGCGACACGGGCTGACCTATCTCTTCGTCAGCCACGATCTCGGCCTCGTCCGCCATATCAGCGACCGCGTCGCGATCATGTATCTCGGCCGCATCGTCGAGATCGGCAGCGCCACCGCGATCTTCGCCGAACCGGCACACCCCTATAGCGCCGCGCTGATCAAGGCGATCCCTTCGGCCGGGCGGCGCAAGAGCGCCTTCCAGCCTCTCAAGGGCGAACTGCCGTCGCCGCTGGCCCCGCCCCCCGGCTGCCCCTTCCACCCGCGCTGCGAGCACGCCATGGCGGTCTGCCGCGAGGTCCGCCCGGAGCTCACGGAAATCGCCCCCGGCCGCAGCGCCGCCTGCCACCTGCACACGATAGCGAAAGCCGCATGACCACGCTCGTTCTCGATCCGCCGCAGGGCCGCAGCGCCCTGCCCTTCGTCGACGCGCGCCATCCGCAGCGCCCGCTCGAAGTCAACTTCTACCGGCCAGCCAGGCATGGTCCGGACGACGAGGTCGTCTTCGTCCAGCACGGCATGCTGCGCAATGGCGATGACTATCGCGATTTCTGGATCGAAGCCGCCGAAAAGCACAACCTGCTGATCGTCGCCCCGACCTTCGGCAACGAGCACTACCCCAAGGCCGAAGGCTACAATAACGGCCTCCTCGTAGGCGAGGATGGCGCGATCGCTCCGCAGGATGACTGGCTCTACGCCGTGCCGGCCCGCGTGCTGGCGGCGCTGCGCAAGGCCGGCGTCACCAGGCGCGACAAGGTCAAGCTGTTCGGCCATTCCGCCGGCGGCCAGTTCGTGCATCGCCTGCTGGCGACGCAGGCTGAGACGCCCTACGAGGCGGCCTTCGCCGCCAATTCCGGCTGGTACACGCTGCCGACGCTGGAGCGACGTTTTCCGGAAGGGCTCGACGGACTTGGCCTCGGCGAAGCGGAGCTGGCGCGCTGGCTGGCCTGGCCGATGGTGATCTTCGCCGGCGACCAGGACATCGTCACCAGCGATCCGAACCTGCCGGCGCAAGCCGAAGCGCTGGCGCAGGGGCCGATGCGCTATGCGCGCGCGCATTTCATGCTCGACTTCGCCAAGGCGGAAGCGGCGCGGCGCGGCCTGCCCTGCAGCTGGTCGCTGATCACCGTGCCCGGCATCGGCCATGACGGCGCGGCGATGTCACGGGCTGCAGCAGCCTGGTGGTACGAGGGCCGCATCCCGTCGGTGGAGGTGTTGAGGACCGAAGCGGCTTACGTGGCCTGAAGCATCAGGCCGAGGATCGCCCTATATTTGGAATTACTATAGTATAAAACTAACGCCGAACGATGCGTGCCAGGCTCTTGGCAAGCACACTCCGGTGGACACTTTCTGACTTTTTGATAGAAGCTGAAGCATCGGCTTGCCCAAACTGGCCTATGCTTCAGCTTCTATCGAAATTCGATATCATGACCCAATCCAGCACGCCTCTCTCCGCCGCGCTCCTCGCCGGCGGCCTCGCCCTCGCCTTGCTGACCTCTCCCGCGCTCGCGCAGCGCGAGCCGCCCGCGACCGAACAGGCCGAGGAAGCCGAACCGCAAGTGGAACCGGCGCCGCGCGCACCGGCCACTCGCCCTGCCCCTGCGACGCGCCCAGCACCTGCGGCCCGCCCGGCAACGGCGAATCCGCCCACCCGGCCAGCGAATCCGGCTCGCCCTGCCACAGCACAGGCGCCGGCTGCAGCGCCGACCGTGAGCCAGCCGGCGGCCCAGGCCGCGCGGCTGCCGAACGGCGCCTCGGCGGTGAGCGAGGTTTATGGCGACTGGACGGTCGATTGCCGCATCAATGACGGCCAGAAGCTCTGCGTGCTGACCCAATCGCAAGGTGACAGCCGCACCAATCAGCGCGTCTTTGCGATCGAACTGCGCGCGCCGAAGGATGGCCGCGCCGAGGGGACGATCCTGATGCCGTTCTGGCTCAAGCTCGAAAACGGCGCGGTGCTCAAACTCGACGACAGGGACCTCGGCCAGGGCCTGCGCTTCTCGACCTGCTCACCCTCAGGCTGCCTGTTGCCGGTCTCCTTCCCAACCGTCGCGACCGACGCAATGAAGGGCGGCAAGACACTGACTGCGGCCGCGCTCAACCTCTCGAACAACGACGTCGTTTCGTTCAACATCGCGCTGAACGGTTTTGGCCCGGCGCTCGACCGGCTGGTGCAGCTGGCGAACTGATAAAGAAGCCGCCGCTGCGCATGGCGCTGCGGCGGCTTCGACGTATGAGCAAGTTAAAGCCCGACGCGGCTATCGCCCCGAGCCGTTGGTGCAATTCATGAACGCCATGTGGGCGGCCGTGCCGTGCCTGGCCGTCCGCCAGGCTTTGCGACCGGGGCGAGCAGGATCGTCGATGACCCGCCCGCCATTGCTGAGCGCGCAATTGCAGGAACGCTGATCCCTCATGCCGCGGCATTCCGGATGGGCGCCGCCTTGCGCCGATGCAGGTCCCGACGAACCAAGAGCGATCAGCGCGGCACCGCCGAGCAGAAGAGCAAGACGCATATTCAATCCCCCAAGCCGCAGCTCAGGGTTGCATGGCTCGGGGGCCGCGTCCATGGCCTTCGAGAACCGCGCTCTGAACCCGCGGCCCGCGCAATCTAATCGGCCCGCTGCTGCTACTCAGAGCTTCGCGCGCGGATCGTGCTTCGCCAGGCGGCCGAGCAGATAGTCCACCTCAGCCTTGGCGGCGGCGGTGAGGCCCGGGCCGGGCTTGCGCTGTGCGTCGCTCGCCAGGATGCCGCGCTTCATCATGACGTATTTGCGCACGGCGAGGCCGACGCCCTGCTGCTGCTCGTAGCGCAACAGCGGCAGATGCGCGTCGAAGATGTCGTGGGCATCGTCGCGGCGGCCGGCTTTGCTGGCCCTGACCACGTCGATCAGCAGCTCCGGGAAAGCGTAGCCGGTATTGGCGCCGTCGGCGCCGCGCTCCATCTCGAAATCGAGGAAGAGCCCGCCATTGCCGGTCAGGATGGCGACACGCCGTAGCGAGCCCTCCGCCTCGAACTTGCGTAGCGTCGAGATCTTCTCAAGGCCCGGCCAGTCCTCATGCTTCAGCATCACGCAAGACGGGTTGTCCTGGATGATCTTGCGGATCACCGCCGGGGTCATCACCACCGAGAGCGTCAGCGGATAATCCTGGATGACGAAGGGGATGTCGGCGCCGATCGCCTCGACCGCCTGGGCGTAATAGCCGGTGATCTGGTCGTCGGTGCGCAGGTTGGTCGGCGGGGCGATCATCACGCCGCCGGCGCCCAATTCCATCACCTGCCGCGCCAGCGAGCGCATCGCCGCGAAGCCCGGTGCCGAGACGCCGACGATGATCGGCTTGCCGCCCATCTTCGCAACGGCACGCTTGACCAGGCCGAGCGATTCCTCCGGCTCGAGCTTGGGCGCCTCGCCCATGATACCAAGCACGGTGACACCATCAGAGCCGATGCCGTGATAGAACTCGAACAGCCGGTCGGCCGAGGTCCAGTCGACACTGCCGTCCGGATTGAACGGCGTCGGAGCGATCGGGAAGACGCCGGAGGCTTCGGTGGTCAGACGCATGGTATTCTCCTTAGACCAGCCGGTCAGACGATCCTGGTGCGGACAGTGCCGACACCCGCGATCGTGCCTTCCAGCAGATCGCCCTTGACGACGGCGGCGACGCCTTCCGGCGTTCCGGTCATGATCAGATCGCCCGGCGCCAGCGTGACGAAGCCGGAGAGGTACGAGATCGTCTCCGGCACGTTCCAGATCATCTTCGCGAGGTCGGAGCTCTGGCGAATGGTGCCGTTGACCTTGAGCTCGATCAGCCCCTTGTCGGGATGGCCGGCCTCGGCAGCCGGAACGATCTCGCCGATCGGAGCCGAGGAATCGAAGCCCTTGCCCATGTCCCAGGGCTTGCCGGCCTTCTTGGCGGCGCCCTGCAGATCGCGGCGGGTCATGTCGAAGCCGGCGGCATAGCCGAAGACATGAGAGAGCGCGTCGGCCTCGGCGATATCCTTGCCGCCCTTCCCGATCGCGATGATCAACTCCATCTCATGATGGAGATCGGCGGTTTTCGGCGGATAGGGCATGTCGGCGCCGCCGGTCAGCACGGCGTCGGACGGCTTGGTGAAGAAGAACGGCTCCTCGCGATCGGGATCGCCGCCCATCTCGCGGGTGTGCTCGGCGTAGTTGCGGCCGACGCAGAAGATACGGCGCACCGGGAAGAGCCCGCCGCCGGCCACCGGAATGGCGACGACCTTCGGCTGATCGATGACATAGCTGGACATGAGGCGCCCCGTTCGAGAAATGCGGGAGCGTTCATGCGGGAGCACGCCCGCCGGGGCAAGTGCCCCGCGTCGCTTGGCGGGGCTGCGCTCCTCGCAATGAGGATCAGGACGCCTTCGGCAGGTCCGGCACCTTGTAGGCGGTGGTCGCCTTGATCCGCTCCATGGCGAAGCGCGAGGTGACGTTCTTGAGCGGGATCGTCTCGATCAGCTTCTTGTAGAAGGTGTCATAGGCGGCCATGTCGGCGACGACGACGCGCAGCATGTAATCAACGTCGCCGGCCATGCGGTAGAACTCGATCACCTCCGGCATCGCGGCAACGCTCTGGGCGAACTTCTCCAGCCAGGGACCGGAATGATCGGCCGTCTCGATCTGGACGAAGACGGTGAGGCCGAGCCCGATCTTCTCAGGTGCGACGAGGGCGACGCGTTTGATGATCACGCCGGTCTGTTCGAGGCGCTGGATGCGCTTCCAGCACGGTGTCTGCGACAGCCCGACCCGATCGGCGAGCTCCGCGATCGAGATATTTGAGTCTGCCTGCAGCACAGTCAGAATCTTGCGATCAATGGCGTCCATCTCTCGATCCATGATGATGGAGAAAATTCCTTTTGCCAGAGCTAGGCAATAGAGAATTTTCTTCTTTTTGAAGGGCTCATCTTGTATTTAGATAGAAAATCCTTTTATCAAACGTCAATAGGCTAGATATCACACACCGTCTGGGGAAATACGATTATGGATCGCCGCCAGTTCCTGCTTGCCGGCTCTTCGCTCGCCGCGCTGCCCTTGGCCGCCACGCCTTTCGCCGGCGCCAACGCGCAGGAAGCGGTCCCGGCCCGGATCGGCTACATCCCCGTCATCGGCACGGCGCCGATCTTCGTCGCCAATGGCGAGGGTTGGCTGAAGCAGGCCGGCATCACGCCGACGTTCACGGTGTTCGAATCCGGCCCGAACATGATCCAGGCGCTCGCCTCGGGCACGATCGACCTTTACGTCGCCGGCGTCGCCCCGCTCGCCGTGGCCCGCTCGCGCGGCGTCGACATCCGCGTCGTCGCCTCGACCGCGACCGGCGAGAACGTCTTCGTCGCCGCTCCCGCTCTGGCGAAGTTCTTCACGGAGGGAACGAGCGCGGCCGCCGCCTTCAAGGCGCACAAGGCCGCGACCGGCAAGCCGGCGCGTCTCGCCACCCAACCGGCCGGCTCGGTGCCCAATACCGTGCTGCAGTACTGGCTCTGGGAGGTCGCCAAGGCTGACAAGGCCGATATCGAGGTGGTGCCGATGGGCATCGACGCGACGCAGCAGGCGGTGCTCGCCGGCGCCGTCGAGGGTGCGATCGTGCGCGAGCCGGCGCTGACCATCATCCAGACCCGCAATCCCGGCATCAAGCTGATCGCCGGCGGTGAGGACGTCTTCCCAGGCCAGCCCGGCACCGTCGTCGCTGTCTCCGGCGCCTTCCTCACCAAGAACTCCGCCGCCGTCCAGGGACTGGTGTCCGGCCTCGTCAAAGCGGCCGAGGTGCTGGTAAAGACGCCCGCCAAGGCCGCGCCCCATGTCGGCGCCGCACTCGGCAAGGGCATCGTCGACCCCGCTCTGATCGAGAAGTCGCTGGTCTCGCCGGCGACGAGGTTCGAGATCGACCCGCGCAAGATCATCGAGCCGGCGCGTGCCATGCAGGCCTATCAGGTCAAGCTCGGCTCGCTGGAGAAGGAACTTCCGTTCGACGGCCTGTTCGAGACGCAGTATTACGAGCGCGCCATCAAGGGCTGACGGGACTACCGATTTGCGTTCACTGCGGGCTCCGGCCCTCGCCCTGACGGGCCTCATCGCCTTCCTCTTGCTGTGGGAGGCGATCCCCTATTTCGGCCTGGTCAACCCGGCCTTCCTGCCAGGACCGAGCGCCCTGCCGAGCGCCTTCCTGCGCGAAGTGAGGTCCGGCGCCTGGCTCACGGCCATCATGGGCTCGCTCGGCCACTACTTCATCGGCCTCATCACCGGTGCCGGCCTCGGCATCGCGCTCGGCGTGCTGACCGGCATGTCGAGGATCGCCGAGGAGACGACCGCCTGGGTGGTCCGGCTGCTGCGGCCGATCCCCGGCCTCGCCTGGGTGCCGTTCGCGATCATCTGGTTCGGCGTCAATCCGCAGGCGGCGGTGTTCATCATCGCGATCGGCGTGTTCTGGATCGTTTTCTTCGCAGCGCAGGGCGCTATCCGCGGCGTCGATCGCGACCTGATCGAGGTCGCCGACGCCTTCGGCTTCCGCTCGCCCTTCCAGCGATTGGTCAAAATCCTGCTGCCGGCGGCGATGCCCGGCATCCTCGTCGGCGTACGCACTGCGCTCGGCCAAGCCTGGATGGCGGTGGTCGCGGCCGAGATCTTCGGCGTTGCCGGTGTCGGCCAGCGCATGATGCAGGCTTCCAGCCTGCTCGCGACCGATCTCGTGGTGATCTACATGCTGACCATGGCGGCGCTGTACGGCCTGCTCGACACGCTGTTCGTCGCTTTCCAGGGATGGGTACTGCGTTGGAAAGCGTGATCGACATCAAGGAACTGTCGCTCACCTTCACCCGCGACGGCGAAGCGACCGAGGTGCTGCACAAGCTGAATCTCAAGGTCTCGCGCGGCGAGTTCCTTGCCATTGTTGGCCCGTCGGGCGTCGGCAAGTCGACGCTGCTGCGCGTCATCGCCGGCCTCGCCAAGCCGAGCGGCGGCGAGGTCGTGATCAACGCCAAGGACAATACAAGGCGGCCGGTCGCACTGGTCTTCCAGGATTCGCGGCTGCTGCCCTGGCGCAAGGTGATCGCCAATGTCGGCTTCGGGCTGGAAGGTCAGAAGCCGAGAGCGGAACGCCTCGCCAAGGCGCAGGAGACGCTCGATCTTGTCGGCCTCGGGCCCTTGGCCCAGCGCTGGCCGCACCAGCTCTCCGGCGGCCAACGCCAGCGCGTCTCGCTGGCGCGGGCGCTCGCGGTCGAGCCTGAGATCCTGCTGATGGACGAACCGTTCTCGGCACTCGACGCGCTGACGCGCGAGACCTTGCAGGACGAATTGATCCGCGTCTGGCAGCGCACGGGCAAGACCGTGCTGTTCGTCACCCATGACATCGACGAGGCGGCCTATCTCGCTGACCGGGTCGTGGTGCTCTCCGGAGCACCGGGCCAGATCATCGCCGAGCACCGGATTTCGGCAGCCCATCCACGCCGGCGCGGGGCAGAAGCCGAGGCGGAGATC
The DNA here is from genome assembly GCF_003952665.1 of Bosea sp. Tri-49. NCBI lineage: Bacteria > Pseudomonadati > Pseudomonadota > Alphaproteobacteria > Hyphomicrobiales > Alloboseaceae > Allobosea > Allobosea sp. Tri-49. The sequence continues at coordinate 3,623,058 of NZ_CP017946.1, forward strand.
GTGCGGGCGGTGCGCGTCGATCTCGGCGCGGACATCGTTGCCGACGGCGCGGCGATTTGACTCGCCTGACTGCGTTCCGAAGGCGCCTTGCTATGGTTGAGGGAAATCCCTCATTGTCGCCGAACGACGACCTCTTAGGTTTGGCAGTAGCAATCGCCTGCAACGACGGAGGAAGCCATGGCCGACTCGCAATCCCCCGACAAGCGCCCGACCCCGGATCAGGCTGAGGACAACGCGTTCTTTCCCTCTCCTTATTCCCTCAGTCAGTTCACTGCGCCGAAATCCAATCTCGAGGGCGCGGACTATCCGGCGCCTTATGCTGACGGGCGTTGGAAGATCCTACTGATCGGCGCCGATGAGCGCTACCTGCTGACCGATAACGGCACGATGTTCTCGACCGGGAACCACCCCGTGGAGACATTGCTGCCGATGTACCATCTAGACAAAGCGGGATTCTCCTTCGACATCGCGACCTTGTCCGGCAATCCCGTCAAGTTCGAACTCTGGGCAATGCCATCCCAAGATGACGAGGTGAAAGGGCTATTTGCAAAGTATCGCGACCGGTTCAAGCAGCCACTGAAGCTGTCGGATGTGGTCAAGCAGGCACTCGGTGACACATCCGATTATATCGCCGTCTTCATCCCTGGTGGCCATGGCGCACTGATCGGGTTGCCAGCGAGCGAAGAGGTCAAGGCTGTCCTCGAATGGGCCGCCGCGAAGGACAAGTTCGTGATCTCGCTGTGCCATGGGCCGGCCGCCTTCCTCGCTGCAGGCACCGGGACCACGAAGGAGAGCTACATCTACAACGGCTACAAGATCTGTGCCTTCCCCGACAGCCTCGACGCAAAGACGCCCGATATAGGTTACATGCCCGGCCACCTGACCTGGGCCTTCGGTAAGAAACTGCAGGCGCTCGGCATCGAGATCATCAACACCGACATCTCCGGCATGACCTACCGGGATCGCAAGCTGCTGACCGGCGACAGCCCGCTCGCGGGCAATGCACTCGGCAAGCTCGCGGCCAGTGCGCTGCTCGAAGAGGTCGCGGCGGGGTGAAGCCGCTGCAGGCCGAGATGGTGTTCCGCGCTGCTCTCGACATAGAGAACAGCGAAACCCTCTTGGCGATAGAGCAGGTGGTTCGCACCTGCGCACACCCGCTCGGATATGACCGCTTCGTGATGTTCTCCGCCTCGCCCGCCCGAAGCGACGTCATCGAGCGGATTTACTGGGTCGAGGGGGACTGGTTCGACAACGCAGAAAATGTCGATACGGAGACGTATATTCGTCTCTGCCCGGTAACCCGGCACGTCATCGAAGCACGGGAACCGTTCTTCTGGACCAAGGTCAGTGAGGAGAACGGAGAGCGCTATCGCGTCGTCCGCATACCTCGCGGCGGCGGCATCCACGGCCTGCAAGTTCCGGTCTTCGGCCCGCTCGGACTCGAAGGAGCGGTAAGCCTCGGCGGAGAGCGCATCGATGCCTCGCCTCAAGCTCGGCTGGCGCTGGCAACGGTGGCAATCGCAGCCTTTCTTGCCGCCCGCAGATTGTTAGAACTGCCGACCAACGATACCGGCAAGAGACTCTCGGAACGTGAGCGCGAGGTTCTCGCCTGGACAGCCGCCGGTCGCCGTCAGATCGATATCGCCGCAACACTCGGCTTGTCGGAGCGCACCGTCGAAAACCATCTGCGCCGGGCACGGCAGCGCCTTGGGGTCACGACGACAGCCCAAGCAGTCAGGGTGGCGATCCGCAACGGCGACATCGAAGGCTAATACGCAAGACCTGGGAGGCAAAACGGCATGGTCAAGACAGTTCTCATCACAGGGGCTGCATCCGGCTTTGGCCGCGGGGTGGCGTGGGGGCTCGCAAGACATGGACACAAGGTCATCGCCGGCTGCCAAATCTGGCCGCAAGTCTGGGAGCTTCGGAACGCCGCCAGGGCAGAGGACGTCGACATACAGGTCATCAAACTCGACGTGCTCAACGAGATCGACCGGAGAAACGCCATCAGCCTCGATGTAGACGTCCTGTTCAATAATGCGGGGATCATGGAATCGGGGCCTCTGGTCGAGATTCCGATGACCGTATTCCGCTCGGTCTTCGAGACGAATGTCTTTGCCGCGCTTGAGCTTGCGCAAAGCTTTGCGCGCATCATGGTGAAGCGCGGCTCCGGACGAATCGTCTGGACATCCTCGGTCGCTGGGCTGGTGAAGGTGCCTTTCGACGGCGCTTATGCAGCCTCGAAACACGCGGTCGAAGGCATCTGCTCGGCGATGCATGAAGAACTCAAACCTTACGGGGTCGAAGTCGTCACGGTGAACCCCGGCGCCTTTCGGACCGGTTTCAACGACACCGGCATGGAAAGCATGGACCAATGGTGGGGACAAGGCGAGCGCATCGTCGAGCACTGGCCCGTGCGTGAGCTCAACCGTCAGCACGATCCAGCAGAAATGATCCAGGCCATCATCGAAGTGATCGAGGCGGATAAACCCGCCTATCGCACCGTGCGCCCAGCCAGTGCCGAGGAGATGATCAAGAAGGAACAGTCGGAGGCCTGGGGGCGACAAGCCTGAAGACGATCCCATCAGCGTTGGTCGCAGTCGATTTCAGATGACGCCTTGGTTCGCAAGCTGGCTCCGATCGCCGCTGACTGCCGCAATCCAACGTTCCCCAAAAGGAAATTTCGTTCGCCTTTACGAACGCAATCGACAGTGATATTCCCTTCGTCCGTTATATAGAACGGAACGGGCGACCTATCATGGCGAACGATGCGACTAGCGCAGCAGCGCTCCACCCCGAGACCCGACTGGTCCATGCCGGCACGCTGCGCTCGCAGTTCGGTGAGACCTCGGAAGCGCTGTTCCTGACGCAAGGCCATGTCTACGACAGCGCCGAGCAGTGCGAGGCGCGCTTCCTCAACAAGGATCCGGGCTTCCAGTACGCCCGCTTCTCCAATCCGAGCGTCACCATGCTGGAGCAGCGCATGGCCGCCTTCGAAGGCGCCGAAGCCTGCCGCGCCACCGCGACCGGCATGGCCGCCGTCACCGCGGCGCTGTCGAGCCTGGTGCGGGCCGGCGACCATGTCGTCGCGGCACGCGCGCTGTTCGGTTCCTGTCGCTACATCGTCGAGGACCATCTGCCGCGCTATGGCGTTCAGTCGACGCTGGTCGACGGCACCGACCTTGCCGCCTGGCGCGCCGCCGTCAGGCCGAACACCAAGGCCTTCTTCCTCGAAAGCCCGGCAAACCCGACGCTGGAGGTGATCGACATCGCCGCGGTCGCTGCGATCGCCAGGGAGGCCGGTGCCAAGCTGATCGTCGACAATGTCTTCGCGACGCCGCTGTTCCAGCGTCCGCTCGAACTCGGCGCCGATCTCGTCGCCTATTCCGCCACCAAGCACATCGACGGTCAGGGTCGCTGCCTCGGCGGCCTCGTGCTCGGCTCGAAGGAGCTGATCGAGGGAGATATCCAGACCTTCCTGCGCCAGACCGGCCCGGCCATGTCGCCCTTCAATGCCTGGGTGATGCTGAAGGCGCTGGAGACGCTGCCCCTGCGCGTCCGCCGCCAGGCCGAGAGCGCGACTGTGGTCGCTGCGTGGCTGAAGGGCCGCAAGGAACTGCCGCATGTCGCCTTCATCGGCGACCCTGACCATCCGCAGGCCGAGATCATCGCGAAGCAGATGAGCGGCCCCTCGACGCTGATCGCCTTCGAGGTCGCGGGTGGCAAAGACGCCGCCTTCCGTTTCCTCAACAAGCTCAGGCTGATCCGGATCTCCAACAATCTCGGCGACGCCAAGAGCCTGATCGTGCATCCGGCGACAACGACCCATCAGCGCTTCACGCCGGAGGTTCGCGCCAGCATGGGCGTCAGCGACGGGCTGATCCGCCTCTCGATCGGCCTGGAGCACGCCGACGACCTGATCGCCGATCTCCAGCAGGCGCTGGCTGCCTGATCTGAACCAGAACCGCGACCGCGCGTTTGAACCTCGGCAACAACCGAGGTTCACATGCTCCGCAAAACCGCCTGTACGACTGCGCTGCTCGCTTTCCTGGCCGCCCCGGCGCTCGCCCAGGACGCCTCACCGGCATCTCCCGCGCCAGTCGAGAAGCCGGCCTCGCCCGAGCTTGCCGCCTGCAAATCGACGGCAATGGCGGCGCTAACCGCGCGCGAGCCGGAGATCAAGGACATCTTCATCGACGAGGATGGGCTGACGATCGCGGTCGCGGAGACGAAGGTCGAGACGACGCCGATCACGCGCATCCTGATGGGCGAGGCCTATCTGAAGACCGACAAATCCGACAAGCCGCGCCGCTTCCTCTGCCTCATCGGCGAGAAAGGCAAAGTGCTGCTGACCTTTTTCACGCAGAGGTGAGGCGCAGCCTCAGCCGCCATCGACGATCCGGGTATTGGGCCGGTCACGGCCATCGGCCAGCTCTTCGTGCCACTCGCCCTTCGCATCCTGATAGACGATGCCGTCGGTGACGCCCGGCCGCTTCTGGCGGGCGGCAGCCTTATTGGCCGCCTTGAGCGCCGCATCATGCGAGCGGAAGGTTTCGGAGAGGGCGTCGCCGACCTTGTAGGCCCAGCCGCCATCGTGCTGGACGATCTCGTATTTCACCATGACCATGAGCGTCCTCCATGGCTCACTGATCGAACCGACGGCATGCGCCCCAGGTTCCACCGGTGGGGAGGATAGTCCTGCCGCGCGGTCGGCGGAAGGCCTTGGCTGACTCAGTCGCCGTTGCCGGTATCGGCGGCGCGCAGACCATCCAGCACGGGCATCGAGGTGATGTGATAACCGGCATCGATATGATGGATGTCGCCGGTCACCCCACCGGACAGGTCCGAGAGATAATACAGCGCCGAACCGCCGATCTCCTCCAGCGTCACGGACTTGCGCAGCGGCGAGTTGGCACGCTGCCAGGAGTACATGGCGCGTGCATCGGAGATACCGGCGCCGGCAAGGGTGCGCACCGGCCCGGGAGAGAGCGCATTTACACGAATGCCCTTCGGCCCGTAATCGGCGGCGAGGTAACGCATGCTGGCTTCCAGCGCTGCCTTGGCGACACCCATGACATTGTAGTTCGGCATCACGCGGGTCGAGCCGCTATAGGTCAGCGTGATCATGCTGCCGCCCTGCGGCATGCGCTCGGCAGCGCGCTTCGCGACTTCCGTGAACGAGAAGCAGGAGATCACCATCGTCCGCGAGAAATTCTCGCGGGTGGTGTCGGCATAGAGCCCCTTGAGCTCGTTCTTGTCGGAGAAGCCGATGGCGTGGATCAGGAAGTCGAGCGTGTTGCGCTCCGGGTCACCGCCCCAGGCCTCGTCGATCGCGGCGAAGGCAGCATCGACCGTCGAGACGTCCTCGACGTCGCAGGGAATCACAAGCTTCGAGCCGATGCTCTCGGCGAGCGGCTTGACGCGCTTGCCGAGCGCATCGCCCTGATAGGTAAAGGCCATCTCGGCGCCATGCGCGTGCAGAGTCCGGGCGATGCCCCAGGCGATCGAGTTCTGGTTGGCCACGCCCATGACGAGGCCGCGCTTGTTGTGCATCAAGGGGAGCATGAGCCTGTCTCGGGCGGATTTCCGGAACTCGGAAAGGGATGGGAATTCTATGGCGTGGTTAGAAGCGCTCTCCAACCATTAAGCGGCAGGCCCGCTCGCTACAAATGCTTCTTCACCGCCGCCGCCGTATCCTTCGAGGCCGCGAGCGGCACGATCTCGAAGCGGGCGAGGTCGCCCCAGGCCAGCACCCATTCCTGCAGCTTGGTGACGTCGTCGCACTGCATCACCTGGAAGCAGCGCGCAAAATCGGCCGAAATCCAGCTGTCGACATAGGTCAGCCCGTCAGGGATCATCCGGCCCTTCTCGTGGAAGCGGGCATAGATCTCCTTCACCCGCGCCTGGTCGAAATGTTCGATCACCATGAAGAGCATGGCGGCCTCAGGCTTCCAGGCGCTTCATTACGATCGTGGCGTTGGTGCCGCCAAAACCGAACGAGTTGGAGAGCACGCAGCCGAGACCGGCATTGTCGATGCGCTTGCGCACGATCGGCATGTCCGCGAAGGCCGGGTCGAGCTCCTCGATATGGGCGCTCTCGGCGACGAAGTCGTTGTTGAGCATCAGCAGCGAGTAGATCGCCTCCTGTACGCCGGTGGCGCCAAGCGAATGGCCGGTCAGCGACTTGGTCGCCGAGATCGGCGGGCTCTTGTCGCCGGCGCCGAAGACCGCGCGGATCGCCTCTATCTCCTTGGCGTCGCCAACCGGGGTCGAGGTGCCATGCGGGTTGATGTAGTCGACCTTAGCCTTCACGCCATCAAGCGCCATCCGCATGCAGCGCTCGGCGCCCTCGCCCGAGGGCGCGACCATGTCATAGCCGTCCGAGGTCGCGCCATAGCCGACGACCTCGCCATAGATGCGGGCGCCGCGGGCCTTGGCGTGCTCGAGTTCCTCCAGCACGACGACACCGGCGCCGCCGGCGATGACGAAGCCGTCGCGCTTCGCGTCATAAGCACGCGAGGCGACCGCAGGCGTCTCGTTGAAGTCGGACGACATCGCGCCCATCGCGTCGAACAGCACGGAGAGCGTCCAGTCGAGTTCCTCGCAGCCGCCGGCGAAGATCACGTCCTGCTTGCCCCACTGGATCAGCTCATAGGCATTGCCGATGCAATGGTTCGAGGTCGCGCAGGCCGAGGAGATCGAATAATTGACGCCCTTGATCTTGAACCAGGTGGCAAGCGTCGCCGAAGCGGTCGAGGACATACCCTTGGGCACTGCGAACGGGCCGACCTTCTTGGACGAGCCGCTCTCGCGGGCCTTGTCATAGGCATCGATCAGCGCACGGGTCGAGGGGCCGCCCGACCCCATGATGATGCCGGTGCGCTCATGGCTGATTTCTTTTTCTTCCAGCCCGGCGTCGCGGATGGCCTGCTCCATCGCGACCTGGTTCCAGGCCGAGCCGCCGCCATGGAAGCGCATGGCGCGGCGATCGAGCACGGTCGCGGGGTCGAGCGAGGGCACGCCGGCGACGCGGCTGCGGAAGCCGTGCTCGGCGAAATCCGGTACATAGGAGATGCCGGACTTGGCCTCGCGCAGCGAGGCCAGCACTTCCTGCGTATTGTTGCCGATGGACGAGACGATGCCCATCCCGGTGACCACAACGCGTCTCATGCTGCTTCTCCGGCTCTTTGGTGACAGGCCGGGAGGCCAGCCCCGGACCCTCGTTCAGTCGATACCTGCGCAAATGGACCGCGCGGACGGCGAACGCAAGACACCTCGATCACGATGATTCCGGACAAGAAGGGTCCAAAATCGCAAACGCCATCGATTCTAATATTTTAGAGCGGCGTCCCTGCGGAAAAGCGGCTGCCACTTTTCCGCATCCCGATCCGGCTGGTTTGGCTCAGGCCGCTTCGGGCTTGAACAAGCCGACGCGCATATCCGAGACCGTATAGATACGCTTGCCGTCGGCTTCGAGCCAGCCATCGGCGATGCCGAGGACGAGCTTGGACTTGAAGACGCGCTTGAAGTCGACGCCGTAGACGACGCGCTTGACGGAGGGCAGCACCTGGTCGGCGAACTTGACCTCGCCAACGCCGAGCGCCCGGCCACGACCCGGCAGGCCGAGCCAGCCAAGGAAGAAACCGGTGAGCTGCCAGAGCGCGTCGAGCCCGAGGCAGCCCGGCATGACCGGATCGCCCTTGAAATGGCAATCGAAGAACCAGAGGTCCGGGCGAATGTCGAACTCGGCACGGACGAGGCCCTTGCCGTGCGGACCGCCATCCTCGCTGATTTCGGCGATACGATCGAACATCAGCATCGGCGGCAGCGGCAGCTGCGCATTGCCCGGCCCGAAGAGTTCACCGCGCCCGCAAGCGAGGATTTCCTCGTAGCTGAATGACGATTGCCGCTCCATATCCGACTTCACTCCATTCCGGCCGCCATGCATTCGGCTGCCAACCCCCGATGCAATGTGCCTAACACAGCGTCGCTGCGGAACGGAAGGGCGCAAGGCCGGCGCGGCCGTGGATGATCAGCCGGCGACACTGTGTTAGTCTCTCGCAGGTCCTGGCGGCGGCGCTGCGATGCTTGCGGCCAGGGGATCAAAGCCTTACATCGAATCTAAGCTGGCGCTTTCCCATTCCGGGAAAGATATGAGGAGTTGACGCAAGGCATGGACCGCCTGACGCAGGACGAGGGCAATGGAGCGGATGCGCGGCAGGGCTGCCCCTTCCACGATGTGCGCCAGAAGCTGCGCCGGGTAGGCCTGAGACCGACCCGTCAACGCGTCTCGCTCGGCTGGCTGCTCTTCGCCAAGGGGGATCGGCATGTCAGCGCCGAGATCCTCTACGAGGAAGCGATGAAGGCGCGCGTGCCGGTTTCGCTCGCGACCGTCTACAACACGCTGCATCAGTTCACCGAGGCCGGCCTGCTGCGCGAGCTCGCGATCGACGGCGCCAAGACCTTCTTCGACACCGACAACAGCGACCATCACCATTTTGTCGTCGACGGCGAGGACAAGGTGATCGACATCCCGGCTTCGGCAATCGACGTCGCCGAACTGCCGCCCGCGCCCGAAGGTTACGAGATCAGCCGGGTCGATGTCGTGGTCAGGCTGCGCAAGATCGCCGACTGAAGCCCCTGGTTCAGGGGCGGGTCCGACCGTTCAGCGCTTCCCGGATCGAAGCGCTACTGCACGGTTTCGTTGGGATAGACGCCCCAGAGCCGATCCTGCCGGATATACCCCGACATCTTGCTGACCGTGACACGGCACCAGGCATTCTGGCAGGACTGCACATTGGCGATGACGCCGGGCTCGAGGGTCGCGACCACGGCCCCGCCCTCATTCGCGGCATCGCGCAGGGAAAACGGTTCGTTCTTGTTCTTCGACCAGGGCGAGACCAGCACGGTGCGCCGCCCCGAGAGCAGGCTGTGCAGAACCCAGCCTTCAGTGCCGTCGGCGTCGCGCACGCGCCGCCAGGTCTCGAATTCGGCGGTGATCTCGACGGGCAGGCCAGCGCGCTGAAAAACCCAGCTGGTGCGATGCTCCTTCGACGGGCCCTCGCGCAGATTGACCCGGTCCGATTTGAGGCTGACATAGCGCGGCAACGGCAGGCCGGAGACGGGGCCGGCGGCGACCTCCTGCGCAGTGCTCCGCGTCGCCAGCAGGGCCAGGCCCACTGCGAGCAGAAGGCCGGCGGCGCCGCGCATCGTCTGAACCGTCATTCAACCCACTCCTCGACCTGCCCGGCGCCGACTACGCGCCAATGGGTCAGGTTGTGTTCCGCCGCAACGCTGCTAGACAACGAAACGGCTGCTGTCCGTCGAAACTGTCCGACTCAATTCCTGAAGTGCCTCGGTTAATGGGGGGTTGAGGCGGAATGGCGACGAAGCAGCCACGGTGTCGCGCCTAGCCGGCGCTCGCCAGTAATATCGGAGCCTGAGGGGCCTTCAAGGAGCCGCCCATGTCGAAGAAGAAGCCCCTGGTCGTCGTCACGCGCAAGCTGCCCGCCGTGGTCGAGACGCGCATGCGCGAGCTCTTCGATGCCAGGCTCAACCTCGACGACACGCCGATGAGCCAGGCCGCTTTGGTCGAGGCGATGAAGACCGCCGACGTGCTGGTCCCGACCGTGACCGACAAGATCGATGCCCGCTTGATCGCCCAGGCTGGCGAGCAGCTGCGCCTGATCGCCAATTTCGGCAATGGCGTCGACAATATCGACGTCGCCAGCGCCGTGCAGCGCGGCATCACCGTGACCAACACGCCGGGCGTGCTGACCGACGACACCGCCGATATGACGATGGCGCTGATCCTCGCCGTGGCACGCCGCATCGCCGAAGGCGCACGCATCATCACCGACGACGAGTGGGGCGGCTGGTCGCCGAACTGGATGCTCGGCCGTCGCATCACCGGCAAGCGCCTCGGCATCGTCGGCATGGGCCGGATCGGCCAGGCGCTGGCAAAGCGGGCCTCCGCCTTCGGCCTCTCGATCCACTACCACAACCGCCGCCGGCTCGACGCCCGCATCGAGGAGGCGCTCGACGCGACCTACTGGGATTCGCTCGACCAGATGCTGGCACGGATGGACGTCGTCTCGGTCAACTGCCCGCATACGCCGGCGACCTATCATTTGCTCTCGGCCCGCCGGCTCAAGCTGATGAAGCCGGACGCCATCCTGGTGAACACGGCGCGCGGCGAGATCGTCGACGAGACGGCGCTGTCGCGCATGCTGGAGGCCGGCGAACTCGCCGGCGCCGGCCTCGACGTGTTCGAGCACGAGCCGGCGGTCAATCCGCGCCTGCTCAAGCTCGCGCGCAATCATCGCGTCGTCGTGCTGCCGCATATGGGCTCGGCCACGCATGAGGGCCGCGCCGACATGGGCGAGAAGGTCATCGTCAACATCAAGACCTTCATGGACGGGCACAAGCCTCCGGACCGCGTCCTGCCCAGCATGCTTTGAGACGGCTTCAGGCCGCCTCGGAACGCTCGCCCGGGCGGTAACGGCACTCGGACAGGGTGTCGAGCTCGCCGAGATCGGCGGCATGGCGGCGGCCCCAGTCGCACAGCGTTGCAATCACCGGGGCGAGGCTCTGGCCAAGCGGTGTCGCCGCATAGTCGACGCGCGCCGGCACCTGCCGGAAGATCTCGCGGCTGACGAGGCCGTGCTCTTCCATCTCGCGCAATTGCTGAATCAGCACCTTCTGGGTGATTGGCGGAATGCGCTTCTGCAGCTCCGACAGGCGCTTGGGGCCGTCGAAGAGCTGGTAGAGGATCACGGCCTTCCAGCGGCCGGAGATCACCTTGAGCGCCCGCTCGACCGGCAGCATCGGCAAGCGCTTCATCGGGTCGGCCATGCTCACCTCTTGGTCTGCAGCGAACAAATCGGTGTGTAGCCACCGCTCGCTACCCTAGCCCAGAACGCGCCTCACGTTCAGCCCCTTCGCGTGAGGCCTGCCATGAAAGCCATCCAGTACAGCCGCTTCGGCGGCCCCGACGTGCTCGAGACCGTCGAGATCGACCAGCCCTCGCCTGGCCCCGGCGAGGTGCTCATCGCGGTCGGCGCCGTCGGCGTCAATTTCTTCGAGGTGTTGATGCGGCAGGACCGCTATGTCGTGACACCGCCCCTGCCCTTCAATCCCGGTGTCGAGATTGCCGGCACCATCGCGGCTCTAGGGGAAGGCGTCACAACGTTTTCGGTCGGCGAGCGCGTCGCCGCAGCCCTTTATCTCGCAGACCGTCAGAGCGGCGGCTACGCCGACTATGTCGCGGTCAGCGCGGATGTCCTCGTGCACTTGCCGGAGACACTGCCGTTTGCGGCCGCTACCGCGCTGCAGGTGCAGGGCCTGACCGCGCTGCATCTGCAGCGCAGCAATCCGGCCGCCGGGCGCAACGTCCTGATCAGCGCCGCGGCTGGCGGCGTCGGCAGCCTTTTGGTCCAGTTGGCGAAGCGGGCCGGGGCGAAGCGCGTGATCGCTATGGCGAGCTCGAACGAGAAACTCGCGCTGGCACAGGACATCGGCGCCGATGCGGGCGTCGACTACACACGGCCCGATTGGCCGGAACAGGTCCGTGCCCTAACCGACGGCGCAGGTCCGGACCTGATCTTCGATGCGTCCGGCGGCGACATCCCGGCGCAATGCCTCGCCTTGCTCGCGCCATTTGGACGTCTCGTGCTTTACGGCCCGCTCTCGATAGCCGATTTCCGGCCGGATGCAGAGGCGTTGAACGCCCTGATCTTCGGCAATCGCGCGATTGCCGGCTTCTCGCTCCTACAGCATCTGGCGCCCGAGCGCCTCGCGCAGGATCTTGGCGAGCTGTTCGCGCTGGCTAGCGCTGGCGAATTGAAGCTCCTGCCCGGCGGCACCTTCCCGCTGGCACAGGCGAGCGCCGCCCATGCCGCGCTCGAAAGTCGGCAGACGGCCGGCAAGCTTGTGCTGGTGCCGTGACCGGGGTCAGCCGCCAGCGCGGGCGGTGTCGAACTGGCCGGACTTGCGGAAGCGCCAGAGATAGCCCGGTACCTCAGCCTCGGCCGAGACCGGAGCGATGCCGAGCCCGCGCAGGGTCCGGCCTTCCTTCTCCGCCGTCTCGGACACGACATTGTCGCTCTCGAGCAGATGGACCTGGTCGCGCGTCAGAATAAGCTCTTTCGGCAAAAGGCCGAGCGTCAGCATGTCCGCGATCTCGAGGACCTGCCCCTGCAGGCGGGCGAGCCCGAAAGGCATCGGCGCGATCAGGCGCCTGCGACCGGTGACCTCGCAGACATAGCCGATCAGTTCCCGCAGGGTCTTCGCCTCCGGACCGCCGAGCTCATAGACCTTGCCGGCCTCGAGCTTGCCGTCGACGGCACGAGCAACCGCTTCGGCGACGTCGCCGACGAAGACCGGCTGGAATTTGGTCTCGGCGCCGGCGAGCGGTAGCACCGGCAGCATGCGCACCAGCGAAGCGAAGCGGTTGAAGAAGGTGTCTTCCGGCCCGAACATCACCGAGGGGCGCAGCACGATCGCCTGCTCGACCAGAGCATGAACGGCCACCTCGCCCTCGGCCTTGCTGCGAGCATAGGCTGATTTCGAATCAGCGCTGGCGCCGAGCGCGGAGACCTGGATCAGCCGGTCGACGCCGAAAGTCGCGCAGGCCTGCGCGACGGTGCGCGCGCCCTGCGCCTGCACCGACGAGAAGTTCTGCCGGCCCTTCTCCTGCATGATGCCGACGAGGTTGATCACCGCATCGGCGCCCTTCACAGCGGCCGCGACCGAATCGGGGTAGCGCAGATTGGCCTGCACCGCGGTGATCTGGCCGACGGTGCCAAGCGGCTGCAGGAAGCCGGCGAGATCGGGGCGGCGCACCGCAGCGCGGACACGATAGCCGCGCCGCGCCAGCGCCCGCACGACATGCCGCCCGAGGAAGCCCGAGCCGCCGAAAACCGTGACGAGTTGCGAAGCGGGAGGCAGGACCGTCATGATGCCGCGAAGCTCCGTTTGGAAGCGCTGAAAACTGGGATCGCTGCGCCTGTCCTAGTGCATCGCAACGCGGCTGTGAAGGCAGCGAGACGTTGCCGGAGGACGGGCAGATGCAGTGTTACCAATAAAGCCGGCTTCGCCCGTTGACAGGTGCGTTCGGCCCCCGTAAACGAACCGCCGTTGCCCAGGTGGCGGAATTGGTAGACGCACCAGCTTCAGGTGCTGGCGCTCGCAAGGGCGTGGAGGTTCGAGTCCTCTCCTGGGCACCACTCTTTCTCGCTTCGGCGTCAAAGAGTTCAGCATTGACAGGGGCTTGCGTAGCCCTTTCGATGCATTTCCCTTCACTACCAAGTTGGGATTCTATGACCTCGACGTCGGCCTTCCGAAGGCCGTCGCCTCTGGGCCTTCGGCCAGAGGTCAGACTGCCGATCGGGACCGAGAACACCTCATCGGTCGTGCGCGACAAGGCCTTCGTCTCTCTGCCGGAATCTATCGGTGGTGACCGACCATGCGCAGGAAGTCTGCGAGCCGCGGATAGGCTGCCGCGTCGCCGAGTTCCGCCGGCCTGCCGCGCTCGATCACCCTCCCCGCCTCCATGAACCAGATCTCGTCCGCGACCTCGCGGGCGAAACCGATCTCGTGGGTGACGCAGATCATGGTCATGCCGCCGGCGGCGAGCCGCTTCATCGCGGCCAGCACCTCGCCGACCATCTCCGGATCGAGCGCCGAGGTCGGCTCGTCGAACAGCATCACCTCCGGGTCCATCGCCAGTGAGCGGGCGATGGCGACGCGCTGACGCTGGCCACCCGAGAGCAGGCCGGGCATCTCGTTCGCCTTCTCGGTCAGCCCGACGCGGGCGAGCTCTTCCATGGCGCGCTCGCGTGCTGCCGCCTTGGACAGGCCGCGCAACTTGGTCAGGCCCAGCGTGATGTTGCCGAGCGCAGTGAGATGCGGGAACAGGTTGTAGGCCTGGAAGACGAAGCCGACGCGCTGGCGCAGGCGGTTGATGTCGAGCCCGCGTGCTGCGACATCCGCGCCATCGACGCAGACGCGCCCGCCCTGGACCTTCTCCAGCCGCGTCACGGTGCGGATCAGGGTCGACTTGCCCGAACCCGATGGTCCAATCAGGACCTTGACCTCGCCGCGCCGGACCTCTCCGGAGACGTCGGCCAGCACCTGCAGCGTCCCGAACCATTTGTCGACGTTCTCGAAGCGGATCATGCCAGCCTCATGCCGCAATGGTGACGCCGGGCGTGCCGCCGCGGTCGCCCGAGATACGCCGCTCGATAAAGCGGGCCAGCGAAGTCAGCGCGAAGCAGAGCGCGAAATAGGTCAGCGCCAGGATGCCGTAGACCTCGAAGGGCTGAGTCAGCAGGACGTTGTTGACCTGGGCCGCCGCGAAGGTGAGCTCATGGGCGCTGATGACATAGCCGAGTGAGGTCTCCTTGATGGTCGAGACGAACTGGCTGACCATGCTCGGCAGCATGTTGTGCAGCGCCTGCGGCAGCACGACCTTGAAGGTTGTCGGCCAGTAGCGCAGGCCGAGCGAGGTCGCCGCCTCGACCTGGCCCTTGGGCAGGCCCTCGATGCCGGCGCGGATGATCTCGGAGAGATAAGCTGCTTCATAGATTACGAGCGCGATCACCAGCGTCTCGACCCCGCCGACCGCCCGGCCGATGATCAGCGGCGAGAAGAAATAGGTCCAGAAGATGAACATGATCAGCGGCAGGCCGCGCACCGTGTGCACGATTGCGGTCGCCGGCAGCCGCAGCCAGCGATAGGGGCTGAGGCGCGCCAGCGCCAGCGCGATGGCGAAGGGGAAGCACAGCGCCAGCGAAATCGAGGCCATGAACAGCGTCATGGCGAGGCCGCCGATCGGCCCGTGCGGGTACTGCCCGACGAGAAAGAGCAGCCAGTTGTTCTCAAGGATCTCGAGCATCAGCGCGTCTCGAGCTTGAGGCGGTGGCCGGACCAGCTGCCCAGCGCCATGATGCCGAAAGAGATGGCGAGGTAGATCGCGGTCGCGACCGCGAAGGCCTCGAAGGTCTTGAAGGTGTAGCTCTCGACCTCGCGCGTCCGGTAGGTCAGTTCGCCGACGCCGATCGCCATGGCGAGGCTGGTGTTCTTGAACAGCAGCAAGGTCTGGTTGATCAGCGGCGGCACGGCGATGCGCAGCGCCTGCGGCAGCACGACATAGCCCATGGCGCCGAGATAGCCGAAGCCGATCGAGCGGGCCGACTCGTATTGCGCCTTGGGGATCGAGCGGATGCCGCTGCGGATGTCCTCGGCGACATAGGCTGCGGCGGCGAGGCCGAGCGCGATCGCCGCCAGCAGGAATTCACCGTGATGGGCGTTGATCCATTGCCGCGCCGGGCGCGGCAGCAGCGAGGGCACGCCAAAATACCAGACGAAGATCTGGACCAGCAGCGGCACGTTGCGGTGGTATTCGACATAGAGCGCCACGAACCAGCCGAGCGGCGGGAACGGGATCATCCGGACGAGCGTCAGGATGATCCCCATCGCCATGGCGAGGCACCAAGCCGCGACCGTCAGTGCCAGCGTGGTGGCAAGACCGATCAGGAACCAGTCGAGATATTTCCCGTTCAGCACGCTGCCGAGATCGAAGACATAGCCCATCCGACCACGCCCCCTGGCGCTCGCCGCGCGATCAGCTCTTGATCTCTTCGACCTTGTAGTCGCGCTTGATGTTGAAGGCGGTGCCTTCGCCGAGCCATTTGCCGAAGATCGTGTCGAGCTCGCCGGAGCTCGCGAGCTTGCTGAGCACGCCGTTGACCTGTTCCTTGAAGGCGGTCTCGCCCTTGCGCAGGCCAAGGCCCCAGGGCTCGACGAAGAGCGACTTCTCGATCACCAGCATCGGCACCTTCGACTGCTTGGCGAGCTTCACCAGGATCAGCTCGGAACCGCAGAACGCATCGACCTTGTCCTGCGCCAGCGCCAGGAAGGCCGAGGAGGTGTCCTGGAAGGTCACGGTCTCGGCGGTCGGGATCAGCCGGCGCACGCCCTGTTCGGAGGACGAGCCCTTGATCGCGGTCACCTTCTTGCCGGCCAGGCCCTCCAGCGTGGTGATGCCGGAATCCTTGGTCGTCAGCAGCTTCTGCTGGCTGACGAAATAGGAATGGGAGAAGTCGATCTGCTGGGCGCGCTCCGGCGTGTAGCCGAGATTGGCAGCGAGGATGTCGACCCGGCCCTGCAGCAGCTCTGGGATGCGGGCTTCGACCGCGATGCCCTTGAGCTCCAGCGAAACGCCCAGGGCGTCGGCGACCTTCTGGCAGATGTCGACGTCGTAGCCGACGATCTGGCGGGTCTGCGGATGCTGGAAGGAGAACGGCTCGGCAGTGCCGAGCGTGCCGCAGATCAGCTTGCCGCGCGCCTTGATGTCGGCGAGCTGGTCGGCTTGCGCGGTGCCGCAGAGGCCGGCGGCGAGAACAGCCGTCAGGCCCAGAACCGAAAAGAGCTTCATCGTCATCCCCTTCTTATGATCGTTGCAGTACTTCGCTCGCCCGTCTGATGCGGGCGCAGGCCTCCTCGATCGCAGCAAGCGAGGTCGCGATCGACAGGCGCAGATAGGGCGAGAGCCCGTAGGCCGAGCCGTCGAGGACGGCGACACCGGCTTCCTCGAGGAAATAGAGAGCGACATCGAGATCGCTCTCGAGCACCCGCCCGTCCGGCCGGCGCCGGCCGATCAGCCCGGCGCAGCTCGGATAGACATAGAAGGCGCCATCCGGCTTCAGGCAGCTCATGCCATCGATCGCGTCGAGCAGTTCGACGGCGCGATCGCGCCGCTGGCGGTAGGCGGCCCGCGCTTCGCCGACGAAGCTCTGGTCGCCTTCGAGCGCCGCCGCGGCCGCGGCCATGCACATCGAGGCGGCGCCCGACGTCGTCTGCGACTGGATGATATTGATCGCCTTGACCAGCCCCTTCGGCCCAGCCCCGTAGCCGATCCGGAAGCCGGTCATCGCATAGGTCTTGGAGACGCCGTTGACGAGCAAGGTACGCTCGCGCAATTCCGGTGCGAGCGCCACCGGGCAGACCGGCTTCCCGCCGTCGAAGCGAATGTGCTCGTAGATGTCGTCAGTCATCAGCGCCACCTGCGGGTGGCGCTTCAGGACCTCGGTCAGCGCCGTCATCTCGGCAGCCGAATAGAAGGCGCCGGTCGGGTTCGACGGCGTGTTCAGAAGCAGCCAGCGCGTGCGCGGCGTGATCGCGTCTTCGAGTGCCTCGGCGGTTAGCTTGAAGCCGGCATTCTCGCCGGAGGCGACGATGACTGGGGTGCCGTCGCAGGCCAGCACCATGTCGGGATAGGACACCCAATAGGGCGCCGGCACGACGACCTCGTCGCCCTCGCCCACCGTCGCCGCCAGCGCATTGAAGATCACCTGCTTGGCGCCGCTGCCGACGACGATCTCGTCGGCAGCGTAGGTCACCCCGTTCTCCCGCGCGAACTTGGCGATGATCGCCTTGCGCAGGCGCGGCGTACCGTTGACCGGCGCGTAGCGCGTCTCGCCGGCTGCCATCGCCGCGGTCGTCGCCTGCTGGATATGAAGGGGCGTATCGAAGTCGGGCTCGCCGGTGGTGAGGTCGATGATGTCGCGACCCTGCGCCTTGAGCTCCTGGGCACGCATGCGCGCCACCATGCTGGGCGAGGGCTTGATCCGGCCGACCCGGGCCGAGAGCGGTATCGCGGAAACGGTCACGACGCAGCCTTTCCGGCACCCATGTAGAACGTGTCGATCCGGCCCTCGGCGATCGCGGCGAGGGCGTTCGCCTCGCGTTCTTCCTGCTGGTGCACCAACATGAGGAGCTCGGCCGCATCGGTTCGATCGAAGGCGACGATGCCGTCGGCGTCGCCGACCACGACATCGCCCGGCATCACCACCATGCCGTCGATCGAGACCGGCACGTTGATCTCGCCCGGCCCGCTCTTGTAGGGGCCGCGATGGGTGACGCCGCGGGCGTAGCAGGGGAAGTCGGACTGCAGGAAGGCATCGACGTCGCGGATCGCGCCGTCGATGACGAAGCCGGCGACGCCCATGGCGCGAGCCCGGCTCATCATGATCTCGCCGACCAGCGCCTGGGTCAGGTCGCCGCCGCCATCGACGACGAGGACGTCGCCGGCGCGCAGCAGTTCATAGGCGCGGTGCAGGGTCTGATTGTCGCCGGGCCGCGTCTTGACCGTCACCGCCGTGCCGACGAGCACGCCGGAGCGATGATAGGGCCGCAAGGCCTTCGTCCCATGCAGTCGGTTCATCACATCGGAGATGAGCGAGACCGCGGCGTTGCGGAACCCGTCGAGGACTACGCCGGGAACGGCGGGAGAGCTCGGATTAGTGCGATGACCGATCAACGGCATGGAAGATTCTGTCCCGGATGACGCCATTGCAAAAATTATGTGACATAGCGACGATGACAGAAAGCGAATATAATTCTCGATAGGCATCGCTTTTCTTCATAACCAGTCGATTGCTGGACGCGAGGACACGCATCATGAGATCGGCCAGCCTCAAGCAGATCGAGGCATTCTACTGGACGGCCAGGCTGGGAGGTTTCACCGAGGCTGCGCACCATCTCAGCCTCGCGCAATCGACGGTGTCGAAGCGGATCATCGAGCTCGAGAGCGTCGTCGCCGGCCCGCTCTTCGACCGCTCCAACCACGCCTTGCGCCTGACCCGGGCCGGCGAAGCGAGCCTGCCGATCGCGGCCGAGTTGCTGGCACTGGAGCCGCGCTTCCGTGAGGCGGCGGGCGGGGCCGCGACCTTCTCGGGCCCGTTCCGGTTCGGCGCGACCGAGCTCGTCGCCTTGACCTGGCTGCCCAAGCTGATCGTCGCGATGAAGCGCGACTACCCCAATGTGATCCCGGTTCCCGAAGTCGCCGCCAGCGTCGACCTGTTCGGCAAGCTCGGCGCCAACGAGCTCGATCTCGTTATCGCGCTCGACCCGCCGCAGCGTCCCGATTTCGCCAGCTTGCCGCTCGACGCGGTCCAGCTCGAATGGGTGTCGGCGCCGGGCTTCGGTCCTGAGTTGGATACGATTCCACTCGGCGAGATGGCGCGCTATCCGATCCTGAGCCAGACACAGGGTTCCGGCCTCCAGAAGTTGGTGCTCGATTGGGCCGTGGCAAACGGGCTTCAGATCAACCGCGTCGTCCAGTGCAACAGCCTGAACGTGCTGGCCGGTCTCGCCGCCGCTGGGCTGGGCGTCACCTTCCTGACCGCGAGCTATTTCGGGCCGGAGATCGCCCGCGGCCGGCTGCGCGTCATCCGGACCGAGCCGCCGATCCCGCCGCTGCGCTACTACGCGGTGCACCGCAAGGGCGATGTCTCGCCGCTGGCCGAACGCGTCGCGGCGATCGCCCAGCAATCCTGCGACTTCACCGCCCGCAGCCTGCCGCGGGACTAGTGGTCGATCGTGCAACGCTCAGCTTCGTCAGCCCGAGCTGGCTTCCATCCGCAATTGGCGCACAGCGAATGCCGGCGGACGGTCGTGCTACCTAGCGAATATCCGCCTTGCCCAGACGCGGCCAGTTGCCGTCGGCGCGGGTGATGTATGTCTTCGGCTTGCCGGCCCAAGTCTTGCGGACGCCGAGGTCATAATTGAGGTAGAGCCGGCCATCGACGATCGACCAAGCTTCCGGCTCGATCTTGACCAGGTAGCCGCGCGAGGTGCCGTAGGCGCAGAAGCCACCATAGGCCGGCTGGTAGCGCGCTGGCTGTGCCTCGAACGCAGCCTTGTTCTCGGCACTGGCGAAGCGCCAGGTGGCGCCGGCATGACTGACCGAGAATTCCGCCTTGCCGAGCCTTGGGCCACCCTCGCGGAAATAGGCGACCGGATCGTAGCCGCGGATCGCGATGCCGTCGGGCGAGCCGAGCGTGTTGACGGGACGGGTTTCGTCGGCACTGACGCCGTTTGTTACGATTGCAGCTGCAAAGGCTGCGACCGCGATCCGGATGAAACTGCGCCTGTCGAACATTGCGTTTCTCCCTGTGGTGACGGTCAAGCCGAGCGCGCTTCGAGCGCTTCGAAGACGTAAGCGGCGAGATAGCCGTAAATGGCGTGGCCGATCAGGCTCATCAGCGAGAGGCGCGGCACATCGCTGAGCAGGAAATGCTGGCCGGCGAGCGGGGCGAAGAAGCCGAGCGCGATGAAATAAGTGATCACGCCCCAGATCCAGCCATCGGCCGGCATGCCGAAGCTCTTCACCCAGCGGGTCAGCAGCCAGTAGCCGAGCGGGTAGAACAGGAAGCCGGTGAGGAAATGCAGCAGCTTGGCGACCGGCGTCGACAGCGCCAGGCCGAATTGATGCGAGAACAGCGACTTGACCAGCTCCGGTGGCTCCAGCGGGTATTCGGCGAACCAGGCGGTCGGCACCGCCGAGAACAGCTCCCAGAAGCCGAGAGCCGCGAAGCCGCCAAGCGCGAGATTGAGCACTGTGCGGGCGGAGGGCAGCGCGAGGCTGCGGGACATGGTGGCGCTGGTCATGACGGTGGGCTCCCTGGTTTCGGGGTTCAATGGGCGATGGCGAGCGGGGTCGATGCGACGGCGAGCGCGGCGATGAGACCGCCGGCAGACTTTCCGAGCATTGCGAGCCTTCGGCTGGCGAAGCGGTTGTGACCGCCACGCCGGGCCAAGCGTTGCCGCAGCACAACCGCAGCGCGGTCGTGATTGCCGGAGCGGATCAGGCTCTCGACATAGACCTGCTCGAACAGGTCGCGCTGGGCGTGGCTGCCGCCGATGGCCAGGAGATGATCGCGAGCGGTGCCGAGACGGCGAGCCGCTTCGGCATGATCACCTTCGTTGAACGCGATCAGGCCCAGGGCGGCGAGCGCGCCGGCATAGGCGGCCTCGGCGCGCTCTTCACTGGGGTGGGACCGCGCATCGAGGACGAGGCAGCGGGCGATCGCCTCGGCGCCGTCAGGACGGCCGGCGCCGAGCAGCGAGAGCGCATAGTGCAGGTCGGCGAAGACGAGACGGCCGTCCTGGGCGTGGCCTTCCGCCTTGGCAGCGAGCTCCTCCCAGCGCGTGCCGACATTGACGCCGGCATAGGTCAGCCGCGCGAGAAGCGAGGCACCATTGGCGATGTCGCGATAATCGTCGGTCTGCTCGGCCCGGATCTCCTCGTCGTAGAGGCGCAGCACCTCGGTGGTCTCGCCGCGCTCGAGATGGAACAGCGCGAGGTGCCAGAAGATGTGGAAGCGCAGATTGTTGGCATGAGCGAAGGTGCGACTGTCGCCGAGCCAGGCGATACCCTCGTCGACACGACCCGTCATCTCCAGGACATGAGCGACGGCGTGGCGGCCCCAGGCGTCGCGCGGGCTCAGGGACACGGCGCGACGGCCGACCCGCTCAGCCTCGGCATAGAGGCCACGCTCCTCCAGAGCAAAGGCGTAGCAACCATGGACATAGCCGGCGAGCGGGTGGTGCTCGCCGAAACCGGGCGCGGTGCGGTGCAAGGTCGCCAGCATCTCGCGCTGGTCGCCGAGCATGAAGCGAATGCCATGCGAGATTTTCAGCGCCAGCACGTCGTGGGGGTGCCTTTTCAGGATCGCTTCGAGCTGTTCGGCTGCTCGCCGCGGCGCCTCGCCAAGCCAAAGCGCAAGCGCTTCGATGACCATGCGCTCGCGCGGCGTCACCGGCCGCTGCGCGACGGCAGTACGCGCCCTGGCGAGACAGTCGTATGCGGGGCCGAGCAGCTCGGCCCGGGCGAGCGACATCAGCATCAGCCCCTTGGCGGCATGGGCAAGCGCGAAATCGGGATCGGCGGCAAGCGTGCGGGCGAGGTGATCCGGCGCCGCGGCGGCATGCGCCAGCACCGCTTCGAGCGTGTCGTTCCAGGCGAGCCTGGCGGCATCGTTCGCGACGGTGACACGGTCGCCGGAAAGGTCGTGGTACATGGCAGGCTCCTTTGCAGCGCTTTCGACGAGCGCTCATCAGGGAGTTCGCAGGCGGGCGATCAAACGGCGATCAACTCGCTTCACGGACGCGTGTAGGCATGGACGGACCGGCGCTGGTCGGCTCGGACAGCGGATTGGCCTCGGGCTTCGGCGCCGGCCCGGCCCAGGGCGCGCGCTTGAACCAGCCGACCACCACCGCCGTGGCGAGGATCAGGGAAAAGCCGGCGAGGTTGAGCGCCGCGACCACGGGTTCGCTGTGTCCAGCCAGCTCGGCGGTGCTGCCGGCGAGCCGGGCGAGGACGACGCTGGCGAGGAAGGCGGCGAGCGATTGCCGGCCGATCAGGACGAGGAGATGGCCCACGCCCCTGTCGAGCCGGTCGCGCACCGGCTCGATCAGGCTCAGCACGAGATAGGCCAGAGCGAGGAAGTGCAGCGGACGCAGGAGATGCAGATTGCTCTTCTCGCTCGCGGGCAGGACGAGATCGCGCAGCGCCTGCACCGCCGGCCAGTGTTCGAGGATGCCCCAGAAGGACAGCGGCACGGCGAACACCAGGATCGCGGCGCAGGCCAGCATCAGCCACCGGTCGCGAAGGCGCGGCGCCGGCAGCCAGCCCATCCCGAGGAAGAAGCCGATGAAGAAGATCAACTGCCAGGCGAAGGGATTGAGGAACCAGCCGGCGCCGTTCCAGGGATTGCCGGTCAGGTTGAGATCGGTCGTCCAGGTCAGCGCGTAGAGCAATCCGGACAGCGCGAAGGGCAGCATTGGTTGCAGACGGCGCAGCGCCATCATCACCGGCACCAGTGCCAGGATGACGAGATACATCGGCAGGATGTCGAGATAGTCCGGCTGCCAGGTCAGGGTGACGAGGCCGACGATCGCCCCGGCGGGATCGGCGACGAGCGGCGCGAACTGCTTGGGCAGCTCGGCCATCCCGAAGGCATGATCCAGCAGGCCAGCGAGCGCGATCACCGCCAGCACGAGGCCGAGCTGGACCCAGTAGACCTGCCAGATCCGGTAGGCGATACGCGCGCTGCCGAGCAGCAGGCCGCGCCGGACGAAGACGCTGCCGAAAGCAAGCGCGCTGGCAAAGCCCGAACAGAAGACGAAGAGCTCCGCCCCGGAGGAGAAACCGAAGCGGGCAGGGATGAAGGCGTTCCAGCTGTTCGCCGGCAGATGCGCCACGAAGATGATCAGCATGGTCAGCCCGCGGAAGAGATCGAGCCGTTCGTCGCGCGACCGCTTCTCGGACGTCCGGTGAGCCACACTCATCAGAACGCCCCCTCGTAATCGGCGGCATCGATGCGGCAGGCGAGCACGGTGAAGCCTTCGCGCCGGAAGGCGGCCTGCGCCTCGCGCCGCAAGCCTTCGCGATCACTGACCGTGACGCCATGCCCGCCCATCGCCCGAGCGACCGCAGCGAAATCGGTCGCGCCGAAATCGACTCCGGCACGCTTCAGGCCGAGCTGACGCTGCTTCAGCGCGATCAGCCCGAGGCTTTCATCGACCAGGACGGTGATCACGACCGGCAGCTTCAGGTCGCGCAGCGTGGCGAGTTCGCCCAGCACCATCTCCAGCCCGGCATCGCCGACGAAGCACAGCACCGGCTTGCCTGAACCCAGCGCTGCGCCAGTTGCGAGCGGCAGTGCGCAGCCCATGGTGCACAGCCCGGTCGATTGCAGCAGCTGGCGCGGTCCGTCGCAGCGCCAGATCTGGCTGAGCAGGATGCGGTGCGCGCCGGAATCGGCGGTCGCGACGGTGCCGGCCGGAGCGGCTTCGCGCAGGGTCTCGAAGACCGCATGCGGCCCCCACGCGGACGGTGCGGCGAAGGCGGCGCGAAAGCGCGAGCGAAGTTCCGCCGGCTCGCCCTCCGGCCATGTTGCCTTGGCGGCCTGGCGATCGGTCAACGCATCGAGGATCGCGCCGACATCGCCTTCGAGCCGCAGCGTCGCCGCATGCACCCCGTGCGGCATGTCCTCGGCGACGATATCGATGACGCATTTCCCGTCGGGCCAGGGATTGCGCCAGCCCTGCCGCATCTCGATCGGATCATAACCGGCGAGCACGATCAGGTCGGCGGCGTCGATCAGCGGCCGGACGATCGCATCGGCTTTCGGCGACAGTCCGACGCCGCCAATGACGCGCGCGTCGTCCTCCGGCACAAGGCCCTTGGCCTTGTAGGTCGTCAGCAGGGGCGCGCCGATCCGTTGGAGACAGCGATCGAGTGCGGCGGCGCCAACCTGGTTGACGAGGTCGAGGCCGGCGATGACCAGCGGCCTCTGCGCCTGCGCCATCAGACCCCGGGCGAAACTCAGATTGGCGGGGACAGCAGGCTGCATCACCGGTGTCATCGGCGGTGTTCGCCAAGAGGTGCGCGCTTCGGCGACCGAGATCGGCAGGTCGATATGCACCGGACCGGGGCGACCGCGCCGGGCGACCGCCACGGCCTTCTCGGCCACCAGATCCTCGGTGCCCGGCGCGGCACGGAAACTCGCCTTGACCAGAGGCCGCAGCACGGCCTGATGGTCGAAGACCTGATGCGTGTAGCTCTCGGCCAGGGCCTGGTCGACGCAGCCGGTGACGAAGATCAGCGGCACGCGGTCCTGCTGGGCATTGGCGACGACGTTGACCGCGTTGGCGACGCCGGGCCCCAGAGTCGCGACCAGGACAGGCAAGGCGCCGGTCGCATGCCAGAGCCCCTCGGCCATGAAGCCGGCGGCGTTCTCGTGCTTGGCGAGCTCGAAGCGGATGCCGGCCCGCTCCAGCGCATCGACGAGGACCAGCACTTCGCCGCCGGGAATGCCGAAGGCGTGGGTCGCGCCGGCGGCCCGTAGCCGCGCCGCCAGCAGATCGGCGCCCGTCACCATGAGCTGCGGGCTATTACCTGCGCTTGTCTCGCTTCGCTCGAGGTCCTGCCGCATACACTCTCTCCGCCGGCCGCTGCAGCGGCTTGCTGACGAGATCGCAATCGGAGGGGGTTTGGTTACAGGCTCTTTGGATATGAGCCCGGCCAGGGTGCCGAAAGGCAGCGCCGGCTTGTGAGCCGGCCCGCGCCATGGCACGCATTGGCGAGTTCGTGCATCCTCGGAAAAGCAAGCCTTGTCGCTGGACGACCTCGAAACCGAGCTTCGGCCTATATTCCTCGCCGCGCTCGCCGGCGATGCCGCGGCCTACAAGGTCTTCCTCGATACGATCAGCACCCGTCTACGCGGTTATCTGCGCCGGCTGCTGGCGCGCACCGGCCGCAGCGAGCCGAGCGAGGCCGAGGACGTTCTGCAGGAAACGCTGCTGGCGCTGCATCTCTCCCGCCATACCTATGAGCCGTCGAGCCCGGTGACCGCCTGGGCGCATGCGATCGCGCGCTACAAGCTCGTCGACCATCTGCGCCGAACCGGCCGCCATGCCGGGAACCTGCCGCTCGATGACGAGGTCTATCAGCTCGCAGCGCCCGAAAGCGGTGCGGCCGACGCAAGGCTCGACCTCGAGCGCGCCATGCAGGCGCTACCGGAGCGGACGCGCCGCCTGGTCGAGCAGGTCAAGCTGCAGGGCGCGAGCGTCGCCGAGGCAGCAGGCGCTGCGGGAATGACCGAAACGGCAGCCAAGGTCGCGATCCATCGCGGCCTTCAGGCGATGGCGAAGTTCCTATCGCGGCGCGGGCGCTCGCCGTGACCGGCTCGGAGATCAGCAGCAGCGTAACCTTTCGCCGGCTTGCGGCGAATTCCCTTAAACCAGCCCCTGGGCGGAATTGGACATGAAGACCGACGAGTTGATCTCCCTCATGGCCGCGAGCCACCAGCCGGTGGACACCGGCCGGCTGCGCCACGCGACCTGGCTCGCGGCGGCGGCGGCGCTCGGCGTCACCGCGACGGTGCTCGTCAACACGCTCGGCGTACGTCCGGATCTGGCGGCTGCAATCATGACGATGCCGGTCATCGCCAAGCTGCTCTTCGGCGGCAGCATCGCCGTGATCGCCCTCATCCTGTTCCAGCAGAGCTTGCGGCCTGGGCTGCAGCCGCGGCGCTTGTTGCCTCTGGCCGCGATTCCGGCCGCGCTGATCGCCGGCTTTGCCCTGCTCACATTAGCCCAGGCGCCAGCCGAGCAGTGGAATTCACTGATCTTCGGTCGCTATTGGCGCAGTTGCCTCGTCAACGTGCCACTCTATGCGCTGCTACCACTAGCCGTCCTTCTGCTGTTGGCCCGCCGCGGTGCACCGATCGACGGGCGCTTGACCGGCGCCTCCGCCGGGCTTGCGTCCGGTGGACTGGCTGCAGTCGCTTATGCCTTGCATTGTCCGGACGACACGATTCCGTTCCTGGCGATCTGGTATACGCTCGCCGTTGCGCTGGTTGCCGGCGTCAGCGCACTGGCGCTTCCCCGGCTTTTGCGCTGGTGATCGGAGCGTCTGCGGCGAAGTCCGGGCCTTGATGTCGCGACAGCTCAGGTGATCGAGCAGATTGAATGCGCGCACCGCCAGGGTGCCGCCTTGTGGTACGCCTACCGCCTCGTCGCCTCGAGCGTCTGCTCCAGCGCTGTGACCAGCTGGTCGGCATTCTCCCGCGAAAAGACCATCGGCGGACGGATCTTGAGCAGGTTGCGGCCGCCGCCGGTGATGCCGACAAGGACGCCGCGCTGCATCAGGCCCTCGATCAAGGCGCGGGCCGTCTCCGGCGCGGGCGCATATCCGGCGCGATCCTTCACGATCTCCACACCGACGAACAGGCCGGTGCCGCGGACATCGCCGATGCGCTCGTCCTTCTCCATCAGCCCTGCGAGGCGCTGGCGCAAATAGGCTCCGACCTGAAGCGCGTTCTCCTGCAAACCCTCGTCGCGCAGCACGTCGAGAACGGCGATGCCGGCGGCGGCGACGACCTGATTGCCTCCGAAGGTGTTGAAGTAGCGTTCTGTCCTAAGGAAGCCTTCGACCAGCTCGCGGCGGGTGATGACGACGGCGAGCGGCAGCCCGTTGCCCATGGGTTTGGCCATGGTGACGATGTCAGGCACGACCCCGGCGTGCTGGAAGCCCCAGAAATGCGTGCCAGTGCGGCCGAGCGCCGACTGGACCTCGTCGGCGATGATCAATGCGCCGGACTTGCGGACCTCGGCGATCGCTTCATCGAGGTAGCCGGCGGGCGGGCTGTAGAGACCGTCGCTGGCGAAGACCGGGCAGGCGAACAACGCCGCCGACCGGTGCCCGCGTTCGGCGAGCCCGGCGATCGCCCCGCGGTACTGCTCGGTATAGTCCGAGGCCGTCAGCTTCGGGGTCCGGTCGCCGGTGCCGCGGTGCTCGGGGGCTGGCACGGTCGCGACCCAGCCCTGCTGGCGCTCGGCGGGGATCGTCGAGGAATCGAGCGCGCCGATGATGGTCGAGTTGCCGTGGAAGGCAGAGCGGGTGATCAGCGCGCCGCTGCCCCCGGAATTGGCCATGGCGATCCGCCAGGCTAGCTCGTTCGCCTCGGTCCCCGAGCAGACGAACATGCAGACCTTGAGCGGGTCCGGCATGGTCTCGGCGAGGCGCTCGGCATAGTCGACGATCAGCTCGCTGGGATAGCGGGTGTTGGAGTTGAAGGTCGCGAGCTGGCGGCTCGCCGCCTCGACCACCCTGGGATGGCAATGGCCGACATGCGGGACGTTGTTGTAGGCGTCGAGATAGCGCTTGCCGCTCTCATCGGTCACCCAGACGCCCTCGCCGCGCACCGGCACGAACGGAGCCTGGTAGAATTGCTTGTACATCGGCCCGAGCAGGCGGGCGCGGCGTTCCATCAGCGTATCGTACATGGCGGGCTTCTTTCCGGGAGAGACTGTCAGTGATTGCCGAGGCCGGCGGCCTCGGCGAGGCGAGCGTGGAGTTCGGCCGGAGGCAGCGCGTCGCAGCGGGCGAGCGCCTCCCAGCCGAAGCGGCTGACATCGTCGCGATAGGAGGTGGTCGCGGCGGGATTGGCCTGGCGGCGCCACGAGACGATGAGCTCGCGGGTCGCGAGCCGCGCCTGAATGAGAACCGGCAGCACCGCGATCTCGCTGGCCTCGATCGGCAAGACTCGGGCATAGCCCTTTACCACCTGCGCCATCGCGCTCACCGGGTCGGCCTCGCGATAGATGAGATGCGCAGCCGCGATCGCGACCTCGGCGACGCGGATCGTCCTGATCATGTCGCCGAAATCGATGATGCCGGAGACCGCCCCGTCCTGCGGCCGCAGCAGGAGGTTGTTCTGGTTGAGGTCGTTATGGATGACCTGCCGGGGCAGCGCCGGCAGCAGCGGCACGACGCGCTCGGCAAAGCGGTCGAGCACCCGCTCCGCCAGGGCCTTGCGCTGGTCGGTATCGAGGAAGGCGATCTTCTCGCGCAGGCTGGCGAAGTGGACGAGGTCCCAGATGAAGGCCCGGTTGGCTCCGGGATGATCGAAATCGGCCAGAGCGCGATCGAGCCGGGCCGCCAGCATGCCGACCTCGACGCGCTGGGCCCGCGACAGCGTGCTGCCGAGCGCCGGCTCGCCCGGCAGATAGGTCAGGACGCGCATCAGATGGCGCCGGCCGCCACTTTCATGCGCCACGATGGTGCTGCCATCGCGTGCGGCGACCACGCGCGGCACCGGCAGGGCCGGATCGGTCCGCGCCAGATGGGTGAGCGCCGCGTTCTGGAAGGTGAGCTCCTCCGCGCTGTCGGAGTCGCCGCAGACCTTGAAGACGTAGTCCCTGCCATCCGCGCCGCGGACATGGAGGTTGAGATCGCGCTCGCCGCTGATCCGCGCGAACGAGCCGCTGATCCCGAAATGCTCGCGAAGAACCTGCGCCGGTTCATCGCCGGCGAACTGTGGTAGCGGCGCCATCAGCGCGTCGTCCAGCGCGGGCGCAGCAACGCCGCTCACGCCATCGCCTCCTGGAAGCCGGTCAGGAACGCCGCGAGATTGGTCCCCAGCACCGGCGAGGGATAACCGCCTTCCTGGATGATCACCGTCGGCCGCCGCAAGCTCGCCAGGCTCTCGCCCATGCGTTGGAAGCCTTCGGTCGTCACAGCGGTGCAGGCGAAAGGATCGGCCACCGAGGGATCGAGACCGAGCGCGATCACCAGGACATCGGGAGAGAACACCTTCGCCTGCTCGACCGCATGCCGGACGGCGGTGAGATAGACCTCGTCGTCGGCCCGCTCCGGAACCGGAAGGTTGAGGTTGAAGCCCTCGCCAGCGCCTTCACCGACCTCGTCGGCATAGCCGGCATAGAACGGGTAGACCGTCGCCGGGTCGGCATGGACGGAAATGGTCTGGACGTCGGCGCGATCATAGAACAGCGCCTGCGTGCCATTGCCGTGGTGCACGTCAATATCGAGGATGCTGACGCGTTCGACGTGATCGCGCGCCAACGTCGCCGCCAGCGCCGTATTGTTGAGGAAGCAGTAGCCGCAGGCCTGGTCGCAATAGGCGTGATGCCCCGGCGGCCGGCACAGCGCATAGGCCGCCCGCTCGCCGTTCAGGACCCGTACCGTTGCGTCAATTGCCGTCGCGCCGCTGGCAAGGATCGCGGCCCAGCTGTCGGCGAGCAGGACGCTCGCCGCATCGGCGATGTAGTAGCCGGCCCGTCCGAGCAGGTCCTGCGGAAGGCGCCGCATATAGGCGTTGGGATGCAGGCTCGGGCGCAGTTCCTCGCTCGCCGGGAAGCGCTGCTTCCAGGCGGCGAAGCCGGTTTCGAGGAAGGCGAGATAATCGGCGTCGTGGACGCGCCGGATCAGCGCGAGGTCGGCCGGCCCCGGCGCGACCACGGCCTCGGTACAGCCCTCGGCCGCCGCGAGCAGAACGCGCGCCCGGTCCGGCACTTCCAGCGCCGTGGTGAGCGCCCCGCCCGAGAGCCGGGTGCGCACGAGATGACCGTACTGGTCAGGATGGAAGATCGTCTTCATCTCAGGCAGTCCTCAAAGGCTCACTTCGCGATCAGCGCCTGGTAGCGCTCCTGCACGCTGGCGATATTGTCGGCCCACCAGGCAGGCTGGAGCGGCGCCTGGCGATCCTTGTTCTGCGGCGAGGAATTGGCCTTCGCCAGCGCCTCCGCCGAGAACTGCTTGGCTGCAAAGGCGCGCTCGTTGATCGGCCCGTAATAGGGCAGCACATCGGGGATGTTGGCCTGGATCTCGGGCGTGACCATCTGCGCGATCATGCGCTGCGCGGCGGCGGCGTTGGCGGCACCCTTGGGAATGCCGAAGCAGCCGAAGCCGAGCAGGGCCTGGTCATAGGTGAAGTCGACCGGCGCGCCGTCGGCCAGCACGCTCGCGACCCGGCTGCCCCAGATCACGATCATGTCGACCTCGCCATCCTTCAGCAGCTGTGCGGCCTGGGCGCCCGATTGCCAGAACACGTCGATCGAAGGCTTCAGCTTCGCCAGCGAAGCCAGGGCCCGGTCGGCGTCGAGCGGGTAGAGCTTGTCCTTGTCGACCCCATCGGCGAGGAGCGCGACCTCCATGCTCTCCTGCGGGTAGATGTGCATCGCCCGCCGGCCCGGGAACGCCTTGGGATCCCAGAAATCCTTCCAGTTGCGCGGCGGCTTGTCCTTGTACTTGTCCTTCTGCCAGGCCAGCACGGTCGAGACGTAGTTGCTGCCGATATAGGCCGTTCCGCGGGCCAGCGGCGCGATGCCGGTCGTATCGATCTTCGAATAGTCGAGCGGCTCGAACAGCCCTTCGCTCTGGCCGCGGGCGCAATCGGCCTCGCCCAGCTGTACGATATCCCAGCCCGGCTTGCCGGACTGAACCTGCACCCTGACGCTGGCGAGCCCGCTATGGCTCTCCTCGCGGACGCGCACGCCAAGCTTCTTGCCGGCCGGGTCGAACAGCGCCTTGCGGACGCTGCCCTGATACTGCCCGCCGAAGCCGGCGAAGGTGACGGATTCCTGCGCGATGGCGACCGGCGCCGAACCGATCAGCACGGCGGCAGCGAATGCGAAGCGCGACGTCATCATGCCCGATGAAAACTGCGTCATGTTTCTTCTCCTCCCCATGTGAAAACGGCGCCGCGCACGCGGACGGGCTGTCCGCATGCCGGCGCCGGTCCATCCGCTTGCTCGTGTCCATCCTTGCGGGAAGGACACCGCGAAATGCCTTGCGACGTTGATGAAAAAGGCGGGTTCGGGCCGAGCGCCCTAGTCGAGGGCGCGCGGCCGGCTAGCTGGTCTCACATGCGATCACCATGACCGGACAATTCAGGGCGCCGGAAAGCTTGCGCGCTGCGGCGGCGGGGCCCGACAGGGCGGGGCGGTCGAACGGCGCCGTCAGCCCAGCCTCGATATCGACCACGACCGCGCCGGGCGAGAAGCGCCTGATCGCCTCGCAAGCCTCGGCCAGCGCCGCATCGGCAGCCTTTTCGTCGGCCTCGGCCCCGAGGACGAGATTGAGATTGGCGCCGGCGGCGTCCTCGCCGCCATGCTCGTCAGCATAGCCGGTATAGAAGGGATAGCGCAGGGCGGGATCGCCATGAACCGACAGGCAGAGCACATCGGCACGCGACAGGAAGATCGACTGGGTTCCACTCGCATGGTGCTCGCCAAGGCTGAGCACCGCGACGCGCGGCAGGTTCTCGCGCAGATAGGACGCCGCGATCGCCGCATGGTTGAGGTAGCAACCATGCGCCGCACGTCCGGCATAGGCATGGCGCCCGCTGCCAGCACAGCGGATGACAACCTGCCGCTCGCCCGCCGCGACGCGCAAGGCGCCAGCCATGACGCTTCGTGCGTCACTGAAGGCGTCCGGCCAGGTCGAGGGCGAGACCGCCGTAAGCGCATCCACGAGATAGAAGCCGGCGCGCGCCTCGATATGCGCGGGCAGGCGCATCCGGTCGCAGCCGGGATGCAGCGTCGCCTTGATCACGGCGCCCGGCTTCTCCAGTGGCGCGAAGCGCAGGAATTCCAGATAGGAGGCTTCATGCACGCCCTGGATCGCGTACTGGCAGAGCGAGTCAAGCTCTGTCGCGTCCCTGTCGTCACGCTTCGAAACGGATCTGGCCGTCATCGTGCTGCTCCCTTTTCCGGCCGCTTCGCGATCTGGACGATGAGCAGCAGCACGATCGAGGCGACGACGAGCACCGAGGAAACCGCCGCGACCAGCGGGTCGACCTGATCGCGGATGTTGGCGAACATCCGGCGCGGCAAGGTCGAGTTCTCGCCGCTGGAGATGTAGAGGGCGATCACCACCTCGTCGAAGGCGGCGACAAAGGCGAAGAGTGCTCCGGCCGCGATCGAGCTCTTGATCTGCGGCACGGTCACCGTGAGGAACGCCTTCAACCTGGTCGCGCCGAGGCTGCGCGCCGCCCGCTCCAGATTGCCGTCGAAGGATTGCAGCCCGCTCGACACCGTCACCAGCACGAAGGGCAGCGCCAGCATGATGCCAACGAGCACGAGGCCGGTGACCGTATTGTTGAGCCCGAGCTTGGCAAAGACGAAGAAGACGCCGATCGCGACCAGGATGTTCGGCACGATCATCGGCAGCAGGAAGGACATGCGCAGCGGCTTGGTCAATCGCTCCGGCATCTGCGAGAGGCCGTAAGCCGCCGCGGTCCCGATCGGCGTCGCGATCAGCGTGGTCAGCCCGCCGACCCTGAGCGAGAGCCAGAGCGCATCCATCCACTCGGCGGAGTCGAAGAACTCGCGATACCAGCGCAAGCTCCAGGCTCGCGGCGGGAACTCGAGATAGTTCGAGGCCGAGAACGACATCGGCACGATCAGCACGCAAGGCACGATCAGGAAGGTGAAGATCAGCGCGCACAGGCTGTACAGCCAGAGCCTCTGATAGTGCCTGATCTGCGTGGCGCTGGCGGCGGCGGTCAGCATCAGCGGCCCCCGTATAGCTTGTCGACGCGGAACACCTTGTTCAGCGCGGCAAGGATGGCGATGGTCACGACGAGCAGCAGCACGCCGAGCGCGCTCGCCGCGCCCCAGTTGCTGTAGGTCGAGACATTGGTGGCGATCTGCATCGACCACATGCTGACCCGTCCGCCGCCCAGCAAGGCCGGCGTCAGGTAGAAGCCGAGGCTCAGGATGAAGACGAGCACGGTGCCGGCGAAGAGGCCGGGCCGGCTGAGCGGGAAGAACACGTCCCAGAAGGCTCGCATCGGCGAGGCGCCGCAGCTCGACGCCGCCTTCAGATAATCGGTGTCGATGGTCTTCATGCTCGAATAGAGCGGCAGGATCATGAAGGGCAGCAGCACGTGCAGCATGCCGATCGTGGTGCCGATGAAGTTGTTCACCAGCGGGATCGGCTCGTTGATGATGCCGAGGCTGATCAGCCAGCTGTTCACAAGGCCGCGTCGCTGCAGCAGCACGAGCCAGGCATAGGTTCGGACCAGCACCGAGGTCCAGAACGGCAGGATCACGAAGATCATGCAGATCGCCGCCGCCCTTGGGCTGAGCTGCGAGAGCAGATAGGCGACGGGATAGCCGAGCAGGATCGAGCCGAGCGTGACGATCCCCGCGATCTGGAAGGTCGTGACGAAGGTGATGACGTAGACCGGCTGCGCCAGCCTTGCGTAGTTCTCGAGCGAGACACCGCCATCCTTGCCGATGAAGGAGAGGACGAAGAGCCAACCGACCGGGACGATCAGCAGGAGCCCGATGACGATGAGTCCGGGCACTGCGAGGAGTGCGAAGGACCAGGCTTCGCGCCGCTCGGCGCTGGCGAAATAGGATGCATCGGCAGTGTCTGACGACGCCGCTGCGATCAAGCCGGTCATGGGCCGCGCCTCAGACATCGCCGCTGACCAGGATGCTGTCATTGCGGTGGACGTTGATGTGGATCGGCTGGCCCGGGGTCGGCACGAGCCCGCGATTGGCCTCCTGCGGCACCAGCCGCACCGCGATGTTCTGGCCGTCCGGGAAGCCCGCGATCACTAGCAGGCTGTCGCCCTGGAAGATCGTCTCGCGCGCCACGGCGGAAAACGAGTTGACCTCGGCCTCCGGACCGGCGACCGGCCCGATCGCCAGTTTTTCCGGCCGCAGCGCCAGCCAGCTTTCCCGCGGATTGGCCGTCGATGTTCCCGCATGATCGGGCAGGCGCAAGGGCGTGCCGAAGACGCTCGCGCCGCCGCTGCCGAGCTCGACCGGCAGGAAGGTTGTCTCCCCCACGAAATCGGCGACGAAGCGCGTCCTCGGTCGGTCGTAGATCGCGCGCGGCGTGTCGAACTGGATCAGGGCGCCGTTGTTGATCACGGCGATCCGGTCCGACATGGTTAGCGCCTCGCGCTGGTCATGCGTCACGAACACCGTCGTCGTGTGCAGGCGCTCATGCAGATGGCGCAACTCGATCTGCATCTGCTCGCGCAGCTTCTTGTCGAGCGCCGAGAGCGATTCGTCCATCAGGAGGATGCGCGGCTCGAAGATGATGGCCCGCGCCAGAGCGACGCGCTGCTTCTGCCCGCCCGAGAGCTTGTCGACGGGACGATCGATGAACTGGCTCAGCCTGACCATGTCGAGCGCGCCGCGCACCCTGGTCTCGATCTCGCTGCGCGAGAGGCGCCGGAGCTTCAGCGGATAGGCGACGTTCTCGAACACGTTCATGTGCGGGAACAGCGCGTAGTTCTGGAAGACGAGGCCGATCTCGCGCTGATGCGGCGGCCTCGTCAGCAATTCCTCGCCCGCGACCAGGATGCTGCCGCTGGTCGGGGTGACGAAGCCGGCGAGCACCTGCAGCAGCGTGGTCTTGCCCGAGCCGGAGGGGCCGAGCAGCGTGACGAACTCGCCGGGCGCGATGTCGAGATTGATGTCCTTGAGAGCCTCGAACGAACCGAATTTCTTCGAGAGCCCCCGGATCGAAACCGGAACTTTCATTGCAGGATCGCCGACTTGAAGGCCTCTTCCGCCTTGTCGCCGTTCTTGGCCCACCAGGCTGCGTCGATCAGCACCTGCTTGGCAGCGTTTTGCGGCGAGGAGTTGGTCTTGGCGAGCTGTTCCGGCGTGAACTTGCGGACCTCATAGGCCTTGGCGTTGACCGGGCCGTAATTGTCCATCTTCTCGATGATGTTGGCCTGGATCTCGGGCGAGATCATCGCCAAAGCCAGCTCCTTCGCCTTGGCGGCATTCTTGGCGCCCTTGGGAACGGCGATGCAGCCATAGCCGAGCAGCCCCTGGTCATAGGTGAACTTGACGGCGCTGCCGTCCTCGATCACCGGTGAGACCCGGCTGCCATAGATCGCGATCAGATCGACCTCGCCATCCTTGATCAGCTGCGTCGACTGGGCGCCCGTCGTCCAGAACACGCCGATCTGTGGCTTGAGCCGCTTGATCGCGGCAAGCGCGCGCTCGACATCGAGCGGATAGAGCTTGTCCTTCGGCACGCCGTCGGCGAGCAATGCGATCTCCAGCGTCTCCTGGGCGAGACCGGCGATGGCGCGGCGACCCGGAAACGCCTTGACGTCCCAGAAATCGGCCCAGGATTTCGGCGGCTGCTTCACCTTGTCGGTGCGCCAGGCCAGGACCACGGAATAATAATTGGTCGCGACCCAGCTCTTGCCGCGCGCCGCGGCCGGGATCGAGGCATCGTCGAGCTTCGAGAGGTCGAGCGGTTCGAACAGCCCCTCGCTCTCGCCGCGAGCGCATTCGTCGCCGCCGAGATGCACGAGATCCCAGGCGGGCGCTCCGGACTGGACCTGCACCCGGATCGAAGGCAGGTCACCATGCGTCTCGCTGCGGATCTTGAGGCTGAGTTTCTGTGCGGCGGGATTGACCAGCGCCGCATCGAAGCCCTTGCGCATGGCGCCGCCATAGCCGGCTACAGTCACGGTCTCCTGCGCGATCGCGGCAGCGGGAAGCATTGCGGAAATCGCCACACCGACGATCATGGCGATCTGTCGGCGCCTTGCGCTGTCTGTCCTGTCGGTCATTGCCAACCCCTCGGAATTGTTCTGCGCCGAGGTGATCCAGAACAAAAAAAGACCGGCGCTTTGACCCCGGCCGGATCGGCCTGGAGAAAAAGCGCCGGTCTGAATTGTTCCTCTGGGAGCCCGTCGCGAGAGGGGCAGGCCCAGCACAAATCACCTAGCTCGTTTAGTACGCGCCGGAATTTCACCCCTGTCAACCGTCGTCCCGCACCTGTCTTTTCAGCCTTGCCAGCTGGCAGGCGAGTGTGAGAGCCGTCGAGCCAAGCAAGCACGAAACAGGGGAACGTCATGTCGGATGTCAGGACAGTGTTGGTGAGCGGCTACTCAGCCGCCCCAAAAGGCACCAGCATGTTCGAGGAGTTCAAGCACGCCGGCGTGGTGCTCGAGATCGACCCGGCGACGAACGTCATCGTGGCGGTCGACGCCACCTTCGTCACCCAGCTCGCACGCTCGTTCTACTCGCGGCTGATCGTCGGCTACGACGTCAGCAACGGCATGGCGCCGCTGGAGCGGTTGATCTCCACGGCCGTGCACACGCCGTCGCGCGAGGCGCTGATCGTCGCCACGCGCGCCGCCGTGCAGCGCTATTTCCAGATCCGCGACAATCGCGGCTGAGAAGGATGGATCCGGCTGCCGTCAGGCGGCCTTATCCAGCGCAATGCCCTTCGTCGTCAGCAGATCGAGCCCGAGGTCGAGCGCTTTGGTGAAGCGGTCGACGGCATCGTCGATGCCCTCGGGCGTGATGATCAGCGGAGGCGTCATGATCAGGGTATCGCCGAGCGCCCGCACGATCAGGCCGTTCTCGAAGGCGAGACGCTGGATCTCCAGGCCGAACTTCAGCGAGGGCTCGAAGGCCTGCCGCGTCGCCTTGGAGCGGACGAGCTCGATTCCCCACATCAGGCCGACGCCGCGGACCTCGCCGACGAGCGGATGGTCGAGCAAGGCCTTGAGGCGCCCTTCCAGCTGGGCGCCCAACACCTGGGCGCCGGCGATCAGCCCGCGCTCCTCGTAGAGCGTCAACGCCTCCAGGCCGACCGCACAGGCGATTGGGTGGCCGCCATAGGTATAGCCATGGCCGAAGACGCCGATCTTGTCGCCCTGCTCCTTCATCGCCTGATAGATCGGCTCCGACAGCAGCAAGGCCGAGAGCGGCTGATAGGCCGCGGTCAGCGCTTTGGCGCTGCTGATCATGTCCGGCTTGAGGTCATAGGTCTGCGAACCCCACCAGTTGCCGGTGCGCCCGAAGCCGGTGATGACCTCGTCAACGACGAAGAGTATCTCATATTTCCGCAGGATCGCCTGGACCTTCTCGTAATAGCCCTTCGGCGGCACGACGCAGCCGCCCGTGCCCATCACCGGCTCGGCGAAGAAGGCGGCGACCGTCTCCGGCCCTTCCGCCAGGATCAGGTCCTCGATCTCCTTGGCGAGGCGGTCGGCGAAGGCTTCCTCGCTCTCGCCCGGCAAGCCTTCCCGGTAGAAATGCGGGCAGGTGACATGCAGGAAACCGTCGAGCGGCAGGTTGAAGTCGCGGTGGATGTGCGGGAGGCCGGTCAGGCTGGCGCTAGCGATCGAGGTGCCGTGATAGGCGCGCTTGCGGGCGATGATCTTGCGCTTCTGCGGCTTGCCGATCGCGTGGAAATAATACCAGGCCAGCTTCACCGCGGTGTCGTTGGCTTCCGAGCCCGAGCTCTGGAACAGCACCTTCGACATCGGCACCGGCGCGATCTCGATCAGGCGCTCGGACAGCGCGATCGCCGGCTCCGAGGTCCGGTGCGCGAAGTTCTGGTAGTAGGGCAGCGCCGCGAACTGCTTTGCCGCGGCTTCCGCCAGCCGGTTCTCGCTGAAGCCGAGCGCCGCGCACCACAGGCCGGCCATGGCTTCGAGATAGCGGTTGCCGGCGTCGTCGTAGACGTGGAAGCCCTCGCCGCGGGAGATGATCGTCGGGCCGATCTTCTCGTGCAGCGAGAAATTCGTCTGCGGATGGAGCTGGTAGGCGATGTCTCTGGCGTGATTGGAATTGGCGGTCATGGCGCACCTCGCATGCCGGCTCAAGGCAGCCGAAAACCGCCTCGCATCCGCGCAAAATTTCGGGAAGAGCCGGTTCGATCGCTTGTCTGGGCAGCCGTCGAAGCGGCCCATCGCCAATCGCCTGACAGCACCGAAAATGCCTGCGGGCACGGTAGTTGTCAAACCGGGTGGCGCGCATCCGCCATGCCCCGGTGAGGGAGGAACCGGCCACTTGCGCATCGGTGAGCGCCCCGAATTTCGCCACTTGACGGGGCGCCGGACACGGGCATAGACCTGAAAGCAGCTAGGAGATTTGTGCCCCGACGCCCTTCAAGGCAGCGGGATCACAACAAATCGGACCGGCACACGCAGGAGCGGAAACCCCGCTCGTCCGTGTGCCGGTTTTTTTTTGGACTCACGCCATGACCGATGCGGTTGTCATCTGCGAATGCTTTGCCCGCGACGGGTTGCAGCATGAGCCTGTCTTCCTGCCGAGCGGGCAGAAGATCGCGCTGATCGATGCCTTCACCGCCATCGGCTTCCAGCGGATCGAGGCGACCTCCTATTCCAACCCCAAGGTCGTGCCGGCCTTCGCCGACGCCAGCGAGGTCCTCGCCGGCATCCGGCGCAAGGACGGGGTCTTCTACAAGGCGACCTGCCCCAATCCGCGCGCCGTCGCCCGCGCCATCGCAGATTCAGAAGCCGGCTATGGACCCAACGAGATCAGCCTGCTGGTCTCGGCGACGGAGGCGCATAGCGAGCGCAACCTCAAGAGCTCGCGGGCCGAGCAATGGGCCAATGTCGAGGCGATGGTCGCCGCCGCACAGGGCCGTTTCCGCCTGATCGGCACGATCTCGGTCGCCTTCGGCTGCCCGTTCGAGGGGCCGGTCGAGACCGCGACCGTCATCGCCGACGCCGCCAGGTTCGCAGCCCTCGGCGTACACCATGTCACGCTCGGCGACACCACCGGCCTCGCCACGCCGCGCACCACCAAGGCCCTGCTCCAAGCGGTCGCCGCGGCCGTGCCGGAACTCACCCTGATCGTGCATTTCCACAACACCCGTGGCACCGGCCTCGCCAATTGCGTTGCCGCCTACGAAGCCGGCATCCGCAATTTCGACAGCGCCTTCGGCGGCATCGGCGGCCACCCGGCCCAGCTCGTCTATGGCGGCGGCTTCACCGGCAATGTCGCGACCGAGGACCTCGTCAACATATTCGAGGCGATGGGTGTTTCGACCGGCCTCGACCTCACCGCCCTGATCGAGACCGCGCATCGCTGCGAGGAAGTGCTCGGTCGCCAGCTCCATTCGATGGTCGCCCGCTCCGGGCTCGGCCTCGTCGCCTGATCCGAAAGAGGAACCATGTCCCAAACCCAAAGCCCGCTGCTCGTCGAGACCCGCGGCGCCGTCCGCATCCTGACGATGAACCGGCCCGACAAGCTCAACGCCCTCGACACGGCGCTGACACAGGCGCTTTTCGACGCGCTCCTTGCGGCGCAGGCGGACGAGGCGATCCGGGCGGTCGTCCTGGCGGGTGCCGGGCGCGGCTTCTGCGCCGGCGCCGACCTCAAGGAATTCGCCGACCTGACCCCCGCCAACCAGAAGGCCGTGGTCACTCGCGCCGACCTGACCACGCGCCTGCACATGCTGCTGCCGGGCCTGTCAAAACCGATCGTCGCCGCCGTGCAAGGCGTCGCGGTCGGCGGCGGCGCCGGTACCGCGATCGGCTGCGACATGGTCGTCGCCGGCAGCGACCTGAAATTCGGTTATCCCGAGCTACGCCACAGCATTGTCCCCGCGATCGTGATGACGAGCCTGCAGCGCGCCATCGGTCGCAAGCTCGCCTTCGAACTGGTCAGCACCGGGCGGATGGTCGGCGCCGAGGAGGCGCTGCGGCTCGGCTTCGTCAACAAGGTCGTAGCGCCCGAAGACGTGTTGGCCGAGGCGCTCGCCATCGCCGAGGGCTGGGCCAAGGTGAAGCCGGTCGCAATGGAGGCGACCAAGCGATTGTTCTACCGCGTCGCCGACCTGCCTTTCGAGGCGGCGATGGCCGCCGGGCGCGACATCAACGCGCTGATGCGCAGCTTCCGCGACGGGGACGGCGCATGAGACCGCTCGACGGCGTCACCATCGTCGACTTTTCGCGCGTCCTCGCCGGGCCGATGGCGACGATGATCCTGGCCGAGATGGGCGCCAGGGTCATCAAGGTCGAGCGTCCCGGCACGGGCGATGAATCCCGGCAATGGGAGCCGCGCGTCGGCGAGGAGAGCGCCTATTTCTTCGCCTTCAACCGCGGCA
This sequence comes from Bosea sp. Tri-49, assembly GCF_003952665.1. NCBI lineage: Bacteria > Pseudomonadati > Pseudomonadota > Alphaproteobacteria > Hyphomicrobiales > Alloboseaceae > Allobosea > Allobosea sp. Tri-49. Next base: position 3,663,070 of record NZ_CP017946.1, read on the forward strand.
AGGAATCGATCGTCCTCGACCTGAAGACGCCGGCTGGCCGCGCCGCGGCGAAGAGGCTCGCGCTGCAGGCCGACGTCGTGCTGGAGAACTTCCTGCCGGGCCAGATGGACAAGATGGGGCTGGGCTATGCTGAGCTCTCCCAAGAGAAGCCGGGGCTCGTCTACGTCTCCAATACCGGCTTCGGCCAGAGCGGCCCCTATCGCGACCGCGTCGGCTACGACACGATCTTCCAGGCGCTGAGCGGCGTGATGGCGCTGACAGGCCATCCGGGTGGCCCGCCCGCCAAGGTCGGCGTGCCAATGGCGGACCTGACCGCTGGCCTGTGGAACGCCGTCGCCATCCTAACCGGGCTCGTCGGCCGCGCCAGCTGCGGCAAGGGCTGCCATGTCGATCTCTCGATGCTCGACACCCAGATCAGCCTGCTGACCATCGCCGCAGCGCGCCTCTTCGCCCTCGGCGAGGACCCGCAGCGCACCGGCACCGAGCATCCCGGCCGCGTGCCCTCCGCCGCCTTCGCCTGCGCCGGCGACGAATGGCTCCATATCAGCGGCAGCGACCAGCATTGGCAGGCGATCTGCTCGGTCCTTGGCCTCGACGAACTCGCCGCAGACACAGCCCTCGCCCGCAATGCCGAGCGGGTGAAGCAGCGCGAGCGCGTGATGGCGGCGATGCGCGAGGTTTTGGCCGGGCGCAAGCGCGCCGATGTCGCCGAGGCCCTGCGAGCGGCCGGCGTGCCCGCCGGTGAGGTCAACACGGTCGCGCAGGCGCTGGCCGACCCGCATGTACAGGCGCGCGGCATGGTGGCGGAGTTCCAGCATCCGACAGCCGGCGCCTTCCCGGCGCTGCGCAACCCGCTGCGCTTCACCGGCTATGACGCCCCGTCTCTCGGCACGCCACCGCTGCACGGCGCCGACAGCGCTGCCCTCGCCGCCGAATTCGGCCTGAAGGAGATCGGCGCATGAGCCAGAGCCTTTTATCCGGAATGGCGTTCGAGCGCCTCGCGGTCGCCGCCGATGGCCCGATCCTGCGGGTGACGCTCAACCGCCCCGAGGCGCGCAATGCCCTCGACCTGACGATGTGCCGCGAATTGCGCGCCGTGTTCGAGGCGATCGAGGCCGATCCGGCGATCCGCATCGTCCGTGTCGATGGCGCCGGCCCGGTGTTCTGCGCCGGGGCGGACCTCAAGGAGCGCAAGGGCAAGGACGAGATCTGGGTCCGGCAGCGCCGGCTCGCCTCCTTCGCCGCCTATGACGCGATCGAACGCTCCAGCAAGGCCGTGATCTGCGTCGTCGACGGGCCCGTGGTCGGCTCCGGCGGCGAGATCGCCATGGCCTGCGACTTCATCATCGCATCGGAGCGCACGAGCTTCACTTTCCCGGAAGCGCATTGGGGCACGGTCGGCGCGACGCAGCGCCTGCAGCGCGTCGTCGGCAAGAGGCTGGCCAAGGAGCTGCTGTTCACCGCGCGGCGCTGGCCGGTCGAGGAGGCGCTGGCCGCCGGCCTCGTCAACCGCGTCGTCGCGCCGGACGCGCTCGAAGCGACCGTCACGGAACTGCTGGCTCAGATCGCCAAGGCGCCGGCGCTGGCACTGACCCTTGCCAAGCAGTCGATCGAGCTCGGCGAGAAGACCGATCTCGCCACCGGCATCCGCATCGAGCTCGCCGCGATCGAGCGCGCGCTCGCCGACACCGAATGGCGCAAGGGCCTGGAGGCCTTCGCCGAACGCGACGCACAGGGAAAGAACTCATGAGCGCCAGCGAGCTGCCATCCGATCTGTTCGGCTGCGCCGACACCTTGCCCGAGGCACTGGCGCGTGCCGTGCGCCTGGCCGGCCACGAGGAGGCCGTCGTCTGCAATGGCGAACGCATCAGCTATGCCGCGCTGGCCGCGCGGGTCGACGAAGTCGCCGCCTCCCTCGCCGCGCATGGCGTGCGCAAGGGCGACCATGTCGGCATCTGCCTCGGCAACAGCATCCCCTGGATCGTGCTGTTCCACGCCATCGCCCGGCTCGGCGCCGTCACCGTACCGGTCAACACCAGGCTGAAGGCCGAGGAGATCGCCTACACGCTGCGCCAGTCGGACGTCTCGCTGCTGTTCATGACCGACCGGCTGCTCAAGATCGATTTCGTCGAGATCATCAGGCAGATCTGCCCGGCGATCGATGCGAAGCTGCCTGACCCGGCCCTGCCCAAGCTGACCCGCGTCGTCGTTCTAGGCGAGACCGTCCCGGCGGGCGCAACCGGCTTCGCCGACTTCCTCAAGGTGGGCGCCGGCCAGCCAGTGCCGGAGCCCGTGCCGACAGCGGATGACCCGCTGCTGATCCAATATACTTCCGGAACCACCTCTTTCCCGAAAGGGGCGGTGCTGACCCATCGCAACATGACGTGGGACGCCTATTCCGCCGGCCGCTTCTTCGGCCTGCGCTCGGGCGAGCGCTATTTCAGCCCCCGCCCCTTCTTCCATGTCGCCGGCAGCACGCTCGCGGTCATCGCCTCTCTGCAGCATCTCGCCTGCCTCGTCAGCTGCGAGCGCTACGAGCCGGGCGATGCCTTGCGCCTGATGGAGGAGGAGCGCTGCACGCTGATGTCAGGCAACGACACCATCTTCCTGATGCTGCTCGACCATCCCGACCTGCCCCAGCGCAAGCTTTCGCTGCGTGGCGGCTGGGCCGCGGCGACGCCCTCGGTGATGGAGCGTATCGCGCGCCAGCTCGGCGCGACCGAGATGGCGGTCTGCTACGGCCAGTCGGAAGCCTCCCCGAACATCTGCACCGCCGCCTGGTGGGACCCGCTCGCCGACCGGATCGCCGGCTGGATGCGCATCCATCCCGGCGTCGAGGTCGAGATCCGGGCGACCGAGGATGGCCCCGAGCCCGGCCCCGGCGAGGTCGGCGAGATCTATGCACGCGGCTGGAACGTGATGCAGGGCTATTACGCCAAGCCCGAGGAAACCCGCGCGGTTCTCAGCGAAGACGGCTGGCTCCGCACCGGCGATCTCGGCCGCCTCGCGCCCGATGGCCGGCTCGCCTTCGTCGGGCGGGCCAAGGACATCATCCGCGTCGGCGGCGAGAATGTCGCCTCAGCCGATATCGAGAACGTGCTGCACCGCCATCCCGGCATCCAGCAGGCGCAGGTCGTCGGCGTGCCCGACAAGCGCTTGATCGAGGTGCCCGCCGCCTTCGTGATCCTGGCGAGCGGCACCTCGCTCGCGCCCGACGAGATCATCGCCTGGAGCAAGGAGCACCTCGCCGGCTTCAAGGTGCCGCGCTATGTCGAGATCGTCGAGAGCTTCGACCAGATCGGCATGACCGCGAGCTCCAAGGTCCAGAAGAACAAGCTCGCCGCCCATGCGCGCCAGCTCTTCGGCCTCGAGGCAGTGGCATGAGCTTGCGCATCGAGACCCGCTTCACCCGGATGGTCGGCATCGACCTGCCGATCGTGCAGGCCGGGATGAGCTGGGCCTCCTCCTGCGCGGCGCTGCCGGCAGCGGTCTCGGGCGCGGGCGGGCTCGGCGTCATCGCCGCCGGGCCGATGCGGCGCGACGACCTCAAGGCGGCGATCGCCGGCGTCCGCGCGCAGACGGACCGGCCCTTTGCCGTCAACGTCCCGCTCTATCGCAAGGAGGTCGATGACATCCTCGCTCTGCTCGTGGACGAACGCGTCCCGGTCATCATCGCCTCGCAAGGCGGACCGGAGCGCTATCTCGATCGCTTCAAGGCGGTCGGCGCGCTCTGCCTGCACGTGGTCGCCTCCGAGGTCCATGCCGCCAAGGCGGCGGCCAAGGGCGTCGACGGCCTCGTCGTGGTCGGCGGCGAGGCTGGCGGCCACCCGCCGCCCGAACTGGTCTCGACCCTGGTGATCGGGCGGGCCGTGGCGAAAGCCGTGCCCGAGCTGCCGATCGTGCTGGGCGGCGGCATCGCCGACGGCCATGGCCTTGCGGCCGCGCTCGCCCTTGGCGCCGACGCCGTGCAGCTCGGCACCCGCTTCATGGCGACGCCGGAAGCGCGCCTGCATGACGATTATCGCCGCCGCGTCGTCACGGCCTCCGTCTCCGACACCATGGTGGTCGGCCGCGGCTTCGGCATGATCCGCGTGCTGCGCAACCGCTTCGCCGAGGCGATGGCGGCAGCCGAGCGCGCCGGGCGTCCCGACGAGGAGCGGCGCGAGCTGTTCCAGCGCTCGTCGCTGAAGCTCGCCGCCTTCGACGGCGACGTCGAGGACGGCAAGGTCGAGGCCGGACAGAGCGCCGGACTGATCGACGACATCGTCCCGGCTGGCGAGCTCGTGGCGCGGATCGCGGGGGAATACCGGGCGACACTGGCACGGCTTCCTGCAGTCGAAGCCGCGCGCGAACCCGCCTTGCAGCCTTCGTGACCATCCCCGCAGCCGGGGACAGGAAAAACCAACAAACGGGAGGAGGAACGGCATGGACAGGCGCAGATTCATGGCGACGGCCGGGGCAGCCATGCTGGCGCCGCGCAGCGCTGGCGCGCAGGGCTATCCCGTCAGGCCGATCCGCCTGATCGTGACCTTTGCGGCCGGCGGCCCGGCCGACCTGTTCGCCCGCACGCTCGCCAGCGGGATGAGCGCCCGGCTCGGCCAGCAGGTGGTCATCGACAATCGCCCGGGCGGCGCAGCGGGCCTGCCCGCCATCGACGCGATCGCGAAAGCAGGGCCGGACGGCTACCAGCTCGCTCTGGTCGGCGCGGCGGCGCTCTCGACCGTGCCGTTCATGGTCGCGAAGATGCCGTTCGATTGGGAGACGAGCCTGACGCCGCTCACTCTGGTGTCGCGCGTTCCGGAGGTGATTACCACCAACGCCAAGCTCGGCCTGAAGAGCCTCGCCGACCTCGTCGCCTACGCGAAGAAGAATCCGGGCAAGGTCAATTTCGGCTCGGCCGGGCTCGGCAGCATCACCCATCTTGCCAGCGAGCTGTTCAAGGCGGAAGCGGGGGTCGACATCACGCATGTGCCCTATCGTGGCGCGGCGCCGGCCGTGACCGACCTGATCGCTGGTCATATCGACATGGTCACGGCCGATATCCCGGTACTGCTGCCGCAGATCCAGGCCGGCAACGTCAATGCTCTGGCGGTCACCACGGATAAGCGGATCAAGGCCCTACCGGATGTCCCGACCACGGCGGAAGTTGGCTTTCCCAAGGTCGTCTCCGACAACTGGTACGGACTGGTCGGCCCGGCCGGGATGCCGGCGGAGGTGTCGAGCCGGATCCACGCCGCCGCCCTGGCGACGCTCCGCTCGGACGAGTTGCTGAAGCAGTTCGAGAGCCAGGAAGCGATCTCCTCGCCGACCTCCCCGGACGAGTTCGTCGCCTTCATCAAGGCCGAGCGAGCGAAATGGGGACCGCTGATCGCTTCGATCGGGGTCAAGCTCGAATAGCGCCCACCCTCCTCTTTCGACCAGTCACCAAGGCCGCGCAGCAGCGGCCCCAAGCTTCCAACGCAGGACATCGGATCATGCTCGACAAGCCCCTTCTCATCGCCGGCAGCTGGCGCACACCGTCCGGCTCCCGCACCGGCGATGTCGCCGATCCCACCACGGGTGCGGTCATCGGCAAGCTCGGTTACGCCGAGGCCGCCGATGTCGACGCTGCCCTGGAGGCCGCGCGGAAGGGCTTCGCCGCCTGGCGCGCCATGACCGCGCTCGAACGCGCGCGCATCCTGCATCGCGCCGCCGCGCTGGTCCGCGAGCGCGCCGAGGTGATGGCGCAGCATATGACCCGCGAGCAGGGCAAGCCGCTGGCCGAGGCGCGGGGCGAAGCCGGCACCGCGCCCGAACACATCGAATGGTATGCAGAGGAAGGCCGGCGCGCCTATGGCCGGGTGATCCCCTCGCGCATTCCCGGCGCGCGCCAGATCGTCGTGAAGGAGCCGGTCGGCCCGGTCGCAGCCTTCAGCCCCTGGAACTTCCCGCTCGCCCAGCTCGTCCGCAAGATCGCCGGGGCGCTGGCAGCCGGCTGCTCGATCATCGCCAAGCCGCCGGAAGAGGCGCCCTCGGCCTGCATCGAACTCGCCAAAGCCTTTCAGGAGGCCGGCCTGCCCGAGGGCGCGCTCAACATCCTGTTCGGCGTGCCGGCGGAAATCTCGGAGCGGCTGATCGCCTCGCCGGTGATCCGCAAGGTCTCGTTCACCGGCTCGGTCCCGGTTGGCAAGCATCTCGGCGCGCTGGCGGGAGCGCAAGCGAAGCGCGCCACCATGGAGCTCGGCGGCCATGCCCCCTTCATCGTCTGCGACGACGTCGATCTCGAAGCAGTGGTGAAGCTGGGCGTCGGCCTGAAATTCCGCAATGCCGGCCAAGTCTGCGCCTCGCCGACGCGCTTTTATGTGCAAGATGCTATCTATGACGGCTTCCGCGCCGCCTTCACAGAAGCGGCCAAGGCGGTCAAGGTCGGCCCGGGCGCGGCCGAGGGCACGCAGATGGGCCCGCTCGCCAATGCCCGACGGCTCGATGCGATACAGGATTTCGTCGCCGATGCCGTCCAGCACGGCGCCAAGCTCGAAACCGGCGGCCGCCGCATCGGCAATGAGGGCTTCTTCTTCGAGCCGACCGTGCTGTCCGACGTCCCAGACAGCGCTCGCATCATGCGCGACGAACCGTTCGGGCCGATCGCGGCGCTGTTGCGGGTCGGCTCGGTCGACGAGGCGATCGAACGCTCAAATGCTCTGCCCTTTGGCCTCGCCGCCTTCGCCTTCACCCGCTCGACCCGGCGCGCCGCGCAATTCGCCGATGGGCTCGAGAGCGGCATGGTCTCGATCAACCATTTCGGCCTCGCTGCGGCCGAGACCCCGTTCGGCGGCATCAAAGATTCCGGCTACGGCAGCGAAGGCGGCACGGAGGGGCTCGAAGCCTATCTGTCGACCAAGTTCATCAGCCAGGTCGGCGCCTGAGCACCTAACCCTTCACGTTCGAGAGACGATCCATGACCACGATCCAGCACAACCCGGCCTCGATCGCGCCGCCCGCCCGCAATCTCTATTCGCACGGCGTCGAGACACGTGGCCCTGGCCGCCAGCTCTTCATCGCCGGGCAGGTTGGCGTGCGGCCCGACGGCTCCGTCCCCGAAGCCTTCGACGATCAGGTCCGCCATATGATGCAGAATATCGGCGCCGTCCTCGCCTCGGCTGGCATGGGCTTCGACGATATCGTCAAGATCACCGCCTATTGCCGCAGCGCCGAGGAAATCATCGGCTATGCCGGCATCCGCAACGGCTACTTCTCCGATAAGCCACCAGCGACGACGGCCTTCGTGGTCGGCGGCCTCGCCAACCCCGCCTGGCTGATCGAGGCCGACGCTATCGCCTTCAAGGCGGACTGAACCGGTGAACGCCGCCCTCCCCCAAGGCCGCGCCCGGCACGAAGCCCAAGTCGATGTCGGCGACGGCGGCCGGCTCTGGGTCTGGGATACGGGCGGCATTGGGCCGGCCATCGTCCTGCTGCACGCCTCGGCCGGCAGCGGCGAGTGCTGGGATCTGCAATGGCCGGTCTTCGCCGAAGCCGGCTACCGCGTCATCGGCTATTCCCGGCGCGGGCATTTCGGCTCCGAGGCCGGCGATGCGGCGACCACGACGCCGGCCTCGACCGATCTCCTCGGGCTGGTCGATACACTCGCGCTCGACCGCTTCCACCTGATCGGCACCGCCGCCGGCGGCATGGTCGCGACCGACTTTGCCGTCTCGCATCCGCAGCGCCTGCTCAGCTTCGTCATCTCCAGCAGCATCGTCGGGCTGGTCGATGACGATTATCAGGTGGTCCTGCATCGGCTGCTGCCGCCTGAGTTCGAGCAGCTCCCGCATGATTTCCGCGAGCTCGGCCCGTCCTACCGCGCGCAATGCCCTGAGGGTGTCGCCCGCTGGAAGGTAATGCTGGCGCGCTCGGGCATTGAGCGGGTTCCCTTGCGCTTCGCCAACCGCGTCCGCTGGGTCGATTTGCAGTGCTTCGACTTTCCGGTCCTCGTGCTGACCGGCGATGCCGATCTCTATGCCCCGCCGGCCAATGCGCGCCTGATCGCCAGCAAGATCCCCGGCGCGCACCTCGCCATCCTGCCCGATTCCGGCCATTCGCCCTGGTGGGAGGTGCCGGAGCTCTACAACCGCGAAATCCTGAGTTTTCTCGGCTCGGTGAGCCGCTAGGAGTCGTTCGATAATGGCTATCCCTTCCACCGAGGCCGACCGGATCGTCGCCGTCGAGGTCAGGCGCTGCGTCCAGCCGCAGCAGGATCCCGCCTGGCGCTTCGCGCTGGGTGGCATCCCGCGCCTCGACGGCCTGATCGTGACATTGCGCACGGCTTCCGGCCTCGCCGGTGAGGGGCATGTCGAGGCCATGGCCTTCTATGCCGACGATCTCGCCGGCTCGGAGGCCGCAATCGAGGTGCTGCGCCCCGTCCTGCTCGGCGCCGATGCCTTGCATTACGCCCAGACGCGGGATCGTCTCGACAAGGCCCTGTCCGGGCACGAGGCGGTCAAGGCCGGCATCGACAGCGCGCTCCATGAGCTCGCTGCACGAGCCTTGCAGGTACCGCTGCATGTGCTCTTCGGCGGCGCGCGACGCCAAAGCGTCGAACTCCAGCGCATCCTGCCGCTGAAGGACCCGCAAGGCATGGCCGCGGACGCCACGCGGCTGGCAGGGCTGGGCTATCGCTGCCTCAAAGTGAAGGTCGACGGCGATGCCGATCTCGCCGAGGCCCGCGTCAGGGCCGTGCGCGAAAGCGTCGGCCCGGCCATCCGGCTCTCCGCCGACGCCAACCAGAGCTACACGCCGAAGGCCGCGCTGCGCATGATCGAGCGCATCGCCCGCCATGGTGTCGATCTCATCGAGCAGCCGGTCCCCGCCGCAGACATTGCCGGCCTGGCCTTCGTTTCGCAGCGCAGCCCGATCGCGGTCGAGGCGGACGAAGCGATCCGCTCGCTGCGCGACATCGTCACCCTGATCTCGGAAGGCGCCTGCGACAGTTTCAACTTGAAGGGCTCGGTGCTCGGCGGGCTCGGCAAGGTCTTCATCGCCGCCCAGATCTGCGAGGCAGCGGGACGCGCCTACCGGGTCGGGACGGCTTACGGCCCACGGCTCATCGCCGCGCAATGCCTGCATCTGGCCGCGGCGTTGCCGTCCTTCCATTACCCGGTCGAGTTCGCCGAATTCGACCATCTGCTCGATGATCCCTTCACCGGCCTGGCAGCCCAGGCAGGCAAACTCGCTCTACCGCAAGGTGTCGGCTCGGGGCTGCCGCAACTATCGGAGAATACTTGACATTCCAGAGGCATGGCCTCAGGCTTCAAAGATCAGGCGGTTGGCGATAGCGAGGGATTCAATCCTCGTTATATCGAGCTTTCCTCACCGACACAGGTCGACGAAGCGCCAAAGAGCGCGCGATCCGTGATCTCGTCAGGTGGAGGAGCTCAGACAATGAACATCCGGATAAATTTTGCCCGTGCCATGCGCGCCGCGGGCGTCGTGATCGCTACCAGCGTGGCGACGACGGCGCTCGCGCAGGACAAGGATACGTTCCGCTTTGCCGCGGCGACCGATATCCGCGTTATCGATCCGATCTGGTCGCTGGAATACAACAGCAGGAACCACGGTTATCTCGTCTACGACACGCTGTTCGCTTACGATTCCAAGTTCCAGATCAAGCCGCAGATGGTCGATAGCTGGACCGTCTCCGACGACAAGCTGCACTACAAGTTCAAGCTGCGGCCCGGCCTGACCTGGCATGACGGCGCGCCGGTCACCGCCGCCGACTGCGTCGCTTCGATCAAGCGCTGGGGCCAGCGCGACTCCATTGGCCAGGCGCTGATCGCCACCGCCGGCGAAATCAAGGCGACCGGGACGGACACGTTCGAGATCGTGCTGAAGGAGCCGTTCGGCCACGTGCTCTCCGCGCTGGCCAAGACCGGTTCGCCGGTGCCGTTCATGATGCCCGAGCGCATCGCCAGGACCAGCGGCTTCGAGCAGATCAAGGAGGCCATCGGCTCCGGTCCATTCATCTTCGCGCGCGACGAATGGATGCCGGGCGACAAGGCTGTCTACAAGAGGTTCAAGGGCTACAAGCCGCGCTCCGAGCCCTCCGACTTCATGTCCGGCGGCAAAATCGCCAATGTCGAGCGCATGGAGTGGGTGTTCATCCCCAGCGGCGCCACCGCCGCCGCCGCATTGATGGCCGGCGAGGTCGACTGGCTCGAGCATCCGCCTTCCGACCTGCTGCCGACGCTGCAAAACGACAAGGATATCACCGTCCGCGCCGTCGATCCCTTCGGCATGCAGACCATGATCCGCTTCAACCATATCCATCCGCCCTTCGACAACGAGAAGGTCCGGCACGCCGTCCTGCAGACGATCGAGCAGGGCGAATATCTGCGTGTCCTCAGCGACGACAAGCGCAGCTGGGAGCCTTGCCGGAGCTTCTATTTCTGCGGCACCCGCTTCGGCCGGGACCTCGCGCCCGAGCAGTTGCTGTTCAAGAAGAACCTCGACGAAGCCAAGAAAACGCTCGCCGCCTCCGGCTACAAGGGCGAGAAGGTCGTGCTGCTCGACGCCGTCGACGACGCGATCCTGCATCCGGTCACCGTCGTGCTCTTCGACAACCTCAAGGCCATCGGCATGAATGTCGAGCTCCGGGCGACGGATGGCGCCACCATCTTCGCGCTGATGCTGAAGCAGGAGCCGATCGCGCAGGGTGGCTGGAACATAGGCCCGCAATATGCCGACAGCACGAACTACTCCGTACCCTTCCTCAACAACGCCCTGCGCGCCGGCGGCGTCGGCAAGGCCTCGATCGGCTGGCCGAAGAACGAGGCGATCGAGGCTCTCCGGACCGCTTTCCTCAAGGCGCCGGAGGCCGAGCAAGGCGCGATCGCCGACAAGATCCAGCAGGAGGCCTACACCGCCTCGCTCTATGGGTTGACCGGCCAGTACAAGCAGCTGACCGCCTATCGCAAATCCGTCGACGGCCTGATCGATTCACCGATCCCGCTGTTCTGGAACATCCGCAAGAAATGAGCGGCCGGCGGCGCGCGCCCCCTGCGTGCGCCGCCTCCCATCTCGAGCAAGCTCACGCCACCGGGCGATCGGCAAGATCGGCGGTCTAATGCGTGGCCTGCCCTGCAGAACGGAAAACACCGATGCTGGCCTATATCCTCAAGCGCCTGCTCGCGACCATCCCGGTGATGGCGACCGTCGCGGTCATCGTCTTCATGCTGCTGCATCTGACGCCCGGCGACCCGGCCGCGCTGATCGGCGGCGACCTCGCGACGCCCGAGGATTTGCGCCGCATTCGCGAGCAGCTCGGCCTGGAGCGCCCGATCGCCGAGCAATTCCTCGGCTGGCTCTGGCAGGTCCTGCAGGGTGATCTCGGGACATCGCTGTTCAACCAGATGCCGGTCGCGCAATTGATCGCGCAGCGGATCGAGCCGACCCTGATCATCGGCCTGACGATCATGACCTTCGCGGTGATCGTCGCGATCCCGCTCGGCGTGATCGCCGCCTGGAAGGCCGGCAGCTGGATCGACCAGCTGATCATGACGCTCGCGGTCATCGCGTTCTCGATGCCGATCTTCCTGATCGGCTATCTCCTGATCTTCAAGTTCTCGGTCGAGCTGAAATGGTTCCCGGTCCGCGGCTATCAGCCGATGTCTTCAGGGCCGGCGAAATTCTTCTCGCATCTCGTGCTGCCGAGCCTGACCGTCAGCTTCATCTACATCGCCCTGCTGACGCGCATGACCCGTGCGACCGTGCTCGACGTGCTGAACCAAGACTATATGCGCACCGCCCGCGCCAAGGGCATGGCGACGCCGCGTATCCTCGCCGTGCATGCTCTGAAGAACGCCGCCGTGCCGATCGTCACCATGGTCGGCATCGGGCTGTCGTCGCTGCTCGGCGGCATCGTCGTCACCGAGACCGTCTTCGCCATCCCCGGCATCGGCCGCCTGATGATCGACGCGATCATCCGCCGCGACTTCCCGATCCTGCAGGGGGTGATCCTCGTGCTGTCGGCGCTCTACGTGCTGATCAACCTCCTGATCGACCTGTCCTATTCGCTGTTCGATCCGCGCATCCGCTATTGAGGACGAGCCCATGAGCATCGCCATCGAGGCCCCTCGCAAGAGCGCCAGGTCCAAGACGCCGAGCTATTGGCTCCGGCGCTATCCCCTCTTCATCCTCGGCTGCATCGGGCTGGCCGCGATCATCCTGCTCGCACTGTTCGCGCCGCTGATCGGGACGCATGATCCTGTCGCGATCAATCCGGCGGCCCGGCTGCGCCCGCCGAGCGATGCCTGGCTGTTCGGCTCCGATCCGTTCGGCCGCGACGTCTTCAGCCGGGTGATCTGGGGCGGGCGGGTCTCGCTCACGGTCGGCATCGGCGTCGCCGCGTTGTCGGTCTGCCTCGGCCTCGCGATCGGCATGATCGCCGGCTTCAACCGGATCGCGGATGCGATCCTGATGCGGATCATGGACGGGATGATGGCGATCCCCGGCATCCTGCTCGCCGTCGCGCTCGTCGCGATCGTCAAGCCGAGCATCACCACGGTCGTCGTGGCGATCGCGATTCCCGAAGTTCCACGCGTCGTGCGCCTCGTCCGCTCGGTCGTGCTCAGCATCCGCGAGCAGCCCTATATCGAGGCAGCGCGCCTGAGCGGTGTGCGTTTTCCCGGCCTGCTGATCAGGCATGTCTTGCCGAACACGATCGCGCCGCTGATCGTGCAGGCGAGCTTCGTCTGCGCCTCCGCGATCCTGTCGGAGGCCTATCTCAGCTTCCTCGGCCTTGGCATCCCGCCGACCACGCCGACCTGGGGCAGCGTGATCTCGGAGGGGCGCAATGTCGTGCAGCTCGCCTTCTGGGTCGTGCTCTATCCGAGCCTCTTCCTCGGAGCCACCGTGCTGTTCATCAACCTGATCGGCGACGGCCTGCGCGATATGCTCGACCCTCGCCTGGCGCGGACATTGTAAAGCAACCGCGCCGGCGCCTCTCATGAAAACGAAGTAGGCTTCGGGAGCTGACACAGCCCCTGAAGCCTGTATGCGTTCAGGAATTGTGCTTCTTGATGAAGCCCAGGACCAAATCATTCCAAAGGTCCGGTCGCTCCCAATAGGCGGAGTGGCCACAATCGGGGATGAGGCTGAACTCAGCGCCCTGGATGCGGGAGTGGACGAGGCGCGCCATCGAGGGCGGCGTGTAGAGATCGCCGTCGCCGGTCGTCACCAGCACCGGCATGCGCCAGGCGGCGATAGACTTCCAGGTGACGTTGTTCTCGTAGGCCTGGCTCTCCATCTTCGCCGTCTTGGCCTTGTGCTCCAGCTCATTCCAGAGGCGGCGACCCTCCTGGTCGAGATGGCGATAGGATGGACCGAGCTCCTTGAAGTCATGAGGCAGGGCGTCGAACTCCTTCGGCCAGATCAGCTTGTAGATCGCCCGATAATCCTCGTCGCGAATACCGACGATCGTATTGGAGAGCACGAGGCTGCGCAGGCGCTGCGGATGCGACACCGCGAAATCGGTCGCGACCATGCCGCCGGCGGCCGAGCCGACAAGATGGAACTTCACCAGCTTGAGATGGTCGACCAGCTTGAGCAGGTCAGCGGCTCCGGTGCCGGGCTTGGCGGGATCGCCGACGACCGAGCCGTGGTAGCCGCGCCGGGAATAGCCGATGACGCGATAGCCGGCCTCGGCGAAGACCGGCGTCTGATAGAGCCAGACCAGCCCGCTGCCCGTCCCGGCATGCAGGAAGATCACCGGAACGCCGTCGCCGCCGGTGTCGAAATACCAGATGCTGTGCCCGTCCCCGACCTCGACCAGACCTTCGGCCGCCTTGATCGGCGCCGGCGGCGGCACCGGCTTCACACCCTGATCGGCGGCCGGCGCAGCGTTCGCGCCGCTCATCTGCGAGAATGCGAACGCGGCCAGGCCAAGGGCAGCACCGGCTCGCAGAAGACTCCGGCGCCCCGGCTCGCATACGAGACGATCGCCTGCGGAAGCGTTGTCTTCAGAAATCATGATCACCCTCTTCTTGTTATGACAATGACGAGAGCAATCAATGCAAATTATCTACTCTGCATCCATGCCAATTTTCTCATCTAGGCACGATCAAAACTCAAATCCGGCAACCCCTTTTCAAGCATCGGCGCGCCGATACGACCGGTCGGCATCTCCGGTGTTTCGGCTCAGGCGGCCTCGGCCCGTGCCTCCGAGGCAAGGCCCAGCACGGCCTCGTCGCGCACGTCGAGGCAGACCGCAGTGCCGTTGTCGAACACCGTCTCGGCCCCGGCACTGACCTGAAGCACGCCGCCTGCCACCCGCACGCGATAGCGCATCATGTTGCCGAGGAAGCCGGAGAGCTCGACTGTGCCGTGAAGGCGGCTCGAGCCGTCCGGCACCGGCTCCTGCGGCGTCCGGAGCGCAAAGGCCTCAGGCCTGATCGAAACGGCAACAGGCTGGCCGACAGTGATGCCGCCCTGCAGCAGGCAGCCGACCTCTCCGGCCGCGCCCAGGCTGACCCTGGCAACACCACGGCTGTCGGGCTCCGCGGCGAGCGTGCCGTCGAGCAGATTGGTCGCGCCGACGAAGCCGGCGACAAAACGATTGGCCGGCCGGAAATAGATCTCGCGCGGATGATCGAGCTGGACGATCCGGCCGCGATCCATGACCGCGACGAGATCCGACATTTCGAGCGCCTCGGCCTGGTCGTGCGTCACGTAGATCGTGGTGACGCCGACCTCCTGCTGCAGCCGCTTCAGTTCGGTGCGCATCTCCTCGCGCAGGGTCGCATCGAGATTGGAGAGCGGCTCGTCGAGCAGCAGCAACTTCGGCTGGCGCACGATGGCGCGGGCAAGCGCGACGCGCTGCTGCTGGCCGCCGGACAGGCGCGTCGCGGAGCGGCTGCCATAGCCGTCGAGGCCGACCCGCTTCAGCGCATCATTGGTCATCCGCTCGATCTGCGAGCGGTCGAAGCCGTGCCCCTTTGAGACGCGCAAAGGGAAGGCGACGTTTTCGAACACGCTCATATGCGGCCAGATCGCGTAGGACTGGAAGACCATGCCGATATTGCGCCGGTTGAGCGGCACGTTGACGCCGCGGGCATCATCGAAGAGCGGCTGCGTGCCGACGCGGATCAAGCCACGATCCGGCTGCTCCAGCCCGGCGATGCAGCGCAGGGTCGTGGTCTTGCCGCAGCCACTAGGCCCGAGCAGGGTGAAGAAGGTGCCGGGCTTCAGCGTGAACGCGACATCGCGGACGCCGCCAGCCGGACCGTCCTGCGTGTTGAAGAAGATCTTCTCGAGGCCCCGAACCTCGATCGCTGCGGTGGTATCCGCCGTCATTGTCTTTCCTCCCGCGACACGCATTCACCTCAACGAAAATGTGAGGGGAGCGCCGGTCAATTCCTGCAATCTGCCCTGCGTCATCCCCGGCGCCATCGCCCGCACAACGAAGCCGCCCTCGGTCACGTCGATGACTGCAAGATCGGAGTAGACGCGGTTCACCGCCTTTGCCGCTGTCAGGGGGTAGCGGCACTGCTGCACCAGCTTGGGCTGGCCCGCCTTGGTGACATGGGTGGTCATCACCCAGACATTGCGGGCACCGGCGGCGAGGTCCATGGCGCCGCCGACTGCCGGGGTGCGGTCGCTGCCGGAGGTCGACCAATTGGCGAGATCGCCGGTCTCGGCAATCTCGAAGGCGCCGAGCACGCAGAGGTCGATATGGCCACCGCGGATCATCGCGAAGCTGTCGGCATGGTGGAAAAGCGCGGCGCCCGCCACCAAGGTGACGTTCTCCTTGCCGGCATTGACCAGCCAGGGATCGGCCTCGTTCGGGCCGGGCACCGGGCCCATGCCGAGGATGCCGTTCTCGGAATGCAGCACAACCTCTCGCCCGGCGGGGATGTGGTCCGCAACCAAAGTCGGCAGGCCGATGCCGAGATTGACGTACCAGCCTTCGGCGATGTCGTTCGCGACGAGATCAGCCATCTCCTTGCGGCTGAACGGGGTATGATCCAGCGCAGCGGTCATCGGGCGCCCTCCTTGCTGGCTGATGTCGCCGCCAGAGGCGGATCACCGCCCGCGACCGTCAGCACGCGGTTCACGAAGATGCCGGGCGTGACGATGATGTCGGGATCGAGCTCGCCGAGCGGGACGACGCTGCCGACCTGGGCGATGGTGAGTCTGCCCGCCATCGCCATGATCGGATTGAAATTCCGGCCGCTGCCCTTGTAGGTGAGGTTGCCCCAGCGATCGGCGGTGTAGGCTTGGATCAGCGCCACATCGGCGCCGAGCGCATATTCCAGGACATGGTCGCGCCCGCCGATGTTGCGGGTCTCCTTGCCCTCGGCGAGGCGCGTGCCCGCGCCGGTCGGCGTATAGAAGGCCCCGATCCCGGCCCCGGCCGCCCTGATCCGCTCGGCCAGCGTGCCCTGCGGCATGACTTCGAGCTCGATCTCACCCTTCTCATAGCGCGCATCGAAGGCGGTGGAGCCACGCGGGAAGCTGCAGATCAGCTTCGAGACGGCGCCGCTGCCGATCAGCTTGCCGAGCCCGGTCTGCGGCTCGAAGCCGGCATTGTTGGCGATCACCGTCAGATTGCGCACGCCGCTCAGCGCCAGCGCATCGATCAGCGCATTGGGCTGGCCGACCGCGCCGAAGCCGCCGACCAGGACGGAGGCGCCGTCGCCTATATCAGCCAACGCCGCGGCCATGTCGGGAACCTGCTTGTCGATCATAGGCTCTCACTTCCAGTCTCAGCGCCCGGTGAAGACGGGCGGGCGTTTCTCGGCGAAGGCACGCCGGCCCTCCGCCCTGTCCTGCGTGTCGCGCAGCATGCCCCAGACCAGGCGCTCCAGCCGCAGCGCTTCGGGCAATGGCAGTTCGCCACCGCTGCGGACGAGGCGCTTGACCGCCCGGACCGAGAGCGGCGCATTCGCCGCGATCCTGGCGGCGAGCGCCTGCGCTTCCGCCAGCAGATCCGGCGCGGGAACGATCCGGCTGATCAGCCCGAGGCGCAGAGCTTCCGGCGCGTCGATCATGTCGCCAGAGAGCAGCATCAGCATCGCGTCGCTCTGGCCGATGCTGCGCGGCAGGCGCTGCGTGCCGCCGGCGCCCGGGATCGTGCCGACCTTGACCTCCGGCAGACCAAAGCGCGCCTGCGGCGCCGCGAGACGGATGTCGCAGGCCAGAGCGAGTTCCAGCCCGCCCCCGAGCGCGAGCCCATTGATCGCAGCGATCAGCGGCTTCTCGCAATCGAGCGCCGATGCGAAGCTGTTGTCTCCACTGCCAGCAAAGGCCTGCGCCGCATACTGGCCGCTGACTTCCGCGGTCTTCTTGAGGTCGGCGCCTGCGCTGAAAGCCCGCTCGCCCGCCCCGGTCAGGACCACCGCCCGGATGCTGTCGTCGCTCGCAATGCGCTCGAAACAGGCGACGAGCGCGGCGCCCGTCTCCGGGTCGATCGCGTTCAGTGCCTGCTGCCGGTCGAGCACGATCGTCGCGACATGACCGGCCTGGCTGAACTGGAGCGATGGGGTTTCGGGGACCATTCAGTCTCTCCGCCGGATCAAGCGCTGGTTGCCACCTAGGTAGGCCCCTACACCGGTGCCGGTCAAACGAGTTAACCGCGCAGGCCGATGAGCTTTCCTCAATCGAAGGACCGATGCGGCCGCTCTTCGCGAGCACTCACCATCGCGATCGCTCAACGATTGAGCGTTCCGACATTCGCGATCTCGTCGAGCCTGATCAGGCTGGCGAAGAGCTTTTCCGCCTGCGGCTGGGCGAGCTGCTTTGCGCTGCAGGACCAGAACTTCTGCCAGAGCTCGGCCTCGCTCATCGGCCGCGTCCAGTGGCCGCGGGCATAGTCGACGCTGGGGCTTTCGAGCACGCGGCCATCAGCGAGATGCAAGCGGACGCCGCCGCTGAAGCCGAGATTGGGCTGAGTGTCGGCCGGGATGCGGCTGTCGGCCACGGTCTCGACCTTCTGCAAGAGCGCCTGAACTTCCGGGCGGCCGTGGAAGGCTTCCTCCAGCGCATCGAAGGTGACGCGCCGCTCGAACAGCGCTGCCACAACCGCCAGCGGCACGCTGTGCGAGGGCACGAAATGCAGCACCGAGGGCGATTTCGAGATCACCGCATGTTGGGCGTCGCTGATCAGCAGTTCGACCCGCGTGACCTCCTGCGGCTTGACGTCATGAGCCTTAGCAAGATCGAGCGCACCGTCCACGGCCCGCTGCGCGATGTTGCCGAACGGGTACTGCTTGACGTTGATGCCGATGCTTTCGAGGCGCCAGGCGCGGCCGAGATCGTCGAGCGGGCTCTCCAGATCGACCGCGCCCTTGGGCGAGAGCGCGACCAGCATGCCGCGCCCGGAGCGTTCCAGCGCATCAGCCGGCGCCGACATGCCGGCCTCGGCGAGCTGCGCCGCCAGCACGCCACCGGCAGCGCCACGGCCGATCTGGAACGGACCGACATCGGTGTCGAAGCTCGCGGTGATGCCGCCCGACATCGAGGCTGTAATGCCGAGGGCGCGCAAGGTCGTCGCCTCGTCGAAGCCGCGCAGATTGGCGAGCGCCAATGCGACGGCCGATGGCCCGAAGCAGGCGGTGGCATGCCAGCCCTTGCTCGAATAGCTGTCGGGATCGCGCTCGGCGAGCCGCGCCCAGGCCTCGTAGCCGGCCGCATAGGCCTGGATGACCTGCTTGCCGCTGGCGCCGATCCGTTCGCCCTCGGCGAGCAGAGCCGGCATCAGCACCGTGCTGGTATGGCAGCCGGCGAAGGCGACATCGTCGAAGACGACGCTGCTCGTCGTCACGGCGTTGACCAGCGTCGCATCGGCGACCGAGGCTTTTTCGGCGCCGAGTTGGATGCGGGCCTCGTTATTCAGCCCTCGCGTGCCAAGGCTGGCGAGGACATGGCGGGAGACCGGCATATCGATGCCCGAAAGCATGACGCCGACCGTGTCGGCCATGCCGATGCGGACGGCTTCGAGCGCGCGGGCCGGCAAGTGCTCATAGCGCAGGCCAGAAGTGAAACCGGCAAGCGAGCGTGACAGGGCTGTCGGCATGGTCGTTTCCTCTGATGTCTTTATGGTCGCGCGCAGGGTGATCGAGCACGCCGCGCAAATCGGTCCGGCGCAGGCGTCGCCTCAGACGACCCTGAACACCGGCAAGGTGATGCCGTCCTCGACCTGATGGCCGAAGGCGATCTCGACGGGCTTGCCGATCGCAATCTCCGCAAAGTCGCTGCCGACGATGTTGGTCATCATGGTCGGCCCCTCCGCGAGGGTGACATAGGCGATGACGAAGGGCTCGGCCGTAGTGCGGGCGATGCTGTAGGAATAGATCGTGCCCTGCCCGCTCGCCGGCCGCCATTCCGTCTCCGGACTGGCGCAATGCGGGCAGATCGCCCGCGGATACCAATGCGCCCGCTCGCAGGCGCGGCAATGCCGCAGCTTGAAACGCCCCTCGGCGAGCTCGCTCCAGAACGCCTTGGTCTCGGGCTGGTGATCCAGCGCCTCACGCAGAACCGACATGGGCTTCACTCCCGCTCCATGATGAGGGTGGCGCCGCCATGCCTTGTGCCGAGCATGCCGCCGGTGCCGTGCGCCAGCGCGATGTCGCAATTGGCGACCTGGACGGCGGGATGCGCCTCGCCGCGCAATTGCCGGACGGCCTCGATGATTTTGGTGATGCCGCCGCGATTGAACGGGTGGTTGTTGCAGAGGCCCCCGCCATCCGTGTTGACCGGCAAGCGGCCGACACCAGCGATCAGGTTGCCGTCGGCGACAAAGCGGCCGCCTTCGCCTTTCGCGCAGAAGCCGAGATCCTCGAGCTGCACGATCACGGTGATGGTGAAGCTGTCATAAACCGAGGCGTATTTGACATCGGCCGGCGTCAGACCGGCTTCGGCGAAGGCCGCCGCGCCGCTGAAGCGACCAGCGGAATAGGTCAGGTCGATCGCGCCGCCGGCGGTGTGCTTCACCGCTTCGCCGGCGCCGCGGATCTTCACCAGCGGGCGCTTCAGTTGGCGGGCGATCTCCGGCCGGGTGACGATAACGGCGCCGCCGCCATCCGAGACGATGCAGCAATCGAGCTTGTGCAAGGGGTCGGCGACCAGCGTCGAGTTCAGGACATCATCGACCGTGACGAGATCGCGCAGCATGGCGTTGGGATTGTGCTGGGCGTGATGCGAGGCAGCGACCTTGACCCAGGCCAGTTGCTCGCTGGTCGTGCCGAACTCGTGCATGTGGCGCATCGCGCACATGGCGTAGACGTTGAGGATCGTCATGCCGAAGGGGGTTTCCCAGGCATAGTCCGGCTGGACCGGGCTGTCGGCCCGCTTCAGCCCGCCCTTGGGAACGCCCTCGCTGCGCGGCCGGCCGGCGAGCGTGACCAGCGCCACATCGCATTTCCCGGCCGTGATCGCCTGCGCCGCATGGTTGACGTGCAGGATGTAGGAGGCGCCGCCGATATTGGTGGAATCGGCGTGGCGGACCTTGAGATTGAGATAGTCGACCATCGAGAACGGGCCGGTGCCCGGCACGTCGCCGCCGCAGAAATAGCCGTCGACATCGTCCTTGCTCAGCCCTGCATCGGCGAGCGCGCCGAGTGCGACCTCGGCATGGAGCTGCGCCAGCGACTTGTCCGGCGCCCTGCGTAGCGGATGCTCATAGGCGCCAGCGATATAGGCTTGTCCGTTGATGCTCATGCCCGGCCCTTCTGGCGCGACAGGGCGGAGCCGGCCGTCGCGAGTTCGTCGTAGTGCACCGTCGCGGCAACGGAGGGACGCTGCTGCGCCGCCTGCCACCACTGCGCCAGGCGCGGATAGCGCTCATGCCAGAGGAAATCCGGCGCGAAGCGGAAATCGAGATAGCCGAGCGCCGCGATGATCGCGGCGTGGCCGACATCGAAAGTAGCGGCGTCAGCCGCCGTAGCCTCCGCCTCGAGCACCCGGAAGATGTGCGGCAGCTTCTTGTGCACGGCGGCGATACGCATGGCCGATTGCTCGCCCTGTCGACGCGAACGCTCGCCCAGCCAGTTGAGCAACAACCATGACAGCCCATCGCCAAGGGCCTGTCGCCGGAGCGCGGCCGTCCGCGCGTCGGAAGCCACCGGATGCAGCCGTCCGGCGCCGCGCACGACGTCGAGGTAATGGCAGATCGCCACGGAATCGTAGATCGCCTCGCCGCCCTCGGTGACGAGCGTCGGGATCTGGCCGAGCGGATTGAGCGCGAGCAGCCCGTCATTCGGCTGAGTCGAGAGGATGACCATCGGCACGCGCTCGATCGCATCGTTCAGACCGACCTCATGGACGACGACCAGGACCTTGCGGACGAAGGGCGAGCGCGGCGACCAGAAAAGCCTCATCATTTTTCCGGCCCAGACTCAGGAAAAATCACATGAGATGGCGCCGCAGCGGAATCTCGCCGCCGCGCTCGCATCTGCATCGAAATCGGCCCGAAACCGAGGCAAAACATGCTTCATCCTGTTGATGATCCAAGCGATTTGATCCATCATCGCCAGTGCCCCACAAGCAACGCGAAAAGCACAGAAGCGTCAATCGACTAAAAGGGAGGCCACCTGTGAGAAATCATCAAGCGTGTGAGATATGCTGCGTCGCCTGCCCCCGCTGAACGCGCTGCGCGCCTTCGAGGCGGCCGGCCGGCATGTCAGCTTCACCAAGGCCGCCGACGAGCTCTCGGTGACGCCCGGAGCGATCAGCCGGCAGATCAAGCTGCTGGAGGACGTCCTCGGCGTCGAATTGTTCGAACGCACCGGCCGGGACCTGCGCATCTCCGCCGAGGCGAACGACTATGTCGCGGCGCTCGGCACCGCTTTCGACCAGATGGAGCGCGCCACCAAGCGGCTGATGGGCGCGCAGGGCGAAAGCTCGCTGCGGGTGCACTGCCCGATGACCTTCACGCTGCGCTGGCTCGTGCCGCGCCTGCCGCTGTTCCATCGCCTCTATCCGAAGCGGGAAATCCAGCTCGCCACCTCGCTCTCGCCGCGGCCGATCAACCAGCTTTCGATGGGCGATATCGACATCGCGATCCAGCAGGGCGACGGCGACTGGCCGGGGCTGGTCTCGCATCGCCTCGCCGGCAGCGCTCTCATCCCGGTATGCAGCCCGGCCTTCCTCGAGCGCCTCGGCCCAGAGATTGTCATCGATATCCTCGCCGAGCAGACCTTGCTGCACTCCACCGTCCGGCCCGATGATTGGCGCGAATGGCTCGACGCTGCCGGCGGCGAGCAGATCGAGAGCGACCGCGGCCTCTATTTCGAAAGCTCGACCCTCGCCTACCAATCGGCGATGGAAGGCATCGGCATGGCGATCGGACAGATGGCGCTGGTGCTGGAGGATTTGAACGCCGGCCGGCTGGTCGCGCCGTTCGATTTCATCCACGACAGCGGCATCGCCTACTACCTCACCTATGTCGAGCACGCGGTGAAGAAGCCCGGCGTGGCCGAATTCCGCGACTGGATCCTGGGACAATCAATCGAATACGAAGCGACCGTCCGCCATATGCGGCTGCCTGGCGGCGAGAGCCTGGTGCCGGCCTGAGCGGCCGGCACCCTTCGCCTCAGCGCGCGGTCTCGACGATCCCCGCCGCGGCAAAGCCAGCGATCTCGCTGCGGCTATAACCGGCGATCTCGGCAAGCACGGCATAGGTCTCGGCGCCAACCTCCGGAGCCGGACGTTCGATCGCAAGCGGCGCCTCGTCGACCTGCAGCGGGAAGCCCTTGACGATCAGGCCTTGCTCGTCGCGCTGCAAGGCGTGCTGCCAGGCCTCACCCCAATCGGCCATCATGCCGTTGCCGTCATTGACGATGGCAGCTGGCATGCCGAGCCCAACGAAGAAGCTTACCGCCTCGCGGGCGGATCGTGCCGCGGTCGCCGCCGCGACTGCCTTCCGAAGAGCGTCCGGACGATCGGAATCGCCAACAGCAAGCCCATCCGACAGGAGTGGCAGCGCGGAGGTCGGCACCGAGAGCGCGACCCAGATGCTATCGGCGGCGAGGAAACAGTCCTGCAGCGGATAATGCGGCTGGGCATTGCCCTGGCGGCTGACGGCCGCGCCTTGCGAAGCTGCGGCGAAGCGATCGCCGATCATGAAGGCAGCGAGATCGCGCTGCGACAGATCGAGATGGCTGCCGCCTTCGCCATTGCGCACCGAGCGCAGCGCGGTCGCGATCGCCCCGGCAGCAAACAGCGCGACGATCTGGTCGGGATAGTTGACGTCGCGGCCGGAGACTTCGGGCTTGCCGCCCTCATAGCCGGTCACCCAGGCGAGGCCGCTCAGTGCCTCCAGCGTCGAGCCATAGGAGACATGGCCGGCATCGGGACCGGCCTCGCCCTGGCTGGAGATCGAAGCGAGGATGATGTCGGGATTGGCCTCGCGCAATCTGGCGAAGCTCAGCCCGAGCCCCTCCATCACACCGCGGCGGAAATTCTCGACCACGACATCGGCCCGGCGCACGAGGCGCAACAAGATCGCCTGCCCTTCCGGCCGCTTCAGGTCGATGCTGATCGCGCGCTTGTTGCGGTTGGTGGCGCGAAACAGCGGCGGCATCGCACCCGGCTCGTCCTGCGCGCTCCAGACACGGAACGGATCGCGATAGGTCGGCGATTCCACCTTGATCACCTCGGCACCGAAATCGGCGAGCAGCGCGGCCGTCGCGGCGCCGGCAGTTATGATGCCGAGATCGAGGACGCGACAGCCTTCCAGCAGTCTCATCAGGCCGCTCCCACCGCGACATCGACCCGACGGGCCGCCGCCTGATCGAGCCAGATGAGCGGCAGGCGCGGCGCCTTCACCCCGGAATCGGAACCAAGCGGCTCGAACAGGCCGCGCGCCCGGTTGTGCGGCTCATGGAAGGCATCGGCCGGACTCCAGACCGGCCCCAGCGGCAGGCGATGCTGCCGCGCCAAATCGTGGATCTCCCGGCGGGTCAGCGTCAGGAAGCGCCGCTCGATGATCGCGGCGAGCTCGGCCAGATGTCCGAGCCGCCCTGCCCTTGTCGCAAAACGCGGCTCTTCCAGAGCCGGCTCGGCCAGCGCAGCCTTCAGCCGCGGCCAGTCCGGCTCCTGATAGACCAGCACGGCATAGCCGTCGGCGCAGCGCAGCACCTGCCATTCGGCAGCAGCGCCGGTTCGGGCCGGCAGGACTTCGTAGCCCTCCAGCGGCACGGCCTTCCAATTCAGCCAGACGAGGGTTTCGAGCAGGCTTGCCCGGATCGTGACGGGAACGCCCTCTGGGCGCGCCGAGACCAGCGCCGCCGCGAGGCCGGCATAGGCGGAGAGGCCGAGGGCGAAGGCCTCCTGATGACCGCCGAGGCGCAAGGGCTCGCGCTGGGGATCGCCGACCATCGCCAGCAAGCCGGCCGACGCTGCGGCAGTGAAGGCGCTCGCCGGCCCGCCGCTTTCGGCGAGGGCTCCACCGAACAGGCTGAGCACCGCTGTGACAGGGGGCAGGCCCGCCCGCCCCCGTTCCCGCAACACAGCGCCATCGACGAGCGCGACGTCGGCACGGCCGAGCAGTTCGCCCACACTCTCGTTCGACATCGCCTTGCCGCGCGACAGGAACAACTCGGTACTATCATCGAAGCCGCGTTCGCGCCCCTGCCGGCAGAGCACCTGCGCGCCGAGATCGGCGAGGATGCGCCCTGCCATTCCGGCGGCGAGCACGAGCGCATCGTCGGCCGCATCGGAAATCACCTCGGCGACGGTGAGGCCGGCATAGGGGCGCCGCGCCGTCATGGCCGCGTCCGATCGAGCATGCTGCGCGTTGCAAGGGCCATAGGCTTACGCCAGCGTCCGCTTCCAGAGCGCGAAGAGCTTGGCCCAGGTCGCCTCGGCCGCCTCCGGCTGGTAGCAGCGGCCGGCGGTGAAGCAGTAGCCGTGCTCGCTGTTCGGGAAGACGTCGACATCATGCGTCACGCTGGTCGCGGCGAGCGCTTCTTGCAGTGCGGCGATCGTCGCCGGCGGGGCGGCGCCGTCGGTCTCGGCGAAGGCGAAATAGAGCTCGCCCGGCACTTTCGCGACCAGCTTGTGCGGCGAGCCCTCATCCTCGGTGACGAGGCCGACGCCATAGAGCGAGGCGGCCGAGGCGATGCGCGGGCCGAACTTCGCGGCGGCGGCGACGACATAGCGCCCGCTCATGCAGAAGCCGAGGCAGGAGACCTTCTGGGCGTTGGCCTCGGCCTCCCCGTCGAGGAAGGCGAGCATGCCGGCGGTGTCGTCGGTGGTGCGCTCATTGTCGATCGAACGCATGCAGGCGCCGACCACGGCCGACATGCGCTCGTCGCGCCGCGGGAGATCGAAACGCACGGTGCCGATCCGATAATAGAGATCGGGCAGCAGGCAGTAATAGCCGGCCGTCGCGATCCGGCGCGCCATATGGCGTAGCTCCTCGCGGATGCCGGGCGCATCCATGTAGAGGATGACGACCGGATAAGGGCCCGGCCCTTCCGGCCTGACGGCGAAGGCCGGCATCCGGCCGTGCCGCGTCACGATGGAAACGTCTTTCTCGAACATGATCTTCTCCACGCGACGGCTCGCCGTCAGGGTTGCTCAGACAGCATGAAGGCGTGCTGCGTGCGATCAAGATGACGGCGATAGACGAGACTGACGCGCCGGCCGATCCACTCGCCCTCCGGCTCCGGGCCGATCAGGTTGGAGACGACGATCGGCCCCTCGTCGAGCCGCACCGCGACGGCGTTGTAGGGCGGCGGGTGATCGTCGAAATAGGCGCGGTGGAAGCGCACCCAGGACAGGATCTCACCACCGCCGGAGAGATCGGTCCAGCGATAGTCGAGGCTGGTGCAGGTCGTGCAGATCGGCCCGGGCGGATAGCGCAGCGTGCCGCAATGGCCGCAGGACTGGAGCTGCATGCGCTCGCGGGACAGGCTCTCCCACATCGGAGCGTCGTAGAGCGCGACGACGGGCTGGCTGTTCGCCATGGTCAGGCTCCGTAGATGATCGAGATCGCCTTGCCGGCGACGTCGGAGCTGTAATGGACGTGGCGGCAGCCCTCGACCTGATGGTCCCCGGCCTCGCCGCGGACCTGCCGGACCGCTTCGATCTGGTGGTTCCAGCCCTGCATATAACTTTCGGAGAGATGCCCGCCGCTGGTGTTCACCGGCAGGCCCTTGGCTAGCGAGATGCCGGTCTCACGCATGAACTGCCCGGCCCCGCCGACCGGGCAATAGCCATAGCCTTCGAGCGCGAGCGGGATGTGAAGCGAGAAGCTGTCATAGATCTGCAGCGCGTCCATGTCCTTCGGGCCAAGCGAGGCCATCTCGAAAACCTGGGCGGCAACCGCCTGCTGCGCCGGCAAATAATAGTCGAGCAAACGCGGCTCGAGGCTGGTGGCGCCGCGGTTGAGATCATAGCGGCCGACACCCTTGATCGCGACCGGGGCCCGGCCGGCGCGGCGCGCCTTGCCGGCCTCGGCGATGATCAGCGCCACGCCGCCATCATTGATCAGGCAATAATCGAAGAGATGCAGCGGCTCGCAGATGAAGGGCGAGGCGAGATAGTCCTCGACAGTGATCGGCTTGCGCATCAGGGCGCGGGGATTGCGCGAGGCGGCGAGACGCTGCGCCACCGCGACCTCGCCGAGTTCGGCCTGCGTCAGACCGCGCTCATGCATGTAGCGGCGCGCCATCATCGCATAGAGCGCGCCCTGCGAGGTGAAGCCCCAGGGCGCGTGATAGACATAGGCGAGGAAGGCACCGCCGCCCTGCGCGTCAGGGCCGCCATAGTTGACCTGCGCCGAGCGCTGGTCGTTGCCGTAGACGAGCGCCACGACCGAGGCGAGACCGGCACGGATCGCCATGCAGGCCTCCATCACTGCCGTCATCGCATCCGCCTGCCCGCCCCAGCGGACATTGAGGCCGAGCAGCTCGCCGACGCGCTCATAGGCGGTGGTCGGCCCGACGATCAGCCCGTCGATCTCGTCGCGGGCAATGCCGGAATCGGCCAGCGCCGAGAGGAAGGCCTGCGCGCCATAGCCATAGGAATCATGCGGCCGTTCGCCGGCCCGAACCCGCTTGTGGTCCCCGACCCAATCGCTCTGGCCGATGCCGATCACCGAAGCGACCCCGGACAGCGAACCCGTCATGCGGAAACCTCATTCTGACTTGCGCGAAAGCCTCGGCCGGATCGGCCGGCGAGACTTCGGAGGTTTTTCGCAATGCCGGCGAAGGGTCAAACGACTTAACCGAAAGGGCGATTGAGCAATGCTCACAAGAGGCGATGCCGTAGCATTCCTCAAACCCGGCTCAGTTTCCCTCGTTTGACGCCGGCTCGTTCCGAAGCCAAGGCTCGCGGTCGGAGGTGCGTTTCATGCCGAACCGCTGGATCGAGGCCAACGGGGTCCAACTGCGTTACAAGTTGCAGGCAGGACCGCCCCGGACGATCGTGCTGCTGCACGAGATGGGCGGCATGCTGGAGAGCTGGGATGCGGTCGTACCGCGGCTCGCGCCCTTCGCCAGCGTGCTGCGCTATGACCTGCGCGGCGCCGGACTGTCGGAGAAACCGCCCGGCCCCTACGCCGTCGCGCAGGCCGCCGACGATCTTGCCGCCCTGCTCGCCGCGCTCGCCATCACCGGGCCTGTCGCGGTGGCCGGCGCTGCGGTCGGGGCGGCGGTGGCCGCCGCCTTCGCCGCGCGCCATCCGCAGACCGTCGCCGCGCTCGCCTTGCTCGCGCCGGCGACCGTGCTCGACGAGGCCAAGCGGGCACGGACCGAGCAGCGGATCGCGGCGATCGAGCGCCTCGGCGTCCGACGTGCTTTCGCAGACGAGGCGGGAAAGCCACTCTCGCGCTATGAAGAATTGCGCCTCGCGGCCGACCCCGCCGGGCTCGCTGCAACCTGGCGAATGCTGGCAGGGCTTGATCTCGATGCCGATCTGGCAGCGATACGCTGTCCGACCCTCGTCGTCGCCGGGCGCTACGATGCGGCCCGCCCGCCGGAGCATGTCGCGGGCGTCGCCAACAAGATCGCGGGCGCGGAATTCCTGGTCCTGGAGACTGGCCATGTCATGGCGATCGATACGCCCGAACTGGTGGCAGCGACACTCCGGGATTTCTTCGCCCGAACAGGTTTCGCGGGTGCCCGGCCAGTAGATGGTCAACCCCGAGACTATTGAGAATTCCTCATACGCCTGTCTCGTTTACTCGTTTGACCAGCCATGATCGGACAGGCAGTTTCCCTAACATGCTCCCCTCTCGACCAAAGGGAGCAACACGGCGGCGTCAGACCGTCAGAAGCTCGAGCGCCGGCATCGGCGCAGCGTGAGGATTGGGAGGAAGGACATGCAGACCAGACGCGGCTTCATTGCCGGGGCGAGCACGCTTGCGCTGTTGCCGACCGCCGGCTTCGCCCAGAGCCAGCCCGCTGCCGAGTTGATCGCCAAGGCCAAGGCCGAGCGCCAGCTCGTCTGGTACACCGGCATGGTGGTCAGCCAGGTGGTGCGGCCGCTGGCCGAGAAATTCCAGGCCAAGTACGGCATCGAGGTCCGCTACGCGACGACCGGCGATTCCGACACGGTGCTGAAAATCACCAGCCAGGCGCGGGCCGGCAAGATGGAGGCCGATCTGTTCGACTCGCCCGGCACCTCGATTCCGCCGCTGAGCAAGGCCGGGCTGATCGAGCCCTTCGCGCCCGAGGCGCTCGCCAAATACGCGCCGACCTTCAAGCCGCAGAGCCAACTCTATTCCGGCATCTACGCGCTCTACCTGACGACGACCTACAACACCGACCTGGTCAAAGCGGCCGAAGCGCCGAAGTCCTATGACGACCTGCTCGACCCGAAATGGCGCGGCAAGATGGTCTGGTCCGACACCCGCGCCATTTCCGGCCCGCCCGGCTTCATCGGCAATGTCCTCTCGGTGATGGGCCAGGACAAGGGCATGGCCTATCTGCGCGAGCTGTCGAAGCAGAAGATCGTGCGCGAGCCCGGCAACCAGCGCGTCATCCTCGACAAGGTGATCTCCGGCCAATACGCGATCGGCCTGATGACCTATAATCATCACGCGGTGATCAGCCGGGCCAAGGAGGCCCCGATCGCCTGGGTCAAGATGGAGCCGCTCGTCGCCAATCTCGGCGTCATCGCGCTGGTCAAGAACGCTCCGCGCCCGAACGCCGCCAAGCTCTTCCTCGAATTCATGTTCTCGGATGACGGGCAGAAGATCATCGCCGAGGCCGGCTATCCGCCGGGCAATCCCGATGTGCCGCCGAAGGATCCCTCGATCGGCCCGGTGACCGGCAACTTCACCTCGACCCTGCTCGCGCCGGAAATCTCCTCGCAGGAGAGCGAGCCGCTGGCGGGCTGGCTGAAGATCTATGACGAGCTGTTCAAATGACCGAAGTCATCGACGCTGCCGCGGCGCTGCCGCAGCAACGCCGCGCCGGGCTGGCCAAGCGCCCGGCGCAGACCAACCTGCTGGCGCTGGCGATGCTACTCGTCATCGCCTGCCTGGTGCTGCCGCCAGTCGTCACGCTGGTCCAGAACAGCCTGTTCGTGATGAACCCCGACGGCTCGCACGGCGCCTTCACCCTCGACAACTTCACCCATCTGGTCAGCGAGAAGGGCATCCTCGCCAGCGGCTGGAAGTCGATCCAGTTCGCGGCGCTGTCGACGCTGTTCTCGCTCGTCTTCGGCGCCTCGCTCGCCTGGGTGGTGGAGCGGACCGACGCGCCGCACCGTTCGCTCGCCTATCTGATGACGGTGGTGTCGCTCGGCATACCCTTGATCATTTATGTCCCGGCCTGGCTCTTCCTGCTTGGCCCGGTCGGCCCGTTCAACGAGTTCTACCGCAACCTCACCGGCAATGACGGCAACCTGTTCAGCGTCAATTCGATCGCCGGCATGGTCGTGATCGAGACACTGGGCTGGCTGCCGATGTCGTTCCTGCTCTTTGCCGCGAGTTTCCGCACCGCCAATGCCGAGCTGGAGGAAGCGGCGCGGATGAGCGGGGCCGGCATCCTGACCATGGTCCTGCGCATCTCGATCCCGCTGGCGGCGCCGGCCGCGCTGGCGACAGGCCTGTTCATTTTCATCAAGACGCTGCAGGCCTTCGACGTGCCCAAGCTCGTCGGCACCTCCGCCGGCATCAAGCTCCTGACAACCGACATCTATGACGACATCCGCGCTGCGGTGCCGCCCAGGGTCGGCCATGCCAGCGCTTATTCGGTCGTGCTGACCGTGCTCGTCGCCGGCCTGATGTATCTCTACAGCCGCCTGTCTCTGAACGCCTCGCGCTTCGCCACGGTGACCGGCAAGGGTTTTCGCCCGCGCCCCCTGCCGCTCGGGCGGCTGCGCTGGCTCGGCGGCGGACTGATCTGGGCCAATTGCATCGTGGTGCTGGTGCTGCCGATCCTGACCCTGCTCTGGATCGCGCTGACGCCCTTCGTCCGGCCAGTCCGCGTCGCGGCGTTCAAGTCGCTGACTCTCGACAATTTCAGGGTCGTGCTTGGCAGCCAGGGCTATCTCGAGCTGATCGCCAACACGCTGATCACGGCGGCTGCCGCGGCCAGCATCACGATGGCACTGATGGTCGTCTGTGGCTGGCTCGTCGCGCGCCGCCTGGCCTTTCATGCCGTCACCGACCAGTTGATCACGCTGCCGATGATCCTGCCCGGCATCGTGCTCAGCGTCGCGATGATGGACGTCGCGCTGCGCGCGCCGATCCCGCTCTATTCGACGCTGACGATCGTGGTGATCGCCTTCGTCGTCCACTTTCTGCCCTTCGGCATGCGCTACACCTATGGCGGCGTCCTGCAGATCCACAAGGAACTCGAGGAATCGGCCGGCGTCTGCGGCGCCTCGCCCGGCAAGATCTTGCTCAAGGTCGTAATGCCGCTGCTCTGGCCGGCGATCATGGCCGGTTGGGTCTTCATCTTCCTCAACGCTTCGCGCGATCTCTCGACCGCGATCATCCTCGCCGGCCCGGACACCAAGACCATCGCGGTTGCGATCTTCGACCGTGCCGTCAATGGCGAGCTGAGCGAGGTCGCGGCGCTCGGCCTGCTCTGGTCGCTGCTGATGAGCACGATCGCAACGGTCTTCTACCTGGTGATGAAGCGCCGCGGCTCGATGGTCTTCGGGCTCTGAAGTCCTTTCGGGCCCTCAAGCCGGCAAGGACGAAGCGAGCTGCCAATCCTTCGCAGCGTAGCACACGCCCGTGACGTGGTGAGCGTCGCGAGGTGACATCTCCCGTCTCCTAGCTCGATCTCCTGCCAGGCTCATTGCGCTCTGGCGGCGGTCTCGATCGCGTCCGACATGATGGCGAGGCCGTGGTCGATCTCGGCCTCCGACACCGTCAGCGGCGGCGCGATGCGGAAGACGCCGCCCATGCCGGGAAGCTTGACGATGTTCATGCTCAGGCCGCGGCGCATGGCTTCCTCCATGATCCGCGCCCCGAGCTCGAAGCCCGGCGCCTTGGTCTGCCTGTCGCTGACGACCTCGAGCCCGAGCAGCAGCCCGCGCCCGCGCACGTCGCCGACGCATTCGTATTTCTGCTGAAGGGCGAGCAGCCCCTGCTTCAGCCGCTCGCCGCGCTCCCGCGCCCGGGCGACGAGGCCGTCGCGCTCGACCACGTCGAGAACCGTGACACCGACCGCCGCCGTGAGCGGATCGGAGACGTGGGTGGTGTAGAACAGGAAGCCGCGCTCGAAGGCCTTCTGCTCGATCGCTTCCGTCGTCATCACCGCGGCCAGCGGCAGGCCGGAGCCGAGGGTCTTGGAGAGCGTCAGGATGTCCGGCGTCACGCCGTCGCGCTGGAAGGCGAACATGTGCCCGGTCCGGCCGACGCCGGTCTGAGCCTCATCGAGAACCAGCAACATGCCGCGTTCTTCGCATTTGCGCTTCAGCGCGGCGAGATAGCCGGAAGGCAGCTCCAAAATGCCGCCACTCGACAGGATCGGCTCGGCGATGAAGGCAGCGAGGTTGCCCGTCGACTGACGATCGATCAGCTCGAACGCATCGTCGAGCTCGGCCTGCCAGTCATTGCTGCCGTCCGGGTTCTTGAAGCGCGGGCGATAGGAATTCGGCGCGGGTATCACAAACGAGCCCGCTGCGGCAGGCCCATAACCACGTCGGCCAGCGCTGTAGGTCGCCGAAGCCGCCGCACCGGTCATGCCATGCCAGCTCTGGGCGAAGGCGACGACCTCGTGCCCGCCGGTCACCAGCTTCGCCATGCGGATGGCCGCCTCGTTCGACTCCGCTCCCGTGGTCAGCAACTGCACGCGGTCGAGCCCGGGCGCGAGCGCGGCCAGCCGTTCGGCCAGTGCCGTGACCGGGCGCGAGAGCATGCCACTGAACAGATGCGCCACCGATGCCATCTGCCGGTTCACCGTCGCGACGATGTCGGGATGGGTATGGCCGAGCACAGCGCTCATCTGGCCGGAGGTGAAGTCGAGAATGCCGCGGCCATCGGCATCGTAGACGAAGGAGCCCTCGGCCCGCTCGACGATGATCGACTCGAAGCTGGGCCCATAGCGCGTCAGGTGCTTGTCGGCGATGGCCCAGAAGGCGGAATCGGCATTGAGCGACATCACGTTCCCCTTTTCGGCAGTTTTCCCAGCAATTGCCGTTCCAGAGCGCTACCGATGCTTGCCTCAGCAGGCAAATTGATACTTCTTCAATCCGATATCGATCGAATTGATGGCGACTGATGCTCGACCTCGTATTGCTCAGGAACTTCGCCGTCATCGCACGCACCGGCTCGATCAGCCTCGCCTCGCTCCAGATCGGACGCACTCAGTCGGCGCTGAGCATGCAGATGCAGCGCCTCGAAGACCAGATCGGCCAACCGCTCCTGCATCGAAGCGGCTCAGGCGTGCATCTGACCACGGCGGGCCACAAGTTCCTGGCGCAGGCCGAAGCCCTGCTTGCCGCCCATGATGAAGTTCTCGCCGACATGCGCGGGACCGGGCTCAAGGGCGCGTTGAACCTGGGCTGCCCCGAGGATTACTCGATCGCCTTCCTGCCGAACCTGCTGCGCAGCTTCTGCGCCCTGCACCCGGACGTCGAATTGCGCATGGTTTGTGCGCCGACCTCGGAATTGCGGCCGCTGCTGCATCGCCGCCAGATCGAGATGGCGCTCGTCTCGCTCGCCGACGCCAGCAGCACGGAGGTCATTCGGCCGGAGCGCTTCGTCTGGGTCGCCAATGAGGCGCAGCCCGCCATCCTCCACAGCGCCAACCTGCCTTTGGCATTGTCCGCGCCGATGACACTCGATCACCGGGCGGCCTGCGATGCGATGGAAGCGGTCGGCCGGCGCTACCGGATCGCCTTCGCCAGCAACAGCCTTGCCGGGCTGATCGCAATCGCCCGCTCCGGACATGCCATCAGCGTCCTGACCGAGACGGCGGTGCCACCCGATCTCCATGTCGTGCACGTCGGGCTGCCGCCACTTCCCTCAATCGGCATCGCTGTGGAGTTCGCGGATCAGCGACCATCGGCGGCCGCGAAAGCCCTGAGCGAGCATATCAAGGCCGAGCTGCCGAGGCTTTGAGCCCGCCGATTGACACCACGCCACCAAAACTGATTAACATGATAATTAATTGATATGACATAGTGCTCGCAAGCTTCCATTCGGGTAGCACTGGGAGTGGGCGCCATGCGTGAATTCAGCGGCTCATCGCCTCGCCAAACATGAGGACGCGATCCTTGACCCCGAAGTTCGTCAGTTTCAGTCATGGCGATCAGGCGCGCTATGGCCTGGTCGTTCCGAACGGCGTCGTCGACCTGTCTGCCCGCTATCGGACGCAGTGGCCGACACTGCGGCACATCGTCGTCGACGGGGCTTTCGAGACCCTGGCGGCGAAGGGCGCGGCGCTCGCTCCCGATCTGCCGCTCGACGGGCTCCGCTACGAGATTCCGAGCCTCGCGCCCGAGAAGATCATTTGCGTCGGCGTGAATTTCCCCGACCGCAACGCCGAGTACAAGGATGGACAGGAAGCGCCACCGAACCCGTCGCTGTTTCCGCGGTTCCTGCGCTCGTTCACAGCCCATGAGCAGTCGCTGATCAGGCCGCCGGAAAGCGAGCAGCTCGACTACGAGGGCGAGATCGCGATCGTGATCGGCAAGGCGGGGCGCCGCATCGCCGAGCACGACGCGATCGGCCACATCGCGGCGTTGACGCTGTCGAACGAAGGGACGCTCCGCGACTGGGTGCGCCACGCCAAGTTCAACGTCACCCAGGGCAAGAACTTCGATCGCTCCGGTTCGATCGGCCCCTGGCTGGTGCCCTTCACCGACGAGGCGCAGATCGCCGATATCGCCCTGACCACCAAGGTCAATGGCGAGCTGCGCCAGAGCGACCGCACCAGCCGCATGATCTTCTCCTTCAGGAAGATCATCAGCTACATCTCGACCTTCACCACCCTCGTCCCGGGCGACATTCTGATCACCGGGACGCCGACCGGCGCCGGCGCGCGCTTCGACCCGCCGATCTGGCTGAAGCCCGGCGATGTCGTCGAGGTCGAGGCGGAGGGTATCGGCCTCCTGCGCAATACCATTTCCGACGAGGCCTGAGCGATGCTGTCCGCCGACGAGATCTCAGCCGCCTCCCTCAGCCTCGACGAGGCCGAACGGACACGCCAGCAGACCGGCCTGATGTCGCTGCGCTTTCCGCAGATGACGATGGATGACGCCTATGCGGTCCAGGCCGCCTGGGTGGAGCGCAAGCGTGCGGCCGGCCGCAGGATCATCGGCTGGAAGATCGGCCTGACCTCGAAGGCGATGCAGTACGCGCTCGACATCGACACGCCCGATTCCGGCGTGCTGTTCGACGATATGCGCTTCGACGATGGTAGCAACATTCCCAAGGATCGCTTTATCCAGCCGCGCATCGAGGCCGAGATAGCCTTCGTCATGAAGGCCGACCTGAAAGGCCCGGACGTCACGGTCTTCGACGTGCTGAACGCGACCGACTACGCCGTTCCGGCGCTCGAGATCCTCGATACGCGCATCCTGCGCGTCGATCCGCAGACGAAGAAGGCGCGCACCATCGTCGACACGATCTCGGACAATGCCGCCAATGCCGGCATCGTCACCGGCGGGCGCGCGATGCGCCCGGATCAGGTCGATCTGCGCTGGGTCGGCGCCATCGTCTCGCGCAACGGCCAGGTCGAGGAAACCGGTCTCGGCGCCGGCGTGCTCAATGACCCGGCACGCGGCATCGCCTGGCTTGCAAACCGGCTCGCGAGCTATGGCGGTCAGATCAGGGCGGGGCAGATCGTGCTGGCCGGGTCCTTCATCCGGCCCGTTGAAGCGCGCCATGGCGACACGATCACAGCCGATTACGGCCCGCTCGGCACTGTGAGCTGCTTCTTCGAGTGAGCATGCAAGCGACGGTGCGTCGCACAGAACGGCTCTGAACGCAGCGTCAGACGAAGGCGAGCGGCCGGCCGCCATCGGGATGGGGCATCACGCCGACCTCGATGCCGTAGATCGCCCGCAGGATATCCGGCCGCACGATGTCTTCGGGCGTGCCGCGCGCGACCAGCCGGCCGGAATGGAGTGCGACAATCTCGTCACAGAAGCGGGCGGCCATGTTGACGTCGTGCAGCACGACGACGATGCCGAGACCCGCCTGGTGCGAGAGCTGCCGCACCAGCGTCAGCACCTCGACCTGATGCGAGAGATCAAGCGCCGCGATCGGCTCGTCGAGCAGGAGGCATTGCGCGTCCTGTGCGACCAGCATCGCCAGCCAGGCGCGCTGACGCTCGCCGCCTGAGAGACTGTCGGCCAGGCGCTCGGCGAAGGGCTCGACATCGGTCAGCGCCATCGCCTGCGCGACCTTGTCGCGGTCGCGCTGCCCGAAGCGGCCGAGCGCGCCATGCCAGGGATAGCGGCCGAGCGCGACCAGCTCCTTGACCAGCATCCCGGCCGCGGGCGGCGTCTGCTGCGGCAGGTAGGCGAGCTTGCGGGCGAAGGTGCGATTGTCCCAGCTCTCGATCGGCCGGCCGGCGAAACTCAAGGTCCCGCGCGATGGCCGCTGCTGGCGTGCCAGCAGCTTCAGCAGCGTCGACTTGCCAGAGCCGTTATGGCCAAGGATGCCGATCACCTTGCCGGCGCCGAGATCGAGCGTCAGCGGTTCGAGCAGGACGCGGTCGCCGACCGAGAAGCCGACG
Organism: Bosea sp. Tri-49; assembly: GCF_003952665.1. NCBI lineage: Bacteria > Pseudomonadati > Pseudomonadota > Alphaproteobacteria > Hyphomicrobiales > Alloboseaceae > Allobosea > Allobosea sp. Tri-49. The sequence goes on from NZ_CP017946.1 coordinate 3,699,195, forward strand.
CTTTCCAGCGCGAAGAGCGGGTCGCTTGAAGCGGCCTCGGCTGCGCTACCGGGCGATGCAATGTCGATGAGGTCGGTTGGGCTGGAGATGGCTTCAGTCTGCATCAGTCACCATGGTCGTGCACATCGGCGTGGCCCTTGCGCCAGTAGGCTGCGACGAGATGCCGATCCTTCGGCAGCTGTCGCTCGCTGCGCAGGTGTTTGCGGATCGCGCGCGCCGTCGCCTGCTCGCAACCGGCGAAAACGAACGGGCTGCCATGCTCCGGAAGGGCGATGCCGCGCACCGCTTGTGTCAGCAGATCTGTCGAGCCCGCGGGCGCGCCCTTGCGGTGCAGCCAGGTCACCTCGATCGCGGCTTTGGAGGCGATATCCTGCTGCTCGCTGGCATCGGCCACTTCGATGACGATGCTGGCGCGAGCGGAGCTCGGCAACTCCTCGGCAATGCGCGCGATCGCCGGCAAGGCGGTTTCGTCACCGCACAGCAGATACCAATCGGCCGGTATCACGTCGCCGCCGCCCGGCCCGAGCAGGCCGATGCGGTCGCCGGCTTTCGCCTCGCGCGCCCAGACCGAGCCCGGTGAATCGTCGTGCAGCACGACGTCGATATCGAGCTCGCCACGCGCCTGGTCGATCGCGCGGACGGTATAGGTGCGCTTGGCCAGTGCATCCTCGCCCTCCGGCCAGATCACCCGGCTGTCGAGACCAACGCTCGGCCAGACCGGCACGCGCCCCTGCGGGGGGATCAAGACGCGCACATGCAGGCCGCCGCTGGCGAAATGGCCGGGATCGTCGCAGGCGACGGTGATCCGCCGCATCGCCGGGGTGATGTCGCGGGCGCAGCGCACCACGACCTCACGGAAATAGGGAATGCGTGTCGGCGCGGGAGCATCGCCCTGCCAGCTCAGCGAGACGGTCTCGCCCTCAGCGAATTCGAAGAGATGCTCGGCGACGGAAGACTTGACGACGAAGAGCCGGCTTTCGTCAGGACAGGTCACGGCGATGCGCAGCACGCCATCATCCTCACTCAAATCGACCGAACCGAACTGGCCGTCGAGCCGAGCGCCGCGTTCGCTACGTGTCACGGTGCCATGCTCGACGAAATGGCCGCAGAGGCGCTCGAGCATGCCTGCCGGATCCGCCAAAGCGACGGTCGTAGTGGCTTGCAGCTCGGTCTCGTCAGCCATGCCGGTTCCCTGTGCGGTTCAACAGCCAGATCAGATAGGGCCCGCCGATCAGCGCCGCAAACAGCCCAGTCGGCACCTGATAAGGGAAAGCGACGAGGCGCGCGAGCCAGTCGGCGAGGATCATCACGCCGCAACCGATCAGGGCCGAGGCGGCAAGCTGGTCGCGGCCGCGCGCAAAGCCGGCGAGACGCGACAGATGCGGCGCGATCAGCCCGACCAGGCTGAGCGGCCCGGTCAACAACGACGCGACCGCCGTCGCCAGGGCCGCGACGGCAGCGAGGATGAGGCGACTGCGTTCGATGCCGAGGCCAAGGCCGCGGCTCGTCGCCTCGCCGAGCGGCATCAGATCGAGCCAGCGCGCCGCGAGAAACAGCGGCGTGATCAGGACGAGGCATCCGATCAGGCCAATCCAGACCTCGAACTCGCCGGCGCGATTGGTCGAGCCCGACAGCCAGGTCAGCAGCACATAGGCCCGCAGATCGCCCTTCGCGAGCGCGGTCGAAACCAGCGCCATGCAAAGCGCACCCATGGCGATGCCGGCAAGCAGCAGGCGCTGCGAGCCGATGCCCGGACGGCCCGTCAGCATCAGCATGACGAGGAGCACAGCGAGCGAGCCGCCGGCGATGCCGGCAAGCATGGAGAACGGGCTGAAGGGCAGAAGCGCGAGCGCGAGCGTCAGCCCGACCCCGCCACCAGCGCTGACGCCGAGCACTTCCGGCCCGGCCAAGGGGTTGGCGGTGAGGCGCTGCATCAGGCAGCCGGCTGCACCGAGCAGAGCGCCGGCAGCACCGGCAGCGACCAGGCGCGGCCCGCGGAAGGACAGCAGGTCGGCGAAGAGCGCGCCGGTCGCCAGCCCCCAGCCCTGCGGCCCGCGTCCAAGGACAAGGCCGAGCATGGCGACGATCGCTATCACCACCGCGAGGATGGCGAGCGCCGGGAATGGCAGTTTAATGCGGCGCGTCAGCGCCATCGCATCGACAGTTTGCGCGGGCGGGGCCGAGGGCACGCGGCGCATCAGCCAGAGCAGCAGCGGCCCCCCGAGCAGCGCGGTGGCGGCGCCAGTGGGAGCAAAGTCGTTGAAGCCGGAACCGAACAACTGCACGGCGCTGTCGGTGATCGAGAGCAGGAGCGCGCCGAGCACCGGCGCCGCCAGCAGCAGCTGGCGTTGCGTACGCGCGCCGAATTCGCGCGCCAACGTCGGCGCGGCGAGGCCGACGAAACCGATGACGCCGACCTCGGCGGTGACGCTGGCCGCGAGCCAGACCGCAACGCCGAGGACGGCGAAGCGCACGGCATGCAAGGCAAGACCAAGATTGCGGGCGATATCGTCACCGAGACCGAGCAGGCCGAGCGGGCGCAGCAGCAGCGCTGCCGCAACGCCACCGACCAGCAGGCGCGGACCGAGCGACAGCGCGGCATCCCAGCTCTGCTGGCTCAGCGAGCCGGCGCCCCAGATGAAGAGCGAGAGCACGTAATCGCCCTTGGCAAGGATGACGGTCGCGCTCAGCGCCGCTGCGATCAGCGAGACGACCATGCCGGAGAGGATGACCGTCATCGGATCGAGCCCGCGCCGCCAGCTCAGGCCGAGCACCAGCGTGACTGCAGCGACAGCGCCCGCCAGCGCGACAGCTTCGCGCGACAAGACGATCAGGGCCGGCGCGTAGGCGGTGGCGGCAGTCAAGGCGAGCTGCGCGCCGGAGACGACCCCGAGCGTCGAGGCATCCGCGACCGGGTTGCGCAGGACGCGCTGCAGCAAGACTCCAGCGAGGCCGAGCGCTGCACCGCAAATCAGCGCGGTGACGCTGCGCGGCACCAGGCTGTGCCAGAGAAGGATGGATTGAAGCGTCCGGGCGAGTTCGCCCGAAGCCGGCAGCGGCGGGCGTGTCGCCACCACGGCAGCAAAGAGCAGCGCAGCCGCCAGCGCGGCGAGGAACCAGAGGCCGAGATAGCGATGGGGCAGCCGTCGCAGCGGCAGGGCGGCATCAGCCACGGCTCGCCTCCGCCACCAACAACGCTTCGGTCAGGAGTCGGGCGAACCGCCGCGCCGCCGGCAGGCCGCCATAGGGATTGATCGGGGCGAGCCATAGCAGCCGGCGCTCGCGCAGGTTGGGCAGTGCGTTCCAGAAGGTACTGGCAGAGAGCACCTCCAATGCGCCAGGCGGAACCGGCGGAATCAAGGCGATCCAGGCGTTTGGCACACGCACCAGCGCCTCGAGGCCGACCGGCGCCGTAGCGGAGTAGCTGGTGTCGTCGGTCCAGGCATTGGCGAGGCCTAGCCGCTTCAGCACCTCGCCGAACATGCTGTCGGCGCCGAAGACACGGAAATGCCTGGCATCGCCGAGATTGATCGGGATCACCGGGCGCCTCGCATGCGGCTTCAGGCGTTCGCGCAGCACAGCGAACTCGGCTTCGGTCTCGGCAAGATAGCGCTCGGCGACGACGCCGATGCCGAGGCGCGCGCCGATGCTGCGCATCATCGCCGCTGCCGGCTCATAGGGCGGTCGCCCCGGCGCGTAGATCGAGAAACGCTCCACCGGCGCGATCCGCAGCAGCCGCGGCTCCGAGCTGGCGTAGAAACTCGACGAGTAGATCAGCTCCGGCCGGGAGAGCAGCAGCAGCTCGAAATTGACGGTGCCGCGCAAGCCGAGATCGGTGACGGTTCCCGGCACCTGCGGCTCGACCGCGACCTCGCGGAACTGCAGAAGTTCGGGCGCAGCAACCGGCGCAACACCAAGCGCGAGCAGCGTTTCCAGCACCGACCAGTCGATGGTCGCGATGCGAAGACCGGCCGCCTGCGCCTGTCGCGGCAAGGCCACCGCCGCCAGCATGGCGAGCGTGGAGCGTCGGGTCGGGAACGCCGTCGGGTCGATCATGTCAGCGGTCTATCACAGGCGAAGGCCGCAGCAGGCGCTGCGGCCTTCGTACCGGGTGCAATGCCTCTACCAGCGATAATTGGCCGAGACGGTGACGGTGCGGGCATCGCCATAACCGCAGCCGGACTGGCCGTTGCAGCTCTTCACATAGGCCCTGTCGAAGAGGTTGGTGACGTTGAGCGCCATGCCCCAATTGCCGATCTGGTAGCGGATCGCGGCATCGACCAGGGTCGCCGACGGCACCTTCAGCGTGTTCTCGGCATTGGCGTAGGAGCTGCCGACATAGCGCACGCCGGCACCGAGCCCGACACCTTTGAAGACGCCCTCCGGAACGGTGTAGTCGAGCCAGGCCGAGGTGGTGACCTCGGGCACGACGACCGGCGTCTTGCCGACCAGCAGCGGGCGCGTGTCCTTGGTCGTCTTCAGGTCGAAGGCGGTGAAGGAGGCAAGCGCCTTCAGGTCCTTGGTGATATTGGCCTTGGCCTCGAACTCGACGCCGCGCGAGGTGACCTCGCCGAGCTGCTGCTGGGCGAACGGGTTGAGCGCGGTCGGGGCCGGGTTCAGCACGTTCTGCTTAGTGATCTGGAAGACCGAGGCGGTGAACAGCGCGTCCATGAAGGTCGGCTTGTATTTCACGCCCGCCTCGAACTGCCGGCCCTCCTCGGGACGGAAAGGCTGGCCGGGGCCGCCGAGCAGATTGGGCACGGCGTCGAAGACCGGGGTGAAGAAGGTCGCGGCGCTGACATAGGGGGTGAGCCCGTTGGCGAACTCGTAGCCGAGGCCGGCGCGGCCGCTCCAGGACGCTTCCTTCTTGTCGTAGGTCGGCGAGAACAGCAGGCCAGCGGGGCTGACCGACTTCTTGTCGACATAGTCGTAGCGGCCGTTCAGCGTCAGCAGGAAGCCGCCGCCGAAGCGGATCTGGTCCTGGGCGTAGAAGCCGATCTGATGGTGCTTCAGGTTCTGGTTGAGATAGACGCCGGTCGGGCCCTGCTGCGCCCCATAAATCGGATTGGTGACGCTGATCGTAGTCGCGCCGCCCGAGGCCTGGGTGTGGTCGATGTTGAAGTACTTGTAGTCGACGCCGAAGAGCAGCGAATGCTCGAGCGGCCCGGTGACGACCTTGCCGTCGATGCGGTTGTCGACCGTGAAGGTATTGACCCGCGTCCGCTCCTGGAAGCCGATCCGATAGAGCTGGTAGTCGGGTCCAAGCGGCTGCAGCCGATCACCGAAGGGCGCATCGGGGCCGGCATAGCCGAAACCGTAGGGGCCGAGCTGCGAGCCCTTCATCACGCCGTAGCGCAGGTTCTGGGTGAAGTTCCAGTTGTTGGCGAACTGATGCTGGAACTCGTAGCCGAGCAGCGTCTCGGTGCGCTCCTGATCATCGATTGCGGGCTCGCCGAGGAAGGCCTTGCGCCGGATCTTGCCGAAGGGCGCGTTCACCACGGTGCCGACATAGGGCAGGAAGCCGCCGCCGACATGGATCTGGTCGAGCGCCGAATAGACGCCATAGGCGGTGATGCGGGTGGCGCCGGTCGGCTGATAGGTGATCTGCGGCATGATCGTGCCGCGGAAATCCTTGGCGACGTCGGTGTACTGGTCGCCACCGGAGAGCTTGCCGGTCAGGCGCGTGCTCCAGATGCCCTGCTTGTCGCTGAGGCCGACGTCGATGCCGAGATAGGCGTTGCCGAAATTGTTGATGCCGGCCTCGACATAGCCGAAATTCTTGGCCGTAGGGCGCTTGCTGACGAGATTGACGATACCGCCGGGGGTGGAGCCGCCATAGAGCACCGAGGCCGGGCCTTTCAGCACCTCGACGCGCTCGAGCAGGAACGGGTTGATCTGGAAGCCGCCGAAGCCGTAGCCATAGAGCTGCAGCCCGTCCATGAAGACGCCGGTCTGCGTCGCCTGGAAGCCGCGGATAAAGATCCAATCAGTGTCGGGATCGGGGCCGAAGGCCTGGGCGGCGACGCCGGCGGTGTAGCGCAGTGCCTCGTCGACCTTGAGCGCCTTGCGATCGTCGATCTCGTCGCGGCCGAGCACCGAGACCGCCTGCGGGATCGCGGTGATCGGCGTGCTCGCCTTCGAGCCTGTGGTCGAGCGCGTCGCGACATAGCCGTTCACCGGCCCGGTGGCACTGCCCTCGCCCTCGACCGTGATCGTGTCGAGCTGGACCGTGGGAGCGGGTTGCCCCTGTGCCCATGCCGCACCGGCACAAAGCAGAGCGAGCGACGCAGTGGAGCCAAGAAGAAATCCAGTCTTCATTGTTCGCGAGTAGCACATTCTCAATCTCAGCCCCAATAATTGCCATTGCTTCAGAACTGATCAAATTTAGAACTGTTCAAAAGCAGCACTCAGCTTTCCGTTGGGCAATATCAGTATCGCGCGATACAGGATTGATCGTTCCTGTCATGCATTGAACGTTCTTGGGCGCGTCTACAATTGCGCTGATCACGTTGCATTTTGAACACGCGCCGAGGCGCGATCATCCGCACTGCGGAGGCTAAAGATGGGTTTCCAGCCGCGCATGCGCTCGGTCCGCGAAGGCATCAGCGTCATCGGCTCGCTCAAGTATCGAGTGTGGAACGGCGTCGTCGCCGATCTCTGGCAGGCCGAATGCCAGGCTGGCGCCAGCGGCGAATACGTCTCCGAGCATCCGCGCCTGTTCGTGGTGCTCGACAAGGTCGGCGGCAATTTCGAGACGCGGCTCAATCCGAACGAGCCGGGGATTTCCAGCCGGGCCCGCGCCAACGCCATCAGCTTCATGCCGGCGGGCTTGCCGGTCTGGGGACGGACGCAGCAGCGCATGCGCATCCGCCATCTCGACCTGCATTTCGATGCCGCGACCGTCAGTGAGCGGCTCGGAGAAGCCTTGTCGCCCGAGCGTCTGGCGCAGCCGCGCATCGCCTTCTCGAACGAGCGCATCCTGACATTAGCGCGATTGATCGCCGGCGAGTGCGCCGAGCCGGATGCGCGGCACGACCTCTATGGCGACGGGCTGGTCCTGGCGGTCCTGATCGATCTCTTCGGCGTGCGCGCCAACGCGCCACGTCAGCGCACGCCGCTGAGCAGCTGGCAGCTCAAGGCGGTGACCGATTACATCAGCGAGCATGCGGCAGGGACGATCCGGCTGCAGGACCTCGCCGAACTCGTCGGCATGTCGCAATCGCATTTCAGCCACGCCTTCAAGGCCTCGACCGGCCTGCCGCCGCACCAATGGCAGCTTAAGGCGCGGATCGAACGTGGCCAGCGCCTGCTCGCGGCGGGTGACCGGCCCTTGACCGAGATCGCTGCCGATGCCGGCTTCTCCGACCAGGCGCATTTCACCCGCGTCTTCCGCCGCATGGTCGGCGAGACGCCGGCAGCCTGGCGCCGCAGCACAGCGGAGCGACTGTAGGTCCGCCGGGTCTAGGGTCGAGGCGGAGCACTTCCCTCAAATGCCGGCACGATCATCGGCGTCCCGGCGACCGGATCCGGAATGACCACGCACGGTATCTCGAACACAGACTGGATCAGGGCACTGTCGACGATCTCATCGGGCCTGCCTTGCGCATGGACCGCGCCACCCTTCATCGCGACGAGATGGCTGGCGTAGCGGCAGGCCTGGTTGAGGTCGTGCAGCACGGCGACGATGGTTTTGCCTGCCCGGTTCAACGCCCGGCAGAGCTCCAGCACCTCGATCTGATGGGCGAGGTCGAGGAAGGTCGTCGGCTCGTCGAGCAGCAGCAGATCGGTTTCCTGGGCGAGCGCCATGGCGACCCAGGCCTTCTGGCGCTGGCCGCCCGACAGTTCGTCCAGCCGCCGCGCCGCGAGAGCGGTGACGCCGGCGGCCGCCATGGCTCCGGCGACAGCCGCCTCGTCCTCGGCCGACCAGCGCTTGAACAGCCCGCCATGCGGGTGGCGTCCGCGCGCGACGAGATCGGCGACAGTGATCCCATCCGGCGTCTCGGCGCCTTGTGGCAACACGGCGAGCCTGCGGGCGCGCTCGCGATGGCTGAAATCTGCGATGGAGCGCCCGTCGAGCAGGACGCTGCCGCCGGACGGTTCATGCAGGCGCGCGAGCGTGCGCAACAGGGTCGACTTGCCACAGGCATTGGGACCGACGACGACCGTGAAGCCGCCGCGCGGAAAGGCCAGGTCGAGCCCGCGCAGGATCTCCCTTGAGCCGTGTCCGGCGCGCAAGGCACGGGTTTCGAGGGGAGAGGTCGTGCTCATGACTCCGCACCGCGCCGCAGCCTGCTCCGCAGCAGCAGGACGAAATAGAGACCGCCAAGGCAGGCGGTGACCGCTCCCACCGGAAGCGAGCGTGGCGCGAACAGGGTCCGCGCGACGCAGTCGCTGCCGAGGAGGAAGAGCGCCCCGAACAGGGCCGAGGTCGAGAGCGGCAGCCCGGCAGTGCCGGCGAGCCGGTGAGCCGCATGCGGCGCGATCAACGCGACGAACCCAACCGGCCCGGCAATCAGGGTGGCGGTCGCGGTCAAGCTCAAGCCGACAAGACCGAGACGCAATCGCGCGGCGCCCGGCAACTCGCCCAGCGACATTGCCTTGTCATCACCGAGCACGAGCGCATCCATCGTTCGGCGGCACGCGAGACCCAGCGGCAGCAGCACGAGCAGGATGGCTGCCCCAATCGCGAGACGCCCCCTATCGACACCAGCGAGCGCGCCCTGTTTCCAGCTCGCCGCGATCAGGGCGGAATCGAGCGGGGCAGTGAAGATCAGCCAGTCGTTCAGTGCGGTGAAGCCGGCGCCCACGGCGATGCCGATCAGGATCAATCGATTGCGCTCGACATGGCCGCCGCCGGCCGCGGCATAGACGAGAAGCCCGGCGAGGAGCCCTCCCGCAAAGGAGGCCAGCGCAACAATCGACGCCGCAGCACCGGCCAGCATCGCTAGGATCGCGCCGGAGAAGGCACCGGCGTCAAAGCCTATCACATCCGGGCTGCCGAGCGAATTGCGCAGCAGGGTCTGGAACAGGGCGCCGGCCATGCCGAGCGCTGCGCCGGCGCAAAGCGCGGCAAGGATCCGCGGCAGTCGCCATTCGAGCACGACGAGTTGAACCGGACCTGTTGCCTCGCCGGCCAGCGCACGGGCGGCATCCGTCAGCGAGACCCGCATGGTACCGAGCGTGAGTGCAAGTAGCCCGAGGCCGACACACGCCACCACAAGGCCGAGATCGACTGCGAGAGAGCGGCGGGTGATGCGCCTGTTGGCGGATGAGCCACCTTGCGCCGGAACCTGGGCCGCCATCGGCACCGTCATGCCTCGCTGCGCCGGGGCCGCGCCAGCATGGCGAGGATGGGAGCGCCGATCAGGGCTGCAACGATGCCGACGGGCAGTTCCGCCGGCGGCGCGACAGCCCGCCCGATCGCATCGGCCACGACAACAAGCGCCGCACCGATGGCAGCGGCCAAAGGCAGCACGATGCGCTGGTCGACGCCGCCAAGGCGGCGCGCGATATGCGGAGCGGCGAGGCCGATGAAGGCGATCGGCCCGGCGGCCGCGACAGCCGCTCCCGCCAGCAACACCACGGCGAGCAGGCTGCTCGCTTGGGTCCAGCCAACGCTGAGCCCGAGCGCGGCAGCGCGATCTTCGCCGAGAGCCAGCAGGTTGAGCCGTGGCGCGAGCACGACGGAGAGCACCGTGCCCGCCAACAGCGACGGAGTGATCACGGGCAGCAGGGTGAGGCCGTCTCCAGACAAGGCGCCGACACGCCAGTTGCGGACGAGGTCGAAGCGCTCGGGATCGGCCAGCGCGATCGCCTGCCCGATGCCGAGGCAGAAGGCGGTAACGGCGACGCCGGCGAGGGTGAGCTTGATCGGTGGCGACGAGCCGCGCGGCGCGCCGGCGACCGCGTGCACGGCGAGTGCTGCCAGCGCAGCGCCACCGGAAGCGAGCCAGACCGTCATCGCCGGGGCAAGACCGAACAGGCCCGAGCCGGTTACGACGGCGAGGCTCGCGCCGGCATTGATGCCGAGCAGGCCGGGGTCGCCGAGCGGATTGCGCGTCGCCGCCTGGATGATCGCACCGGCCGCTCCGAGAGCCGCGCCGACCACGAGCCCAAGCATGAGCCGTGGCAGGCGCAATTGCAGGAGGATCAATGTCGCCTCGCTGTCGTGGCCTTGGGCCAGCTCGAGCAGGCTTGACGGCGGCAGCAGCTTCGCCCCGGCAACCAGGCTGGCCAGCATCGCGGCTGCGAGCAGGAGGCCAACGCTGAGAGTACTGCGCAGGCAGCCGGTCATGCCGAAAGCCGCGCAAAGAGCGCGTCCCATGCGCGGGCGAGATAACGCGCCGTGTAGAGCGAGCCGAAGGTGCAGTTGCCGGCGACGGTCTCGACCCGACCGGCCCGGACTGCCGGCAGCCGCTGCCAGAGCGCCTCGCGCGTCAGCGCCTGCGGCCCGCCATCGCCGAAATCGATCAGCAGGATCGCGTCGACGGCACCGAGCACGTCGCCGAAGGAATCGAGCACGACCTCGCCATTGGAGCCGAGCCGGTCGGCAGCGACCTCGCGACCACCGAGCTCGGCCAGCACCTGCGCCGGCATGACGAGCCCGTAGCGGGTGCCGGCGCTGCGGACCAGCAGCCGGCGCTTGATCGCATCGTAATGGACCGCGGCGACGAGCGAGCTTTCGATCACCTGTCGGTGGCGCCGCCGGATCGCGGCGATCGTCTCGGCATGCGTGGCGACGATCCGCGCTGCCTTCTCCTGCCGATCCAACCAGCCACCGAGGCGGATGAGGTTCTCCTGCCAGGTGATGCGGTGGTTGCTTGGCAGAACCGGGGCGATCGCTGGCAGGCGCACCAGCGGCCACCAGTCGGAGTTCGGCGCGCTGTCCGGACACAGGATCAGGTCCGGGGCCAGCATCAGGATCTGCTCGAGATCGGGCGGCGCGGCGAGAAAGGGCACGCCCACCGGCACCGGGACCCAGGGCCGGGCCCGGCTATGGCTGTAGCCGACCAGCGGCAGGTCGAAGGCCAGCGCCTGCTCCAGTCCGATGCGCGAGTCGATCGCGACCACGCGCTGCGGCGCGGCCGGGATATCGACCCGGCCGAGCGTGGTCTCGACCTGCCGCCTCGCCGCTGCGGCCATGGCGACGGGAGCGCCGAACAGCGCCGCCGCCCCGGCGGCGAAGGTGCGCCGCGAAAGCTTCGCCCGTCCGCGCACTCCGCTCAGAACTCGAAGGTCGAGGACACCGAGACCATGCGCGCCTCGCTCGGATAGAGCAGGTTGAAGCCCGGATAGGTCGTCCAGTAGGCCTTGTTGAACAGGTTGCTCACATTGGCCTGCAACGTGATCGGCTTGCCGTCGGCGCGCTCGATCTTGTAGCGCGCGCCGATGTCGAAGGTGGTCCAGGCCTTGAGTTTCTGCAGGTTGGCGGCGTCGGCATAGTTCGAGCCGGTGTAGATCATCCGCCCGAACAGCGTGAGGTTGCGGACGAAGCCCGGACCCCATTCGACGCCGAGATTGGCCTGGAGGCGCGGCGTGCCCTGCGCCGTGTTGCCGTCATAGAGCCCGTCCTGCGTGCGCGTCAGCTTGGCATCGAGCAGGGTCACGCCGCCGAGCACCCGCACGCCCGGGACGACCTCGCCGGCGACATTGAGCTCGATGCCGCGATAGCGGGTCTCGCCATTATCGTTGAAGGTGTTGGTCACGGTGTTGGCGATGCCCGAGGCCTGCGTCGTGTGGAAGGCGCTGAGCGTGGTCAGCATCGTGCCCCAGTCGACCTTGACGCCGGCCTCGTACTGCTTGGTGACGAAGGGCGGCAGGATCTGGCCGGCATTGACGAAGGTGTTGCCGACGACGGTGCCGACCGTCAGCCCCTCGATATAGCTGGCATAGAGCGAGACGTTCTCGAGCGGCTTGACGACGAGGCCGAGCATCGACGTCAGGGCGTTGCTCCTGTTGCGCGAGGTCACGGCCTCGGTCACGGCCGCGAAGGTCTTGGCCTCCACATATTGCTGGCGCAGCCCGAGCGTCAGCTGGACGCGCTTGTCGAGGATCGAGAGCGTGTCGGAGACCGAGACGCTGCTGAAGGTGCTCTCGTTCTGCTTGTAGCGGATACGCGACCCGAGCGACGGCATCACCGAGAACCGCGGATTGTAGATGTTGGACTGCGTCACCACGGCCGGTGACTGCGGAGCGCCGGCGCGACCGGAATAGAGCGTGTTGGCGGAGACCGTGACCTCATGCTCGACCGGGCCAGTGACGAAGCGCCCGCGCAGGCCGGTCTCGCCGGAGTGGCGGTTGATGTCGATCAGGTAGGCCGCGCTGGTCGCGGTGAAGTTGCCGTTCGACATCAGCCGCGTGCCGGCCTCGACCGCCTGGTCCCAGTCCATCCGGCTGGCGCCGCCCTTGGCGTAGACGGTGACATCAGGCGTGATGTCGTATTCGGCCGAGAGCATGCCGTAGGTGTCGGCGAACTTGCTGTAGTTCCACGGCGAGACATAGCTCTTGTCGGGCTTGATCGGCCGCGGCACGCGCTGGCCGGCGAGCGGCGTCACCGTGTTGTTCATCCGGTCGGTATTCAGGATCTGATGACCGAGATCGAGGGCGAGTCTCAGCGCCTCGCCGCGATAGTCCAGCGCCAGCGTGCCGTTGATCAGGGTCTGCGATTGCTGGCTGATCGGAGTGCCGCCGTCGCGATAGAGCAGGTTCGCCCGAACGCCAAATTCCTTGTTTGCCCCGAAGCGGCGGCTGACGTCGAGATGGCCGCCGAACTGGCTGTTGCCGATCCAGGTCGCAGTGAAGCGCGTCAGCGGCTCGTCGCCGGCACGCTTTGGGATCAGGTTGATGACGCCGCCGACACCGCTCGGCGAGAGCCCGCCGAGGAAGGCGCCCGGCCCCTTGATGATCTCGACCCGCTCGATGCCGGCGAGCGTGGTCTGCGCGTTCGGGGCGATGCCGAAGAGGCCGCCGAAGCCGACCGCGGCATTGCCGATCTGGACGCCGCGAATGACGAAGTAATTGGCGTTGCCGACATTGGTCGACTCGACATTGCGGATGGCGGAGTCGTTCTTGACGACATCGGCGACCGACTGCGCCCGCTGATCCTCGATCAGCTTGGCCGTGTAGTTCGTGACGGTGAGCGGCGCGTCCATGACGCTCCTGGCGCCGAGCACGCCCAATTGCCCGCCGGTGGCAATCTGGCCGCCGGGATAGACCGGTGCGAGGCCCGGTACGCCCGTGCCGGTGACGTTGATCGTGTCGAGCGGGATGGCCCCGGCCGGGATTCCCGCAGTACCCGGTTGCGGCCGGGCCGGGTCGAAGATCTCGACCGTCGTCGCATTGCTGAAGCGATAGGACAGGCCGGTGCCGGTCAGGAGCGCAGCGACCGCCTGCCCGGTCGTCAGCGAACCCTGGACCGGGTTGCCACGGCGCGAGGCCGCCGCGGTTTCGGCGAAGACGACGTCGATGCCGGTCACCCGGACGATGTCGTTCATTGCGGCGCGCACCGGCTTGGCGGGAATGTCGAAGCTGTAGGCCGACTGCGCCTGCGCCGGTCGAGCAGTGCCAACGGCGCTCGCGCCGACCAGCATCGTCGTCGCCAGCAGGAGCCCCACCCTGCCCAGCCTTGCCTTGCTCATGCCCCAGCCTTCCCGAAACCCAGTGATGCCGGCAGCTCCGCGCACCCGTCGCGCGCTGCCTTCATCTCCTAGTCGTCCGGGAGCCGGCACCACCCTCACCGTTTCGAGAAAAAATTTGCGAGACCGCAAAATGGCCTGCTCAGGGGCTGACGAGCGTCAGTCGGCCAAGCCCGGTGACCTGGAAGCCGACGGAAGACTGGACTGCCGCCAGCGCCGCATTGCCATCGCGCAGCGCGATATTGCCGCTGACGCGCCGGTCTCCGAGCTCACTGCTCGTCACCACGATGCGGCCGCCGCGATAGCGCCCGATCCGCTCCAGCACATCCGCGAGCCGGGCATTGGTGAAGATGTAGCGACCTTGCCGCCAGGCCGTGGTCTCGGCGAGATCGACCGGATGGGCGCTGCCGAGGCCACCGGTGCCATAGGCAACGCTCTCGCCCGGCTTCAGCACGAGACGGTCAGCGCTGCCGGGCAGCGCGACCTCGACACTGCCGCTGTCGAGCGTGACGCTGACCTCGCGATCCTCGGCCGCGACCTCGAAACGGGTGCCGAGCACGCGCGCCTCGCCATTGCGGGCCGCGACGGTGAACGGTGTCTGTCCGGGAATGACTGTGAAGAAGGCGGTTCCCCGGATGAGCTCGACCCGGCGTTCGGTCGCGCGGAGATCGACCGCAATCGCGCTGTCAGCGTCGAGCAGCACCATCGAGCCATCGGCCAGCGTCAGGCTGCGCTGCTCGGCCCGGGCCGTCGCATAGTCCGCTTGCCAATCCTGGAGGAGATGCGGACGCTCCAGCCAGAGCCAGCCGGTGACGAGGCATAGGAGCAAGCCGAGAATGGCACCGGCCGCGACCTTGCCGCGACTGCGCTGGCGCCGCAACTCCTCGATCTTCTGCAGGGGGCCGGTCAGCGCAGCTGCGTCGCGCTGTTCGAGGGCATCGGAAAGCGGGCCGAGATCAGTCCACAGCCGTTGCACATTGGCGTAGTGCTGCTCGTGCGTGGGCGAAGCGCCAAGCCAGCGCGCAAAGTCCTCGCGGTCAGCCGTCGAGGGCTTGCCGTTCATGCGCGTGAACCAGGCGATCGCCTGCTTCTCGATCTGCCTCTCGTCCGACATGGTCCGGAAGCCGCCTCTATGCTCGCTCGGCCGCTGGTTAGCGCAGGCCGTCGCGGCAAGCCAGCAGGGCCCGCGCGATCTCGCGCTCGACCGTGCTGTAGGACAGCCCGAGCGCCGCCGCGATCTCCTCATAGGAGCAGGCGTGCAGCCGGTTCAGCAGGAAGATCTGTCGGGTCCGCTCCGGCAGGGCGGTGATCGCATCGTCGAGCCGCGAGAGTTCCTGCCGCGCCACGACCGCCTGGTCCGGCTGCACCACGGGAGCGGCGTACTGCTCCTGCGTGATGCGTTGCGGCAGGCTGGCCCGCCGACGCTCGGCCCGCAAATGGCTGATCGCGGTGTAATGGGTCGCCCGCGTCAGATAGGCCGACGAACAGCCGATCTGCTCGCGCGCCCGAGTCCACAGCGTGATGAAGACGTCCTGCACGACATCGGCGGCATTGGCCGCTCCGACCCGGCGCGCGGCCAATCGCTCGAGCCGGCGCTGCTCCAACGCATAGAGGCTCTCGATGTCATCGAGGCTCGTGGACATGGCCGAAAAAGGCTCCGCGGATGCCATCACATGACGCGTCCATAACAGCGCAGGCCTTCTGCCACAACGGCGATGATTTAGAGATAGTCTAAAGAAATCAAACATCTAAGCTGCTTGCCTACGGGTCCGAGGCATGGAAGAAGCGCTGCCATGAGCAGTGTCAGCCACGTCAGCGAGCCCATGACCGCCAGCCCGTTCCACCAAGCGACATTGGCGCGGCGCGAGATGCTGACGCCCGGCATGGTCCGGCTGACCTTCTCCGGCGAAGGCCTCGCGAACTTCCGCTCGACCGGCATTCCCGACGAGTACATCCGCCTGTTCTTTCCCGATCCGGAGAGCGGTCAGCTCGTCCTGCCGACCATCGACGCCGACGGCCGCTGGACCTTCCCGGAAGAGCGGCACCGCGTCCGCTATTCCACCTATACCGTCCGCAGCTTCGATGCGGTCAACCGCGAGCTCGACATCGATCTCGTCGTCCATGAGGGCGGGCAGGCCAGCGACTGGGCGATGGCCGCACCGATTGGCGAGCACATCGTCATCAACAATCCTCGCGGGCTCTATGTGCCGCCGGCCGACCTGCGCTGGCAGCTCCTGATCGCCGATGCGACCGGCCTGCCGGCGGTCGCCCGCATCCTCGAACAGACGCCGGCCGGGATCTTCAGCGACATATTCGTCGAGCTCGCCGACGAAGCGCATGTCCAGGCCTTGCCAGATCACCCCGGAGCGCGCGTGACCTGGCTCACCGGTAGCGGCAACGGCATCACCGAAAGCAAGATTGGCAGCCTACTCGCGAACGCCCCGCGAGCCCAGGATGGTGGCTATCTCTGGGTCGCCGGCGAGAAGTCTGCGGTCCGGGAGCTGCGTGAGCAGGCCAAGTCCCTGCCTTGCTTCGTCGACGGGCGTCAGAAGCTGGTTGCCTATTGGAGCCACTCACCGACCGTGTGAGGCCATTTTGGCTGCGGCTCGCGCCGAGCCTCCCACCCTCTCATCGCGGGCCAGCCGCCAGAGCAGGTAGAGTCCGCCCAGAAGTCAGGTCGTCAGCCCGATCGGCAGATAAGGCCGGACGGGAAGCGCTGGCTGATCAGATCCGCCGCCAGCAGCAGGACCGCGCCCATCGCCGCACCCGAGACCAGCGGCACATCCGGCGAGCGGCACAGGCGCCTAGCGAGCCGGGTGCGCTCGACGCGGCCCGCAGTCCGCCGCCTTCCGATCCTTAAACCAGACCAATTCGAATATCCGGTATACGCGCCTGACGTGTGCCCATAATATCGGCAGGAGAACAGAGTCGGCTCGTCGCCGAGCGGGGTGTCAGCGTGAAGACAGGTCTATCCCGCAGAGGCTTTCTCCAGGCCGGAGCCGCCGGCGTCGCCATCAAGATCTCGCTGCTGCCTTCGGCCACCCAGGCGGAACTGATCGAGACGCCGCCGCGTCCCGGCGCCGATTGGCTGGCCGCTGGCGGCAAGCCGAAATACCGACTCGACGCCATCGCCAAGGTCACTGGCGGCAAGACCTTCACCCGTGACTATCGCGCCCGCGATCTCGACGGCTGGCCGAAGGAGCAGGCGCACGCCTTCATGCTGCATGCGACGCGGGTCGACCGCGTCTTCGACGGCGTCGACCTTGCCTTGCTCGGCGATGATCTCAAGCCGGACCGGCTGGTGCTGCAGGAGGACCTCGTCGCCGACGGCGTCGCGATGCCGGCGCCGTGGCCGGGCTTCTATGGCGACGTCTTCTTCGTGCCGAAGGGTCAGACGGCGCGGCTGCTCGGCCAGCCCGTCGCGATGCTGATCTATCACGACTTCGCCCGTTACGACGCGGCCAAGCGCAAGCTGCGCTTCAACGACAAGGTCGTGCGCTACGGAACTGAGGGGCCCTCGACCACGCCCGGCCCCTATGGCGCGGCGCGCTATGTCCGGATCGACGGCGGCAATCCCGATGCCGAGGACCGCTATTCGGCGCTGAAGGACACAACGATCCGCGCCGGCTTCAAGGGGACCGAGCCGCAATGGCCCGCCGCCGGCGAGGGCGACGCCATGGCGCGCGGCATGGCGGCGGCGGCCGAGATCGAGCGCGAGATCGCCACTGCCGGCGACGATGTCCTGGTGCTGCGGCGCTCCTATTCGACCCAGTCGGCCGATGCTTCGGCGATGGAGGCCGACAACGGCAATGTCTGGTACGAGCGCGGGAGCGGCGTGCTGCATGCGCTGATCGCGACGCAGTCGCCGCACGAGGTCGCCGAGATGGCGGCCCATATGTTGTCGAAGTCGAAATTCGCGCTCGGGAGCATCGACCTCAAGATCGGCTACACCGTCGGCTACGGCACCAAGGACCACGCGATCTTCCCGTTCTTCTGCGTGCTCGCGGGCCTTTACGCCGAGGGCCGCCCGGTCAGGCTCGCCAATGACCGCTACGAGCAGTTCCAGACCGCGCTGAAGCGCCATGCCTTCCAGATGGACAAGGTCATGGTCATCGACCGCAAGACCGGCAAGTTCCGGGCGATGACCGGCCGCTACCAAAACGACGGCGGCGGGCGCGAGAACTTCTCGGTCTCGGTCGGTACGGTCGGCGCGACGGCGGCGCAATCGATCTACTACCTGCCGAAGAGCGACTTCTCCGCCGCGATCATGTCCTCGCGCGCCGTCGACGCCGGCTCGATGCGCGGCTACGGCACGCTGCAGACCATGGCGGCGACCGAAATGATGGTCGACGAAGCCGCCGAGGCGCTCGGCTTGGACCCGATGGAGTTCCGCCGGCGCAATGCGCTGAAATCGGGGATGAAGAACTCGCAAGGCGCGATCCCCTCGGGAGCGTTCCGCCATGACGAGATCCTGGCGAAGGCGGAAAAACACCCGCTCTGGGCGAACCGGCAGAAGCGCAAGGCCGAGTTCGAGGCCGCCAATCCCGGCAAGAAATACGGCGTCGGCTACGGCCATGTGCACAAGGACTACGGCACCGGCGCCGAGGCTGCGCTCTGCGCGCTCGAATTCGATGCGAGCGGGCGGCTGCAGCTATCGCATGTCGCGCATGAGATCGGCACGGGCGCGACGACCTCGCAGGCTGTGATGGCCGCTGCCATCCTCGGCAAGCAGCCCGACGAGACCGTGTTCGGCAAGGTGCGCTGGCCGCAAATGCCGCTGGAGACCACCGACGAGCCCTATACGCTCTCGCAGGAGGAAGAAGACAAGCGGATGGCCAATCCGCGCTGGACGCCGAGCTTCACCTCGCCGATGAGCGCCTCCAACAGCGTCTACTATCTCGGCCATGCGACGCGCGAGGCCGCTCGCGCCCTAATCGAGCTCACGATCTGGCCGGCGGCACGCTCGCTCTGGTCGCGCGGCATCGGCGGCGGCCAGATGGCGCCCGAAGCAGTGCGGCGCGAGGATCTGCGCGTCACCAATGGCGGGATCACGGCCGCAGCGATGCAGCCGCTGCCCTTCGCCGCGGTCGCGGCCGAGGCGCACCGGCTCGGCCTCGTCACCGGTATCACCGTGCACAGTTTCAATCGCTGGCAATGGGCCGAGGCCGAGTTCGAGCTGCTGGGGACAGGCCGCCGCCGCTTCGCCATCGACGCGCTGGCGGTGAAGTACGGCAACGGCGCGCCGGCCGAGCGTAAGGCGCTGATGACACAGGGCGGCTGGCACTTCGTCGAGCGCGCCTCGGTCTCCTACCCGCCGGCGCAGCGCAACAATGCCGGCGTCACCTATTACGCGCCGATGGCGACACTCACCGAGATCGTCGTCGATACCGCCAGCGGCGAGGTCAGCCTGCTCTCGCACCACTCCATCCTCGAATGCGGCAACCAGATCGTGCCGGAGCTGGTCTCCGGCCAGATCCAGGGCGGGCTCGCCATGGGCATCGGCCACGCGCTGAAGGAGTACCTGCCGCTCTATGAGGACGGGCCGGGCGACGGCACCTGGAACTGGAACCGCTACGAATTGCCGACCTCCAGGGATGTCGCCGTCTGGAAGCAGACGGCGGAGGTGCTGCCGCCGCTCTCGGACACCGATCCGCCCAAGGGCATGGCCGAGGTGGTGATGATCGCCGTGGTGCCGGCGATCGTGAACGCCGTTGCCAACGCGATCGGCAAGCGCTTCTACACCCTGCCGCTCACGCCTGAGAGGATCCGAGAGGCGCTGGCATGACGATCGCGACCAAGACGCTTTCCCTGACCATCAACGACAAGGCAGTCGGTCCGATCGACGTGCCCGAGACGATGATGATGCAGGACTTCCTCTACGAGTACCTCAACCTCACTGGCTCGCGCATGGGCTGCGGCCAGGGCATCTGCCATGCCTGCACCGTGGTGTTGGAGAAGGCCGACGGCTCGCTCGAGGAGATGCGGACCTGCATCACCGGCGCGCACTGGTTCGCCGGCCGCAAGGTCAGGACGGTCGAGGGGCAGGCCAAGCGCGACGCCAATGGCGCGATCACCGAGCTCTCGCCGGTCCAGCAGGCCTTCATCGAGCATTTCTCCTTCCAGTGCGGCTATTGCACACCCGGCTTCGTCACCGGCGCGACGGTGCTGCTCGACCAGTTGAAGCGTAATCCGGTCAGGCGTGAGGCGCTGGAACAGGTGATCAGCGAGGCGCTCGACCGCCATATCTGCCGCTGCACCGGCTATGTCCGCTATTTCGAAGCGGTGCGCGATCTCGCCCTCAGAACTCCCGGCTTGGTGAAGGCGTAAGCTGATGGCGAGGAAGCTGCTTCTGGCCGCCCTGGCGGTCGCTGTCGTCGGTGCGCTTGGGGCTGGGGCCGTCTTCCTCGGTCTGTTCGAGCGCAGCGTGGTCGCCAGGGAGATCGAGCAGCCATTATCGGCCGAGCAGATGAAGGCGCTCGCCAAGCGCGGCGCCTATGTCGCCGTGGCTGCCGATTGCTATGCCTGCCATGTCGTCAAGGGCGGCGCACCCTGGGCCGGCGGGCTGCCGTTCGAGACGCCGCTCGGGACGATCTTCTCGACCAATATCTCGCCCGACAAGGAACATGGCATCGGCAACTGGACGCGCGCCGAATTCCACCGCGCTGTGCGCGACGGCGTCGGCAAGCACGGTCATCTCTATCCGGCGATGCCCTACGCCTCCTATCGCAAGCTGACGGCTGATGATGTCGACGCCGTTTACGCCTTCCTGATGAGCCGCGAGCCGATGAAGGTGGCGAACAAGGCCAACCACATGCCGTTCCCGCTCAATATCCGGCAGGGACTGACCTTCTGGAATCTAGTCAACCTCTCCTCCGACACTAGGAGCGAGGTTGCCGGGCGCTCGGCGATGTGGAATCGCGGGCGTTACCTGACCGACGCGCTCGCCCATTGCGGCGAGTGCCATACGCCGCGCAACCTCGCCATGGGCATGAAGGAGAGCGCCTATCTCCAAGGCTCCGAGCTCGAAGGCGTGATCGCGCCGGATATCACCAAGGCCGGGCTGACGCAGATGGGCTTCGACCCGCTGGTGTTCGCGAGCTTCATGAAGTCAGGGATCTCGGCGCAGGGGGCGATGACCAACCAGATGTTCGAGGTCGTCCACTTCTCGACCCAGTATTTCACGGCCGACGACCTCGCGGCGATGTCGGCCTATCTCTTCGACCTCGACAAGCTGCCGGAGAGCGCGACCCCGCCGGCACCGCCGAAGCCGGTCGCGGTCTCCGCCGAGGTCGCGACATCGGCCCGCGCCAGCTATCTCGCCGTTTGCGCCAGCTGCCATGGCATCGAAGGGCAGGGCATCCCACATGTCGTGGTGCCGCTGGCGACCAATGCCTCGCTGCGGTTGGCGGATGCGCGCAACCTGAACAAGGTCATCCTGACCGGTATCCCGGCCCAGCGCTTCCCGGGGCTCGAACGGATGCAGCCCATGCCGGGCTTCGCTGCACACCTTTCCGATCAGCAGGTCGCCGACCTCTCCAACTGGCTGCGCGCGAACTGGGGCGGACAGCAGCCGAGCGTCACGGCGGACGAGGTCAAGCGGCTGCGCTGATCCTGAGCGCACTCCGAAGGAGCCTCACGCGCTCTGGCGCGAGGCGGCCCGGATCGCTCGCGCCAGCAGCTCGGTTCCGGGACGCAAGGGACCATCGGCCCGCATCGTTAGCCCGACCGGCCCCAGCGTCTGCGTCGTGTCGACTGGCAGGGCGACCAGTGCTCCGTCGGTGAGGTCGTTGGCCACGACGCCGGCCGAGATGATCCAGACCGCGTCACTCGTCCGCAGGAAGGCGCGCGCGAACGCATCCGACACGGTTTCGATCTGCCGGGGAACGGCATGCACGCCATTGGCGATCAACAGTCGGTCGACATAGGGCCGGATGATCGAGGCTGGAGGCGGCATCAGCACGAGATGGTCGACGATCCGCTCCAGAACCGAGCCCGACGCCCGCGACAATGGATGCCCAGGGCGCACGACGAAGCGGACAGCCTCGGAGTAGAGATGCTCGAAGGATAGGCCGACCATCAACTCGGTGGCCGCTAGCCGCCCGACCACGAGATCGAGCTCGCCCTGGCGAAGCTGTTCGAGGATCGCGGCGTTCTCGCCGGTGACGATCCGGACCCGCCGCTCCGGCTGATCCTGCAAGAAGAGCTCGATCGCCCGCGGCATGATCAGCGACGACACCGTCGGCAGGGCGCCGACGCGGATCGGCTGAAGCTCGCCGGCGCGCCCGTCCGAAACAGAATCCAGACCCTGCCTGACCGAGACGAGCGCCGCCCCGGCATGGCGCAGGAAGACCTCGCCCTGATTGGTCAGCCGGATGCCGCGGCCCTCGCGCTCATAGAGAGTGACATTGAGGCTCTCTTCAAGCTCACGCATCGTCTTGGTGACCGCGGGCTGGCTGACATGGAGCGCATGCGCCGCCTTCTGAACGCTCCTCTGCCGGGCGACCTCGACAAAGGCTTCAAGATGGCGGAGCTTGATTGGGAAGGTCAAATCATAACCTATAGGTTATTTCTGAACGCAAAAATATCATTTTACATAACCAAACTGAAGCGTCATTTTTCGCGAAACGGGAGGATGGCAGCATCGTGTTCGCGCGTATCAACGGCGTTTGCCTGCATTATCGCCACGAGCCCGCGCCGGGTCGGCCGATGCTGGTCTTCATCAACTCGCTCGGGACGGATTTCCGCATCTGGCAGGATGTCGCTGACACACTGGCCAGCCAGTTTGGCTTTGTATTCTACGACAAGCGCGGCCATGGCCTGAGCGAGCTCGGCGATGCGCCCGCCAGCATCGAAACCTATGCAGCCGACCTGGCAGCTCTGCTCGACCATCTCGGCATCGAACGCGCGACGCTTTGCGGACTCTCGATCGGCGGGCTGATCGCGCAAAGCCTCTACAGGACGAAGCCCGGCCTGATCGAAAGACTGATCTTCTGCGACACGGCAGCCAAGATCGGTACGCCGCAGTCGTGGAACGATCGTATCGCGGCGACGCTGTCGACCGGCATCGCCAGCTTCGCCGACGGCGTGATGGAGAAGTGGTTCACCCCGGAATTCCACCGGCAGCGTGCAGCCGATCTCACCGGCTACAAGACCATGCTCTCCCGGCAATTACCTGCCGGCTACGTGGCTGCTTGTGAGGCCCTCCGCGATGCGGATTACTCGGCTGCGGCGCCGGCGATCGCCGTGCCGGCCCTGGTGGTCGTCGGCGATCAGGACGGCTCGACGCCGCCCGATCTTGTGCGCGGCCTGGCCGAGGCCATTCCGGGCGCGCGCTTCGAGATCATTGCCGGCGCCGGCCATATTCCTTGCGTCGAGCAACCTAAGGCGCTGTCCGCGCTCATCGCCGATTTCATGACTGATAACCGCGACGGAGTGCGGACATGACGCAACCGGGCTCTCCCCGCTATCGGCAAGGCATGGCGACGCGGCGCTCAGTTCTGGGTGATGCCCATGTCGACCGCGCCGAAGCGAACAAGACCGAGTTCGACCTGCCCTTCCAGGAGCTGATCACCGAGGCGGCCTGGGGCCATGTCTGGTCGCGGCCCGAGCTCAGCAAGCGCGAGCGCTCGCTGATCACCATCGCGCTGCTGGCGGCGCTCGGGCAGGACGACGAGGTGGCGATGCATGTGCGCGCCACCGCCAATACCGGGGCGACCCGCGAGGATATCCGCGAGGCGCTCTTGCACGTAGCGATCTATGCCGGCGTGCCGGCCGCGAACCATGCGATCAAGATCGCCAAGAAGACCTTCGACGAGATGGATGCAGCCAAGTCATGAGCAACATCGTCGCTCCCAACCGCCCGCCCGAGGCGGGCGCCTTTTTCCAGCGCGACCGCGACTGGCATCCGCCGGCTTTCACGCCGGGCTACAAGACCTCGGTGCTGCGCTCGCCGCGCCGGGCGCTGCTCTCGCTCAACAGCACGATCTCGGAGATCACCGGGCCGGTCTTCGGCCACGACATGCTGGGCGAGCTCGACGACGACATGATCGTCAATTTCGCCAAGCCTGGCGAAAGCGCCATCGGCCCGCGCATCATGGTCTATGGCCGGGTGCTGGACGAGCGCGGCGTCGGCGTGCCTGGCGTGCTGGTCGAGGTCTGGCAGGCCAATGCCGGCGGGCGCTACCGCCACAAGAAGGAAAGCTATCTGGCGCCGCTCGATCCGAATTTCGGCGGCTGCGGCCGCACGATCAGCAGCGATGACGGCTCCTATTGCTTCCGCACGATCCAGCCCGGCCCCTATCCCTGGCCAAACGGCCCGAACGATTGGCGGCCGGCCCATATCCATTTCTCGGTCTTCGGCCACGGCTTCGGCCAGCGGCTGATCACGCAGATGTATTTCGAGGGCGATCCGATGATCTGGAAGTGCCCGATCGTGAAGACGATCAACGATCCCCAGGCGATCGAGCAACTGACCGCCGCGCTCGACATGCAGGCGACGTTGCCGATGGACATGCGCGCCTACAAGTTCGATATCGTGCTGCGCGGGCGCCGCTCGACGATGTTCGAGAACCGGCGGGAGGGCAATTGATGGCCCAGAAGCTCGACCGCCTGAAGGAAAGCCCGTCGCAGACGGCCGGTCCTTACGTCCATATCGGCCTGACCCCGAACTTCGCCGATATCGGCGGGGTCTATCCTGATGATCTCGGCGCCGCCATGGTCGGCGACAAGACCAAGGGCGAGCGCATCACCGTGACGATGCGCGTCATCGACGGGGCCGGCACGCCGCTCAAGGACGCGCTGATCGAGATCTGGCAGGCCGATGCCGACGGCCTCTACAATTCTCCGGCCGAGCGGCGCGGCGCCGCCGATCCGCACTTCACCGGCTGGGGCCGGCGCGCGACCGACATGGTCAGCGGCGAATGCGTCTTCGAGACGATCAAGCCCGGCCGCGTGCCCTTCAATGACGGGCGCCTGATGGCGCCTCACCTCACCGTCTGGATCGTCGCGCGCGGCATCAATATCGGCCTGCACACGCGGATGTATTTCGGCGACGAGGACGCGGCCAACGCCGAAGATCCGGTGCTGGCCCGCATCGAGCACAAGGTGCGCGTGCCGACGCTGATCGCACAGCGCAGCGGCGATACCTATATCTTCGACATCCAGCTCCAGGGCGACGACGAGACGGTGTTCTTCGACATCTGATCGCGGCTCAGCCGGCAACCGTGGCGGCGGCCCGGAAGACCGCCGCGGGCTCGCCCGAACGGCCCAGGAACGGCGCGATCAGCGCGATCGTGTCCGACAGGATCTGGCGATAATCCTCGCTGGAGAAGTTGTAGGGCAGTTCCAGCCGCAAGGTATCGACCAGCGGCAGGACCGGATCGTCTGCGAGGCGCTCGACGATCTCGGCCGCCGTGCCGACGAGGTCGGGGGCGAACAAGGTTCGGCGCTCGCCCTGGGGCTGCAGCGTGCGCGCATGACGACTGGCGGCGTAGTCGCGATAACGCCGGCGCGTGGCGCCATCGGCGCTGTCGAGCGGCACGATGACACGCCCGACCGCGACCCTGGGCTCGCCCTCGCCGCGCCAGTGGCTGCGGAAGCTCTCGATGTGGCGGCGCTGCGCCACGAAGAACTCGTCGGTGTCCTCGCCGGTGTTGATGTTGCCGACGAGCAGGTGGAAGCCGTTTTCGGCAGCCCAGCGGGCCGAGCGCAGCGAGCCGCCGCCGTACCACAGACGTTGGCGCAAGCCTGGTGCATGCGGACGCAGGCGCGGGCGATGCTCGCCCGCAGCCGAGGTGATGCGGCTGTCGGCTTCGCCGAGCCAATCGCCGTCGAGGTTGGCGGCGAGCCGGGCGACGCGCGCATGCGAGAAATCGTAAGTTGCGGGATCGGCGTCGAAGAAGCGCTCGCCCAGCAGCTTGCCGAAAGGCGGCGGGCCGGCGCTCAGGCCGACATTGAGCCGCCCGCCGGAGAGCACGTCGACCAGCGACAGGTCCTCGGCCAGCCGGAACGGGTTCTCATAGCCGATCTGGATGACGGCAGTGCCGAGCCCGATCCGGCTCGTGCGCTGGCTCGCCGCTGCGAGGAAGGTCGCGGCGGAGGAGACGCCTGGCTCGAGATGGCGCTGGCGCACCCAGGCGCTGTCGAAGCCGAGCGCCTCGCCATATTCGAAGAGCGAGAGCGTCTCCTCGAGGCCGGCGCGCGGATCGGCGTCGTCGTAATTGCCAGGCGTCAGGAAGGCGAGGTGCCGGATGGCGAGCGAGGACATGGCGCTTTTCAGTATTTCGGCAGGCCAGGCGGGTTGGTCTCGGAACGGTCGAGCGCTTCCTCCTCCAGGCTCCAGCGCGCCAGCGACTGCCGGAACTTGCCGTTGGCGATCAAGCCATTGGTCGCGACGGTGAGCGCGTCGACCAGGCCGCTGCCCTTGCGGGTGGTGATCGCGACATCCGACTTCAGCGGCCAGCCGGCGCTGAGCGTGCCGACGCGCTTGATGTCCTTGTCGCGCGCCGCGATGAAGACGAGCTGCGCATGCGGCTGGACGATGACGTCGACCCGGCCGGAGCGCAGCGCCACCAGCCGCCCCGCTTCATCGTCGAAGAGCTGAAGCTCGATCGGCTTTAAGCCCGCGGCGACGTTCTGCTTGCTCCATTCGACCAGGATGCGTTCCTGATTGGTGCCGCCGCCGACGCTGACCTTGAGCCCGGCCGCATCCTTCGGCTCCTTGATCTCGGTGACCTTGCTATCCGCCCTGACGAAGAAGCCGTGCAGACCCTTGCGATAGGTCGAGAAGTCGAACTTCTCCTTGCGCTGCTCGGTGACGCCGACATTGGAGATGACCGCGTCGTACTTGCCGGAGGCGAGGCCGAGCGGCCAGTCGGCCCAGGCGATCGGCTGCAGGTCGAGCTTGAGGCCGAGGCTGTCGGCGATCAGCTGAGCGAAATCGGCATCGGCGCCGACCACGGTCTTGGCGTCCGTCGCATAAGTCGCGAGCGGCGGCCCGCCGGGGCTCACCGCCACGGTGAGCACGCCGGGCGCGGCGAGTTTGAAGCTTTTCGGAATAGCGGCGATCGCCGCTGGCTGCTGCTCGGCCCTGATCCGGCCCGGCTGCTCCGGCCCGAGGTCGAAGGGCGCCTGAGCCACGGCCGGACTCTGCCCCGAGCCGAAGATAGCCAGGCCACCGAGGAGAAGGGCCAGCATGGCACGCGCTCGCAACATCATTGTCTTCCGTCTTTCCTGGTGAATTGAGCGCCGCGGCCAGCCGCGGCGGCGCCCGCTGCGTTCACTTGGCCGGCAGGCCGGGCGGGTTGGTGCGCGACTGCTCGATCGCCTCGGCGGCAAGGTTCCAGCGCCCGAGCGCCTTGGCGTAGTTGCCATTACCGATCTGGGTGTTGACGGCGTGGGTGATCGCTTCGGCGAGGCCGGCGCCCTTGCGCGTCGTCACCGCGATCTCGGCCAGCAGGGGCCAGCCGCCGCTGAAATTGCCGGCGAGGCGGGTCTTGCTCTCCTGAGCCGCCTTGAAACTCAGCAGAGCGTTGGGGCCGAGATAGGCGTCGGCGCGGCCAGTCTCGAGCGCGAGATAGAGCACGACGTCGTCGTCATAGTACTGAACCTCGGCCGGCTTCAGCCCGTCCTTCACGTTCTGCTCGTTCCAGCGCAGCAGAATCTGCTCCTGATTGGTGCCGGAGCCGACGATGATCTTGAGGCCGGCGATGTCGCGCGGCTCGCGGATCTGGATCTCGTTGTCCTTCTTCACATAGAAGCCGAGCAGGTCCTTGCGGTAGGTCGAGAAGTCGAACTTCTCCTTGCGCTGCTCGGTGACGGTGATGTTCGAGATCGCCGCATCGTATTTGCCAGAGACGACGCCGAGCGGCCAATCGGCCCAGGAGACCGGGACGATCTCGAGCTTGCGGCCAAGCGCATCGGCGACCAGGTAGGCGATGTCTGGCTCAGAACCGACGATGGTCTTGGCATCGGCGGTATAGCCGGCGAAAGGCAGACGGCCGGTGGCGTTGGCGACGGTGAAGACGCCGTCCTTCACGAACTTCGCGTCCTTGCCTATCAGCTTGATTGCCTGTTCGTCGCGCCCGGCGCGCGGCCGGCCGGCCTGCTCGGGCGAGAGGTCGATCACCTGCTGGGCGAGGCCGAGCGAGGGAAGAAGCGCGCTGGCCGAGGCGGCGCCGAGCAGAGCGAGCGTGTTGCGTCTGGTGATCATGGTTTTGCTCCTTGAGAAATGGCGGTCAGAGGACCTTGGCGAGGAATTCGCGGGTGCGGGGATGGTCGGGCTCGCCGAGGATGCGAGCCGGCGGGCCGACTTCGAGGATGCGGCCGGCTTCCATGAAGACGACCTCGTCGGCGACTTCGCGGGCAAAGCCGATCTCATGGGTGACGATCACCAGCGTCGTGCCGGAGCGGGCGAGCTCCTTGATGACGTCGAGCACCTCGTTGACGAGCTCGGGATCGAGCGCCGAGGTCGGCTCGTCGAAGAGCAGGACCTTGGGCTTCAGGGCGAGCGCCCGGGCAATGGCGACGCGCTGCTGCTGGCCGCCGGAAAGCTGGCGCGGATAGGCATCGACCTTGTCGGCGAGGCCGACGCGGGCGAGCAGCTCGCGCGCTTCGGACAGAGCCTGCTCGCGGCTCACGCCGCGCACCGAGAGCGGCGCCTCGATGACGTTCTCGATCGCGGTGAGGTGCGGGAACAGGTTGAAGCTCTGGAAGACCATGCCGACATCGACACGGCGCTTCAGGATCTCGCGCTCCTTGAGTTCGTAGAGCGTGTCGCCATCCTGGCGGTAGCCGATCAGCTCGCCGTCGATGGCGATGAAGCCCTGGTCGACGCGTTCAAGATGGTTGATCGAGCGCAGCAGCGTCGACTTGCCGGAGCCGGACTGGCCGATGATCGCGGTAACGCTGCCAGGCCGTAACGCAAGGCTGACATCGTCGAGCACCTTCAGCGGGCCGAAGCTCTTCGAGACATTGCTGATGCGGATCTCGCCGCCGCTGCGCCGCAGGCTCGCCAGCGAAGGGACCACCGCGGCGGATGAACTCGGCTGAGCCAAAGCAGCTTCGGTGCGCCGTGCCGCCGCGGCATCTCGCGAGCGGCCGAAGCGCGCCAGTGCCAGACCGATCAGCGAGGGCGGCGGATTGCGCAGCGCGCCGCGCGAATAATAGCGCTCGATATGGTGCTGGACGAAGGAGAGCACGCTCAGGATGACGAGGTACCAGACCGTCGCCACCATCAAGAGCGGGATCACCTCGAGATTGCGCCGATAGATGATCTGGATGGTATAAAACAGCTCCGGCAGCGCCAGGATGTAGACTTGGCTGGTGCCCTTCGCCAGCAGGATGATCTCGTTAAAGCCGTTGGGGAGGATGGTGCGCATCGCCTGCGGCAGCACGATCCGCGAGAACTGCCGGTGGCGCGGCAGGCCGAGCGCCGCCGCCGCCTCGTGCTGACCCTGATCGACAGAGAGGATGCCGCCGCGCACGATCTCGGAGGAGAAGGCGCCGGCATGCAGCGTCAGCCCGAGCACCGCCGCGAAGAACGGCGTGATCAGTTGTGTCGTCGACCAGGAGGCGAAGGTGATCCCGGTGAAGGGAACGCCGAGCCAGATCGTCGAATAGAGATAGCCGAGATTGTTGAGGATCAGCAGCAGCACGATCAGCGGGATCGAGCGGAACAGCCAGACATAGGCCCAGGACAAAGAGGCCAGCAGCGGCGAGCCGGAGACCCGCGCCAAAGCGAGGCCGGTGCCGAGCAGGAAGCCGAGCACCGTGCCGAGCAAGGTCAGCAGCAGCGTGCGCGCGAGGCCCGCCAGCACCGGCTCGGCGAAGAACCATTCGGCGAAGACGTCCCAGCCCCAGCGCGGATTCGACAGGATCGAGTTGGCGATCGCGAAGATCACGACGACCGCGAAGGCGGTCCCGATCGTCCGGGCCGGATAGCGCGCCGGGACGATCTTGTAGCGGCTGAAATCGCGGGTCGGCGGAGTGCTGCGGGCGTGCGGTGGCAGGCCCGCCAGATCGCTGGCGAGGGTCATGGCTGGAATTCGTCCCCTTGATGCTTGCGAAGCGGCGCGATCAGGCGGCGCTGAGTGGCAGTTGCTCGGCGGGCGGGCGCGGCCGATAGGCTGCAACCGCCAGATCCTTCTCGAAGGCGAGCTTCTTGTAGACCTCGGGATCGACGGCGGGATCGAAGAGCGGCGTGTAGCCGGTATTGAGGTAGAGGTCCCTCGCCTCGGGTTGGCGAAAGCCGGTGGTCAGGAAGATCTTGCCATAGCCCTGGCGCGCGGCCTGCGCCTCGAGCTCCTCGACGACGCGGCGGGCCAGACCCTGGCGGCGGAAGGCGCTGTCCGTCCACATCCGCTTCAGCTCCGCCGTCTGCGCGTCATAGCGCTTGAAGGCGCCACCAGCGATGGCGCGGCCTTCGCGCAGCAGCAGCACGAAATTGCCTTCAGGCGGCGCGAACAGCGAGGCCGGGTAACGGCTCATCTCGGCGCCCGGCGCCTCGCCAAAATAGGTGCCGTAGCGGGTGGCGTATTCCCAGGTCAGCTGCTCGACCAAGGGCTGGGCGAGCGGATCGAGCGGCGTGGTGTAGAGGAACTGGTCGGACATGGCGTTGAGCCTCTCAGTTGCAGGATCTAGACGAGGAAGGTGCGGGCGAGGCGAACCCAGAAGGTCGCGGCCGGGGCGATCAGACGATCGTCGAAGTCGTAGGCGGGGCTGTGCAGCGGGGCGCTCTCGCCATTGCCGACGAAGAAATAGCTGCCGGGGCAGGCTTCGAGCAGGAAGGCGAAGTCCTCGCTCGCCATACGCGGCTTGAAATCATGCTCGACTTTTCCCGCTCCAAAGGCGGCGAGCGCGACCTCGCGAGCGAGCTGTGTTTCCGCGACATGGTTGGTCAGTGGCGGGAAGCCGCGGCGATAGCTGACCTCGGCTGTCGCGCCGAAGCTCTCGGCCTGCGCGCGTGCCAGCGCCGGGATGCGCTCTTCCAGCTGTGCGCGTACACCTGCGTCGAAGCTGCGGATGGTCAGCTTCAGCTCGACGGCATCGGGGATGACGTTCGAGGCCTCACCGCCATGGATCGAGCCGACGGTGACGACGGCGGCCTGCCGCGGATCGATGTTGCGCGAGACGATGCTCTGGAGCGCCAGCACAAGGCTGGACGCAGCGACGACGGGATCGACCGTCTCATGCGGCGAGGCGCCGTGCCCGCCCCTGCCGACGATGCGGATGATGGCCTTGTCGACTGCCGCCATCGCCGGCCCCTCGACGAAGCCGAATTGGCCTGATGGTACGCCCGGCCAGTTGTGCAGGCCGAAGACGGCGTCGCAGGGAAAGCGCTCGAACAGCCCTTCCGACAGGAGCTTGCGCGCACCGGCGCCGATCTCCTCGGCCGGCTGGAAGATCAGGTTGAGCGTGCCGGAGAAATCGCGCTCGGCCAGCCGCTTGGCCGCCGCCAGCAGGATGGCGGTATGGCCGTCATGGCCGCAGGCGTGCATCACACCGGCGGTTTCGCTGGCGTAGGCGCGATCCGTCTGCTCGGCGATCGGCAGCGCGTCCATGTCGGCGCGCAGGCCGAGCCGGCGCAAGCCATCGCCCTTGCGCAATTGCCCGATCACGCCCGTACCGGCGAGCCCGGTCGTCACCTCGTAGCCATAACTCGCCAGCCGCCCGGCGACGATCGCGCTGGTACGCGTCTCGCGGAAGGCGAGTTCGGGATGCCGATGCAGATCGCGCCGCAGCGCGATGAACTCCTCGACCGAGGCCGCGATACCGGGATCGATTCCAGCGCTGGCAATGGGAGCGTGGACGGTCACAGCCTCGACCTCACCCGACCTTGCGTGGCGCCGAGGCCGGAGCTGAGCGGGCATAGCGGCTCTCGCGGCGCGGCAGGCCGAGATGGTCGCGCAGCGTTGCGCCCGGCAGGTTGCGGTCATAGACTCCGCGAGCCTCCAGCACCGGGATGACCAGCTCGACGAAATCGTCGAGTCCCTGGCCGATCACCGGGAAGCCCAGGATGAAACCATCGGCCGCCTGCTTCTCGACGCGTTCGATCAGGATATCGGCGATTTCTTCGGCCGAGCCGATCAGGTCGGCGCGCGGGGTCGCCGCTTCGAGCGCCGCCTCGCGCAGGGTCTGGCGCTTCAGGGCCGCGGTGCGCTTGATCCGGTCGGTGGTCGAGCGGAAGCTGTTCTTGCCGATCTCTCCGAGCTCCGGAAAGGGCGCGTCGAGCGGATAGGCGCTGAAGTCGTGATGGTCGAAATAGCGGCCGAGATAGGCGAGAGCATCGTCGACCGAGACGAGATCACGGATCGCCTGATACTTGTCCTCGGCCTCCTTTCGGGTGCGCCCGACGATCGGCCCGGCGCTCGGGAAGATCTTGACGTCGTCGGCCAGACGCCCCTGCGCGATCGCGCTGGTCTTGATGCTGCGATAGAACGCTTGCCCCTCCTCCAGCGAGACATGATTGGCGAAAACCGCATCGGCATGGCGGCCGGCAAGTCCGATGCCGGCATCGGACGCACCGGCCTGGAACAGCACCGGCTGGCCCTGCGGCGAGCGCTGGATGTTGAGCGGGCCCTCGACCTGGAAGAAGCGGCCCTTGTAGCCGAGCGTGTGGAGCTTCTCGCGATCGAAGAAGCGGCCGGCCTCGCGGTCGCGGACGAAAGCGTCGTCTTCCCAGGAATCCCAGAGCCCCTTGGCGACATCGAGATATTCGTGCGCGATCTCGTAGCGCAGCGAATGCTCGGGATGCGGGCGGCCATAGTTGCGGCCGGACCCCTCCAGCGGCGAGGTCACAGCATTCCAACCCGCGCGCCCGCCCGAGATCAGGTCGAGCGAGGCGAATTGCCGGGCGACGGTAAAGGGGTCGCTATAGGAGGTCGAGACCGTGCCGACGAGGCCGAGCTTCTTCGTCGCCGTCGCCAGTGCCGACAGGATGGTCAGCGGCTCGAAGCGGTTGAGGAAATGCGGGATCGACTTCTCGTTGATGTAGAGCCCGTCGGCGACGAAGGCGAAGGCGATGCCGTTCTCCTCCGCCTTGCGGGCGTTGCGGATGAAGAAATCGAGATTGACGCTGGCATCCGCCGGATTGCTGGGATGGCGCCAAGCGTTCATGTGGCTGCCGGGGCCCTGCAGCATCAGGCCAAAGCTGAGACGGGTCTTGCTCATGAATGTCTCCTGTCGGCTCAGGCGGCCAGGGCCGGCGCATCGCCGACGAGCAGCGTGATCGAGGCGAGGCGCTGGGCCGTCGCGGCGGCGGGCGTGTCGATGACGAATTCGGCGATGCCGAAGCGGGCCGAGAGCGCATCGAGTTCGCGCCGGACGTCGTCGGCGGTACCGGCAAGAATGCTCGGGCGACGGATTTCGGTGGTGTAGGACGCTGCTCCAGCCTGGCGGGCGAACTCGGCCGCCTGCTCCTCGCTGCCGAGGTTGACGCTCTGGCCATTGTCGAGCGTCAGCCTGACCACCCGCAACGGATCAGTGAGGGCCCGCGCCTCCTCCGCTGTCGCCGCGGCGAGGGCGGCGAGGCCGAACAGCGGCCGCTGCTTCGCACCTGCCTTGGCATAGGCATCCAGGCTGGCCTCGATCGCCTTTGGGTCGCCATTGAGCTGGCCGGCGAAGACGAAGCGCCAATCGCGCTCCGCCGCAAGCCGTGCGCTGTCCGGACTGGCGCCGAGCAGGAAGCGCTCGGCCGGCGCGGGCGGCTTGGGCAGGGCCTGCGCGCCGGCGAGCGGATCATCCGCATCGAGCGAACCCGAAAGGAAGCCGTCGAGCTCGGCCAGCAGCGCCTCGAAGGAGCGGGCCCGCTCCGGACCGTGCTGGACGCGCAGCGCCCTGGTCGAGAGCGGCAGGCCGCCCGGCGCTTTGCCGATGCCCAGATCGATGCGATCCGGTGCAAGCGCCGCGAGCAGATTGAAGGTCTCGGCGACCTTGTAGGGGCTGTAGTGCTGCAGCAGCACGCCACCGGAGCCGATGCGGATGCGGCGGGTGCGGGCGATCAGATGCGCCACCAGGATCTCCGGCGCCGAGCTGGCGAGGCCGGGAAAGCCATGATGCTCGGCCAGCCAGAAGCGGCGATAGCCCAGCCGCTCGGCGGCCTGCGCCAGCGCGATCGTGCGCTGCAAGGCGTCGACCGCGCTCTCGCCGTCGAGGATCGGGCTCTTGTCGAGCAGGCTGAGGGAATAGGCCATGGGATGTCTCGCCGGTGTCAGATGCTGCGCAGGCCGAGCGCCGTACGCGCTTCCTCGGCCATCCAGCCGAGGCGCTCATAATCACCGCGCCAGTAGAGCAGCGCCGCATCGTCGCCACCGAGCCTGACCTCGCGCACGCGGCCGATGACGATGGCGTGCGAATGGCGCTCGATCAGTTCCTCGACCTCGCAGTCGAGCGCGGCCAGCGCGCCCTCCAGCAGCGGAGCGCCGGTTACGCCTTGCGTCCAGCTCGCCCCGGCATAGCGCGCCTCGCCCTTCTCGCCGGCGCGACCGGCGAAGCGGTCGGCGATCTGCTTCTGCGTGGCATTGAGGAAGTTGACGCCGAAGCTGCGATGGCGGGCGAGCACCGGAAAACTCGACGAAGCCAGATTGAGCCCGAACATCACCGTCGGCGGCTCGGCGGAGAGCGAGGACAGCGAGGTCACGGTGAGACCCGTGCGATCCTCGCCCTGCCCGGTCGTGATCACGCTGACGCCACCGGCGAGATGACGCAGTGCTGAGCGGAAGCTCGGCGGCTCAGCTTGCGTGATCCGGCCGAGCGGACGGGAGACAGCAGATGCGGGCGGAACGAGCGAGACAACGGTCATGGGGACCTCGGCTGAAAAAGACGCAGCGCAACGCACGTCGCCAGGTGACGACGCTTCTGCCGATCGAGCCGGCGCGCTGAATCTGCTGGAAAGAGACAGGTCCTGCGGTCAGGCCGCGGGACGAAGGATCAGGAACATCGCGGCAGCGCCGCGAAGGGCTCGGGACCCGAAGTAATACTCAGCTTCATTGACGTGTCTCCGCTCTCGGAGCCCACGATTTCATCGTGGTGCTTTTAGCATTGGTGACGCGGTGCAAGCTGCTCCAGCAAATCCCGCGACGTCGGCGATGTCATCGCTTCAGTTGTCACGAATGATCTTCCACGCAGCCCACATCGTCAATGAAACGGCTTTTCAAAGTTACGCCCTCCGCTGGCAGAACAACCTTCCAGAATTTGCCCGGACAGGCGTTTTACTCTCACGGAGAGCACCTCATTTCGCCTGGAGATGGGGGCGGATGACGGTGAGCATGCGCTCGGCTGGCGTGTTCGGCGGGAAGAAGCCGAGATACTGGCCCCCACGATCCATCACATAGACATAGGCCGAGTGATCGATCGTGTACTCGTTCTTGCCGGTGTCGACCTTCTCGTAAAACACCTTGTAGGCATCGGCCGCCTGGCGGATCGCGTCGGCTGAACCGGTGAGGCCGATCAGGCGCGGGTGGAAGAGCGAAACATAGGTCGAAAGATGCTCGGCCGTGTCCCGTTCGGGATCGAGCGTGATGAAGAGCAGCTGGATCGCCTCGCCATCCGGGCCGAGTTGGTCGACAGCGCGGGATATCTCCTGGAGGTCGGTCGGGCAGATATCCGGGCAGTAACTGAAGCCGAAATAGACCAGCAGAAGCTTGCCGCGGAAATCGGTATCGCGGCGGACGCGGCCGGTCTGGTCGGTGAGCTCGAAAGCGCCGCCGACCGGCTCGCGATTCCACATCATGATGTCCATCAGCTCGGCGGCCGAGCGGCGCGGCTCCTCGGCGCGCAGCAGACCCGACCAGATAGT
The DNA here is from genome assembly GCF_003952665.1 of Bosea sp. Tri-49. Taxonomy (NCBI): domain Bacteria; kingdom Pseudomonadati; phylum Pseudomonadota; class Alphaproteobacteria; order Hyphomicrobiales; family Alloboseaceae; genus Allobosea; species Allobosea sp. Tri-49. Next base: position 3,734,622 of record NZ_CP017946.1, read on the forward strand.
GACGAACAGCAGGGTGAACGCGGCGGCCATCACCGCTTGCCAGAACAGGCCCGCGATACGGAGCTGACGGGCGCGCATCGCTTAGGCCGAGAAGATCAGGCGGCTGCCGGTCGTCGGCACGATGACGTTCTCCGGCAGTTGCGCCTGCGCCTCCAGCGCGAAATTGAGGCCGGAGCAGTGCATCGGAACGACCACGTCGGGCTTCAGCTTGCCGACCTCGGCGACGACCTGCCGGAGATAGTCCTTCGGCGCCGGGCCGAGATGGAAGCCGCCGACGATGGCGTGCACCTTCTCGATGCCCGAGACCTCCTGCGCCTGCCGGACCGAATTGACGATGCCGACATGGCCGCAGGAGCTGATCACCACCAGGCCCTTGCCGCGGATGTTGAAGCAGGTCGCGTGCTCGTGGACATGTTCGTCGGGGATGATCTTCCCCTGCAGCTCGGCCGAGCTGTAGTGGCTGGCATCGCAGCCGAGTCCGTCCTTGATGGCGCGCTCGACGAAGGTGTTGGGCAGGATACGCTCGATCGAGCGGCGCTTGATCTGCCCGGTGGTGAAGGCATGGCCGGCGACGACGGTCGGGGTCTCACAGAGCACGGTCGCAACCTTGCGCGCCGTCAACTCGCGGCGGTCGAGCTGGCCGAAATCGGTGAACTGGCCCTGGACGCCGCTCGGGCTGACGCGATGGCAGAAATTGTCCTCGCCGCCGGCATAGAGCTTGAGGTCCGGCGCGAGCGTGTCGCGGTATTTGGCGAGGAAGCCGCCCAGCCCGCCATAATGGTCGTGGTGGCCATGGCTGACGATCAGGGCGTCTACCTTGGTCGGATCGACCTTGAGGATGCCGATATTGTTCAGCAGCGCATCCGGGCTGTAGCCGAAATCGAGCAGGATGGTGCGGGCCTCGTCGGCACGCTGCGATTCCAGGAAGAGCGACAGACCCCACTGATTGTGCAGGACCTGGCGATAATCGGCGCCACGGCCCGAGCCCGGCGGCTGATGCTGCACGCCCTGGACCGTGCTCGGCTTCAGGAACTGATCATGGGCCGAATCGATCAGCACGCGCATCGACAGGCGGTCGACGGTAGGCACTTCGATCGGCGCGGCGCTGGCGATCTCCACGCAGGCGAAGCCGGTGGCGGCGCCGGCCGCGAGCGCAGCCGACATCTTGAGGAAGGAGCGGCGCTCGATCGCCTCTGCCATGACCGTGAACCCTCGCCTGCGCACGGCATACGCGCCGCAGGCGCGAGACTAGCCGGCCAGCGGGAGGCAAGGCTTCCATAGTTCGGCGCCCGGCCAGGAGGATCGTCTCCTTGCCGCATCCGGCGACGAAACGAAGCTTTCGTGTCCGATCAGAGCGCCGATCGTCTACGCTCGGCGCTTTGAACGGCTTCTGAACCAGATATCAGCGGCAAGGCCGATGGCGATCGGTGATTTCGACTATGAGCGCTCGCCGAGCAGGGCGAAATTCGCCAGGCTGATCAGGTGGGCGTGGATGGGCGCCAGATAGCCTTTCCGCCGCAGATCGAGCCAGACCTCGTCGGACAGCGCGTTGAGGCGCTCTTCGCTCACCGCCATGAAGCCCGAGAAACTCGAGCTCGCGCCGTTGGCCGAGCGGATTTCGATGTTGATCGTGTTGAACAGGTCGAGGGCCTTGAGCTCGGCGGTGAAGGCGGCCGTGGCTTTCGCAGCATCGGCATATTCGCCAACGAAGGTGATGACCCGCTGCAAGGCTTCCGCCGGCTCACCTTCCTCGGTGAAGAGACGTTCGCCTTGCTCGTTCTGCAGGCCGGAGAAGCCACCATCGACACAGATGACCTGCTGCTCCGCCGAGACCTCACCACCGACGAAGGGGTAGCGCCGCAGATAGGCCGGCGCATGCTGGCCGCGCCAACGCCCTTGCGCATCGACGAAGCAGCTCTCGCCGGGACGCATCCCGACCATGAATAACGGCGAGACGGTGCCGGCCTCATCGAGGAAAAGGATCGGCATGTCCCGGCATGCGACTGCAAATTCCGGCATCAGCGCCGGCAACACATGGGCTCCGGCCGCGAAGGTGTAAGGTGCCTCCGACGGCGCGATGCGCGCCTCGCGATGCTCGTTGCGGTCGAGCACGGTGATGCTTGAATAGAACAGCGGCAGGGGCGCCATGATCGGTTCCTCGTCAGAAAAGCTTAGATGCTCGCGCGCAAAGTGAGCCGGAAATAGAGTTCGACGTCGCGCTGCGCAGCCGAAACGCGCTGGAGCGGCCGCCCGACGCCGCCTTCGAGCGATGCCCATTCGAGTGGGCGCCAGATCAGGCCCGCGCCCACCGAGGTGGCGTGCGTCACCCGCGCGCCGTTGAGATAGGTCTGGCCGTGGTCGAGGAAGACGAAACTTTCGAGCTTCAGCGGCTCGGGCAGCGCGTAGTGCAGCTCGGCCTGGCCGTAGAAGCCAGAATTGCCGAAGGCGCTGCCGATCGGATAGCCGCGAACCGTCGTCGGGCCGCCGATCTGGAATATCTGGTCACCCGGCAGTTGCGATTCGGCGGTGTATTGCCCGGCCCCGACGAGCGAGCCGTAGATATCATCGGTGATGCGCCAGAGCGAGGCACTGTTGCCGGTCCAGATCGTGTAGTTGCGCTTGCTGCCCGCCAGCGTGTCCTCATGCGCCACCTGCGTCCAGTTCACGCTCGTGGAATGCGTGAGGTTCGGCAGGTTCACAGTCAGTAAGCCGCCAGCCGAGGTCTTGATGTAGTTGGTGTCGACCGTGGAAATGTCGAGGAGCTTGCTGCGGCCGCGCCCGCGGCCGAGTGCGCCCGTCGCCTGCAGCAAAATGGTGTCGGTGGCGAAGATGGGCTGCGAAAGCGTGAACGCCCCGCTCTCGGATATGCCCTCGGGGCGCAGTTCACGGATGGAGCCGCCGACGATGCGATAGGCCGAACGCGTATAGGTCACGCCCAGCCGCGTGCCCCAGGGCGAAACGGGAATTGTATAGCTGCCGCTGCCGAGGATGCTGCCGCGTGCACGCGAGCCGTAGAGCACCAGCTTGTCGTCGATCCCGAGCAGATTGTGGTGGCGCAGGAACAGCGTGCCCTGATAACGCCCGGTCGAGAGCACGCCCTGATTGTCATAGGAAATCTGGGCGGTGTTGCGCAGCGGCTCGGTCAGCGAGAGCTCGACATCCGTCAGCCCAAAGGCCGCGCCTGCCGCAAGCTGGGCCCGGATCTGCAACTCATTGAGGCGGTTGAAAATCGAGACCTGGCGATTGAGCGCCGGCGCATCGACGACATCGTCCTCCGCGATCGGCACCTGCGAACGGACATACCAGGGCCAAGTCTGCACGGCGCCGCTGATGCCGACCTTGCCGACCCGACCTTCGACGAGCTTGACCTTGAGCACGCCGCCGTCGAGCTTCTGCGGCGGCAGCACGGCACTCGCCGTGATCTGGCCCTTCGCGGCATAGAGGTCGTTGACCTCCTGGACGAGCTTGCCGATCGCGGCGAGATCGACGCGCTTGCCGAGATAGCGGGACCGGATAGCATCGAGCTCGGCTTGGCTGATAAATTTCGATGCGTCGAAGTCGACCCGCGTGAGCACCACGGTCGCGCCGCCGGCGGGGAATTCGAGTCTTGGCCCCGGTGTAGGCGCCACCACGCCCGGACCGCGCTGACGCGGCGGTGCGGTCTGGCGCTCGATCTCGCGCCGCTGGCGCGCAGCCTCGTTCTCCAGGGTCTGCGGCAGGACCTGCGCAAGCGTAGGGCTCGCGGCGAAGCCCGCCGCGAGAGTTAGAACACAACCGACGGCAACGCGTCTTGCTCGGTTCAAGGCTGCTCCTCGAAACCAGCGAGATTGACGATCGGCTTGGGCGGAGCGCCTGTGCTGGCGGTCGTGGCAGGCTCGTCGGAGCCCGTGCTGCGCCAGCGGCCATCCGTGCCCATAACGAAGCCGCGGGCGATCTCGCCGAAGGACAGCCCGTTCGGCAACAGAGTGCCAAGCCGCGCCAGATCGCGGCCCAGATGCATCGCCTCCGGGGCATCGGCGACATCGGAGTCGAGCCCGACGATGAAGGCGCTCGTCGCCAGCCGCTTGCCGTTGACGGACAGCGAGAAGCCCCGATCCCGCTGATAGAGCTGGACATCATAACCGGGCACCGGAGCAAGGCTGCGGTTATTGGCGAGGATGGTCATGATCGGTGTCGCCACCCGCAAGGCGCCGGGGACGAAGGCTTCCGCAATCGCGAAGTCGTTCGAGGTTGTGGTGAGCATACCGTCGATGCTCTCGAAGCGACCGATCCGGAAACGATCGGTATCGATGCGCAGGTCGACCGTCTGGGCGGTGCGCTCGCGCAAGCCGGCAATGTCGAGCTTGAGCGGCAGCCCCGCTCCGCCTGGAAGCTGGACGATGTCGGCGGCGATGCGCGTGCCCAGGATGACGATGCTGTCGCCCGCCCCGAACCGCCCGAGCTTGACCTCGTCGGCCGCGGCACTGGCACTACGCGCGGCGCCGGTTTCGATCGCGATCGAGCCGTGGCCGCTGCGGCCTGCCTGCAGTACCAGCGCATCGGTGGCAACGACAAGCCTGCCGGCTATATCCCCCTCGGCGGCGAGCGAGGCCGAGCGGCCGGCATCGAGGCGATCGAAGATGATGCTGCGTGCCTGCAGGCCGATATCGCGCCCGCTGGTCAGCGCTCCGCTGCGGATCGTTCCGGCCGAGGACTGGAGCAGGATGTCCGTTCCGCTGCGCACCGTGCCGAAAGCAAGGTTCCCGAGTGCCGAGCTGGTCACGGTGCCGGCGCCTTCGAGCAGGTCGACCCGGATATCGCCGCGCTGGGAGATGAGCGAGACCGCACCCGAACGCGCCCGCCCGGTGCCGAGCGAGAGGTTTTCACCGGCCGCGAGAGCAAGGTCGTGTCTGGCATTGAGGCTACCGACGATGACCGAACCGCCCGCTGAGAGCCGCGCCGAAGCGCCGGCAACGAGCTGCGAGATCGACAGATCCGTCGCGGCCCGCAACGTCGTCGTGCCCGCGGCATCGACGGTGGCGGCGGTGATGCCAACGCCGATCGAGGTTATGGCGAGATCACCTGCCGTCGCCCTGGCGCTGCCCAGCGTTACGGCATCGGAAGCGGACAGGCTCGCGCTCGCGGCGCTCAGGGTATTGATCCCCAATGTCCCGCCATTGGCAGTGACGTTCGCCGTGCCGCCCGCCGTCAGGCGGTTCGTCACCGAGATCGAGGCCCCAGCGGTCAGCATCGCATCTTCGGCTGCCTCGATGCTCGCCGCGGTAATGCCGGCACCCGTCGAGGTCATAACGAGATCGCCTGCTGTCGTTCTCGCATTGCCAAGCGTGATCGCCGCCGAAGCCGTCAGCGTAGAGGTTGCTCCGGCATTCAGCTGATCAACCGCCAGGGCTCCGCCATTGGCCGAGAGGTTGGCGCCGCGCCCCGCGCTCAACCCGTTCGTGACCGAGACCGAGGTCGCAGCCGCAAGGGTCGCGCTTCTGGCGGCGTTGACGGTCGCCGCAAGAATCCCAGCCCCCGTGGAAATGACAGAGAGGTCGCCCGCGCTTGTTTCCGCGCGCCCCAGCGTGATCGCCCCGGAAGCGGACAAGAACGAACTCGCCCCTGCGCTTAACGTATCGATGGCGAGGCCCCCGCCGCCGGCTGCGACGTTAGCCGCGCCGCCCGCCGTCACGCCGCTCGTCACCAGAACCGAGGTCGCTGCGGCAAGCGTCGCATCCTCCGCTGTGTCGATGCTTGCGGCAGTGATGCCCGCACCCGTCGAGGTGACAGAAAGATCGCCACCCGTCGTGGTGGCGCTGCCGAGCATGATCGCACCAGATGCCGTCAGCGAGGAGCTCGCGCCGGCACTCAGGCTGCCCAAGCCGAGTGCCCCGCCGCTGGCGGTGACGCTGGCTGCGCCGCCTGCCGTCACACCGTTGGTCACCGAGACCGAGGTCGCTGCAGCAAGCGTCGCATCTTCCGCCGCGTCGATGCTCGCGGCGACGATGCCAGCACGCGTCGAGGTGACGGAAAGATCGCCCGACGCCGTCGTCGCAGTGCCCAGCGTGATCGCGCCCGATGCCGTCAGCGATGAACTCGCGCCCGCGCTCACGCGGCCGATATCGAGCGCCCCGCCGCTGGCGGTAACGCTGGCCGCACCGCCCGCCGTCACGCCATTCGTCACCGAGACTGAGATCGCGGCTGTCAAGGTCACATCGTCGGCAGCGTCAATGTTGGCGGCGACGATGCCGGCGCTGGTCGAGACGACGGAAAGATCGCCTGCTGTCGTCGTGGCGCTGCCTAACGTGACAGTATTGGAAGCGGATAGAACGGCTCCGGCTGTGCTCAGGCTGTCGATATCCAACGTCCCGCCACTGGCGTCGACGGTCGCGACACCACCCGCCATCAGGCCATTGGTCACGGAGATCGAGCTCGCTGCCGAAAGCAACATGTCCCCGGCGGAGGAGATGCTGGCGGCAGCGATGTCAGCGCCGGTCGAAACGACGGTCAGACTGCCCGCGGTTGTCGTCGCGGTACCGAGAGTGACCGCGCCCGAAGCTGTCAGCGTCGAGCTCGAACCGGCATTCAACTGAGCGACAGTCAACGTTCCGCCATTGGCCGAGAGGTTGACACCGCTGCCCGTAACCACGCCGCTCGTCACCGAGACCGAGGTCGCAGCCGAGAGGGTTGCGTTTCCGGCAGCATTGACGGTTGCGGCGATGATCTCTGCGCTGGTCGACGTGACAGAGAAGTCGCCTGCGGTCGTAATCGCGCTACCAAGGGTGATCGCCCCCGAAGCCGACAGAGACGAACTTGCTCCCGCGTTCACGCTGTCGATTGCGAGCGGCCCACCATTGGCAGTCACATTCGCCACGCTGCCGGTTGTCAGGCCATTCGTCACCGAGACGGAGGTAGCTGCGGTCAACCTGGCTGCGTCAGCGGCATTGATCCTGGTGGCCGCGATGCTCGAGCCCGTCGAGGTAACGGAAATATCCCCCGCCGTTGTCGTCGCAGTGCCGAGTGTGATCGCACCCGATGCCATCAACGACGAACTCGCGCCGGCGCTCAGGCTGCCAAGGCCAAGCGTCCCGCCGCTGGCGGTTACGCTGGCCGCGCCGCCCGCCATCACGCCATTCGTCACCGAGATCGAGGTCGCTGCAGCAAGCGTCGCGTCATCGGCCGCATCGATGCTCATGGCGCTGATCCCCGCGCCCGTCGAGGTGATCGCGAGATCACCCGCCGTCGTCGTCGCAGTGCCGAGCGTGATCGCCCCCGAAGCGGTCAGCGAGGAGCTCGCGCCGGCGCTCAAGCTGCCGAGGCCGAGTGCCCCGCTGCTGGCCGTCACGCTCGCCGCGCCGCCCGCCGTCACTCCATTCGCCACCGAGAGCAAAGTCGCTGCGGCAAGTGTCGCATCTTCGGCTGCATTGATACTTGTGGCGGTGATGCCGGCACTCGTCGACGTTACGGAAAGATCACCTGCCGTCGTTGTGGCGCTGCCGAGCGTGACCGCACCCGACGCGGTCACTGTCGAGCTTGCACCGGCGCTCAGGCTGGCGAGATCGAGCGTCCCACCGCTGGCGGTGAAGCTGGCTGTGCCGCCCGCCGTCAGGTCGTTTGTCACCGAGATAGAGGTCGCGGCAGCGAGCGTCGCGTCGGCGGCGGAGTTGATGCTCACGGCACTGATGCTGGCGCCGGTCGAGGTGATCGCAAGATCACCCACCGTTGTCGCTGCGCTGCTGAGCGTGATAGCGCCCGAGGCCGTCAGCGACGAACTCGCGCCGGCGCTCAAGCTGCCGAGACCCAGCGCGCCGCCGCTAGCCGTGATGCTGGCCGCGCCGACCGCCGTCACGCCGCTCGTCACCGAAACCGAGGTCGCTGCGGCAAGCGTCGCATCCTCCGCTGCGTCGATGCTTGCGGCAGTGATGCCCGCACCCGTCGAAGTGACGGAAAGATCGCCGGCCGTCGTGGTGACGCTGCCGAGCGTGACCGTGCCCGACGCCGTCAACACCGAGCTCGCGCCGGCGTTCAGGCTGGCGAGGTCGAGCGCTCCGCCGCTAGCGGTGACATTGGCCGCACCGCCCGCCGTCAGGCCGGTCGTGACCGAGATCGAGGTCGCAGCAGCCAGTGTCGCGGCACCGGCGGCCTCAATGCTCGCAGCGGCGATGCTGGCGCCCGTCGATGTCACGGAGAGATCGCCCGCGGTGGTAGCGGCGCTCCCCAGCGTAACTGCACCCGAAGCCGTCAATATCGAGCTCGCGCCGGCGCTCAGGTTGGCGAGGGCAAGCGTTCCGCCGCTAGCGGTGACATTGGCCACGTCACCCGCCGTCAGGCCGGTCGTGACCGAAATCGAGGTCGCAGCGATCAGTGTCGCATCGTCGGCAGCATCGATGCTGGCGGCGACGATACCGGCGCCGGTCGAGGCGATGGAAAGATCGCCGGCCGTCGTCGTGGCGGAGGCAATTGCGATCGCACCACTCGCCGAAAGCGCGCTGTCACCACCGGCCGTGAGTGTTCCAAGCGTCAGGCTGCCATTGCTCGTCGAGAGCCGCGCACCCGCGTTGCTCGCGACCGTGTCGAGGACGAGATCGCCGCCAGCGCTCAGCGTGACCGCGCCTGCATCCGCGGTGAGACTGGTGGCATGAGTGGCGCCAACCGTTGAAAGATAAACGCTGCCATTCAGGCTGCGCGCAGTGATCATGGGGGCAGCGAAGGCGAGTGACGCACTCGCCGTGCCGATGCCGTTTCCGGCGTAGAGCGAGACCACGCCACCTGCCTGGGAAGCGTCGAGCAGGGGGCCGCTATCGCCGTTGCCGATGATCGTGCCCGTCGCGGTCAGGGCGATCGAGGTGCCGCCGGCAGGAGCAGCGAGCGTGCTGGCGACCCGCCCGAGCACGATGGCGCTGTTGGAGGCAAGGCTGACGCGGCCCGCGGCGCTGATTTCCGCGCCGCTCGCCATCGTGATCCTGGCGCCGACCAGGGACGCCGCCCCGGCGCTGGAGTGCACATTGCGCAGGATGTCGATCTCGCCATCGGCGACGATGTCGAGCCCGTTTGTCGCCGCGAGCTCTCCGATACGGAAGGCGGTCGGCGTCTGGCCGGCCACGGTCGGGCCCGAGAGCCAGGCGGAGCCGCCGACGGTGCCGGAGATCTCACCGGCGGCGCCGACCCGCAGGCCGAGTGCGGCGCTGGCCGAGCCGACATTGCCGGTCGCGCTGAGCCGGATCGAGTTCGCCGAGATCGCGACGCCCGGCAGATACCCCTGGATGCCGCCGGCCCGCGCGGTCAGCGAGGCGGTGCCGGACGCGAAGATGCGGCCGATCTCGGCATTGCCGGCATTGGCGACGAGATAGGCATCGCCGGCGGCCGCAGAGGCGGAGACCAGCCTGCCGCCGATCTGGTAGGTCAGCGGTGTCGCGGCGGAACCGATGCCGCCCCCGCCCGCGACCAGCACGAGATCGCCATTGGTCTGGATCTGCACCGGGTTGCGCGGCGTCGTGCCGTCCGCCTGCGTCCCGGCGACGATCGCCTGCGGCGCCTGCAGATTGACCGTGCCCGTCGCGGTGATGCGCCCGATCGTCAGTGTACCGCCGGCCGAGTTCGGCGCCCCCGTCGACTGGACATAGACGTCCCCTTGCGCCGAGGCGGAGAACGTCCCGGTCGCATTGATGAAGAGCGGCGCGGTCTGCTTGACGTCGACGCGAACGAGCGTGACGCCGTTCGGGACGTTGTTGAGATCGGTGACCTCGACGAGGCTGCCGTCCTGCCGCTGCCCGACGAGCTTGACCGTGCCAGGCGTGGTCGCAACCGCGAGCGCGGCGAGCTGGGCATTCGAGACCGAGCCACTGCGGATGTCCGCAAGCGCAACCTGCACATCCGGCGCGAGCGAGCCGATGCTGCCGGCGGTGTTCAGCGTGACGTCGTGGCCGATGACCAGCGCCCGGCCATTGCCGACGACGCCCGGGTCCGGCTGCAGCGCCGAGGTATTGATCGCCGAGACGAGCTGCCGCTCGGTCCAGACCGCATCGCCAGCGATCCGGTTGGCAAGGCCGGGAGCGACACCCGCACCATTGACGCTGAAGCTGTAATTGCTCTCGAGCGTCGCCGGGTTGAATCGAGCCTGATCCGCCCAGCCGCCGCCATAGGCGGACTCGAAGACGCCCGAATAGGCGGCGTAACGTCGCGCGGCATAGGCCGCGACTTCGTCAGTCCCGGCCGTACGCCCGAGCTCGGCATCCGCGAAGGCTTGATAGAGCGGAATAGCGGCAGTGTTGAGCGTGAAGACGCGCTTGTCCGGCACCCCGTCATTGTTGGTGTCGACCATGGCGACGCTACCGTCGCGGAGCAGCGCGGAATACTGGGCGTAGGTCTGCGTAACCTGCTTCTCGAACGCAGTGATACTGCCTTGGGCGGCGGCAGCGGCGCCATCCGCCGCGGTGAGTTTCAGCGCACGCGAGACCTTCGAGAGCTGGTCGGCGCTCAGCGCCTGCGCCGCTGTTTGTCCCGAGGCCGAGACGAGCCTGCCGGCGACGACGTCGATGCGGACATCGCCGGCCTTGCTCTCGATCTGCCCGACGCGCAGATCGCCCACGACCTGAGAGATGCCGATATCGCCGCGGGCGGTGAGGCTGACGACACCATCGACATAGCTGCCATTCGGCAGCTGCGTTGCGACCGCGCGCATCGTCATCAGGTTCGAGAGCGAGCCGATGCTGCCCTCGTCGCTCACCAGCGTGATGTTGCGGCCGACGATGTTCGTCGATCCCGTGGCCACGGCCTCGAGGCTGCCGGTGGCGCGCACGTTGATGTTGCCGTAAGCGCCCGGAGTCTGGTCGGCGCGCAGGGCGACAACCCGGGCGCTGCCGGTGATGTCGAGATTGATGCCACCGCTGCCAGTCCTGGCGTCGAGCTGCGCACCCGGGGTGAGCGTAGCCCGGATCGCCGACGATTGCGTGCCGATCGAATCGCGCGCGGTCAGCGTCAGGTTGTTGCTGAGGATCGTGGCGTTCGCCACCTGGGTGAAGCTGCCGCCCGAGGCGACGATCGTCGTCGTGCCGCTCGGATTGACGATGTTGCCCTGCTGGATGACCGAGCTGTTAGAGGTGATGCTGACGCGGCCGGCCGCGTTGCCGGCAAAACTGACCGCGAACGGATTGTCGGCCTTCACCGAAGCGGTGACCTGGACGAAGGCCCGGGTTACATAGTTGTAGGCCCACTGCGCTTGCGATGCCCCGGGCTGGGCGACGAAGTCGCGGTCGCAGTGATTGATCGCTTGCCCGTTGCAGCCGCCATAGCTTGCCGAGTTGTGGATGAAGTCGAGTTGGCCGCCGGTGATCTCCTGCGTCAACCCGACATTGGTCAGACTGGTGTCGTTCGTCAGGCGGCCCGACACGGTCGTCGCGCTTGGAGCCTGTGCGCTGCGCGACCACCAGTACCCCCAGTCCTGACCCGGATTGGTGCTCGGCGACTGGGCGTCGACATAGACCCAAGGGTTGCCCGACGTGCCTGAATCGAAGCGCCAGTAGACGCCCGGGATGTCGCGCTGGTTGCGGTTTGCCTCGGTCAAGCCTTCCTTCTGTAGGATGGCCTGCTGGGTCCACTCATAGCGCGTGCCCGTGACGGGATTGTAGCTCGTCGTGTCGCCGGAGATGAAGGCGACAGGCGTCGAGGCGCCGACGCCGCTCAAGGTCGGCTGCGCACCATTATGCGTCTTGTAGACTGCGATGCCGGAGCCGGGCGTGTAGGCGTAGACGGTCGTGTTCGCGCCGGAGGTGACGAGCCGGTCGACGATCGTGATCTTGCTGACGCTGGCGTTCACTCCTGCGGCCGTGCCGGTGTTGATGCGGTTGACGACGAAATCGAGCCCTGACTGGTTGTTGACGCTGACATCGCCGAAGCCGCCATTGATCTTGATGCGACCGAGCGTGTTGGTGCTGATGATCTGACCGTCGAGCAGCACCGAGCCACCGCCCGAGGAGGCGTTGACGTCGGCCATGACCAGCCGGTCGTTGACGAGATCGTAGGAGACCGGGGCCGCGCCGGCGGCCGACCAGCCTCCACCGAAGATGCTGGCCAGGCTCACTGTCGTGTAGCCGGCATCGAGCCAGGATTGACGGGAACCGCGCAGGATATCGCCGACGTTCCCACCGATATTGCCAGACCAGTTGGTGATCCGCCCCGCCTCGATCGAGGCGTTGACGTTGATCGTCGTCGCCTTGATCGCGACCTGGGCGCCGTAGATCTGCGTGCCACCGCCCTGCGCGACCGGATTGCTCTCCCGGTAGGTCGGGACCATCGGGATGACCATGAACCGGATATTGTTGCCCATGTCATAGCCGCCGGTGCAGTTGTAACCGGAATCGGCGATGTAGCCGGCACAATTTCCGAAGAACTGCATCGAGAAGTTGCGGGTCGCGCCCTCGCTCTGCCTGCCATACAGGAAGTAGTTCAGGTCGGTCGCGCCCTGCCCCGCTGCGAGCGCGTTGGCCGCGGCGATGACCGCTTCATCGGCGTTGAAGCTGGTCGAGCCCGGCCTGCCGCCCGGATAGTAGATATAGGAGCCATACTCAGCCTGTGGCGAGGCGCCGGGCGTGTACATGCCGTTCGGCCCGTTCGACGAGACCGCGACCGCGCCGTTCGGCACGGTCGCATTGAACTGCAGCGCGTCGATACGCTGGCCGGAGAAGCCGAACGAGCCAAGCGTATTGTTGATCGAGACCAGGCCGCCGAGATTGGTGAGATCGCCCGCGATCAGCAGCGCCGGCCCGTTGCCGCTGGCGTCGAGCTGGCCGCCATAGGCATTGTCGATGATGATCCTCGGCGTCGCGTCCGGATTGCTCTGGCGTGTCAGGGACCCGCTGGAGCCGACGATCTGGCCGCCGGTCGATTCCGGGATATAGGCGCCGCCGTCGAGCACGAGATAGGCGGCGCTGCGATTGATCACGGTGATCGACGGGCCGCCATTGGCGATCAGTGAACCATTGCCCTGAACCGTGCTGGCATTGACGAAGACGTTGCCGCCCGCCGCATAGAGCTGGCTGAGCCGCACCGCCTTGACCGGGGCCGAGCTGACACCGGAGATCAGCGTGCTCGCGACCGCAGCATCGTAGCGGGCATTGATGTAGGCGATGGGGTCGAAGGCTGTGGTGTAGCTGGCGGTCACCGGCGCGCCGCTGATGAAGCGGATCGTCGGAGTCTCATTCGGCCCGCATTGCACCGAGGCGTTCACGCCGCAGCCGATCTCGACGCGCTGGGTGTTGTAGATGCCGGCCGTCGCGGTGCCGTTCATCACCAAGGTCGAGGTCGAGGACCGGCCCGGGCTGCTCGAGCCGGAGGTGACCGGAATGAAATAGAGCTGGTAGCCGTGGCCGGTGCCATCGGCATCGGCGTCGAGCACGCCGTCATAGGCGCCGAGCGTGACGTTCTGGGCGCTGGAGATGGTGGTGCCGCTGCCGACCTCGACGCGGGCATGGTTCTGCAGGTTGGTCGAGGCGTCGGCATCCGGCACTGCGATCAGGCCGCGGACATAGCCGAGCGCGGTCGCCGTGCCGGAAAGCCTGTTCGTCCGTAGCCCGGAGCCGTCGCGACCGGCGGTCACGTTGACGTCGTAGAGGCCGAGCAATTCGGAGTTCGTGCCGATCAGCACCTTGTTGTCGGTGCGGATGGTGACGTCGGCATCGGCGAGGCCGACGCTGGCTAGCCCGTAGGTGCTGACATAGGCGTTCGCCCTGACATCGGCGAGCGTATAGGTGCCGATATTGATGACGCCGAAGGAGTTCAGGACGACGTTGTTGCCGAGCGTCACTGTATTGTCGACATCGGCGCGATAGCGCGCCGACACTCCCGCGCCCTGCAGGAGGCCGCCGGTGGTCAGCGTCGCGGTGTCGTTCCCCGTCAACTCCGTCCAGGCCTGCACCAGGATCGGGCCGGGTGCAGCAATCGGATTTGTGCCGGCAATCAGGGTCGTGCCGTCGCCGAGCGTGACGTTCGACGTGCCGTCGATCTCCGTCCGCGAAGTCGCGCCGGCGCCGTTGATGCCGCCGCCGGCGGCTGCGCGCACGGAGTCGCCGAGATCGAGCTGAGTGAACGCATTGCGGCTGGTCAGCGAGATCGCCTGCAGGCAGCTCGTCAGATAGCAGCCGGCGGTATTCGGGCCAGCGGCGGTGATCCGGCTGCTGGCGCCTAGCGAGACCAGCACGTCGACATTGGCGCTGTTGCGGGCAAGCGCGGCGCTGGCGCCCAACGCGGTGGCCTGCAGGCTGTCGACTAGCGAGGCATAGCGCGCGACGTGGCTCGCGCCGATCGCCGCGAGCCCGGTCTGGATCACTGCATTGGCGCCGATCGAGGCGGTCACATCCGAGGTGTTGGAGGTCGAGCCGGTCGCGCCGGAGCCCGCATAGAGGCCGCCGCCAGTGCCGGCCTCCGCACGCACGATCTGCGTATCCTCCCCGGTCGCGGTCAGGGTGAACCTGCCGGTGCCGCTCCCGACCATGGTGGACGAGGCGCCAAGCGAGGCCGTCGTCGTCGTTGCGGCATCGGCCTGGGCGTTGACCGCGCCGACGGCCCCCGTCCCGCCGACGGTGATGCCAGTCGCCTTGGCCGCCTGGAGCGTGGTGTTCGTCGCGGTGATGGTCACCGTGCCGGACGGCAGGCGGACGTAGTCGCCGACCGAAGCCGTCACCGAACTGGTGTTGCGCGCCCGCGCATCGGTGCCGGTGGCGCTGACATAATAGGAGCCCGAGCCGGCAACCGCCGAGGCGGCGGCGGAGTAGCCGCCGCGCGCGAAGCCGGAGGTCGAATCCGCCAGCCTGACGGCATCACCGGCAGCCGTGCCGAACACCGAGCCGGTCGCCGTGACCGAGAGGAGGCCGGCGGTGAACTGGCTCGCGATCAGGCTGGCATTGCCCTCGATCGCAGCGAGTACCTGCGTGCCGACAGTGGCTTTGGCGACGGCGACGCCGACCGCAAGGCCGCCGGCGACCGCGACGCCGAAGGCTGCTGCCTTCGCATCGGGCGATGCCGTCGCCGTGACGCTGATCGTGCCGGTTCCGACATTCGCCCTGGCGCCGGCGCCGATCACCGCGGAGACGTTGGAGCTGTCGGTCGCATTCGCAGCCGCGCCCGAGCCGGCCACGAGCAAGCCGCCGACGCCGGCAACGGCCGCGGCATGGGCCGCTCCGGTGCTTTGCGCGCCGATCGTGAGGCCGGTGCCCGTAAGGCTCGAGCCGTTGGCATATCGCGCCGCAACAGTGCTCTCGGCTCTGCTCGTCGCGAGCGAGACACCGAGCGCCAGACCGCCCGCCACCGTGGCTCCGAATGCGTCCGACCGGCTGGTCTGGCTGTTGTTCGCGTTGACGCTCGTCGCGCCGGTCACGGTCAGCGTGCCGCCGAGCGTCGCCGTGACCTGGTTGGAAATCGCACCGTCGGCCACGGCAGCGCCGGCCGCAGCGGCAAGACCGCCGGCCCCCGCGGTCGCTTCGACCCGGGCGGCGGAGCCTGTCCCGTCAGTCGAGTTCGCGGTCACGGCGATGGAGCCAGTGGTCACGCTGATCTGGTCGAGACGCGCCGAGACCTTGTCGCCGACATCAGTATAGGCGGTCGCCGCACCAACGCCGCCACCACCCACCCCGACACCGCTGGCGGTATTGGTCGTCTTCGTCCGCGATAGCGCCGAAACGGAGACGGCGCCGCTGACGATGCTGCCGCCGCTGACGCTGGCGGTGGTGGCGGAGCCGGCACTTTCGAGCAGGGCAGCAGCGCTCTGCGCCGCCGGAGCCGCGATGCGGCTGCGATTGCCGGTGAAGAAGCCGTATTGCTGGGCGGCGTAGTTCCGTATCTCGGCATCGGTCGCCGTACGGCCAAGGCTGGCGTTGGCCTCGGCCCGATAGGTTTCGAGACCAGCCGTGGACAAGGTCAGGACACCGCCGCTGACGGTACCGTTGGCGAGCAGGCGGGCATAGGCGTCGTTGGCGGCGCTACGGACCTGGTCGTCGCTCGCGCCCGGGGTCGTCGCGACCACCTGCGAACGATAGGTGCTGAGGCCGGTGTCGCTGAGGAGATAGCTGACCGCGCCGCCGCTGAAGGCCGCGTAACGCGTCGCTGCCCAGCTGCGAACCTGGGCGTCGGATGGATTGGCGATACCGAGCGCCGTCGCCGCATTGCTGCGCAGCGCAGTGACACCCGCATCGGTCAACGTATACGCGCCGCCGGAGACAGTGCCGTTGGCCAGCAAGAGATTATAGTCGGTCCGCGCGGCTTCGCGCAGCTCGCTCTCGCTCATCGCCGTTCCGGCGGCGCCACGATAGCTGCGATAGCTGGCGAGCCCAGCGGTACTCAGGACGAGATCGGCATTGCCGGCGGTGAGTTGGCCGATGCGGGAGAGCGTGCCGCTGCCGCCGGCAGTGAGCTCGCCCGATGCGCCCGAGGGCGCGCCGGTGCCGACCGAGATCAGGGCGACTGCCGCCCCGATGCCGGCCGAACCGCCGACACCATAGGTCACTGTCAGCGCGCTGACATCGCGCTCGGAGGTGGCGGAGGCCGAAACCGTGCCCGGCGCAACCAGGGTCGAGCCCTGGATATCGGCCTGCACGAGGCCGTCGAGGCTGGCGATATTGGCGCCTGCGCCGGCACCGATGCTGCCGGTCGCACCGGCGGCCGTCGTCGGCGTGATGCTGGTCGCCTCATGAGCAGTGACGCTGACGCCCGCCGCGCTGGTGACACCCCCGACAGTCTGCGTCGCGCCCGGCTTGATCGTGACGGTCGTGCCGTAAAGCCCCGCCCGCGTCTGGTTGTCGACATCGACGAAGCTGACCATGCCGGCGACGCCGGCAAAGCCGCCGGCTGCACCGCCTGCGGCGAGCGTGGTGAAGGCGTTGCGGCTCGCTGCGGCCACGGCGAGGGCGCCATTGAGGTTGAGCACCGTCTGGCCGGAGCCGCCGCCGATCGTCGCCAATGTCGCATTGCGGCTGGTGCCGACGATGAAGGCGCTGCCGACACCAACGCCGCCGATCCCCACGGCGACCGTCCGGGCATAGAAGCCGTTGCGGCTATCGGCGGTGACGCCGACCCGCCCGGCCGTGACCAGGCCCTGATCCAGCGAGGCGCTTGTCGACGCGTTAAAGCTGTTGACGACACCCATCGCCGCGGCGCCGCCGAGGCCGAGGGCGAAACCGATCACATTGCTCGCCGCCGATTGCGAGGAGGCCGCGGCGATGTCGAGCGCAGTGACGCCGGGGCCGGTGTAGCCGGGGGTCGTGGTGCCGGTGGTCGAACGCGTCAGCGCTGCCCTGGTGCTGCGCTCCATCACAGTGCCGGCATTGGCGCCGCTGGCGGCGATACCGCCGATCGCACCGACCGTGATGAAGGTCGCGGCATAGGAGTGGCTTGCCGCCTCGATCGCGACCGCGGCGCTGCCCGTGCCGGTCAGGCGGGTGTCGACCTGGCTGGAGTCGATCGTGGCGCTCGTGCTGCCGCCGAGCACGTTGCGGATCGGCACGATCGCGACCGCGCCGGTGATCGGGAAGGCAGCGACGCCGCCGGTCACCGCATTCGCCAGCACCGATTGCTGCGAGGTCGCGATGACGCCGAGCCCATGGACACTGCGTGCCGTCATCGCCAGCGAAGGCTGCGCCGCGCTTGGGCCGTTGGCCGTGCTCAGATCGAAGGCGGTGAGAAGCTGGCCGGCATCATAGCTCAGCGAGCCGGTGCCGCCAGCACGCGCATCGACGCTGCTGCCTGCGATCGCGGCGGCAGTCGCGCCGCCGATCGTGTTGTTGACGACGGAAACGCCGCCCGCGACGCCGGGCGCCGCGGCGGTGGCTCCGAGCGCGCCGGCCGAGACCGTGATCCGGTCGGTGTTGGCGGCGAACACGCCGAGATTGTTTCCGGCGATGATGTCGGCATCGGTGATCGTCGCGCCGACATCGGTGGCGACGCTGTTGTTGGCGACCGAGCCGGCGAGGCCGACATTGCGCGACATGGCAATGCCGATGGCGATCGTGTCGATCGTCGCCGTCGAGCTGGCAGTGAGCACGACGTCGCGCGAGGCGCGAATCTGGGTCCCGTCGATCTCCGCCGCAACATCGTTGGCAATGCTGCTCTCGACGATCGAAAGGCCGACGGCCGCGGCGCCGATGCCGATGCCGAGCGAGCCGGCGCTGCCGCGGATCGTCGAGGAGGCCTGCGCCTGCACGGCAACGTCGCGGCTCATGATGCTGCCGCCGCTGATCCGTGCGCTGACGACAGCATCGATCGTCTGCTGCGCGACCGAGGCCACGCCGGCGAACTGGCCGGTCGCAACACCGAGGCCGACCGCCACGGCGGTGATCAGCGACCCGTCCTGCGCACGCACGGTGACGCCGGTCGAGCTCGTCAGGTCGACGTTCTCGATGAGCGCGATATGCGACTGGCTAATCGTATTGCTGAGGAAGGACGAGCCAATATTGTTCTTGCCGGCCTGGACCGCGCCGGCAATGGCGATGATCGAGGCGCCGATGGGATTAGCAGCCTGGTTCGCATTCGTGGCGCTGCCGGTGAAGTCGATCTGACCCGGATCGGTGTTGGCGAGCCGGCTATCCAGCGCGGCGTCGAGCGTGCCGTCCTTGCCGCTGTCGGCGACGACGAGGGCATCGCCGTCCATCGCGATGCGCGACGGGGCGCCCGAACCATCCGTGATGGCCGCGCGCGTCGTCGGGCTGATCTCGGTGATGACGATGGCGCCGGCCAGGCCGTTCGAATCAGGGCCGCCACCGCCGGCGATGGCGCTCGAGACGATGCGGCTCGAGGTCCGCGCCGCGACAGTCAGCTTGTCGACGGCCGAGAGGGACGTATCCGTGATCAGCGCAGCCACAGCGTCCCGGCCGGAAGGGTCGCCGATCGAGACATAGGTGAGCGCCACGCCGAGGCCGGCCTGCGCGCCGAAATAGGCGGCGCCGCCGCCAATGCCGATATCCGTGGCGCGATAGGCGTTGACCAGCACGTCGTTGCCGGACGACGCCCCGGAAATGCCGTTGATCGCCGAATTGCGGATCTGGGCGCTGACGCTGTCGGTGATGATGCCGATTGCAGCCGAAACCGCAGCCGCGCCGCTATTGGCGCGGGCGGCGGCGATGCTGACGCCGACCACGGTCTGGCGCCCGCCGGCCAGCGCCTGCACGATGGTGTCGCCCGCCCCGGTGATGGTCGTGCTGGCGATGCGGGCATCGGTGCTGTTGTCGAAGAGGCCGATCGCGACCGCACCCGAAAGCGCGCCGCTGAGCGGGCTCGAGGCACCGGTCAGGTTGAGGGCGGCCGAGCCGGAGGCCACTTCGGCAACCGTGGCGTTCGTTGCCGCGACATCGGTGATGACCGCGCCGCCGGCCTTGGCGACCACGACCGCGCCATCGATCCAGGCGGAGGTGCCCAGCGTCGTCGTGGCGACGGCGGCGCTGCCGGCCGCGGTCAGGCTGATGCCGCTGCCTGCGCCGGAACGCAGCACCGCCGCATCGGCCTTGCCCTGGGCCGCGATGCCCTTGAAGAAGCTGAGCTTCGAGGCGTTGGGGTCGGAGATCGCCGCGGCGATCGACGCGACGGTGATGCGCCCATCCGTCACCGCCTCGACATCGAGCGAGCGGGTGGTGATCAGCCCTTGTGCGTAGCCATTGCCCAGACGGTCGCCGGACAGATCGGCGGAGTTGTCGCCGATATAGGCTCGCGTCACCCCGGCCGTGTCGAGCGCCGCGACCGAGACGCCGATAGCGTTGGCGCCGCCATAGGTGACGGCGCCGGTCAGCGCGAAGAGCGAGATGAACTGGCGGGCCGTGACATCGATCGAGGTGACGTCGATCGTCGCCTGGTTGCTGATCGAAGCGAGCGTGTGATTGTCGATGCCGACCAGCACGACCATGCCGTTGGCGGCGAAGGCACCGGCAGCCTTGCCCGAGGTCGGCGCGAGCACGAAGATCTTGTCTTCGGTCTTCGCCGTGACCGCGAGTTCGAGCGCGGTGATCGTGACCCCGGCGCCGACCGCCGCGACGGTACGGCTCTCGCGCTGCAGATCGGCAAAGGCACCACCCACTGCCGACCCGGCGCCGCCGGAGGTACCGGTCCCGGAGAAGATACCGTAGTTGCCGGCGACGTCGATCGTTTCCGTCTTCGTGCTGGCGGCGACCGTGACGGCCTTGTCGAAGCTCTGGAGCGCGCCAGTGCCGAGCGCTATGTCCCAGGAGCCGAGGCCGCTGTTCTGCCGCAAGGTCGCGCCGGGGCCGACATAGGCCTCGGTCTGGTTGGCGATCTTGTAGTAGTCGACGGCGCCGGCGAGGCCGAGCTGGCTCGATTCCGCCGTGGCGCTGGCATAGCTGGTGAGGATGTTGCCGGCGACGCCGAAGGTGCCGTTCAGATGCGAGAGCGTCTCGCCGAAGCCGCCCCAATCGGTCCAGGTATTGGCGATCGGCACAGCGGTCGTCGCGGAGACGCCGATGCGATTGGCGTCGACGGTGACGCCGGCACCGATCGAGGCGCGCGAGGTGTGGCGGAAATCGCCGTACACGACGGCAGCCGACATCGCGACCGTCGCTTCCGGATTGACGGCCGTCGGGTTCTTCGAATTCGAGCTGAGGCCGGCATCGGCCGCGGCGCGCAGGGCGAAATCGCGGACATCGCTGACCACGGCTGCCTTTGTCGCGTAGATCGTCGGGGCCGGGCCGCCGGCATCGGCCGCGATCGAGGCGATCGCAGAAAGATCGCTTTTCGCCAAAGTGAGCGTGCTGCCGAACTTGCCGATCTCGCGCGAGCCGAGCCGGGAGGTCAGCGGGGCGAAGAGCGTCTCCATCGCATTGGCGACCTGGAGCGACTCGATGATCAGGTTCTGCCCGAGCGTCACCGCCGAGGAGGTCGCGTTCTTGCTGTTGTCCGAGATCGCCTCGACCGTGACGTTACCGATCCGGCCGCTGCTCGAACCGAGCGAGGCCCCGAGCCTCGCCTCGGCACTCGCCTTGGCGTCGGAATAGGCGACGGACAGGCCGACCATGCCGCCGCTGATCGACATCGCCGTGGCCGAGGTCGAGAACGTGTTCTCGTTGATCGCCGAGACCCGGACATTGCTCGCCGAGGAGGAGACCGTGACAGTCGCCCCGGAGCTGACGATCGCCTTGGTCTCGATGTCGGTGGTGCCAACCGCGACGGCGAAGGCGGCCAGGGTCTGTCCGGCTGACGCAGCGAGCGCCGTCGCCCCCAAAGCCGCCTCGTTCTTCGCCTCGACCGTCAGATTGCGGCCGATCGTCAGCGACGCCCCCGACTCGACCTCGGCGGTCACCCGCGCCTTGAGATCGGCATAGGTCACCGCGGCCGCCATCGGCGACACCGCCGTGACCGAGATGGCCGGCAGGGTCGCTTCCTGCGTCCCGGTCGCGCTGATGACGATGTCGCGCGTCGCGGTGATCGAAGCGCCGTTCTTGACCGAAACGCGGGCGGTGATGTCGCTCGCGACATAACCGCCATTGAGACCGGTCAGGATGGACAGGTTGGTCAGCCCGGCGAACAGCGCGAGGCCCGGGCCGGGATTGATAAAGGAGGAGATGCCGGTCGCATCCGCCAGGAGCTTGACGTCACGGCCGGTGATCGTGCCGCTGACGTCGATGGTCGCCTCAGCCGTCGCCTTGCCGGAATTGCGCCTATCGGAGGCGCTTGCGCTCAGCGTGACGTCGCCGGCCGTGTAGAGGCTGCCGGGGCTGACGCCGGCCAGCAATTGACCGGCGACGTTGATCTGTCGCGCCTCCAGCGTGATGCTGCCGGAGTTGCCGAGGGAGGGGTTCGCAGCCGAAAGCACCCCGCCATTGGCGGAACGGTTGAAGTTGCGGGTATCGATGATCCCGTCGCCGAGAATGGTGATGCTGTTCGTCGCCTCCAGCAGCACGTTCGTGCCGTTGGTGATCATGTTGGCGTTGCCGCCGGTCCCGATCACAATATCGGTCGGGTCGATATAGAGCAGGCCGGCCTTGCCCTTGCGGGCCGAGAGGTCGACATCGACGGCGCCGAGCCTGACGGTCTGCTTGGCGCTGAGCTCGATAAAGCCGCCATCCCCGCTCGTGCCCGCCATGCCGCGGAACATGGCGCCGGCCGCGACATCGAGGTTTGTGCCGGCAAGGACGATCGCCGATCCGCCCTTCCCAGCCACGTCGCGGGCCGCGCTGACGTCGACCGTCGCGCCACGGGCGATCGTGATCGCGGCGTCGGAGGTGATGGAGACCTTGCCGCCGTCCCCCGTGTTCACAGGGATGGAGTTCGCAGGGGTGGGCGGAGCCGCCCCGGCCGGCAGGGGAGCGGGCGCGGCGCCCGTGGCGGTGATCTTCGCCGTCTGCGCGATCGTGGTGCCCTTGCCCGAGCGGACGGTGACGGTGCCGGCGGCGCGCCGCGCCGTCGCATCGGCACTGAGCCGCCCAGAGACGCTGACAGTGCCGGCGGCGACGATCTCGATGCCGCCGCCCTTGCGGACGACCATGCCCCCGCCATGGCGGAGACCGGCCGTGTTGACGCTCTGAGAGAACGCGGTGCGATGCCGCTCGCGGCGCTCGGCAATGTCGACCGGAGCAGCGTTCGTCTTGATCTGCCCGACGACGCTGACGGAATGGCCATTCAGCGACACGCCGCGCCGCGCATTGATCGCACCGTCAATGGTGATCTTGCCATCGGGCGAGATCGGCACGTCGTTCGCCCGGAGCCTGCCAGCCATCGTCTCGTTGACGGTGCCGTCCGGACCGATCACCTGATCCAAGAACTCACGTGTCGGCGTATTGACCGTCAGCCGGCCGGTATTGATGACGCCGCTCGGCCCGACGGTGAAGCCGGCCGAATCCGAGAAGTAGACATGGCCCCCGATCTGGCCGTTCCGATAGGAATTCAGGATGCCGTTGATGACCACCGGCCCATCGCGAACGATGTTGACCAGCACGCCGGTGTTCTGCGGCAGGTGCATGTTGACCGTCGAGCCGGCGCCCTGCTCGAAGCGCGAGAACGAGTTGTAGCCGGCGCCGCCGGAAATCGTTTTGGTCGTAATCGTCGTCGTGCTGCCGCTGACCGCGACATTGGTCTGCGTGCGTCCGTCCGGCGTGATGACGTTCTGTGCGAAGGCGGGCGCATTCCAGAGAGCGAGCGCCATCGCCTGCCCGACGAGGCAACGCTGCCGCAGGGCAGCGAGAACGGAGCGACGTTCGCTCGAAGCCGTCATGTGACGCAACACCGCCCCGTCGGCTCGGGTTGCGGTCTGTGAACGGGCCTCGCGCCGCCGGGCCATGATCAGAGCCGTTCCTTGGCGAGGGCCTCGACAGCCTGGTCGAGACCGCGGGTCGACAATGGCAAGGCCAGGTCACGCCCGGCGGCATCCTTGAAGACGATCCGGCCCGGCTCGCTCGCCTTGCGCCACTGCTTGATCATCTCATCGCCAAGTGCCACATCGGCGAAGCATCCACTCGGAATGCAGCGCCGCCAGCCGAGCTCGAGCGGCTTTGCGTCCTTCTCGCCGATGGCGATCTGCACGACGCTGGGGAAGGAGATGCTGATCGGCATCACGGCCGTAACCCGCAACGGCTCCCCGGCAGCTGCGCGACCGACGGCAACCTGGGCGATCGGGGCCTGCTGCCCCTGACTCTGCAGGACTTGCGCGACCTCGCAGATGCGGGCCGACTTGGGATTGTCCGAGACGCGCTGGCAGCGCAGCGTCCAGTCGCCAAAGCTCGCGGTGGTGCTGCTGGGCTCCGTCGACACCGGCTGGACGGCGGGCGTGGACGGTGGCGCGGGCTGACTGCCGGGTTTCGGAGCCGTCGACTGCGCGATGGCGGAGCCCGCGCCCATGGCGAGAGCCACGCCCAGCACCGCTGGACCGAACAATGTGTGCACTGCTGTCACGCCCCTACCCCAATCATGCCGCCGGCGCCTCGCCCCCGCGATAGCTCCTCTCACCGACAGGTCGCCCGACCAGTTCATCCGCAATGTCCTGTCGGCCGTGCCATGTCGCTCAACGAGAGGATCGCTGTGCTCGGAACGCCGCAGATTTCTCAAATTGCTCGAAACTGCGCAATACGAGTTTCAAAAATGGTCATATCGGATATTGCCCGATCGGCCCTTTTGATCAATGCGCGGTGGGCCGAATGCGAACAGCCGTTCACCTTGGCGCCGAATTGGCCCACCGATCGGTCTCAGGCGACTGCCTGCTGCGATCGGCCCCGTGGTCCGACGACCGCAATCAGCGCTGCGCTGAGACCCAACGCCGCCGCGATCAGCACGAACATGCTCCAGGCTCCGACCTGGTGGATCAGCGCGAAAAAGACCAACGGCACGAAGATGGAGATGAAGCGGCCTACCCCCCAAGCTATGGATGTCCGCGAGGCCCGCAGCTCGGTTGGAATGATCTCGGCGGCGTAGACCGCAAGGACGCTGGCATAGATGGCGCTGGCCAGCGCGAAGGCGATGCCGAGGGCGACAAGCGGCAGGAAGGTGGTTGCGGCTGCAAAGGCCAAGCCCAGCGCAGCCATCGCACCCGCGGCGCCGATCAGGCTGGCTTTGCGGCCGATCCGGTCGATCACCGGAGCGACGAGCAGATTGCCCAGTGCCGGTCCGAACATGATCAGGCCGGCCGCTATGACGGAATCGCCGATGCTGAACTGCTTCGCGACCATTACGGCCCCGCTCATCAGCGGAAAGCCGATCGTCGCCCAGGGGGCGAGCGCATAGAGGGTGCATAGCAGGAGCAGGCGGCGCCCCAGATCTGTCTGTGGGCGATCGAGTGCCGTTTGGGATGCCTTTCCAGCTCCGTCCGAAGTGGCCAACGGCACTTTGCTTCGCGCACCGAAGCGCCGCAGTGCAGCGTCGGCCTCGGCGAAGCGGCCGGCGGCGGCAAGCCAGCGCGGCGATTCCGGCAAGAGCGCAAGCAGGCCCGCTGCGACGACGGCGACGAACGCACCGGAGCCGAGAGCCCAACGCCAGCCTTCAAGGCCAAAAGCCGTTGGCGACGCCGCACGCATCAGGAAGATGATCGCTGGTGCGCCTAGAAAGGCGAGGCCGGCGCACAGGCATGACAGGGTGCCGCGCCAGCGTGGCGGCATGACATCGGCCATGTAGGCGGCGATCAGCGGTGGGCAGGCTCCGATGCCGAGGCCCGACAGGAAGCGGAAGCCGATCAGCGTCGTGGGATGCTGACTCGCCGCGGCGCCAAGCGAGCCGGCTGCGATCACGACCAGCGCCAGCTGCAATGTGAGCCGGCGCCCGAAGCGGTCGCCGAGCATGCCGAAGACGGGGGCTCCAACAGCGCCCCCCGCGAAGATCGCCGCGAGGAACAGCGACAGCTCGGCCTGCGTCATCGTGCGGGGCGGCGCCTGGAATACGGCTCCCAGGGCGTTGCCGAGTGCGACCTCAGCGATGTCGGCGAAGAGAGCGAGAGTCAGGACGCCAAAGAGCGCAAGCCGCAGACGGCAGAACGGCAAGGCATCGAGGCGCTCGCCGATCGCCCGCACCGACGCGTTTGGGTTCTCAACCCTGGTCAGCACGCCGCGCTACCCGAGATTTCATAAACAGCCCCCCGGCGGCGCTCTCGTCCGTAAACTCTGGCGGCGAGCTCGCTGTCGCTTGCGCGAAAGCTGCGCCGATAATGGCGAGCTTCGCCGCCTGGAAACGCGCATACTCCTTGCGGAAGCCTCGCGACAGCCAGATCGGGGAGCGCCCGCGCACACCGCTCCAGCCGATGCTACCCATCGCCACCGCCGCCGCGAGCGTCCGGCCGGCATGTGTCCGGGAGAGGTTGAAGGGACGGGCGAGCGCCGAGATAGAGGTCACGTCAGTCAACTCCCTCTCCTCGTCACGTGCCGCGGCGATGTCGACGCCCACGATGAGCCGATCCATCAGGCTGCCGCCTTCGTCGACCGAGGCGAACACCGCATAGCCTGGCGGCGGCACGCGGATCACCGCGGACGACAGCAGAGCATCAGCGGTGGCAGGCTCGATCCCCTTCAGGAGAGCACCGTCCGCCGCCTGCAACCGCGAGGTCCTGGCACCATCATCGAGTGAATCGAGCGCGGTCAGATGAATGGCGTACCATTGCGTCAGCGCCCACAGGGTCGAAGGCGCAGGCTCCGCCAAGCCGGCATGCATTCTGGTCGGCTGGACGAGCCCGTATTGCAGCGCCTCGGTGAAGAAGGAGGCAGCGGTGTTTCGGCTCGCCAGGCCATGAGCGAGAACCTCCTCGATGAACTCGCGCTGCGACAATCCCGGCCGGCCGAGGTCGAGCCCACGGAAATAGCGGGACAGCGCCGCATGCGACATCAGCCAGCGCTGCTGGGTCGAGAACTGCGAGGCCAGCCGGGGCGCCGCGGTCTGCACCGCCAAGAATCCCTGGACCAGGCGGCGCGCAACGCGATCGAACCGCGGATAGGCGAGCAGCCGCTCGATCTCCGCTTCCAGCGTCTGCATCCGATCCCCCGCCTGCTGCGCTCGCACGCCGGGCATTTATTGTTCGTTCGACACGGTGCAGTACAGCTACGCAACTCGCGTTGGAGGCCTCGCTGCCGAGCCCTTTTGAACAGCCGTTCACAACACGGCGAAGCGGTACTCGTTTCACGCCGCAGAGTGTCTTCGTCGCAACGCTTCGGCCAATCGATCCGCCTTGTCAGATGGCAGGCTGCGTCGCTCCATGAAGCAGCGCGCGGACCATGCTGTGATAGCGCTGGTGAAGCCTGGCTGGATCGATTGGAGGCAAACTCTGATTGGTGCCGCGCGCGCCATCTGCGAGCAATTGCGCCAGGGCTTCGGGGCCGACATCCGGCTTGACCAGCAGGATACCTCCCGCCTCCAGCTCGCCGATGAAGCGCGCGAGCTCGGACTGAAACCCGACTGCCGATGCGATCATGATGTCGCGGCAGCGCCGGAAAGCCTGATCGTTGATCTCGATGGAATGAGGCGACGTCGCCAGGCGCCGGCGCGTATTGCCGTATCGCGTATCGAGAATGGTCGCCAGAATCTCGGCGGCGTCTCGCCCGTCTGCCAGAGCTTCTCGCCCGGCCGCCATCCCGATCTCGACCGCTTGCGCGTTGACGTTCTCGATCAGGAAGCGAAAGGCTTGTTCCTTGCTACTGAAGTAGTTGTAAAGCGTCCGCCGCGTGACATCGACGGCCTTGGCGAGGCCGGTCATGGTCAAGTGCTCGTAGCCATGGTCGAGGAACGCTCGCTCCAGCCGCGACACGAGCTCTACGCGTGTAACCATCAGAACATCCAGTTGCCCGCCGGACCGCCAGCTCGGCAATCTGACCGGCTCGAACGATTCAGTACGCTCCTTCTTGCCTCGATTTCCTCGGCGGCTGCAATCCGCGGTTTGGCAGTCCCCACCCGGAGCAGACTTCGGTCGAACGTCACGCCGACGCTAGGTCGAGCCCGATCGAGATCAGTTGCGCCACGAGATCGAGCAATTGCGAGTGCCGATTGAGATCAGGGCCCGACGAGCTGGCCGCCGTCGACCACTACGGTTTGAGCGGTGACCCAACTGGCTTTGTCGGAAGCGAGGAAGAGCACGACCTGGGCGACCTCGTCGGGCTTGCCCATCCGGCCGAAAGGAATGCTGGCCAGTGTCGACTGATAGAGTTCGGGGCTCGACGTCTTCCGATCCTCCCACGTGCCACCTGGGAACTCGATCGAACCGGGCGCGACGCAGTTCACCCGAATGCCCTTTTTCGACAGCGTTTTCGCCTGGCTCGCCGTGTAATGCATCACGGCTGCTTTGATAGCGCCGTAAGGTGCCGAACGGGACGAAGCCCGCATGGCCGAGATCGACGAGACGTTCACGATCGACGAGCCCGGCTTCATATGAGGGATCGCCGCATGGCTGCCGCGGACAACGGCCATCATGTCGACGTTGAGCGAGGCTGCCCACCCCTCCTCATCATCGGAATGGCCAAAGCCAGAGGCGTTGTTGACGAGGACATCGAGCCCTCCGAGAGCCTTCACCGCCGCGGGCACATAGGCCTCGATCGCACTCGCATCAGCAAGATCGACACTGGCGCCGTGAGCGGCGACGCCGAGCGTTTCGATCTCCCGGCGGGTCGCTTCGAGCGGTCCCCTGCCCCGAGCACAGATCGAAACGGATGCGCCGCCCGCCGCGAACCCGAGCGCGATGGAGCGTCCGATGCCACGGCTGCCGCCCATCACGATCACTCTCTTGCCGGCGAAGTCCTTGGCCATGCGGACATCCCATACCGATTGCGTCCAAGTGCCCTTATAGCCGCAATGAAAGACTTGGTTTCAAGCCCCGTCAGCATGGCGTGAGTACGTTCAGGTCACTTCGTTTCGACGCATCTCAAGATGATGAATGGGATGGACCTGATCCAGCTCCTAACAGGCAGCCTGTCAGCAGCCGATCACCTTGAATTCCACGCGCCGGTCGAGCGCGTCACTGCCGTCGTCCTTGCCGGTTCCGATGAGATTTTCCTTGAAGCCGCGCCCGGTGGCGATGATGCGGTTGCGGTTTTCCGGCGCACCGGTCAGCAGCAGGTCCATGACGAACTGGGCGCGCAGTGTCGAGAGGCGCTCGTTCACCTGGGGCAGCCCGGTGCGCGAGCTGTGGCCGACAACCTCGAGGCAAGCTCCCTTCTGGCGGGCACGCGTTGCAATCTGGCTCAGCCACATCGGATAGGGTTCGGCGATCCGGGGATCATCGATGAACTGCGTGGTCCCGGGTTTGAACAGCAGCTTCACCATCAACTGATTGGCACCCAGGCCATAGTCGACGAGGTCGCCGAAAGCGTCGACCATATCGTCGCGCCGCGCGAGCTTGCCGGCGGCGAGATAGGTACCGATCCTGACCCGGTGCTGCTCGCCGCCCGGCAACTTGCGGGCAGCTCGATAATAGGCCAGCGCCTCGCGGAAGCGCTGTGCTTCATAGGCAAGGATGCCGTCATTGACCAAGGCATTCGCCGTCAGTCGCTCGACATAGGCCGGGTCGATCGTCTCGCCGAGCTTCGTGCCCTGACAGGTCTTGATATAGACGTCGGTGGCTTGGTCCTTCGCCCAGAGCGGCGCGTCGCTGTAGTATTGGGTCGGCGTTGTGTCGACGCCCTCGATCCGGGCACGCGCCACGCCCTTCGAGACAACGCTGTTCGACTTCAGGTCCGCAAGCGTCAGGCAAATCCGGTAGGCGTCGCGCACGCCGTCGGCCGCTCCGTTGTTGTTCACGGCAGTGAAGGTGCCGACCAACACGACCGGCTTGCGCGCCAACGAAGCGCTGTCGAAGGACTGCACGGTGAAGCGCGGATAGGATTTTCGAACGATCTCGATCAGCGTCTGCTGCATCGAGCGGGTGGCTGTCGATTGCGAGCCGGAGGCCGCGTCGATCAGCGGGTCGATGACGAGATCGACCTGCTGATCAGTGAGCGTGGCCTTGCCGAAGAGGTCGTCGGCCGCCTTCTGCAAAGCCTGCGGGAAGGGCACTGGTGTCGGCGGCGATGCCGCTTGTGCCCAAGCGGCAGCGGCACTCGCCAGAAGCGTCAGCGGAGTGAGGATGCAGCCGAGGCGCGTGACGATCGACATGCTTCATTCCTCCCCGTTTCGGGCCTTCGCCTCATTTCGTCGTATGCCGCTCAGCGGCATTGCTGGAGCTGCTCGCGCGCTGACGGAGTCAGTTCACCGAGCTGGGCCTGGAGCAGCAGTTCGCTGCAATTCGCCTTGGCCGGCGCCGCCGCAGCCGGAGTATCGGCGCGGCGCTCGACCGGGCGCGGCGCGCTCGCCGGCACGGTCTGGGGCTGAGCCGAACGATCGGGCGGGGATAGCATCAACGTGCCGAGCCGCGCCGCCAGAGCCTGTTCGACATTGCGGCGCTCTTCTGCCAAGCGCTGCTTCTCGGCCTCGAGCGCGGCCAACTCCTTCTCGCGCCGGGCCAGTTCGTCGGCGAGACGGGAGCGCTCGGCCATACCCCCGGTCGATGGCTTGGGCGTGATGGGAGCCGGTTTCACCTGCGTGGCATCCCCGCTCGTGGGCGGTGGCGGCGCGACCACCTCGCCGGGCTCCTGCCGGGCAAGGTCGGTCGCGGCCTGCTTACGCCCCTGTTCGGCTCGTTCGAGCCGTTCGAGCAGTGCCCGCTCGCGCTCAGCGAACTCGCGCACCAACCGGTCGCGTTCATTGGCCGCACCCGAGCGGCGCTCGATCAGGTCGAGGCGCGTGCGTGCGTCGATGGACAAGGAGCTGGTGGGATAGCGCTGCATGAAATCCCGGAGAATGTCGGGTTCGTCGCTGGTGCGGATGCGCTGCCAGACACTGGCATCGGTCTCCGCGAGATTGAGGTAGAAATCGCCGAGCAAGGACAGCGAAAGCTCCGGCGTTTGCCGCCCCGCGGTTGCATCGTAGACGCTCTTCTGGACGCGGCGGAACATGGTCGCCACCTCGAGTCCCGGCTGATCGATCTCGCGCACCAGCGCCGCCGTGAACGGGCTGTTGCGGCCGGCGCCGTCGGCGGCGACGTCGTTGGCCTGCGTCGCATAGGCGATGACCATGCCTTGTGCCCGCGCCACGGGAGCAAGGCCGGAGCCTACGGAGAAGCCGCGTGTCGCCTGCCTTTTGGCGAGCTGGTTGACGAAAGGATTGTTGCGGCAGGCGTCCAGCACCATGATCTTGACGCCCTTGGCGAAGTTCAGCGCCGTGACGACGTCGTTGAGCCGCGTCGTCTCGTACTGGACGCCGGCCTCGTCCTCGATCTTGGCCTCGACCGGCACGAGATAGTTCTCGCCGTTGAACTGGAAGCCGTGGCCGGCGAAGTAGAACATCACGGAATCGGCGTCCTGCGCCAGCCGGGCGAAGCGGGTCAGTGCCGCATCCATGCCGCGCTTGTCGAGATCGATGCCATCGACCACCTCGAAGCCGACCTTGCGCAGCGCCGTGGCCATGTCGCGGGCGTCGTTGACCGTATTGGGCAGGACGGGCGCATTGCGATAGCTGGAATTGCCGATGACGAGCGCAACGCGACGCTCCGAAGCCGGCGCCGCCATGGCCAGCCCGGTCAGCATGAGCATGATCAGCCCGCAGAGTCTGGCGATGAGGATCATGGCCCCTTCCTACCGTCGCAGGCTACCGCATGACTTCGCTGGACGCCAGAACAAAGCCGCTCCAGCTACGTCAACGCCAAGTGTTCCGCTTGTAGACGTGCAGCCGCGCTGGTAGCCTGCTTGCACTCGTCTCATGGATGGGGAGACGTCGATGCCATCGAGGGCGCTTCGCCTTATACCCACCCTGGTACCGGCGGCTCTGGCATGGGCCATGGTCATTGCTCTTCCGGTCGGCGAGGTTGCGGCCCAAGCGCGCGCAATGCAGCGCAGCCCGGCCCCGGCAACCGCCAGGCTCAGCTTCGTCGGCCTCGCCAATAATGACCGCGTTCCCGGCAAATTCACGGTCCGCTTTGCGATCAGCGGCATGGAGATCGCGCCCGCCGGGCAAGCCAGGCGCAATGCCGGACACCATCACCTGCTGATCGACACCGGGCTGCCGGCGCTCGACCAGCCGATCCCGAGCGACTTCAACCACATCCACTTCGGCGGCGGACAGACCGAGGCCGAGATCGCACTGACGCCGGGCCGGCACACGCTCCAGCTGCTCTTCGCCGACCATAGCCATGTGCCGCATGATCCGCCGGTCGTGTCCGAGCGGATCACCGTCGAGGTCGCGGCCGATCCGGCCGAGAAGCCGCGCACCGCCGCCGCCCCTGGCGGCCGGGTCTTCTTCATCGACCTCAAGGACGGCGCGACGATTCCGACCCACGCGAAGATTCGCTTCGGCATCGAGGGTATCGTCATCACGCCCGCCGGCACGGTGAGCGCCAATGGCGGCCATCACCACCTGCTCGTCGACGCGGAGGTGCCGGCGCTCGACCGCGAGATCCCCAGCGATTTCAACCACCTGCATTTCGGACGCGGCCAGACCGAGGTCGAGCTCTCGCTCCCCCCCGGCGAGCATACGCTGCAGCTTCTCCTGGGCGATCACGAGCATGTCCCGCATGATCCTCCGGTGATGTCCGAGCGAATCCGCGTGCGCGTCGTCGATGCGGTGCAGGCTGGCTCTGTGGCATCTGCAGCCCCGGCGGCGGGAGCGGGCCGCCCGCGTACGGCTGCGCCCAACGACGCTGCCGTCTACTTCATCTATCCGAAGGATGGCGCGACGATCTTCCCGAGCTCGACCATCCGCTTCGGGCTGCGCAATATGGGCGTCGCGCCGGCCGGCGTCACCAAGCCGAACACCGGGCACCATCATTTGCTGGTCGACGTGCCGACACCCGCACTCGGCGAGCCGATCCCGTCCGACCTCAACCACATTCATCTCGGCGGTGGCCAGACGGAGCGGCGCATCACCTTGCCGCCTGGCAAGCACACGCTGCAGCTCCTTCTCGCGGACGCAGCCCATGTGCCGCACGATCCGCCGGTCATGTCGGAGCGCATCACCGTCACGGTGATGCCAGGCGGCCGCAAATCGGCGAGGCGTCGATGAGAACTTCGCGCCGCAGCGTGGCCGGTCTCCTGGCGGCCTCTTATGTGATGGCTGGCGCCTTCTGGGCGACCGACGGTTTGGCGCAGGCCGCCAAGCGGCAGAAGCCGCCGCCCGGCGCGCTCGTCTATTTTCACTATCCCCTCGATGGCTTGCGCGTACCGGAGCGCTTCACCGTCCGGATCGGGCTGCGCAACATGGGTGTCGCACCGGCTGGCGTCGACCATGCGGCGACCGGCCATCACCATTTGCTGATCGACACCGATCCTGGCCCGCCCGGCCAGCCGATCCCGTCCGACTACAACAATATCCATCTTGGCAACGGCCAAACGGAGGTTGTCGTCACCTTGCCGAAAGGGTCACATACGCTGCAATTATTGCTTGGGGACCACACCCACACGCCGCATGATCCGCCTGTGATGTCGCAGAAGATCACGATCTATGTGCGCTGAGACTGCGGCAGACTGCGCCCCGAGACGCCGCTGATGACAGATGGTCGCTAGCATGGACTGGTTGCGCTCCTTCGTCCTCGCCGTCCCGCTCGTCGCGCTCGCGGCAATCCCTGCCCTGCCGCAGGAGGCTGCGCCGCCCACCCGCGTTGCGCTGGTAATAGCCAACGGCGCCTACCCCGATGCGGCCCTCGCCCAAGTGCCGGCACAGGGCCGCGCCGTTGCCGCGGCTCTGCGCGAAGGCGGCTTCGAGGTAGTCGCGGTGGAAAATGGGGCCCGCGCGGACATGCGGCAGGCCATCGCTCAGTTTGCCGGCAAGCTGCGCCCCGGCGCTTCGGCTGTGGTCTTCTATTCCGGTCATGCCGTGCAGCAGCGTGACCGCGATTTCCTCGTGCCGATCTCGCCCAATCCGGTGCAGGACGCAGTCGATCTCGACGAGGTGATCGACCCGCTGATCATTGCCAAGCCGTCCAGTGCCCTCGTGCTGATCGACGCCAGCCGCGACAATCCCTGGCAGGCGCGAGGCAAGGGCCTGCGTGCGACCGAGCGCCTCGAGACCGTCGCAGTGATGTTCACGGCCGCACCGGGAAAAACGGTCGCGGACTCCGGTCCTCGTGGCAATCCCGCGGTCGAGGAATGGCTGAAGGCGATCCGCACGCCCGGTCTCGACATGGCGGCGGCGGTCGAGCGCGTACGCGACGCGGTGGCGAAGGCGAGCCGGCGCAGCCAGCAGATCTGGCTCTCATCGGCGCCACCGAAGGGGCTCGTGGTGACCCCGGTCGGCCAGCCCCTCGCGGTCGCGCAGGCGAACCGCGCCGTCATCCTGTCACCACCCAGTTCCGACACCTCGCCGGACGCCTTCGAGCTCGCCTTCTGGGAATCGATCCGCAACAGCGAGAATGCCAGCGAATACCGCGCCTATCTCGACGCCTATCCGAATGGCCGTTTCTCGGCACTGGCGCGCGCCCGCGAGCAGCTCTACCGCGGCAAGCCCGGAGCGGCTGCGCCCGCAGCCTCGGCCGCCCGGCCTCCGGCCCCCGCAACGCCCGCCGCGCCGGCGCCGAAGACGGGCCCGATCCGCGACTGCAACGACTGCCCCGAGCTGACGGCGATTCCGCCCGGCTCTTTCCAGATGGGTTCGAACGATCTCTACGAATTCGAGAAGCCTGTTCACCCCGTTGCCGTGCGTGGCTTCTATCTTGGCACGCGCGAGGTGAATTTCGAGGAATGGGATCGCTGCGTGAACGAGGGCGGCTGCAACTACCGGCCTGACGATCGCGGGCTGGGGCGCGGCAAGCGACCCGTCACGGATCTTCACTGGAACGACGCCAATGCCTATCTCGCCTGGCTCTCGGCCAAGACGGGAAAGCGCTATCGGCTCCCGAGCGAGAGCGAATGGGAATATGCCGCTCGTGCCGGCACGACGACGACCTATCCCTGGGGCCAGACCGTGGATAAGGAGCGCGCGAACTGCTTGGGCTGCAACGATCAGCCACGCCGCAGTGCCGCCGCTTCGGGCCAGTATCCGCCCAACGCCTTCGGCCTCTATGACATGGCTGGCAACGCGGCCGAGTGGGTCGCGGATTGCTGGAGCGAGAATTATCGCACTGCACCGCGCGATGGCAGTGCCCATGTCGCGCCTGGTTGCCGCGAGCGCGTGCTGCGCGGCGGCTCCTTCAACAACGATCCACGCTATCTGCGCTCGGCCGCCCGCTTCAAATACGAGGCCGATGTGCGCTTCTACACCAATGGCTTCCGCGTCGCGCGCGAGCCCTGACGACGGCTCGCTTTTAGATCATTTTAGCGAAGCGAAGGGCGGTGATGCCATGGCCGCGTGAGCGCGTGAGAGCAATGATCCGTTCCACCAACGCCCGCTTCCTGGCGTTTATCCAATGTCCACAAGCGGTGAAAAACGATTGGGCTGCGCGGGCATACAGCTAGAAACGTTTCGCCGAGAGCATAGCGAAGGTCTTGCTGATCACGACGAAGCACCGCCATGGCGGTGAGGGCTAAACTTGAGCGCCTTAAACGCAAGAACCCCGGCCGCGATGCGGGCGGGGTTTTGTTTGGTCTGCGTGTGTTTGATTTGGTTGCGGGGGGCTGAAATCACCGAGAGCACGAAGGAAGAGCGTCTGCTCCTGGCCCATAGCCGACTTTAGCGAGATCCGGTTTTGGGCGATGTGACGAGCCGGTTGAGGCTGGCGTAACGGAGAACTGCGCGTACTGTCGAATACCGCCACTGCTCGCGCGAACATATGCGCGGTAGCAGCACCCCTTCGGATCGCCCCGTCCTGGGAAGCAATTTGGGGGGCTGATTCAGCAGCACAGCATTATTAGAGAGGTCGCAGCTCGGACCGGCTCAGGTCGTGGCGGCACTCTCATCTCGCGGTGTCGGTCCTCGCCATTCGGCCCAACTCGGCCGCTTCAGGTGGAACAGATCGGACGTCCGAAGATAGGCCTCTCCGCCATGCATGCGGGCAATCAGCTCGAGCGCCGGGGTGTCGATGTGACAGCGCTCCGCATCCTGCACGAAGCGGTCTTCGACATGGGCGCACAGGACGCGGCCGATCACGATGGTCTGCAGCGGTCCGGTGACGAGCGAGGTGAGCGCCTGGCATTCGAACGCGACCCGCGCCGTCCTGATGCGCGGCGGAGCGACGAAACGTGAAGCCGCTGCCTCCAACTCGGCCAGCGCCAGTTCGTCGACCTCCGGCGGCGCATCGATGCAGGTCAGGTTCATCGCCGAAGCGTCGGCTTCCGCCACCAGGTTGACCACGAACTCCCCGGTTTCGAGGATGTTGGCGGCGGTGTCCTTGAGCAGGCCGGCCTTCGGCATGATGCCGATGGCAACGGTCGGCGGATCATTGCCCATCATATTGAAGAAGCTGAACGGAGCGGCGTTGAGCACGCCGTCGCGCGACAGCGTGGTGATCCAGGCGATCGGCCGCGGCACGATCGTCGCTGTCATGATCTTGTAGCGGTCCTGCGGCGGCAGCGTCGCCATGTCGAAAATCATGTCCGGGCCTCAGTCCTTCGGCCCGGAGCTGCCCATCGCGGCTGCGAGGGCGGGCGCCAACACGCCATCGGGCCTGGCCAGGTCGAGTGCGATGTCGAAATGGTTGTGCCGCGGCATGGCGATGACTTCGCCTGTGCGTCCTCCCGCCAGCCAAGCCGCGGCGTACTCGGCCGTCTGCCGCCGGAACTCGCTGGTTTCCAGTCCGCCGACAGAGGCCAGCAATGTCGTGGCCGAGCTCTGGGGGATATGCCGGATCGGGCTGTTGCGGGCGATCGCGGCGTCGTCCAGCCCGAGCCAGGCATCGACATGGGTGGAGCGCAGCGGTTCGATGTCGTGCAGCCCCGACAGGGCCATGCCGACTTTGATCGCATCGCCCGGCAGCCCGAAATCGGCCTGCCAGCCACCGGCCAGCAGCATCCCGACGAGATGGCCGCCGGCCGAGGAGCCACCGACGGCAAGGCTACCGGTCCGGTGTTGCGCGCGCCGGGCATGGAGGAAGGCGACGGCGGTGCGGGTCTGTCTGATGATCTCGTCGAGCGAAGCCTGCGGCGCCAGCGTGTAGTTCATCACCGCGACGGCAAAGCCGTGCGCCTTCGGGCCCGGCACGACGAAAGCGTTGTCGTCCTTCGAGCTCGCCCGCCAGTAGCCGCCATGGACCCAGAGGAAGAGCGGCGCACCCGGCTCGGCCGGATAGAGGTCGAGCGTCTCGCCGCTGGCCTCGTCATAGACGATGTCGGCGATGCGCTCGTTCTCCCGCTGCACCTTTGCGCTGACCGAGACGTATTTCGCGTACTCCGCGTCGAATGAGGCGACGCTTTCGCGGGCATTGTACTCGCGGTCGAGCGCGACGCGGTCGAAGCCGCGATAGACCGGTTCGCTGGCGGTTTGTGCCATGGCGATGTCCTCACAGACCGAGATAGC
This sequence comes from Bosea sp. Tri-49, assembly GCF_003952665.1. Taxonomy (NCBI): domain Bacteria; kingdom Pseudomonadati; phylum Pseudomonadota; class Alphaproteobacteria; order Hyphomicrobiales; family Alloboseaceae; genus Allobosea; species Allobosea sp. Tri-49. The sequence goes on from NZ_CP017946.1 coordinate 3,771,459, forward strand.
GGCTGGCGAGATCTGGGTCGTCGTGGAGCGCGGCCGGCGTGCCGGCCCAGACGATCCGCCCCTTCTCGACGACGTGGTGGCGGTCGACCAGGGCCGCCATCTCCGCCAGGTTCTTGTCGACGACGACGATGGTTTGCCCGGCCTGCTTGAGCATCTGCAGGCAGCGCCAGATCTCGGCGCGGATCAGCGGCGCGAGCCCTTCGGTCGCCTCGTCGAGGATGAGAAGGCGCGGATTGGTCATGAGGGCCCGGCCGACCGCCAGCATCTGCTGCTCGCCGCCCGACAAGGTCCTCGCCGACTGGCGCCGCCTTTCGCCGAGACGCGGGAACAGCTCGATCACGCGCGGCAAGGTCCAGTGCCCGGCGCTGCCGCCGCGCGCGGTGGCGATGAGGTTCTCCTCGACCGTCAGCGACGGGAACACCCGTCGCCCTTCCGGCACCAGCCCGATGCCGAGCCGGGCGATCGCGTTCGGCGCCAGCCCGGACAGCGGCCGGCCGTCGAAGGCGATCTCGCCGCCGGTGGGCCGCGTCAGCCCCATGATGGCGCGGATCGTGGTGGTCTTGCCCATGCCATTGCGGCCGATGAGCGAGACGACCTCGCCGGCGCGGGCGTCGAAGGACAAGCCGAACAGGACCCGGGCATGGCCATAGCCGGCCGCGAGTTCGCGCACGCTCAGCATGCCGGCTCTCCCCCGAGATAGGCGGCGCGGACTTGCGGATCGCTGCGCACCTCCGCCACCGTGCCGGTGAAGATGACGCGGCCATAGACCAGCACGCTGACGCGGTCCGCCAGCGCGAACACGGCGGCCATGTCGTGCTCGACCAGGAGGATGGCGTAGCGCCGCTTCAGCCCGTCGAGCAGCCGGGTCATCCGCCCCGATTCCTCCGGCCCCAGCCCGGCCATCGGCTCGTCGAGCAAGAGCAGCCTCGGCTCGCGTGCGAGCGCGACCGCGATCTCGAGCTGCCGGCGCTGGCCATGGGCGAGTGTCTCCGCCCGCCTGTCGGCGAGCTCGCCGAGGCCGACCTCGGCGAGCCGCGCGCGCGCACTGGCGATGGCGCCGGCATTGCCGCGCGGGTTCGACAACATGTCGAACGAGCCGCCGCCCCGGGTCTCGATCGACAGCAGCACGTTCTCGATCGCAGTGAAGTCCGGGCAGAGCTGGGTGATCTGGAAGGTCCGCCCGAGCCCGAGCCGGGAGCGCAGATGCGGACGCAGCCGGGTGACGTCGCGCCCGTCGAACAGGATGCGCCCGGCATCCGGCTTCAACTCCCCGCAGATCTGGGTGATCAGCGTCGATTTCCCAGCGCCGTTCGGACCGATCAGCGCGTGGAGCTCGCCGGGACGAATGTCGAGCGTGACGTCATCGGTCGCGACCAGGGCTCCGAAGGCCTTGCGCAGCCCGTCGATCGCCAGGATCGGCGCTTGCTGCTGGGAGGAGAGCTCAACCATTGCGCTCTCCGAACAGGCGCCCGGCGATGCCGCGGCGACCGAACAGAGCGACCAGCGTCAGAATCGGCCCCATCACGATCATCCAGTGCTCGGTCCAGATCGAGAGGATCTGCTCGAGCGCAATGAAGACGGCGGCCCCGGCGATCGGGCCGAGCAGCGTGCCGAGCCCGCCGAGCACGACGATGGCGATGAACTCGCCCGACTTGCTCCACGCGGCCATGTCGGGCGAGACGAAGCGGGCGTAGTTGGCCCAGAGCACGCCGGCGAGGCCGGTTCCGATCGCGGAGATGACGAAGGCGGTGAGCCGGAACGGGAACGGATCGACGCCGAGGTTGATCGAGCGTCGCTCGCTCTGCCGCAGCGCCTGGAGGACGAGGCCGAAGCGGGAGTTCACGACCCTGGCGCAGAAGGCCGTCCAGCCGATCAGCAGCGCGATGCAGACATAGTAGAAGGTCGTCGGCCGCGAGAGGTCGATGAAAGGCAGCGTGTTGCGCCGGTCGAGCAGCAGGCCGTCGTCGCCGCCATAGCTCTGCAGCGAGACCAGCACGAAGAAGACCATCTGCGCGAAGGCGAGCGTGATCATGATGAACTGCACGCCGCTGGTCTTCAGCGAGAGCGTCCCGACGATCGCGGCCAGAAGCGCGCAGGCTACCAGCGCCAGCGGCCAGACGATCAGCGCCGCATTCGACCCCTGCCAACCAAGGAGCGGCTCGCCCGCGCCGGTGTGGAAGGCGATGATGCCGACGGCGTAGCCGCCGAGCCCGAAGAACATGGCATGGCCGAAGCTGACCAGCGCGCCATAGCCCAGGATAAGGTCGAGGCTGACGGCGGCGATGGCGTAGATGGCGATACGGTTGGCAAGGCCGAGCAGCCCGGCCGAGCCGGTCAGCTGGGCGAGAAAGGGGGCGGCCAGCAGGAAGATAAGCCCGATGGCGATGACGGCGAGGCGAAGGCGGGAGGTCATCATCGCGTTCACCCCCTGGCCGGCAGCAGGCCGTTCGGCCGCACGAGGAGGACGATCGCCATCAGCACGTAAATGCTGGCCGAGACCAGCCCGGCGCCGAGCGTGTCGGCGGTCGAGGCCGGCAGCGACAATTGCAGCAGCTGCGGGATGTAGGCCCGCCCCAGGCTGTCGACCATGCCGACGAGCAGCGCCCCGACCAGCGCGCCGCGAACCAAGCCGACGCCGCCGACGACGATGACCACGAAGGTGGTGATGAGCACCCGCTCGCCCATGCCGATCTCGATGGCCAGCAGCGGCGCCGCCATGACGCCGGCGAGGCCGCACAGCGCGCCGCCGAGGCCGAAGACCAGCGTGTAGAGCCGGCGGATGTCGACGCCAAGCGCATCGACCATCTCGCGGTCGTCGGCACCGGCACGGATCAGCATGCCGACGCGGGTGTGATTGACCAGCGCCCACAGGCCGATCGCGACCAGTGCCCCGGTCACAATGAAGGCGACGCGCATCAGCGGGTAGTCGAGGCCCGGAAGCAGCGGCACCGAGCCCTGCAGGAAGGGCGGAATGTCCATCAGCGGCGGGCGGCGCCCAAAGATCATGCTCACCGCCTCGTTGGTGAACAGGATCAGGCCGAGCGTCGCCAGCACCTGGTAGAGGTGGTCGCGGCGATACAGCCATTGCACCACCGCGACCTCGACGAGCACCGCATAGAGCCCGGCACCGATCAGGGCGGCCGCGATGCCGACCAGGAAGGAGCCGGTCGAGAGCACCGCGAACGCCGCGCTATAGGCGCCGACCATGTAGAAGGCGCCATGGGTGAGGTTGATCACTCCCATGATGCCGAAGATCAGCGTCAATCCCGATGCCAGAAGAAACAGCATCGATCCATATTGCAGGCCGTTGAGAGCCTGCTCGATAAAGAGGATCATCTCCACACGCCCTTGTTGCGCGGTGAATCAGGGGTCAGATGTGTCGATGGGTTTCGCAGCGCTCAGTTGAGCTTGCACTGGGCTGCATAGGCATCGCCGTAATCCTCGGCGATCTTGCGGACCATCGTCTGCACGATCTCGCCGGACGGGCGCTTCTCGAACTTCGTCAGGTAGTAATCCTGGACCGGGTGCTGGTTGGGCCCGAAGGAGAATTTCCCGCGCACGGCGGTGAACTGCGCCGCTCGCAGCGCCTTGCGGAACTCGTCCTGCTTGCCGATGTCGCCGTTCACTACCTTGAGGGCACTGCCGATCAGGTTGGCGGTATCGTAGGCCTGCTGGGCATACATGGTCGGCGTCCGCGAATAGGCCTTGCGGAAGGCTTCCACGAACGCCTTGGAGGCAGGGGTGGTGGCCTCGGGCGTCCAGAGAGCGGAAGCGTAGATGCCGTCTGCAGCATCGCCGGTCGCGCCGACCATATGCGCATCCATCGAGAAGGCCGGGATCAGCATGGGAATGCTCTTCGCCAGGCCGGCATTGGCATATTGCTTGGCAAAGTTGATACCGGCGCCGCCCGGATGGAACTGGTAGATCGCTTCCGGGGCGAGCGAGCGGACGCGCGCAAGCTCGACGGAGAAGTCGGTCTGGTCGAGCTTGGTGTAGATCTCGCCGGTGATCTCGCCCTTGAAGGTGCGCTTGAAGCCCTCCAGCGCATCGCGGCCGGCCTGATAGTTTGGCGCAAGCAGCGCGACGCGCTTGTAGCCGAGCCGGTTGGCGGCGAGCCCTGCCGCCTCGTGAAAGGCGTCGTTCTGGTAGGAGGCGACGAAATAGTTCCGGTGGCAGCGTTCGCCGGCAAAGGATGAGGGGCCGGGATTGAGGCTGACATAATAGCCGCCCGATTCCAGCACGCCCGGAACCACGGCAGCGAGCACGTTCGAGAAGTTCACGCCGGTGAAGAGCTTGACGCCGGACTGGATCAGCCGGTCGGCGGCCTGCTTGGCGTTCGCCGGCTTCAGCGCGTCGTCCTCGATAGCGAGGTTGACGGGAACGCCGCCCAGCTTGCCATCGGTCAAGGCGAGCTGGAAGCCGGCGCGGATGTCCTCGCCGATATAGCCGGCCGGCGTCGACAGCGTGGTGATGAAGCCGATCGTGACCGGGGCGCTCGCACCGGCCTGGGCGAACGCTGATTGCGTGATCGGCATTGCCGCTGCCGATGCGAGGCTGGCGACGATCATCCTGCGTGTGAATGCTGACCTGTTCATCGAATTCCCCTCCGTTACGGCGCGGTCGTTGCCGCTGCCCTTTTGTCACTGATGCGTGGATGTCAGGCCGCCACGACGGGGTGGCGGATCTGGCCGATGCCGTCGACGCCGGCCTCGACTACGTCGCCCGGCCAGAGCCATTCCTGCGGCGTCCGGCCCGCCCCGACCCCATCCGGCGTACCGGTGGCGATGATGTCGCCGGGCTCCAGGGTGATCGCCGCGCTGATGTCCGCGATCAGGGTCGGGATCTTGAACAGCATGTGGCGCGTGTTGGAACGCTGCTTGGTCTCACCGTTGACGGTCAGCCAGAGGTCGAGCGCGTGCGGTTCGGTGATCTCGTCGGCGGTCACGATGCAGGGACCGAACGGCGCGTAGGTGTCTTGGCCCTTCGAGTAGATCCACTGGCCGGATCGGCGGTTATCGCGGGCGCTAACGTCGATCATCACGCTGTAGCCGAAGACGAAGCTCATCGCCTCGGCCTCGGTGACACGGCGCGCGGTCCGGCCCATGACCACCGCGAGCTCGACCTCCCAGTCCAGCTGCTGCGTAATCTTGGCGTTGTGCTCGATCGCTTCGCCGGGGCCGACGACGCTGGTCGGCGGCTTCGAGAAGATCACCGGCTGCTTCGGCAGGTCCTTCGACGTGTCGAGCGCGGCGGCCGATTCCGCGACGTGCTCGACATAGTTCAGGCCGATGCCGAAAATGTTCTTCCGCGGACGCGGGATCGGCGCCAGCAGCTTGACATTGGCGAGCGGGAACGCGGAGTGGGCGGGCCAGCGCCCACGATGCTGCTCCAGCAGCGCACCCAGCGACGCCTGCCCGGCCGGGCCGAGATCGATCAGATCGAGCATCGCCGAGGGCAGGTCGAGGCCGACACCGGCGCCGAGCGTGGCGACGTCGACGACGAGGTCACCCTCGATGACGCCGAGCCGCGCTGCCGCTTCAATCGTGCTGCGATAAGTTACGAGACGCATGATCGGCAGTCCTCAGAGTGCGAGCGGCTGGTGGCCGCCATGGTCGCCGAACGCTTCCTCGCGATAGAGCCCGAGCGAGTTCATCACCGGCATGTCGTTGAAGGCGAAGAGGCAGGCATCGTCGCTGGCCGACGCGTTGGCGTGTTCGTGCCAGGCCCAGGACGGCACGCAGAAGATGTCGCGCTCCTGCCAATCGAAGCGCTTGCCATCGATGACGGAGTGACCGCTGCCCTTGGCGACCTGGTAGATGAAGCTGCCAGTGTGGCGATGCGCCTTGGTCTTCTCGCCGGGCCGCAGCATCTGCATCGAGGCGCCGATCGTCTGCATCACCGGCCCGCCGGTGATGGGATTGACGTAGTTCATCAGCACGCCGTCGAAGGCCGAGCCGTCCGTCACCTTGGAAAAGCGCGTCAACGCCTCGTAGGTCGGCGCCCATTCGTATTTCAGCAGCGGCGAATAGGGCTTGCCCCAGTCGTGGCCGGCCGGCCGCAGCCCGGGATTGCCCCAGGCCCCGGTCATGTCGTCGACGGGATAGCCGACCGCCTGGCGCAGATCCGAATGGACCGCGTAGAAATTCGCTTCCAGCGCGTTGACCAGCGGGATGTCGAGACCGTCCTGCCAGATGCAGGTCGAGCCATCAGACGAGACGCCGTGTTCGTGCCAGGTGCCGTTCGGCGTCAGCACGAAGTCATTGGCTCCGAGCGTCATCTTGTGGCCGTCGACGATGGTGTACGCGCCGGAGCCTTCCATGATGAAGCGCAGCGCCGAGGCTGAATGCGCGTGGGCGGAGGCCGTCTCGCCGGGGTGCATGACCTGCAGGCCCGAATAGAGCCAGCCCACGGCGGCGGAGACATCCCGCCGGCCCGGATTGTTCAGATAGATCACGCGGCGGCCGGCCTTTTCGGGCGTGACCAGCTCGACCGAGCGCAGGACATGCTCGCGCAGGTCGCGATAGCGCCAGAGCACGGGAACGGAGGCCGATTTGGGCGCCCAGGGCTCGATCTTGTTGGCCACGGTCCAGAGCGCGCCCGCTTCGAGCGCTTCCAGCTGCTCGTAATAGGCCAGCAGCTCTGGCGTGTCCTCGACGTTCGCCCGGCCGGCGACATCCTCTCGATGGTTCTGTTTCGGAGCTGACATGGCGACCTCCTCTCAAAATATGGATTTTGGTTAGCATGCCGTATTTTCGAAAGAAAGATGTTTTTGCGTTAGACGCGCATTCGTGTACGGTCGGTCCAGAACCGAGGAATGGGATCGAATCGTGCGCGTGAAGCGAAATGCGGCAGCTATGGCGGGCCATGAGGAGACGGCCTCCCCCGAGGCGTCGTTCACAGCGGCTGAAACCGCCTATCGGAAACTGCGGAGCGATATCGTCGCGGGTGTCTTCGAGCCCGGGCAGCCGCTGCGGCTCGAATTCCTGCGCCAGCGCTACGGACTGAGCTTCTCGCCGCTGCGCGAGGCGTTGAACCGCCTGCAGACCGAAAGGCTCGTCCTCGCGGCAGCATTACGCGGCTTCTCGGTCGCTCCAGTCTCGATCGAAGAGATGTGGGATGTGACGGAGACAAGAACGCTCATCGAATGCGAGGCTCTCAAGCGGTCCATCGCTCGCGGCGACGATGATTGGGAGGCCGGCATCGTCGCGGCCTTTCACGCGCTCGACCTGCAGGTGCGCCGGCACGTTCCGGCTGGCCGCGAGCTCAGTGTCGACGAGCTGTCAGCGCTCGAGATCCGTCATCAGGAGTTCCACAGGGCACTCATTGCCCGGTGCGGCTCGCGCCGGCTGATCAACCTCTCCGACCAGCTCCATGTCGAGACCCAGCGTTATCGCCTGCCGGCGCTCGCGGGAAAGATGCCGACGGGCCCGCGCGACGTCGCGTTCGAGCATCGGCAGATCATGGACGCGGCTCTCGCAAGAGATGCCGACAAGGCCCAGGATCTTCTTGCCGCGCATTATCGGCGGACGGCGGAACTGATCGAGGCGCAGATGTCGCCTCGATCCGGCTGACCGCTGCGGGACGGATCGAAGCGCTGCCAAGCCCGCTCGCTTTGTGACGGGCCGAGATGCCCGAATGAGGATCGATTATGACGATCCGGCGCTCGATGAGGCCTGCCAGGTCGGTCGATAGGCCGGTGCCGAGCTCTGGATGCCCGCTTTCTGGCGGCGGCCAAGAGTCCGCTAGTGGCACAACCAAGCCTTCCTCTTGCCAGAATTCGCGCGTGATCGTCGCGTCCGTCACTGCACCCGACGCGGTTCGAAGGCGAAGGCGCTGAGCCCCAGCCATTGTTGCATGGAGCAAGCCAGGGCCTGATCGCCGTCGATCTCGAAGTGACCGGTGTCGGACTCCTTCTTGATCGTCGTCAGCCCCATCCAGATCGCTGTCATCGTGCGCAGGGAACTCGTGACCAGCAGATCGAGCTGATGGCCGGGATCGAAATTGCAAAGGTCGACTGCACCGTCGGCCACCACCAGCCACCACCTCTTCTGTGACCCCGGAAGTTCGGGGTACAGAAACTGTATCGTGCAGCGATGCGCCGGCAGCAGCTTGACGTTGAGACTTCGGCGCATGTCCCACATCAGCAGCGAAGGGTCGAGGTTCTTGAGCGAGAGCCGCGATTCCATCCAGTGCTGCGCCCAGTTGCCGAGGCCCATGATCAACGATCTCAGTTCCTCGCCCGCCTCGGACAGGTGATATTCAACCGAGCCCTTCGCCTTGCGCGATACGGTGATGACCCCGGCCTGCTGCAATTCCTTGAGCCGTTTCGAGAGCAAGGCCGGCGACATCTTCGGTAGGCCGCGCCGCAGATCATTGAATCGGGTGCTGCCGCAGAGCAGCTCTCGCACGACCAGCGTCGTCCATCGACTGCACAATATCTCCGAGGCCATCGACACCGGGCAGAACTGGCCGTAACCGCCGCGATTGTTCATGGCGAGCCCCGTTTTGCTTCTGGCGAATGGTACCAGATCAGGGCCGCACGGAAAACGCCGGTAGTTCAGTTGCTGAACTGGAAGCTCGGAACCTCAGCGGTGATCCTTTTGCCTCGCAGGAATGGAGGACACCATGTCGACGATCACTGCTTCGAAAGCCTCGGCCCCGTCATTCGTCGGAGGCACCGCCTCTCCCGCCAATATCGTGGAAACGGCGCGCCATCTTGCGCCGAAACTCGCCGCGCGTGCCGCCGAGATCGACCAGAATGACCGTTTCGTCAGCGAGAACTACTCCTTGCTGAAGGAGGCGGGCCTCGTCGAGGCAGGCGTCCCGCGGGAACTCGGCGGCGGCGGCGCCGAGATATCCGAGCTCGCCGAGATGCTGCGCGTACTCGCAAGGGCATGCGGTTCCACGGCGCTGGCTTTTTCCATGCATACCCATCAGGTCGCCATCCCCGCCTGGCGTTGGCGGCACCAGAAGGTCGCCGCTGTGGAACCCCTGCTGAAACGGGTCGCCGCGGAGAGAATCATCTTGTTGTCGTCCGGCGGCTCGGACTGGATCGGCGGATCAGGAAAAGCCGAGAGGGACGGCGACGGCTACCGTATCACCGCGCGGAAGGTGTTCACCTCCGGCGCCGAAGCCGGCGATATCCTGATGACCGGAGCGATTCATGAAGGAGAAGACGGGAACCGGTCGGTCATTCACTTCGGTGCGCCGATGAAATCCTCGGCGGTGCGCATTGAGGATACCTGGCGCACGCTGGGCATGCGTGGCACCGCGTCGAACGACGTCGTGATCGAGGATCTCTTTATCCCTGCCGCGAATGTCGCATTTTCGCGCAAGGCCGGCGAGTGGCACCCCGTTTTCGAGACAATTGCGACCATCGCTTTCCCGCTGATCTATGCTGTCTACCTTGGAGTTGCCGAGAGCGCGCGCGACATCGCCATCGAGATCGCGAAGAAGAAGCAGGCATCCGACCCGTCGCTGGCCGGACGCATGGACACCGAATTGCGGGCCGCGCAGCTCGCACACCGTTTGATGCTGGATACCGTGGCGCGTAACGCGCCGTGCGCCGGGACAGTCAACGAGGTCATGATCGGGCGTACTCTGGTTGCCCGTCACGCGATTGCAGCCGTCGATCTGGCGATGGAGCTGGCAGGCGGTGCGTCGTTCTACCGGGCAACGGGATTGGAGCGGCGCTTCCGTGACATCCAAGGGGCACGTTTTCACCCGCTCCAGGCCAGCCCCCAGGCACGCTATGCCGGTGCAATGGCGCTAGGCTTGCCGACGGGTTCGATCTTTTGACAGGCCGATACAGGCCGGAGGAGGAAGCAACATCTCAAGCTTCCTTCGGCCCTATGGTTGGTTCGAACGCGCTCAGCGCGGGTGCCCGCCGTACCCGTTTCGCCATTCGGCCAATGGCGAGCTCGGGTGAACGGCAAAGACACCGCGAATGTCGCGAAGAGATCGCGTGGCGGATCAGCCGCATTCCATACGCGTAGACAGGCCAATACCACCAGGCCGCCGGAGGCGATTCCGATCGCGACGGCGAGATCGCGCCGCCAACGCGAGAAGATCGACCTGCGACCTGTGGTCAACGGGAAACATATCATTGTCGCCACAGCCGAGATAACGACGCAGTTCAGCAAGGCGCGGCGGAGCACTGGATCGAAGATGAGACTCAGCAGCAGGACCCAGGACGCCAGCACCACGAGCAAGGCAGCCGCGATCCAGGCCGCCGCGGACAGAAGCGGCCGAGCCTTCGACCTCCCGAGGATCGAGCTAGCAACCGCTGCCGTTGCGACAACAGCGATCAGACAAATCGCGACAATGCCGAGAGCCAGCAGCGCAGGACTATAATCAGCGGTTTTGAGTCCTTGGAGGAAATCCTGCCACGCCCCACCCGAAGAGAGCCATCCCGAGAACCTCGCTGCCAGACCGTTCTCGATCAGCATGGAGAAACGATGGAGCATCGCGGTTGCAGCCTCGAGCTCGTCGGTCCGTAAATCGGCAGCCATGGTCTCAGTCTCGCGTGGAAGTCGACGACATTGGCCTGTCCACGCCAAACGTGGCGTCGACAGCGCGGTCTGGCATTGGGCCTGCCCCTTTCCCAACACAGGCGTCCGCCTGTCTTGCCATTTCGCCACAATCGCGCCCGGCAATTCTCCATCCCCACCGGTCGGAAATCGCCAACCGTTGTGTGGCGCGGGATGAGCCTCCGCCCTAGGGCGCTTTGTTCTGATCACTCAGGAGGAGCAGGGTGAGAGAGCACGCTGTACAATCAAAGACTGAATAATCCCCGCGGGGTTGGCCGGCGCCGCTCCCAGAAATTTTGGCAGACCCGCTACCGACATTCCGTTGCTAAGGAGGATTTTTGACACGCTCCGAACTTCGCCTATGGGTCGAGAGCCAACTTTGATCCACCCGGCAGGGAATGTCCGGTTGCTGGCGATGGGCCAATGTCTGGTAGTGGCGCAAAATGCCCCTACGTTAGCGCTGAAGATCGATCCAATAGCCTGACCGATAGGTAATCGGCAGGAACTGCTCGTGCAGCCGGCGCAGTGTGTCATCGGGATCAAGATCAGCGAACAGTTCGGGATGCAGCCAGCGGGCGATCCGCTGGAGCGCCACGAACTGGTACGGGCTGGTGTAGAACTGGTGCCAGATCGCGTGGACGCGGCCGGCCCTGACCGCCTTCGTCGCTCGGAAGGCCGGCCGCGCCGCCAGCGCGGCAAGCTTCTCCTGCGCCTTGCGAAGATCGGCGCCGGGGCCGAGACCGACCCAGGCGCCATTCGGCGCCAGCGCTTCCCAGTTGCCGCCGGTGACGATCACCACATCGGGATCGCGCACAATGATCGTCTCGGGATTGATCGTCCCGAACGTGCCAGCGAGCAGCTCGCTGCCGAGATTGATGCCGCCGGCAGCGGCGACTATGGCGCCGAAATTCTCGTTGCCAAAGCTCAAGCAGCATTCGTCGGAATAGCCGGGAATCCGGTCGAGCATGACCAGCGGCCTGGCCAGCGGGCCGGCCGCGGCGAGCCGCTCTGTCACGCGAGCGACCTCCGCAGCCCGGAAGGCGATCAGCGCCTCGGCGATCTCGCTTTTGCCGAAGAGCTGCCCTAGCAGGCGCAGGGACGGCTTGGTGTTCCGCGAGGGCGCTTGCCGGAAGTCGACATAGACGACCGGGATGCCCAGCTCTGCCAGCCGCTCGACCAAACGGATCTCCTCGGCCGGGCGCTGCATCTCGGCTCCGAGCACGACGAGATCGGGCCACAGCGAGATCGCCTTCTCGATGTCGAAGGAGCCGCGACTGGGGGAGCCGAAGCGCGGCAGCGCCGCCGCCTGCGGAAAGCGCGCGACATAGGCGGCATATGTGTCGGGATCGGATTTCTCGAAATCCTCGCCCCAGCCGACGATCCGCCCGAACGCATTCTCGCGGTCGAGCGCCGCGGTGACATGGATCTGCCGGCCCTCGCCGAGAATGACGCGACGGACGGGAACCGTGACGGAGACCTGTCGTCCCGCCACGTCGGTCACCGTGACGGTCTCCGCCATCGCGCGTGCTGGCATGAGCGCGAGCCAGGTGAGCAGCGCAAGCGCAAACCAGCGCAGGGTGCTCGCACAGCGGGGCCGCTGCCCGCTCACGCTAGAGATCCATCGACATCGACAGCCGGAAGGTGCGCGGCGCACCGACATAGAAGGTGCCGAACGAGGCGACGCTCGACCAGTACTTGGTGTCGGCGACGTTCTGGACCGTGGCGCGGAACACGGTCTTGCGCCCGGCGATCTCGGTGGCGTAGCGCGCGCCGAGGTCGAACCGCGTCCAGTCCGGCAGCGACTGGGTATTGGCCGCGTCGACATACTGCTTGCCGGTGTAGACAAGCGTCCCCGTGAGCGTCAGGCCTCTGAGCCAGGGCACGTCCCATTCGGCACCCAGATTGAGCTGCACCGGCGCGACGCCGATCGGCCGGTTGCCAAGATTGGCGGCGACCGCGGTCTTAGTCAGCTTTCCGTCGAGGAGCGAGGCGCCGCCCAGCAAGCGCAGCTGCGGCGTGACCTCGCCATAGACGCTGAGCTCGAGCCCGCGCACGCGCTGCTCGCCGGTCACGGAGAACAGGCCGCTATTCAGTTCGCCGCTGGGCTTGCTGATCTGGAAGCCGGCGAGCGAGGCACCGAAGCTGCCATGTTGCAGCTTGACGCCCGCCTCGTACTGCTTGGTGCGGTAGGGTGCGAAGGTCTCGCCGGCATTGCTCGCCGTGGTCGGAGCGACGTCGCCGCGGCTCAAGCCCTCCACGTAATTCGCGTAGACCGAGAGGTAGTCCAGCGGCCGCAGCACGAGGCCCACCATTGGCGTGGTGGCATTTTCGTCATAGGCCGAGGTCAGGATGCCGGTCCCCGCCGCATAATTGTTGATCGCGACCGACTGGCGCCGGATACCGAGCGTCAGCATGACGCGGTCGTCGAAGGCCGACATCGTGTCGGCCAGCGCGAAGCTGGTCAGGTCGCTGTCGGAGAGGCGCGTGCGCGGGGCGCGGCTCGCAAACTGCGTGGCGCTCCAGCTCGGTGCATAGATGTTCGAGAGGACGGCCGTGCCGTTCGTCAGGGCCCGCTCCAGCGTCTCGCGATAGTAGGAGGCCTGCAGCGTCAGCGAATGCTTGATGAAGCCGGTCTCGAAGCGGGCACGGATGCCGGCTTCATAGCTCTGGCGGCCGATGCCGAGATCGAAATATTGCGGGGTGTGGCTGGTGTCGCCACGGGCGTTCAGGATCGTCGGCAGGCCGAAGAAGCGCTCGACCCGGGTCTGCGAGCCGCCGGCATTGCCGAAGACGGTGATGTTGTCGGTGAGGTCGAACTCGTTCTTCCACAGCACCGAGCGATCATCGATGCGCGACCATTCCCAGGGCTGGATGACGTTCTCGCGCCCGCTCGGGGCTGAAGGGACGCGCAGGCCTCGCGTCATCAGGAACGGGCGGTTGGGCGCGTCGAGCTCGTCCCGCTGCGCCAGGGCATAGAGCCAGCTGCGGAAGCGCGCACCCTGATAATCAAGCGCCAGCGAGCCGATGCCCGTCGTCTCGGATTGCCGGTTCACCGCCGTATCGCCACCGCGCAGCGAACCATTGACGCGCACGCCGAACTCGCGGCCCGTGCCGAAGCGGCGAGCGACGTCGAAGGTCGCGCCGCCATAGGCTCGCGACGAGAACTCGGCCCCGACGCGGGTGAGATCGGCCTCGGCGCGCTTGGGCACGACGTTGATCACGCCGCCAACGCCGCCATTGGGCGCGATGCCGGTCAGCGCCGCCGCCGGGCCCTTCAGCACCTCGATGCGCTCGGCATAATCGGTGAAGACGCGATAGTTCGGCGCGACGCCATAGACGCCGTCGAAGGCGATCTCGCCGCTATTGCCCTCGCCGATCGGGAAGCCGCGGATATTGAAGGAATCGACGATGCCGCCCGACGGATGCGAGCTGCGCACCGAGGGATCAAGGATCAGCGCATCGGCGACCGTCGAGGCCTGGAGATTGCGGGCGAGCTCACCGGTATAGCTCGTCGTGCTGAGCGGGGATTTCAGCGTCTCCGCATTGCCGAGCAGGCCGAGCCGGCTGCCTTGGGCGACCTGCCCGCCGGCAAACGGAGCGGGCACGCCGGAGGCGCGGGCCGGGCCGTCGACCACGATCTCGTCGAGCCGGACCTGACCGTCATTGCGCTCCTGGGCACTCGCTGCCGAAGCCGCGACGACGGCAAGGGCCGTGCCCGCCAGCAAGGACAAGGGGAGCCTTGCACGCCCGGCAGTACCGCAGGGAACAGACCGAGGCAGCAACATTGCGAGACGAATTTTCGACATAACGAGACCCCGGAACCGCCGCCGGAGTTGATTCCAGCTGGCGGGGACCCTGTTCGTCACGGGCTAAAAAGAAAAGCACGCAGACGTTGTAATGCAAAACGATCAATAGATCGCATACCTACGTGCTAATTTTGCAACGAATACTTTATAATTACTTCAATCGATGCATTTTTGTGAACACACCGACAGCGCCGCACGAATGCTCGCGCGACGTCATCTCATGTCCGAACGATGCGGTACCGCGATGCGGCGTTGACCGTCGACCGCGTTTATTCGTGGGGGGCTTCTGAAAATTAGAGGCAGCTCGCCTTCAAGCTGAGTAGCGCCTGACCAGCTCGCGTGCGGCCGAGATCTCGTCGCAGATCCATTCGTCGACCAGCCTGACCTCGCGGCGCCGGCGCATGCCGGGCGGCCGGACGAGGTAGTAGGAAATGCCGGTCGGCACGGCCCTGCGCAACGGCACGACGAGCCGGCCGTCCTGGATCGCCTCATGGGCAAGGACGACATCGGTCATGGCGACACCCAGCCCGGCCTCAGCCGCGCTGAGCGCCATGTCGAGCGCGTCGAAATCGAGCCCATGGCGGGTCTCGATATGCATCCCCGATTTCTCGGACCAGGTCCGCCAGTCGCGCCGGTCGGGCAGCGGGTGGAGCAGCGTCGCCTCGGGCAGGTCCGCGCCAGAGAAGCGGCCACCGCCATAGGAAGGCGCGCAGACCGGCAGGATCCATTCCGGATAGAGCTCGGTGACGCAGTCGAGCGGCCAATTGCCCATGCCGTAGCGGATGCCGAGATCGGCATCGGCATCGTTGAGCGTCATGTCGTTCAGCCGGGTCTGAACGCTGACCTTCACCAGCGGGTGCCGCTCCTGGAAGGCCTTCAGGCGCGGCAACAGCCAGCGCAGCGCGAAGGTCGGCAGGCACTTGATCGTGACCGTCTCTTGCTCGGCGCGGAACGGCGTGATCGCCTCGGCGATATGGTCGAACGCCTCCTTGACGCTGAGTGCGAGGCGCTGGCCGGCATCGGTGATCTCGAGCCCGTTATGGGTGCGCTGGAACAGCGGCGTGCCAAGCTGGTCCTCGAGGATCTTGACCTGCCGGCTGACGGCGCTCTCGCTGACATTGAGCGCGGCCGCGGCCTTCTTGATGCTGAGTTGGGCGGCGACGATCTCGAAGCAGCGCAGGGCATTGAGGGAGGGCAGCCGGCGGGTCATGGCCGCAGGCTCGGGCGCGGTGCTGTCGCGGCCGCCCGTCTCATCGGATGTCCATGCGCGGGTCGAGCGCATCCCTCAGCCCGTCTCCCGTGAAGTTGAAGCTCGTCACCGCCAGTGTAATGGCAGCTCCCGGCAGGATCGCAAGCCATGGCGCGCTCGTCAGGTAGATCTGGGCATTGTTGAGCATGTTTCCCCAGCTCGCAGTCGGCGGCTGGATGCCGTAGCCGAGGAAGCTGACATAGGATTCGAGCAGGATGGCGCGGGCGACGTTGAGCGTCGCCGCGACGACGATCGGCGCCATGGCGTTGGGCAGGAGCTCGCGCACCATCACCCGCAGATGCGAAGCGCCGAAGGAGCGCGCCGCCACGGCGTAGTCCTGGTCGCGCAGGACCTTGATCTGGGCCTCGACGATGCGCGCGACGTTCATCCAGGAGGTCGCGGCGATGAGCAGGACCATCGAGATCAGGCCCGGCTTGACCAGAGCCGCCAGCGCCAGCAGCAGGAAGATCGTCGGAAAGCACAGGATCGCGTCGACCAGGCGCATCAGCAGCGAGCCGATGGCGCCACCATGATAGCCGGCGATCATGCCGACGCCAGTGCCGATGGCGATCGCGATCGCCATGGCGGCGAAGCCGATGCCGAGCGAGATGCGCCCGCCCATCATCAACCGGGCCAGCATGTCGCGGCCGAGCTCGTCCGTGCCGAGGACATGCGCTCCTGTCAAAGGCGGCGCAAAGCGGTTCATCACGTCGATACGGGTCTCGTCGAACGGCAGCAGGAACCGGCCGAGGAGGCAGACGAGTGCAAGGATGAGGATGATCGCAGCGCCGGCCATGGCGAGCCGGTGCCGCCGGAAGCGGCTCCAGGCGTTTTTCCGGGCGAGCCCCTCGGATTCGATCGGTAGCTGGAAGACGTCCGCACTCATGATCAGCCCAACCGGATGCGTGGATCGGCGACCGCGTAGAGCATGTCGGCGATCAGCGAGCCGATCAGCACCATCAGCGCCGACAGCATCAGGATGCCCATCACCACCGGATAGTCGCGATACTCGATCGAATCGAGGAAGAGCCGGCCCATGCCCGGCCACGTGAACACCGTCTCGGTGACGAGCGCCCCGCCGAGCAGGGTCGGGAACTGCAGGCCGGCGAGCGTGATCAGCGGCAGCAAGGCATTACGCAGGGCATGACGGCTCAGCACCGCCTGCTCCGACACACCCTTGGCGCGGGCGGTGCGGATATAGTCCTGGCCGATCACGTCGAGCACTGCCGAGCGCGTGAAGCGCGCCCAGACCGCCGTCTCGACCAGGGCCAGGACCAGGACCGGCGCGATCATGTGGTGCAGCACGTCGGCGAGGGAACCGTCGCCGATCGTCTGGCGGTTGCCGGCCGGCAGCCAGCCGAGCTCGACCGAGAAGAGATAGATCGCGATCAGTCCGAACCAGAAGGTCGGGATCGACAGCGCGATCATGGCGCCGACCGTCGCCACCGTGTCGAACAGCGAATAGCGCCGGATCGCGCCGAGGATGCCGATGGCGCAGCCGAGCAGCATGGCGATCAGGGTCGAAGCCGCCATCAGCTCGAAGGTCGCGCGCAGATGCGAGGCGATGACGCTCCAGACCGGGGTATTGTCGCGATAGGAGCGGCCCCAGTCGCCGGTCAGCATGCGCCGGTGCCAGTCGAGATACTGCACCGGCAGCGGCCGATCGAGGCCGAGCTCGCGGCTGATCCGGTCGAGGTCTTCCTGCGTCATCTGGGCCGACTGGGCGAATTGCGACATCGGCCCGCCCGGCGCCAGGTGCAGGATGGCAAAGCCGATCGCCGAGACGATCGTGAGGAGGAGCAGCGACTGCCAGAGTCGCCTTGCGAGGAACGGACCCATCTCAGCCGGTCACGCCGCCCAGTACCAGCGTCGCATGTTCCAGCAGCTCGACGAGCAGTTGATGTTGGGTTGAAAGCCTTGGAGGCCATCCTTGATGCCTTCGGCCAATACCGTCTGGTAGATCGGCAGCAGGACGAGGTCGTCGCGGATGATGCGCTGGATCCGGCCGTAGATTATCTTGCGCTCCTGCGGGTCGAACTGGCTGGCGCCTTCGGCGAGCAGCCGGTCCATTTCCGGGTTCTGGTATTGGGAGGTGTTGAGGCCGGTGCCGGCCTTGGCCGGGATCGCCGTCGAGGCGAAGCGCGGCGTCACGTCGGGATCGTTGCCGATCATGAAGTTCGAGCCGACCATCACCGACTCGAACTTCGACTTCTGCCAGAAATCGCCCCAGATCACCGCGCCCGGCATGTTGTTGATGCGCAGCGCCACGCCGATCGTCCGCCAGTCCTGCATCAGCAATTGCTGCGACTGCTCGCGGCCGGGATTGCCGACCGTGGTCGAATTGGAGAATTCGAGGCGCATGCCGTTCTTCTGGCGGATGCCGTCGGCGCCGCGCGCCCAGCCGGCCGCGTCGAGGATGGCATTCGCCTTGGCCGGATCGTGGCGATGCGCCGGCAGGCCGTCGTCATAGGCCCAGGATTCGCGCGGCAGGAAGGATTCGGTCGGCACCGGCAGGCCGTAATAGAGCGCGTCGATCCGCGCCGCCTTGTTCATGGCGAGATAAAGCGCCTCGCGCACCGCCTTGTCGGCGAAGGGGCCGAATTCGAGATTGAGTGCGATATGCTCGATGAACGGCGTCGGCGAGCGCGAGATGCGCCGTCCTCTCAGACCCTGCGCCTCTTTGACGAAATGCGCCGCGATGCCGCCGATGCCGAGATAGTCGACCTGCCCGGTGCGGAACTGGGTGTAGAGGACCGTCAGGTCCGGAATGTACTTGAAGACGACGCGCTCCAGATAAGGGCCATCGCCATGATAGGTGGTGTTGGCCCGCAGCAGCAGATGATCGCCCGCGGCACGCTCGCCCCAGCGGAATGGGCCAGTGCCGACTGGCGCCCCGTTGAACGGCGCGGTATTGGGATCGGACGCCTTTTCCAGAATGTGCCTGGGGACGATGAAGGTCAGCGCCAGGATCGAGAGATAGGGCGAGTAGGCGCTCCCCATGCGCCAGTGGATCTCGTCGGGCGCCACAACCTTGATGTCGCGCACGAGGCTGTGCCCGACGCGGTTGCGCACGCGAAAGCCGGGCGTGTTGATCAGATCGAGCGTGTACTTGACATCCTCGGCGGTGAACGGCGTGCCATCATGCCATTTCGCGTCGCGCCGCAGCTTGATCTTCCAGCTCAGTCCGTCGGCCGAGAGGCCGCCATTGCCGATGCTCGGCACTTCGGCGGCAAGGTCGGGGACCAGCTTGCCATCGGGATCGACGAACCAGAGCGGGCTGAAGAGCTGCCACCAGACGCCCTGGTCGACCTCGCTGCCCGGCATCAGCGGATTGAAGACCGTCGGCTCCTGCGAAAGACCCGCGACCACCTGCCCCTTCGGCTGTTGCGGCGGACGCGGCTGCGCCTGCGCACCTCCCACCGCCAGCGCAGCGGCGCCAAGGCCGAGTGCCAGCGCCTCGCGCCGGCTCCGATATGTCCTGCGGCTGTCAGGTTCGGTCATGTCGATCTCCCCTCATTGCGTCCGGGCTGTGTTCAGCCTCGGCCATGTCTTCTCGGCTGATGGTTCAGCCGGACCGTTCCAGGCTGCTTCGGGTCGGTGACAGGTCTGCGGCCGTGACACCGAGCTCGGTCATGGCGGCCGGCAACGCACGCCCGGCGAGCAGGGCCGCCGTCACCTCTCCCATCGCCGGCGAAGTCAGGATGCCGCAGCCGCCCTGCCCGACCAGCCAGAAGAAGCCGGGCTCGTCCGGCCGCGCGCCGGCGACCGGTTCCGCATCGGCGACGAAGCTGCGCAGGCCGGCCCATTGGCTCAGCGGCCGACCGATCCGGAAGCTGGTGTCCTGTTCGATATTTTCGATCGCCTGCGCGACATCGAGATCGTCGGCATAGGCATCGCCCGGCGTGGTTGGCGTCGCATCGGCGAGGCTGCCCATCAGGCAACCGGACTCGGGCTTCACATACCAGCGGTAATCGACATTGCTGACATGTGGCCAGCCG
Source organism: Bosea sp. Tri-49 (assembly GCF_003952665.1). Classification (NCBI taxonomy): domain Bacteria; kingdom Pseudomonadati; phylum Pseudomonadota; class Alphaproteobacteria; order Hyphomicrobiales; family Alloboseaceae; genus Allobosea; species Allobosea sp. Tri-49. Next base: position 3,791,041 of record NZ_CP017946.1, read on the forward strand.
CGGCTGTCATGGTCGGGCTGGTGCGCGAAGGTGAAAGCGGTACGGCGCTTGGGCACGATGCCGAGCGGGGCGACGCCGGCCATGCCGGCGATCTCGTCGGCCCAGGCGCCGGCGGCATTGACCAGCAGCGGCGCCTGCAAGTCACCACCGGGCCAGGCCACCGTCCAGCCGGTAGCATCGCGACGAATAGTGTCGACGCCCGCCTTCAGAACGATGGTCGCGCCGTTCGCCCTGGCGCCACGCAGGTAACCCTGCAACAGCACGTCGACATCGATGTCCATGGCGTCGGGCTCGTAGACGCCGCCATGGACCTTCTCAGGACGTAGTGCCGGGAAAAGATCGAGGGACGCGCGTCCATCCAGTCGTTCCGTCCTGGCGCCGACCGAGAGGATGCGCTCTTCCAGCCGGTCCAGCGCCGCCTCCTGGCTAGCGGCCGCGACCGTCAGGCAGCCGCGCGGCGTCATGATCGGTTGGATGCAGAAGCCGGCCGGCGGTGCTTCGAGGAAGACGCGGCTGGCCTGCGCCATCCGCCGCATCGTCGGCGCGGTGATGCCCACCGTGAACTGCGCGGCGGAGCGACCGGAGCTGTGGTAGCCGGCCTGCTCCTCGCGCTCGATCAGTGCGACCGAGCCGTGCCGGGACAGGAAATAGGCCGCGGATGCCCCCGCGATCCCGCCGCCCACAATGATCACATCGACCCGCATCGTCCCCACACCAGCTTTCCGGTCATCGGCCACCGGCAGCCACCCACCGGCAGGATCAACGACAGCACCGCGCCGCCCCGCAGTCGATTTCAATAATTGGGGGCCGGCACCTCAAAAGCTGGGTCGCTGGGCAGCACGCGGACGGGCCGAATTCCCTGAGCCCCGCCCCCAATTATTGAAATCGACATCGCCGCCGCCTCGGGGCTTGCCTTGGCCCGAACAGATCAGCGGAGCAACACCCATGAGCGGGACCGGTTTGCAAGCGCCGCGCCGGCGCAACATCTCATCCGGCAGCGCCTTCGAGGCGCAGTACAGCTACAGCCGTGCAGTCGTCGTCGGCACGCATGTCATGCTGTCGGGCACGACCGGCTACGATTATGCCACGAGCACACTGGCCGAAGGCGCGGCGGAACAGACCCGCCAACTCTTTCGCAACGCTGCGGCCGCCTTTGCCCAGGCCGGAGCAGGGCTCCCCGACGTCGTCCGCGTGCGGATGTTCATCGCTCGCGCCGCCGACTACGAGCCGGTGATGGCAGTCTTCGCCGAGGCCTTCCGGGAGGCGAGACCGGCCTGCACCACAGTCGAGGCGGGCCTCTTCGATCCCGACATCCTGGTCGAGATGGACATGGACGCCCTCGTCGATGTCGATGCTTAGCCTGCGCTCGCACGTTCCTGACGACGTCATCGCGGCTGCCGATTCCCTTCCTGGGCAGGCCGATGTCGTCGTCATCGGCGCCGGCATCATCGGTGCCGCCGCCGCTTTTCATCTTGCCGGCGCCGGGCTGCGGACAGTACTGCTCGAAGCCGACAAGGTCTCCTCGCAGCAATCCGGCCGGAACTGGGGCTTCGTCAGGACGCAGTACCGCGATCCGCTGGAATTGCCGCTCGCCATCGAAGCGCTCGCGTTGTGGCCGAACCTGGAGCGCGAGCTCGAAACCACCGTTGGCTGGCGCCGGACCGGCTGCGTCTTCGTCGCCGCGACACAAAAGGAAATGGCCGCCTTCGCCGGCTGGCATGAGAAAACACGCGATACCGCTCGCGATGCCCGGCTGCTCTCCGCCAGCGAGGTCACCGCTTTGCTGCCGTCGCTGCACGGCAGGACGGAAGGCGCGCTCTACACCGCAACCGACGGACAGGCCGAGCCGGTGCTGGCGACCCTGGCCTTCGCCCGGGCCGCGGCAAGGCGCAACGTCCGCATCGTCGAGGATTGCGGTGCGCTCGCCATCGAAACGTCAGGCGGGGCTGTCAGCGGTGTTCAGACCGAGCACGGCCTGATCCACTGTGGCGCCGTGGTCTGCGCTGCCGGCGCCCAGAGCCACCGGCTTCTTGCCCCGCTCGGGCTGTCGCTGCCGCAGCAGAGCGTGCGCAGCACCGTCTCCCTGACTGCGCCGCTGCCGCCACTGAGCGAGGCCTGCTTCTGCGGTTTCGGTATCGGCCTGCGCCAACGGGCCGACGGCTCTTGCATCATTGCGGCCGATTCGACCTCCGATATCGACCTGTCGCTCGATTCCTTCCGGGCCGCCCGCTTCTTCCTGCCGGGGCTGCTGCGCCATGGCGGCAGCTTCTCGCTGCGACTGGGGCGTCCTTTCGTCGATGATCTGCATCAGCGCTTCTCTGTGCCGGGTCACGAGCGTGCTGTCGCACGGCGCCCCTGCATCCCGGCGAACCGCAGGCTGGCGGCGCGGACCGGCGCTGCCCTGCGTGACCTGTTCGCCGGCGCCGCCGGCATCGAGATCGTCAAATCTTGGGCCGGCCGCATCGACGTCCTACCGGATGCGCTGCCGGTGCTCGATGCCCCGGCCGAAGTCGGTGGGCTCATCGTCGCCACCGGCTTCTCCGGTCACGGTTTCGGGCTCGCTCCCGCGGTCGGCCGGCATGTCGCCCGGCTGGCCAGAGGCGAGAGCCCGGCCGCGACCCTCGCGCCGCTCAGGCTGGACCGTTTCGCCCGCGGCACCTATTCGGCACCGCATGCCCCGCTCTGATGACGACGATGGCAGAGCGGAACGGGTTTCGAGAGGATCGATGATGACCCAGGGAACGGGCATGGACGCCGGCGCCCGCGAGCACATCCGCCGCTATTATGACGGCACGCTGCGGCCCGACGAGATGGTCGCGGCGATGTCGCAGGAGGCCGGCTGGTTTCCCGCTCGGCGTGTGCGACGGGGCGCGACGGTCTCGCCGCTTCCCAATGCCGGCCGCGAACTGCCGCCACTCGAGATCCGCGATCACGATCGGACCTTCGATCTCTACGACTATCTGTCGGTGAACCGCGTCACCGGGCTGATGGTGCTGCAGGACGGCGCCGTCGTCGAGGAGAGCTATTCGCTCGGCATCGGGCCGCAGACGCAATGGAAGTCCTGCTCGCTGGCGAAATCCGTCACCGCGACGCTTTACGGCATCGCGCTGCACGAAGGCGCGATCGAGAACCTCGACGACCCCGTCACGCGCTACGTACCACTCGGCGGGCTCTATGCCGGCGTCTCGGTACGCCAGCTCTTGCGCATGGCGACTGGCGTGCGCTGGAACGAGGATTATACCGACCCGGCCTCCGACCGGCGCCTGCTGATGGACACCCAGATGAACTGGGAGCCGGGCGGCATCGTCAGGCATATGGAGAGCCTGCCCGCCGAGACGCCGCCGGGCGGCTCGTGGAAATACAACACCGGTGATTCCTATCTCGCCGGCCTGGTGTTGGAGCGCGCGACCGGCAGCAACCTCGCCGATTACCTCTCGACGAAGCTCTGGTCGCAGATCGGCATGGAGGCCGACGCCTCCTGGTGGTGCGAGAGCCCGGACGGCATGGGCATAGCCGGCAGCGGCCTGCATGCGACGCTGCGCGACTATGCCCGCTTCGGCCAGTTCGTCCTCGACAACGGACGGGTCGGCGCGCAGGAGCTGCTGCCGCAAGGCTGGCGCGAGGAGGCAGGCTCGCCCTACCGGATCGGCGAGACGCTCATCCCATACGGCTATATGTGGTGGGTTCCCGTGCTCGATGACCCGGCACTGAAGGGTACGTTCCAGGCCGAAGGCATCTACGGGCAGTTCATCCACATCAACCCCAGCACGCGCCTCGTGGTCGTGGTCCTGAGCGCGCGCTCGAAGCCAGGCTATCGCCGCAGGCTGGAGATCAATGACGACGCCTTCTTTGCGGCGCTGGCAAACAGTCTTTAGAGATACGGCGATCATCACTTTGGGGGCAATGGCGGCGTGGGGCGCTTGAGCTCTGCGGCGACCTGGCGCGTGTTCTGACTTGAGCGTCTTCGAACGCAAGAACCCCGGCCGCATTGTGCGCGCCGGGGTTTTTGGTGGTCTTGGGAGGTTTGGTTGCGGGGACGTGAAACCACCGACAGTTGCTTTGTTCCTGTAGTGAGTAACCACGTCAGCGATGCGCCAGGAGCGGACCTCGCGCATCTGCCCGAAAGCGGGCACTCCCGGCGCTAAACTTGGCCTTCCCAATTTTCGCTGGCATCCAGACGGGCCCGTGATTAGCCGGGTGCTCCGGCGTCCAACACGCCCGCACCGATCCGTGCAAGCAGCGGATCGTTACCCGATTGCCGCAGCTGACCGGACTGCGCAGGCCGGGGCTTCAGGTCGAGTTTGGCTGTGATGCCCTGTTGCGGCGGAGTATCGCCGCTCTTGAGTGTGTTGTTGCGGCTCCCGCGCAGCAGGCACAGTGCGCGGGCACGTGCGACCTGCGGCGCCGCCGCACTCGTTCCCGAGAGCCGCGATACCGATCCGCTGCGGGTTCCTGCGGCCCTGACGCCGGGCAGAACCGGTGAGTGATCGGAGATGGCGGCGCAAGTCACCTGCTTGCTCGACGGTGAGTCCGGCTCACCGGCGGCGCTGTAAGGTGCCGGCAAATCCGGCCCACGGGCCGAATGTGCCACGACGCCCGCCACCACGATCACCTCGTCGCGGGTGGCGAGGCCATTCAGGCTGCCGAAGCGATGGGTGAATTTCGCGCCGCTGTCGTCCTGTTTCCAGCTGTCATCATCCGCGAACACCGGGTCTTCCGGATGGTCGAAATAGCTTTGCCGGCCGTGATGCAGCGGGTGGGCTAGATTGCGGTCGTGCTGAATGCGACACGAGATGATCTTGCCAAGCGTGCGCGCAGGGGTCGCGTCGATATCGATGCGCCATAGTCCGGCAGGTGCACCGCTCGGTGTCGTCCCAGTAGTCTCCGTAGGCGCCAGAATGACGGTGACGCGCCAGCGCGCCTCGCGAAACTTGTCGATGCTCACCTGGCCATAGGTTCGCCCATCGACTGTAAGCGGCCAGAGGGTCTGCGGCGGCGCCTGGGTCGCCATCGCCTCGACCATTTCGGAGCACCAGCGCAGGTTTCCCGGGCCGCTAATGCGCGGCGGCTCGGGCATTGCGCTGGGGGAGCCTTCCACCTCGGGCGGATACCAGATTTCAAGATAGTTGGCGGTCTGGTCGTTGGGCTGGATGCGCCAGGGAACAATGAAGCGGTCGCCCGTCTCCTTCTGCGCGCGAGCAGGTATCCTTGCATGCAGCGAGCTGAGAAACTGGTTGCCGGCAGGCATTACCAGCTCAGTCGGCGCTAGCTTGCTGCGCTCTTTAATGAGAGCGCTAATCGCGTCCGCGAGTCGGTCATTGCCATCGTGCGGGCCGCCAGTGAAGCCGAAACTGAAGTTGATCACCAGTGGCAGCGCCTTGACGTCGTAGGCTGTAGCGACCTTGTCAGCCCGGTCGAAGATGTAGTGGAAAGCGCTGAGGATATAGGCGTCTTTGCCGAAGCCGACGGTGTCCATCACGACCGGCGACGGTAGCTCGACGCCGAGCAGACGGATGCGGTCCAATTCGGCGGGCGTGGCCTCCTCGCCCCAGGACCCGGCGGCCAAGCTAAGCACGTGAGCGCCATGTGCGCTCAGGCCGATGACCGGTTGCGCCATGCCGTTGTGTCGGATCGAACCGGCCTCACGATAGAAGGCGTCCTCATCGTCCCCGTGATGCTTCAGAAGATCCGCGAGCGTCTCGCGCGTATGCTCGCGGCCGAAGAGGACGGTACGGTCTTCCTCCCGACTGGCGCTTTCGGCCGATTGCAGCCAGCAAAACTCCATGCGCGGGTCGTTCCTGGTGTCGCGCAGCGCCGGGTGGGCATAGGCGAGACCATCATCTATGACGGCCATGATCACCAGCGGCGCGCCCTCGGCGCCGTCGCGCGGGAGCTCCTTCTTGAGGCGGGCGTTCGGCTGCAATTTCGGCTCGGGTCGCGTCTCCGCCTCCGCGAAGGACCGGTCGAAGGTTTCCGGCGGCAGGGGCGTGTTGAGCCGGAAGCCATGATGCGGCCTAGGCGCGACCTCGACGAGAGGCGGGCTGGGATGGTTGGCGACGGCGAGCATGAGCATGCGCAGATCGGGGAGCGCGAGCGATCGTTCGATTCTGGCGACCGGTTCGAAGATGATTGGCAGGAAGGCGGTCCCGTCTGTCACTTCGGACGCAGCCGCATTTCGCCAGATGGTTGGGCGATGGGCGACACCCATCTCGGGGATCGCCAGCGGCCTCGCTTCCTTGAAAAGCTGGTGAGCCACCGGCAGCTCGGCGAGTGCACTGACAAACGAGGCTCCGGCCAGCTTTCCATGCGGCGCGGCATAGGACTGCCCCTCGTCGCCGAAGACCCATGCCTCGTAGGGCCCGTCCAGCCGGGCGAGCGTGTCGTTCGGCGCCATAGTGGCCTCCAGATGAACCTCGATTGTCGGGCCGCGTCCGCAGCTCCACAGGATCAGGTTGGAACAAACTCCGCCTTGACCTCGCTCCAGAGCCATCGAAAAACGGGGCTGACATCGACGGGGAAAGCGGCCCTGTTCACGGTCAGCCCCTCGGCGAGTGCTTTGGAATCGTCGAGGAAATGGGCCAGCAGGAAATCGCTTTTGGCCTTGGCGTCGTAATCATAGCGAACCGGCCCGGCCGATGGCTCGCCGCATTTCGCGAGGATGATCTGGCCGACCGCTACGCCCAGTGCGGCGCCGGCCCAGCTGTCGATGGGGTAGTGGACACCAGCGACAGTGCGATTGACGGCGATGCGCTCCGCCTGCTTGTGCAGCAAGGCGACGAGCTTGTCGCCGGCCGGGAAATGCTTGCGGCCGGCGTCGGACCTGACCAGCCCCGACAGGACGGTGGCCACGGCGAAGGCCTCGGTGGCATGCCCGCTCGGGAAGGAGCCATGATCCGGCGTTGGCAGCATCGGCAGGACGCGCGCTCCGATATCGCCCGGGCGGCGGCAGGCGAGATGGTGCTTCGCGATCATTCCGACATTGCCGGCGATGACGAGAGCGGTGTTCATCAGCTCCAGCGTCCTCCGGTTGCGCGCAGTCAGACCGATGATCGAGCCGAGATAGTCTGGCGGCAGGGCGACCTGGTTCAGAATCTCGGTCGCGCGTTCGGCGCGCTGATCCATATAGTTGCGCAGCTGCTCGAGCTGCGCGGCGAACACCGCCATGGCGGGGCGCTTTACGACGTAGAACGTTTTCGCCCCGGCGGCATCGCCCTCGCGCTTGCGATAGGACAACGCGACCTCGCCCGGGGACGCCGCCGAACCATAGGTTGCGTCCCAGTCCAGATCGCGCAGGAAATCGGTCAGGTAGAGCGAGGCGCGGACCCAGGGGAACCAGCGCCCCAGATTGCGCTCCGCCCCGGGCGCGAGGTGATGCGCGGGCTCCACCTTGACAAGATCGAGCGGATCGTCCGCATCTGCCGCGTGCCCGAACAGGATCTGGGCACTGACCATCAGGCCGATTGCCAGAGCAGGGTCCGCAGCCCCCGCTCCCGCGATGCCGCCTATGTTCCCCATATTGCCCATATTTCCCATGTTGCCGGCGGCAGCCATGTTGCCCATATTGCCGAGGATCGCCATGTCAGCCCCCTAGTGGTATTTGCGCAGCAATCAGAGCCCTCTCCATCTTTCGTCCCATTTCGGAATCGGCGGATGGATGAGTTCTCATGTATTCGGATACGGTGAAGCTCGGCTGTCGGCGCATGAGATCTTGCGCGGCCGTACGGAATGTCTCGGATTTTTGGGCGTAGTACGCGGCGAACAAGAGAATTCGAAGCGTCGAGAGATGGCGATTGTTCTTGCGAAGCGAACGCTCGGCCAGTTCCAAAGCGCGATCGTAGTCGCCGACCGAGAGATAGGCGCCGGCGGTATGGGCGTCGTAGTAGTAGCCGAACGGGTCGATCGGCGAGAGCGCCCGGGCCGTCTCCGAGGCCCGTACGGCCTGCTCGCCCTCGCTACGAAAAGTGTGCAAGGCACTCTTCAAGAGCCAGCACAGGGCCTCGTTCGGATTGACCGAGAGCGCGAGATCATAACGCTGTTCCGCGATGTCGAGGCGGCGGAACAGATTGCTGTGCGCAAAGCCGTCGATCGTCAGGCAGAAAGCGTTGTCGGGGCTGAGATCGAGCGCTCGGGCCGAATGATCGAGGGCGAGCTGCTTTTCGCGCGGCGTATCGCTGCTCCAGCCGTTGAAGACCCCGTGTATGTACCATTTGCTGAGCCAGGCATGGATCTCTGGCGTTCGCGGAGCACGCCGGAGCGCCTCCTCGATCAGCTCCCGCGCGCGGGCGAAATCGCGCAGCGTCGTACGATGCATCAGGCCGACGCCGGCGACGAGCAGGCGATGATCGGCGATTTCGGACGGGACATGTCCGACGCTGTGGCCGATGGCCTCGTCGGCGATGGCGGCCCCCACGGCCTTGACGACGGTGCCGATTCCGGCCGCCGACAGGCCGAGGAAATCCCGGGCCGCGTAGGCGATCTGACGCGTGAACAGGATGCGGCTCGAGCTGACATCGATGAAATCGAGGTCCAGCACCAGCTTCTCGTCGACCCGGCGCAGGCTCCCGGACAGGCAGAAATGCGCCTGCAGCACGGAAGCGACACCCGCGAGGTCGAAGCCGGTCTTGACGAACTGGCGGCTCGATAGATGCGAGATGACCGCCAACAGCGTCGAACGGCTGAGAGAGCGACAGACCTCCTCGGCCAGCCAATCGCCAAGGATTGTGTCATTCGGGTCAGAGCTGATCGCTCGGAACGGCAAGACTGCTACGACTGGGAGCGGAGCAGGCAGGATGCTGAGGCGGCGATGACCGAAGAGGCCTTCGAGCTGCGCTGCATTCTGGCGAATGCCGGCCAGCCATTGTGCGAAGCCGATCTCGCGAATGTCCAGCCCTTCGAGGAATTCGCCGATTCCGGGTGCCCCCAGGAAGGACACTGCGCTGAGGTCAAGCGTTACGTCTGAATTCGTGCTCGACAGAACCTTGCCGTAACTGTCTCCCATCACCTGCTTGATGTCGGCGAGCGCCCTGCGCAGACTTTGCCGCCCGGTATCGTAGCAAGCGACACCCCAGAGCGTTTCCTGCAGAAAACTGCGCGTCCGCCGGCCGAAAGGCGCGGTTACCAGCAAAGCGAACAGGGCGCGGTGCTTGGTGCCCGTAATCTCGAATCGATTAGCGCCCAGCCCTCGGACGGTGCACGCGCCAAACAGACTGATTTCTATGACCTTGCTGGACATAGTCAAACGTCGCCCATGATCCCCAGCGAAGACGTAACATCAAACGGCTTTCGACAGAAAGCGACTTCACACTTTCTTCACGCGTCATCGAATCCACCCACAGTTACATTGCGTCATGAGCGAAACGAGACGCAAGGTGGCGACATGGCGAGAGCTCCGACCCGCGCAGCCGATGTGCGCGATGTCGCAGATTTCCACCTGCGCTGGCAGGAGTTCCGAGCAACTGCAGCCCGTGTCGCGGGAAGAGCCGTGCTTACACCAGACGAGCGCTGGGTGATCGGTTGGCTGATCGCGCTGGCCGACAGGGTGGGAGAAAGCGATGTCGAACCTCGCGCGCCAAGCAATCTGCCATATAGTCAGATTGCAGACCCAGGCGATGCTTGAATTCGACGCACAGAATAGCCGCTTCCGGTAATGAACGATGTCTACCACACGACGAATATCATGAAAAAAGATCCATCACCTGAAAATACATCAGTTTTGCTTCGCGATATCGTATCGATCTGCTGAGGCTCAGCGCTTCAAACGGATGAGGGACAACATGTTGCTTTCTGAATATGGGAGCGCGCTCTCGTCGCGCCTTTTGTCGACCGTTACCGACATGGATGTTGACCAGGCTCGTCAGGAAAGCGAGCCGGCCGATTTCCAGCCTCAGTCCCAGGCAGCGCCGTCCATTCTGGAGACCACGCCGCTTTCTTCCGATTGGCGCGATCTGATCTCGCCTGTCGCCTACGAATTCATCGTACGCTGGGAAACCGGTGGGCCGGCATATTACAAGCAGGTCATCAAGGAGGCCCCGATTTGGCCGGGCTACGCTTCAGGCGTCACCATCGGGTGCGGCTACGATCTTGGCTACCATACTGCCTCGCAATTCGCCGCCGATTGGAGTTCGCGTCTCAAAGCGGCCGCCATCAGCCGGCTTTCGCCAGCGGTGGGCTTCAAGACGGTCCAGCCAAATCGGGACGCGAAGGTCGCCTGGGTCAAGGGATTCATCCCGCAAGTTGCCGACATCAAGATCAATTGGGATGTCGCGATCGAGCAGTTCGACACCTCCAAGATGCCAAAGCTCCTGCGCGATCTCTATGGTGCCCTCGACAGTCTCGACCGGCTGCACCCGCACTGCCGGGGCGCGTTGCTCAGCCTCGTCTTCAATCGCGGCGCCTCCTTTGCTGCTGCTGGCGAGCGCTATGCAGAAATGCGGGAGATCGCGCGCCTCATGCGGACGGGAGGCGACACCGAAATTAGGCAGATTCCGGCTCAGCTGCGCAGCATGAAGCGCATTTGGGGCGAGAACTCAAGCCTAGCCAAGCGACGTGAAGGCGAGGCCGAGCTGTTCGAGGCCGGTCTGGCCGAGAGCGGGACGGTCGGCATCATGGCCATGCTGGCGTCGCAGATGGAGGCGCCGGAGGCCGCTCCGCTCTCTCGCCTGCGCGAACTGCCGGAGAGTGAAACAGCTCCCGCCAGCGACGAGATCGCGGAGCCCGATGAGGAGGGCCTTCTGGAGATCGAGGCGCTGGCCGTGCCCGGCGTCTCGCCGGATTCGGTCAAATGGAACCCCGACGACAGCCGCCAGCCGGATTACGCTCATCTTGACGGCGCGCCGATCGGGCAAACATTCACACTTCGTCCCGGCGATCTCGAGCAGTTGATCACAATGAACGGCTTCCGTGTGCTCGGCGATCCGGCCGAGGCGCGGATCATCTTCATGCTGCGCGGCGCGCGCCTCGCCAATAGCGACAAAGCACTCGACCACGAGGCACTCCTGCTGACCGACCAGAGGCCGGACCATCGCAGTTTCCGTTGCGTGATCGGGGTCTACGATCGCGCACGCCAGCGGCTCTCAGCCTTCAAGGCCTCGACAGTGCCGAACGCGCACTACGTCTTCAAATGCTTCTCGCTGGCCAATCAACCTGCCAAATGGATCGGCAATATTCTTCCAACCGGCTGCTACACCTTTACCGTTGGCACACACAAGCGCGGACAGCCAGGCGAGATCCCGGAAGTCCTGCGTCTCTCGACCAGCGCGGCTGGCGCATCGACAGTGCTCGTCCTGCGTTCACTCAGCGATCTCATCTATGACACGATGGATCATTGGCAGACGACGGCGCCTGGGGACAATATCCACCCTGGACAAATGTCGAGCGGCTTTTCTTCCGCCGGCTGCCTCACGCTTCCAGGCTTCTGGCGAGCGGGCGTCCATAGCGGATTGTGGAAGGAGTTCCGCGACGCGATCGGCCTTGCTGCCGGAAACAATGACGGCAAACAGTACTCCGGCGTCCTGCTGACCGGAACAGACGCAGCGCTCGCGGCCAGCCTGCGCGAGCGCGCGGCGCCACAAGGCGACATCGAGGTGGCGCTGCGGCGTCTCCGCTATGGTTCGCGCGGCGAAGCCGTCGGCAAGCTCCAGGACGCCCTCGGACTCGACCGCGACACGGATCCGATGCTCGGGCCGATCACGCGCATGGCGCTCGTGCAGCGCCAACAGACCATGTTCGGCAAGGCGGACGGCATCCTCTCGCCGCAAAGCGCGACGGCGCTTGGACTGGACGTGTTCTGAAGCGCCCATTCGCCGGCGCATGCCCCTGTTTTCCGGAGAGCCGTGCGATGAAGAGCACAAGCCGACAAGACGTGAACCAGATCGGTCCGGCGTGGCGCCATGGTGAGCACAGGGTTGGGAGCAGGCGCCATCTGGCGGCGCTGATGCGCCGTCTGCTGGCCCCGGCGATCGCCCTGATCTCGATTACGGCCGCCTGGGCCGAGCCGGCCATCACGATCGTGACGGCCAATAATCGGAACGCCGAGGTCAGCCTCTCAACCGACGAAACCGAATTTCGCGGCGCGATCTTCATTCGCGCGACCAGCACCGAGCTGAAGAACGTCGAGGTCAAGGCGTCCGACCTGGTTTCGACTGCCGGCGCCAGGGCAGAGCTGAAGCCGATCTTGATCGCGCCCGCCGGCAGCCAGACCACGCTCGATAGCCGTCAGCCGGTCGAAATCGCCCTCTTCGCGAAGCTCGACCAGGCTGGCGACTATCGTGCCGAACTTTGGATCGATCACGGCGAGCAACAGAGGTCGACCATCGCCATCCCGATCGCCATACAGCGCAAGCCGAACGGTGCTGCGGAGATCACACTCGACACCAGCACGTATACGCGCGCCGATCTCGGTGACAGCCCGATCATCATGCGCGGCTGGCTTCGAAACGGCTCGACGCGGGCCTTGCCGCGGCCGGAAGCCGTGGTCGTCGACGTGCTCGAGAAGATCGGCGCGGCGAGCTACTCCCTGGGAGCGGCGATCGGTAAAGCTGCCATCGAATGCGAAGGTGGCATGTTGCAATGGTGGCGCGGTGGCGGCGAGGAGCGATTGCGGCATCTCAAGGAGGCGGCCCACGCCACCAAGCGCGCACAGGCTCTGATGCTCGAAGCGCGAGGCGATGCCAGGGCGAGCGCCGAGCAGGTCGTTGGTCACGGCAACGCCCTGCTGGGCGAGTTGCGCGACAGCGGGGCTCAAACCGAGACGCAGCCCGCGCGCGTCGCCGGGCTCCGGCAACAGGTCGACCTGCTGGAAATCTGGGGACGGTTGCATCGCGACTTCGATGAGCTCGACGAAGACGACAAAAGCTTTCTCGCCGCCAAGTATGACGAGGCCAAGCAGCTGTTCGAGCGCCCCTTTGCAGCCATCGACGCCACGCGCTCGGCCACGCTCGAAAGTTACGGCAAAGCTCTGCGCGCCTGCCAGGCCCTGGCGCCCATCCGCCTGGACGCGGTCCGCTTCCGCAACAGCTTCAGGGCGTTCGAGACCTGGCTCGGCGCCAAGGGCGAGAGAGCTGGGGTCGCCGACGAGCTGAGTGTTCTCGAGGCGCACCTCGCAGCGCTGAACAAGGCCTTGGAGGAACGCAACGCAACCGCGGCAAGCGCCTCGGTCCGCGGAGCAAAGGGTGCTTATCTAGCCCTCGCCGCCGCGCTCGCGGCTGTCCGGCTCTCGCAACCGGCGCCCTGGGGCGTAACGTCCGCCGAATGGCAGGCGCATGCCGACGACATGACGGAGGCATTCCGGGGGTGGCGAGCGGCCACACCGGCCGCTGACGAGGCTCTCCATCAGCTCCTCGGGCGGGATGCACGATGGCGGTCAGCCCGCCTCAGGCAGGCTGTCGAAAGTCGCAAGCAGGCAGCAGCCTCGCCGGAGCTCGAGGCACAATGGGGCGTGCTGCTGGGCTCGCTCGTTGAGCCCGAGCCGTCACTCACGGCTGAGGCGTTTGAACAATGGTTCGACGCTTATTGCCGCCGGCTGCAAACGGCCGCGAGCCTGGCAGCCCTGGCGGCCGGCGCGCCGGCGGTTGGCCCTGACGCCGTAGTACTGAACACGCCGGATGGTCCGCCGCCATTGGTCGATGCACGCGTATTCTCGCTGCCGTTCGACGTGTTCATTCGCCCACCGTTGGTCGCCGAGCCTTTGGAGTACGAGCGCATCTCCCGGCAGTTGGCCTGGGTCGTCTTTGGGCTGTCTATCGCGCTCACGGTGCTGGCGGGTGTCCAGGTGCTCTGGATCGACTCCTATGCCTGGGGCCGCCCGAGCGATCTCGTGACGGCGCTGCTGTTCGGGATCGGCGCCGGCCTCGGCAGCAATACCGTTCTGACCGAGCTGCTCAAGCGCAGCGGCACGTTTAAGTCCGGCTGAGACGCCTGTGTCCGCCCCTGCCGACGACGACCTATGGTCCATCCGAGACAAGCAGATGACCGACCTAGCAGACACGGACCGCAAGAACCGCGCGTTGATCGAGCGAGCGAGCCCCCGTCCTCCTGAGCGCCGGACCCGCCGTGAAGCGAAGCTGACAGCTGCTGACCTGTCCGTGCAGATCGCACTGGCCGAGACCGCCGCGCCAACCGCATACGCACCTCCCGACCTGGCACTGGAGGCAATCGTCAGCGAAGACGGGCCCCTCATCTTCGCCAAGCATGACAGGGTCGATCTCGAACAGCTGCCGGCACGCGGGCCGAAGGCGCAGGATCTCTTCGTCGAACTGAACGATGTCGGCCGCAACCTGCGGGAGATACCCCATGCCGGCGACTGACCTTCTGATCAGCTACGACCGGTCGCGGCGGGCTCATTTTTGCGTCTGCCGCATCGACATCGCCGACCACGGCGCCGGCACCGGCTTCCTCGTCGGCCCCAAGGCGGTCCTCACGAACCACCACGTCGTCAGCGGCCGGATTGCCGCGAACGGACAGCTTCGCCCAGACCACGACCTGGCCTGCCTTTTCGATTTCAACAGGATGCCCCAAGGTGGGGCGGGAGCGGGCGATAGGGTCGCCGTCATCGCGATTCGCGTCTTTAGCCGCACCAGCCAGGCCGAACTCGACAACGACTCGTCGGCCGACATTTCAGATGGCGAGCTCGACTACGCCCTGCTGGAACTCGCCGAGGACACAGGCGAGCAGCCCTCATCGTTCGACCAGCTGCCGCGCGGCTGGATCCCGCTGCCCGAGAAGGCCGTGCAGCTGCAGTACGGGCAAATGCTCAGAAGTGTCCAGCACCCGCAAGCAGCGGCGGCGGATATTGTCGAGCAGCCGAAGAGTTTCGAGCGCTTCCTGTCCGACGCGAAGACACGGATCATCTATCGGATCTCTTCGGCGCCTGGCTCGTCGGGCTCGCCCGTGTTCACCTCGCAATGGGACCTGGTGGCGCTCCATGTCTATGGCGATCCGCATTTTCGCCATCCGGCCGAGGCGGCGAAGCGAGCCGTCCCGATCGAGCGCATCCGCGCCGATATCGTCCGCCAGGGTGCCGCCGCACTTATTCCCGATTACGACATGGCAAACAGGCTGAAACCGGTTGTCAAACTCGCTCGGGGCATCGCCGAAGCCAAGACCGGACCCGGCACTTCCGAGCAGCAAAAGACGCTCAAAGCGATTCGCACCAAACTGAAGCTCATCTTTGCCGAGACGCAGACAATCCGAAGCTACAAGAACCTCCATGACTTTCTGCATCGGCTTCAGAAGCAGAGCATCAATCTACTCGATGACTATATCCGTGCCGGGAACTTCGGCAGGGCAGCCGAGATTGCCGGCGACATCCTCCTGGAATGCAAAGGTTTAGCCCGCGATATCAACCGCCTGCCAGCTGTTGGAATCAGCGACAAGAGCCGCAACAGCATCTGGTTCGCCGAACTGACCCAGGCGCTCCACGAAGCCGAACAATGGCATCAGGGCAATGCGCCCAACCCGCTAACCCTGACGAGGCTAATGCAGGCCGTCGTGCGGCGAGAGATGCCGTTACTCACCCGGGCGCTCGTCGATACGGTGAGGACGGGGACTCTCAGCGATCTCCCCGGATTGCTCAAGAAGCTCAGCCGCGCGGCGCGGGCGGGATCGCCAGAGGCGGCCTTGGCAGCCTCCCAAACTGCCAAGGCAATCTATGACGAACTGCTGTGCGTTGCCACCCAGCACGAGACCGCACAGGCTCTAGAAAGCCAGATCCATGTGGTCGACCGGGAGCTGCAGGCGGATCACGATTTTGTAATTGACGACATCCGGCAGAAATGGATCAGCATAGAAGAGGATATTGACCTTTTAGTAAAAGATGCCCTCAATATAACTGATATCGCAGAGCTTATTGTCTGGCGTAAAGAATTTAAAATAAACCTTTCAATCGGAGAAAGTAACAAGATAATTAACTCGTTCAGAGTTTTTAGGAGATCATATCAATCGCTATATTTCAGAATAGACGAGGAAATGCTCCTCCAATGCGATAGGACTGATCAGCTCGGCGAAATCATCCAAGATATTGCGAGCCATTTGCCATGACCCCTCTCCTTCCTGTTTCTGCCAATCCGATCCAATCGCTCAACGACATCCGCGAGCGCGGCAATGCGTTTCGCAAGGCTTGGAAGAACCGGCGGGGTGAACGTCGCAAAGGCAAATCCGCCGCGCCGGCCCTGATCAAGCAGCTCCAGCACTTCCTTGTCGACATCAAATCGTTCGGCAGGCGTCTGCCCAAGAAGAGCGAGCGCGAGAGCGCCCAAGCCGAGCTCGATTATTGGGCCACCGAGCTCTATCTCGACAAGGCGCTTCCTGAGGGGTTCAGCGACGATATCGGGCTTGATGCCTTCGCACCGGAGAGCCTGCCCGAGACCATCAAGATCTCGCCCTTCAAGGGTCTCGACAGTTTTTCCGAACAGGATGCTGCGGTTTTCGTCGGTCGGGAAAAAGCGACGGCCGAACTCTGCGCCAAGCTTCGAGATCCGGAGCTTCGCCTAGTTATTGTGGCCGCCCCCTCGGGCAGCGGCAAGTCCTCGCTCATCCGAGCCGGTGTAGTCCCGCAATTGACCAAGGAAAGGATGCTCGGTGCAAGCGGTACGCATGCCCACGTCATCATGAACGGACCCGGCCTCGCCCCCATCGAGGAACTGGTCGCGGCGGTCCTGGAGGGCGCCGAGCGCGCACCGGATTTCAAGGTCGCGGTCGATGCCCTGGAGAGCGATCCGAAAAGCTTGGCCTCCTTGCTGCAAGGGCGCTTCGGCGACAAGCCTGTCATCCTGATTCTGGATCAGTTCGAAGAGTTGTTCACGCTCGTGCAGTCCGGCGAGACGCGTGAGCATTTTGCCCGCGTCATCGCCAGCCTCGATCCACCGCACAAGCCCGTCATCGTGATCCGGGACGATTTCCTGTCGGATCTCAAGAAGTTGGAGCCGATCAAGGATTTCGTGGGGAAGACTGCGAACCGCTATGCCCTGCCCCCGCTCTCCTCCGAAGACCTCCGCAAGATCATCAGTGTGCCGGCCAGCGGCGTCGTCCGGTTCGAGGACGGCGTCGTCGAAAGCCTGATTGCCGAAATCGCCCATACGCCGAACCCGTTGCCTCTCCTGCAATTCGCCTTGAAACAGCTGGTCGAGCGCGCCCAGTCGGGCTGGATTCGACGGCGAGACGTCGAGGAGATCGGCGGCGTGCGCGGTGCCCTCGGCAAGAAGGCCGACGCCATCTACACGGCGCTGACGCCGGATGAACAGGAGATCGCCCGGGCGATCTTCATCCGGCTCGCGACGCCGGGAGGCGAGAATCAGTTCCTGCGTCGGCCGCAGACACGCAACTGGCTCGACAATGCCATTCGCACCGCGATCGGCCGGGGCGTCGAGCTGAAAGCCGAGCTTCTCGACCAGGTGCTCGGCAAGTTTCATGTGGCCGGGCTGCTGCGGCGCGATGAGGACGGCACCAGCAACAATGATGTCTGGTACGAGATCAGGCACGAGGCGCTGATCCGGCACTGGTCGACCCTGGACGGCTGGCTCAAAGGAGATCTCGAACAGTACCGCGGCGCCTGGCAGCTGCGCCAATGGGTTACCCTTTGGGAGAAGAGCAACCGTGACAAAGGCTATCTTCTTTCCGGGGATGCGCTCGAGACAGCGAATGTCATCGTCGCCGGATCGCGCGATCCCTCGAAAGCTGTCATCGCGTTCCTGGACGAGAGTAAGACTCAACAACGCTACCATCGTTGGGTCAGGCGAACTGGAATTGCTGCGGTCTTTTTTGTGACGTTTCTCGTGGTCTGGACATTCTGGTCTATGCTCGATGCGGAGCTTGCTCTGCAGACACAGCTAACCCAGATCCAGCAAATCGAGGGGCAAAGAGAAAAGCAGCGAGCCGCCGATCACCAACGCACGATCGACGAGTATGTAAACAAGGTAAACGTCGCGTTGGACGGGCTTCGCGCGAACAATGTCGAGCCCCTGCGTTCACTGCTGCGGCACTTCAAGGCGCCAGATGCCCTTGTCAATCGCGTCAGCCTCGCGACGGGCGCCGCGCCGGCAGCGGACACGATCACACCGTTGCGGCGCGAAGACATCTCCGAAACTGCGGTGTCCGCTCTGCCACCGCCGAGAACGAGCGTGAGCGGAACCACGACCTGCGAGGCCTATCTCTGGATCGGCGGCGACAAGAACTGGAAAGTGAGGCCGCCGCCTGACTCGAAGAACGTCAATGACGATCGCTTTGAGCTCACCATCCCGATCCGCCTCCGCTCGGACTTTCCGCTGACGAAGGGGGCCGACGACTACGTCATGCGGCCGGAGATCGGGGTGGCGCCGCGTGGCGCCATGATCACCGGCATCGGCGCCGCCAGAGGTTACGCGCGTCCGAGCGGCGAACAATGGTGGCTCAAGGCCAAGGTCGAGCGCAAATACTGCATCAACGTCTTCATCCAGTATGTCGGCCCGCAGGATCGCCTCAACGAGATCAAAGCGGTCGTCACCGATTTCGGTTTGCGCATTCTGCCCGAGGAAGAGGTTGCCTCGGCCAAGGGCCTCGCCGAGGTTCGCTATTTCAACCAGGACGATCGCGCCTTCGCCGAGGCAATCGCCGAGCAATGGAACCGTTCGCCGCGGCCACGCCAGATGAAGCCTGTCGCCCTGCTCAACTGGAAGAATCCCCCCCGCCCAGGCACGATCGAGGTCTGGATCGACCTCGATCAGCCGGGCTGACAGCGCGAGGACCCGACCATGGAAGATGAATACGTCGTCGTCAGGATCGAAGGCGTCCCGAAAACGGCACCGGCCCCAACCGGCCGCGGACTCCAGAGCCTGGGAAGCGCGCCGAGCGCCGAGGTCCTGGATTTCGATGCGCTGCAGGGCACGCCGAAGGCCACGGTCGAAGTGACCAAGCTGACCGAGAAGCAGCGGCGAGACGAGGCGCTTGACGCCAACAATCTCATCGCCCCGAACTTTCCTCTCGTCCATATCGGCGCTCCGGCGGCGGAGTCCGAACAGGGTGAGGACGACGTGGCTCGCCGCGAATTGCTCGCACCGGAGGGGGTGGCCTGGGGCATCGCGGAGATCGGCGCCGACAAAGCCACTGAAGACGGGCGCGACGCCCTTGTCGCCGTGCTCGACACTGGTATCAAGGACGACCACCCCGCCTTCCCCGCGGACCAGATCACGCTCGTCCAGAAAAACTTCACCAAGGGTGTGCCTCACGACGTGCTGGGCCATGGCACACACTGCGCCAGCACGATCTTCGGCCGCGACGCTGATGGGATCCGCATAGGCGTCGCCCGTGGCGTGCGGCACGCCCTGATCGGCAAGGTTTTCGACGATCATGGCGGGAGTTCGACGGCGATCCTGCTCAAATCCCTGCTCTGGTGCCACGAGCTGAAGGCCAATATCGTCTCGATGTCGCTCGGGCTCGATTTCGTCGCGATGCAGGCCAGGCTTCAAGCCAGCCGCCCACCCGCAGCCGCGACATCGCTCACTTTGCGCGCCTATCTCGACGTGGTCCGGCAATTTGAGGCGCAGCTTCGGTTGATGACGCTCGATATCGACGGCCCAGGGGCGCTCATCATAGCCGCATCCGGCAATGAAAGCCGTCGCGATTCCTATACGGTGAGCGCCACGATGCCAGCCGCGATGCCGGATGTCGTCTCTGTCGCCGCTCTGGGAGGACCGACGGCGGCGGAGCGCCGCAAGGTCGCATCGTTCTCCAACACCAACCCCGTGCTGTCCGCTCCGGGCTACGGCATCCTGGGCGCCGACCACCGCTCCAACGGGCTCGTCGCCAAAAATGGTACGAGTATGGCCTGCCCGCATGTGGCGGGGCTCGCTGCGCTACACTGGCAGGCAGAGCTCCGCGACAGCGGTGTGGCGTCTGCGCGTCAGACCCGCAGCAGACTGGAGCTGTCATGCAATCGGACAATCCCGGGCTACAATCGCGAGGACCATGGCCGGGGCCTGGCCCAAGCGCCGCCCTCGGCCCTATGAGGGCCGCGCGGAGGCCGGCAAAGGACCGGCGCTCGAAGCTTCAGCTGTCGCCCCATACCAACGATCGGCGGCATACAGTGGCGCTGAACCTCGGCACCCTTCTGCCGGAAAGCAGGCATTGCTGACATCAGGAGAGGACCGATCGGCTCCTTGGGCCGATGGCCGACCGGCATACCCGGAAGCAGACATTCTGGGCGTCAGCTAAGGGCCAACTCCGGTCTTGCTCATGCGGCGCTTTGAAGTTCGCATTCGGGCCGCGAGCTAAGGTCGTGTCTTGGCCCTTTCCCGACACTTGCAACGTCCGGTTTCGGGTAGCCTGACCGGCCATGAGTGGTGGCCGAAGTTGGCTCAGGCTTCACTCGGTTTCCGTCCATTCGGTCGTCATCGAAGTTTGCTCGAGAGAAGGTTGATTCTTCAGCTTTCTACCCCGCCAACGTTAGGAGGGCCGCGATGCCGCTGTGGCCGACAGACAGCATGACCAGCACAGCTGCGCTTACCAGAAACCCGGCTCGCTGCCGGCCTGGTCCGAGGCCAGTTCGGGGGCTGGACCAGACACGGATGCCACGGCCTCCTGTCCGCAAGCTTGTCGCCGGCCAGGGCTGTATCGTCGGAAACAGGCAATTCGTTCCCGGCGTATTGCGCCTGTGTGGTGGTCGCTCAGCTCCGGCTCGCCAGCTCAGACGAACTGGAAATCGTCGGCATGGAGGTTGGTCTTGGTGACGTTCTTCAGCGTGATCGAGTTGTTGGCGTCGTAGGTGATGACCGTATCCGTGCCGACTTGGGTCGCCGCCGCCAGCACCGCACTGAGATCCGCAAACACTGCATCGTCGATCTGGATAAGATCGGCCGTGCCGGACCCGGCCACGAAATCTGTGATAGTGTCCTTGCCGAAGCCAGATGCGAAGACGAACACGTCGCTTTCGGTGCCGCCGAGCAAGGTGTCGTTACCAGCGCCGCCAACGAGGATATCGGCGCCTGCCAACCCGCTTAAGCCGTCGTTTCCGTTGCCGCCGGTGATCAGGTTGTCGCTCGCGCTGCCGGTGCCGTTGAAGTTGCCTGAGCCGGTGTAGGTCAGGACCTCGACATTGGCGGCGAGGGTGTAGCTCGCGAGGCTGGTGCGGACCTCGTCGGTGCCCTCTCCGCCAAGCTCGGTCACGCTGCCGTTCAGGTCGTTGAAGATGTAGAGGTCGTTGCCGGCTCCGCCGCGATAGGAGGTGATCTCGGTGCTGGCATTGGCCACGAAGGTGTCGCCGAACGCCGAGCCGACGATGATCTCGAACTCGGTCAGCACGTCGCCGGCCGCGTCCCCGCCTGTATGCACCCCCGTCACGAAGTTCATCGAGACCGCGGCGCTGCTCCCGGCATAGCTCACCGTGTCGAACTGGCCCGGATTGTCGACCCAGCCGTCGAGGGTGTCGGCGCCGGCGCCGCCCTCGATGACGTCGCTGCCGCCATAGCCCTTGATGATGTTGTCGCCGGCATCGCCAATTAGCGTATCGTTGTACAGCGAGCCCTCGATGATCTCGATGCTGTTGTAGACGTCACCCTGCGCCTCGCCGCCATGGACGCCGGTCCTCAGGTTCACCACTACCGCGCTCGCGGCGTTGAGGTATCTTGCCGCGTCGATGCCGTCGCCGCCATTGAGGATGTCGGCGCCAAGGCCCCCATCCAGGGTGTCGTTGCCGCTACCGCCATTGAGCGTGTCGACGCCCTCCATGCCGCGCAGGTTGTCGTCGCCCGCCCCGCCGGTGATCAGGTTGTCGCTCGCGCTGCCGGTGCCGTTGAAGTTGCCTGAGCCGGTGTAGGTCAGGACCTCGACATTGGCGGCGAGGGTGTAGCTCGCGAGGCTGGTGCGGACCTCGTCGGTGCCCTCTCCGCCAAGCTCGGTCACGCTGCCGTTCAGGTCGTTGAAGATGTAGAGGTCGTTGCCGGCTCCGCCGCGATAGGAGGTGATCTCGGTGCTGGCATTGGCCACGAAGGTGTCGCCGAACGCCGAGCCGACGATGATCTCGAACTCGGTCAGCACGTCGCCGGCCGCGTCCCCGCCTGTATGCACCCCCGTCACGAAGTTCATCGAGACCGCGGCGCTGCTCCCGGCATAGCTCACCGTGTCGAACTGGCCCGGATTGTCGACCCAGCCGTCGAGGGTGTCGGCGCCGGCGCCGCCCTCGATGACGTCGCTGCCGCCATAGCCCTTGATGATGTTGTCGCCGGCATCGCCAGTCAGCGTATCGTTGTACAGCGAGCCCTCGATGATCTCGATGCTGTTGTAGACGTCACCCTGCGCCTCGCCGCCATGGACGCCGGTCCTCAGGTTCACCACTACCGCGCTCGCGGCGTTGAGGTATCTTGCCGCGTCGATGCCGTCGCCGCCATTGAGGATGTCGGCGCCAAGGCCCCCATCCAGGGTGTCGTTGCCGCTACCGCCATTGAGCGTGTCGACGCCCTCCATGCCGCGCAGGTTGTCGTCGCCCGCCCCGCCGGTGATCAGGTTGTCGCTCGCGCTGCCGGTGCCGTTGAAGTTGCCTGAGCCGGTGTAGGTCAGGACCTCGACATTGGCGGCGAGGGTGTAGCTCGCGAGGCTGGTGCGGACCTCGTCGGTGCCCTCTCCGCCAAGCTCGGTCACGCTGCCGTTCAGGTCGTTGAAGATGTAGAGGTCGTTGCCGGCTCCGCCGCGATAGGAGGTGATCTCGGTGCTGGCATTGGCCACGAAGGTGTCGCCGAACGCCGAGCCGACGATGATCTCGAACTCGGTCAGCACGTCGCCGGCCGCGTCCCCGCCTGTATGCACCCCCGTCACGAAGTTCATCGAGACCGCGGCGCTGCTCCCGGCATAGCTCACCGTGTCGAACTGGCCCGGATTGTCGACCCAGCCGTCGAGGGTGTCGGCGCCGGCGCCGCCCTCGATGACGTCGCTGCCGCCATAGCCCTTGATGATGTTGTCGCCGGCATCGCCAATTAGCGTATCGTTGTACAGCGAGCCCTCGATGATCTCGATGCTGTTGTAGACGTCACCCTGCGCCTCGCCGCCATGGACGCCGGTCCTCAGGTTCACCACTACCGCGCTCGCGGCGTTGAGGTATCTTGCCGCGTCGATGCCGTCGCCGCCATTGAGGATGTCGGCGCCAAGGCCCCCATCCAGGGTGTCGTTGCCGCTACCGCCATTGAGCGTGTCGACGCCCTCCATGCCGCGCAGGTTGTCGTCGCCCGCCCCGCCGGTGATCAGGTTGTCGCTCGCGCTGCCGGTAAGGTTATCAGCGAAGGCTGACCCGATCAGATTCTCGATCGAGGTCAGGGTATCGCCTTGGGCGTGCCCCCCAGACTGTGTGGTCACGCCCAGATTGACGTTCACCCCGGCATTGCTGGAGGCGTAGCTTGCGGTGTCGTTGCCGTTGCCGCCGTCGATCGCGTCAGCGCCGGCCCGGCCTTCGATGGTGTTGGCGTTGCCGTCGCCGCGCAGATTGTCGGCGAGGTCCGAGCCGATCAGGTTCTCGATCGAGGTCAGCGTATCGCCCTGGGCATCGCCGCCGGTATGAACGCCGGTGAGCAGGTTGACCGTCACAGCCGCCGCGCTCGTCGCATAGCTCGCCGTGTCCGAGCCGCCGGCACCGTCGATCACGTCGGCTCCGGCTCCGCCTGCCAGGACGTTGTCCGCGCCGTTGCCGATCAGGCTGTCGACGAAGGCCGTGCCGATCAGGTTCTCGATGCTGACCAGCGTGTCGCCGGCGGCATCGCCGCCCGAGCCGCTGCCGGTGGCGAGGTTGACCGTCACCGCAGCGCCCGAGGCCGAGTAGTCGGCCGTATCCGAGCCGGAGCCGCCGTTCAGCGTGTCGGCGCCGCCGAGGCCGATCAGCCTGTCATTGCCGGTGCCGCCGGTGATGACGTTGGCGGCGCTGTTACCGGTGCCGGTGAAGGCGCCGGTGCCTGTGTAGGTCAGGTTTTCGAGCGCTGCCGCGAGCGTATAAGCTCCAAGGCTGGTACGGACCTCGTCGACGCCCTCGCCCGCCGCTTCGATGATGGTGTCGGCACCGCTGTCGACGACATAGACGTCGTCGCCTTCACCGCCGGTCAGGCTGTCGTCGCCAGCGCCGCCATTCAGGATGTTGTTCTGGCCATCACCTGTGAGCGTGTCCGCAAAGTTCGAACCGGTGAGGTTCTCGATGCTGATCAGCGTATCGCCCTGGGCATCGCCACCGGTGTTGACGCCGGTCGCGAGATTGACCGTGACGGCCGCCGCGCTCGTCGTATAGCTCGCCGTGTCGTTGCCGCCGGCGCCATCGAGTGTGTCAGCGCCGGCGCCACCAGTCAGCGTGTCGTTCCCGGCTCCGCCGATGATGGTGTTGTCGAGCGCGTTGCCGGTGCCGGTGAAGTTGCCGGTGCCGGTATAGACGAGGTTCTCGACATTGGCCGACAGGGCATAGGCGGCCACATTCGCGCGGACCTCGTCGGTGCCTTCGCTAGCCAGCTCGGTCACGATGTCCGAGGCATGGTCGACGAAGTAGAGATCGTCGCCGGCGCCGCCGACAAGCGTGTCGGCTCCGGCTCCGCCGTCGAGCGTATCGTTGCCGGCGCCTCCGGTCAGCACGTTCGCCGAGCCATTGCCGCGCAGCGTATCGTCAAAGGCACTGCCGACGACGTTCTCGATCGCGGTCAACGTATCGCCCTGGGCATCGCCGCCGGTATTGAGATTGGTCGCAAGGTCGACCGAGACGCCAGCGGCGCTGGCGGCATAGCTTGCCGTATCAGTGTTGCCACCGCCAT
Source organism: Bosea sp. Tri-49 (assembly GCF_003952665.1). NCBI lineage: Bacteria > Pseudomonadati > Pseudomonadota > Alphaproteobacteria > Hyphomicrobiales > Alloboseaceae > Allobosea > Allobosea sp. Tri-49. Next base: position 3,815,778 of record NZ_CP017946.1, read on the forward strand.
CGAGCGTATCGGCGCCGGCACCACCGATCAGCACGTCATTGCCGCCGCCGCCGCTCAGCACATTGGCGGCGCCATCACCGGTGAGCGTGTCGGCGAAGTTCGAGCCGGTGACGTTCTCGATGCTGATCAGTGTGTCGCCAGCAGCGTGACCGCCGGTGTTGACGCCGGTCGCCAGGTTGACGGTCACGGCCTGGGAGCTGGTCGCATAGCTCGCCGTGTCGGAACCGGAACCGCCGTCGAGCGTGTCAGCGCCGGCGCCACCAGTGAGCGTGTCGTTGCCCGAGCCGCCGATGATCGTGTTGGCACCGGCATTGCCGGTACCCATGAAGTTGCCTGTGCCGGTATAGGTCAGATTCTCGACATTGGTCGCCAGGGTGTAGGCCGCCAGATTGGTGCGGACCTCATCCGTGCCTTCGTTCGCGAGCTCCGTCACAACGTCAGAGGCGTCATCGACGATATAGAGGTCATTGCCGGTGCCGCCGATCAACGTATCGGCCCTGGCGCCGCCATCGAGCGTATCGTTGCCGGCGCCGCCGGCCAGCACGTTCGCGCCGGCATCACCGGTCAGGCTGTCGTCGAAGGCCGAACCGGTAGCGTTCTCGATGCTGATCAGCGTGTCGCCCTCGGCGTCACCGCCGGTGTTGATGCCCGTCGCCAGATTGACCGTGACGGCCGCCGCGCTGGCTGCATAGCTCGCGGTATCGCTGCCGCCAGCGCCGTCGAGCGTGTCGGCCCCGGCACCGCCGATCAGGGTATCGTTACCACTGCCCCCGATGATGACGTTGTTGGCACTGTTGCCGACCCCGGTGAAGGCGGCTGTCCCGGTATAAGTGAGGTTCTCGACGTTTGCGCCGAGGGTGTAGGCGCTCAGGCTGGTGCGGACCTCGTCCGCGCCTTCATCCGCTGCTTCGACAACGGCATCCGAGGCGCTGTCGACCACATAGATATCATCGCCCGTGCCGCCGACCAGTGTGTCGTCGCCAGCACCGCCATCCAGCAAATCAGCGCCTGCGCCGCCGGCCAGCACGTTCGCGCCGGCATCACCGGTCAGGCTATCAGCGAAGGCCGAACCCGTAAGGTTCTCGATGCTGATCAGCGTGTCGCCCTCGGCATCACCGCCAGTGTTGATGCCCGTCGCCAGATTGACCGTGACAGCCGCCGCGCTGGCTGCATAGCTCGCGGTGTCAGTCCCGTCGCCGCCGTCGAGCGTGTCAGCGCCTTCCCCACCAATCAGGATGTCGTCGCCGCTGCCCCCGATGATGACGTTGTTGGCACTGTTGCCGACCCCGGTGAAGGCGCTGGCGCCAGTGTAGGTCAGGTTCTCGATATTGGCAGCCAGCGTATAAGCGGCAAGGTTCGTGCGGACCTCGTCGACACCCTCAGCTGCCGCTTCGACGACGGCATCGGCCGCACTGTCGATCACATAGATATCATCGCCCGTGCCGCCGATCAGTGTGTCGTCGCCAGCACCGCCATCCAGCAAATCAGCCCCGGCATCACCTGATAGAACGTTGGCCTGCGCATCGCCAAAGATCTGGTCATCGCCACCCAGCCCCGAAACATCGACGAACTCTTCATCGGAAAAGAGAACATCCGCCTGCTCGGTTCCGTATTTCGTAGCCATAACGCCGATCTCCTCGCGGGATTTTGAAGATTTCTCAGTAACAACGTTTCGCAAATGACAGAAAAAATTCGGCTAAACAATAAACATACTATAATAGCGATTATTTTCAGGAAAAATCACTCCAAATAGCGTATAAGTTGTAGGCGACGGTAGTAGTTCTGATGACAATAGCAACATGCAAGAACGGTATGGCAGCATTGCAATTTATGCGCGCGGCAGAGGCGGCCGACGGGTCACGCGCCGGCCGTTCCCATCCACCCGCGCCCCTGCGCAGTCATGAGCTTCCCGCGAAGCCGGGCCAGCAAGCTGAGCGGATACTCGTTGCATCCCCAATATGCGATCGCGCCGCCATCAAGCGCGCTATCGCAAAAAAGGCGGCGAGCAGCGCAAAGCCCGATCGAGTGCTCGCTGGATCTACGCTTGCAGCAGAAGGGGACCGCGCTCGTTGCAGGCGCGAGTAAGGATTGCATGCGGCGCGGCGAGATCGTGCTCAATATCTTCGGTGCGTCCGCCCCCACCCCGACGACAGCAGGCGCGAGGAGCAAATGGTGTCCAAAGGGCTCGCTAAACCGCTAAGTCGGGAGGGGACCTGAGTCAGTCCAGTCGCAATGTCAGCTCCCTGGCAACGGGCCAATGTCAGCTGGTGGCGCAGAAGCTCCTGACAAGTTCCGCCGATTCGATCCTATCGCGCCAGAACACGACGATCGTAATCTACCAAGATCCATGTCTTGCCTGGTCTTCGGCTCATGGGCCTGATTGCGGCGCCACGGCGCGCGGCAGCCGCGCTTTCAGGATTTGCCCAGTCTCGGATTCAGTCAGGAGCAATGTTGCTCCGTCGGGTAGCAATACCGCATTCGTCACCGTCCGGCCGGCGCAGGAGATGACGCGGTAGAGCGGAACCCCGAGCGGCGAGAGTATCCAGGCGCAACCATGGCCGGGATCGCAGACGATCAGGCGGCCATGGCCATCCACCACCAGTCCGTCCGGTCCGGACAGGCCGCCGGGCAATTGGGCGAAGACCTGGGCCTTGCTGGCCTGGGCGCTGGGATCGAGCGGCACCCGCCAGATCTGGGCGGCGCGGGTCAGCGCCAGGAAGGCATGGGTTCCCTCGCGCGAGACGGCGACGCCGTTCGGGCTCGCCGCATTGGCGATGATCCGGTCGAGGCGCCCGTCCGGCCAGAGCCGGTAGAGCCGGCCGCTCGGGTCCTGCATGCCGGTCTGGCCCTGGTCGGTGAACAGGATCGAGCCATCGGGCAGGAGCTGGAGGTCGTTCAGCCCCTTGAAGCCTTCGCTGTTGACCGCCCCGAGGATGGTCTCGATCACTCCACTCTCGGGATCGACGGAAAGCAGGCCACGGCGATAGTCGGCGACGGCCAGACGGCCATCCGGAGCGACCTTCATCCCGTTCGGCCAGCCGTCATAGGTAGTGACCAGACGCCATTGCCCGGCCAGGTCGATCGCGAAGATCCGTCCGAACGGGATGTCGACGACATAGAGCGTGCCGTCGGGGCCCAGGCACGGCCCTTCCAGGAAGGAGTCGATCGCCTGTCCGCCTTTGTTGGCGATGCTCCAGGCGCTCGCGCGCCGATCCCGGAACGCATCGGGCAGGCTGGTGTGAACCTGCGTCTCAATCGGCTGCGGCGGTGCGAACCAGCTCATCGGTCAACTCCCTTGGAAGGCGGCGGCTCTTCGAAGAGCTACTGCACCTGCGCTGCGCGGACGACTTCGCCCCAGCTCTTGAGCTCGCTCGCGATGAACCTGGTGAAGTCCTCAGGGCTGCCCGGCTGCAGGAAGCCGCCCTGCTCGGTGATGCGCTTGGCGACGCCAGGGTTGCGCGTCGCCTGGACGGCGAGCTCGTTGAGGCGGGCGACGATCGGCTCCGGCGTTCCCGCCGGGGCGAGCAGGCCGAACCATTGCGAGGAGACGAAATCCTTGACGCCAGCCTCGACCAGGGTCGGCACCTGGGCCGCGATCGGCAGGCGCTCGGCGCCCGTCGTCGCGATCAACCGTAACTGTCCACCTTCGATGAAGGAGAGCGCGGTCGGCGCCGCGGTGAACAGCATCTGGATCTGCCCGGCGACAACGTCCTGGAGCGCGGCGGCCGCGCCGCGATAGGGCACGTGTTGCAGGCTCGCGCCGGTCTTCAGCCGGAACTGCTCGCCCTGGAGATGCGGAACGGTGCCGACGCCGCCCGAGCCGAAATTCAGCTTGCCGGGGTTCTGCCTGGCATAGGCGATCAGCTCGGCGACGGTCTTGGCCGGCACGCTCGGATGCACGACGAGCACCGAGGGGAAGGTCGCGATCAGGCAGACCGGCCTGAACATCCTGAGGGGATCGATCCCGGCCGCTGGCGTCAGCGTCGGAGTCACCGCCATGGTGGAATCGCCGAGCAGCACCGTGTAGCCGTCGGGCTTGGCCGCCGCGACATCCTTCATGCCGATGCCGCCGGCGGCTCCCGTCTTGTTCTCGACGAAGAAGCGATGGCCGTTGGCCTGCTCGCTCATCGCCTCCGCGACGAGCCGCCCGACGAAGTCGGTGGTTCCGCCGGCCGCATAGGGCACGACCATCCGGATGTTGGCCGACGGATAGGCTTGCGCGAGTGCGGGGCCGGACAGTCGGCCGAGTCCGAGCGAGGCGGCGGAGGCCCCGAGCGAAGCGTGCAGGAACGAGCGGCGATTTAGATGCGTCATGTTGGTCTCCCCCTAGATCGCTTTTGGTGATCGGTTGGCCGGCGGTGACTGCGCGGCCTCAGCTTCCGGCAGCCGGCGCTCCGGCGCGCCCTGGTAGGCCCAGAGCCATTCGCGCGGCAGCGGGCCCTTGTTGCGGTCGGGCTGCTGCGACTGCTCCCAGGCATGGGCGAGGATGCCGACCGAGCGCGAGAGCACGAACAGGCCGCGCGTCAGCGGCGGCGGGAAGCCGAGCTCGCCATAGATGACGGCGGTGGCGCCATCGATGTTGAGCGGGATGTGCTTGCCCTTGCGGCGCGCGACGGCGGCCTCCACCGCCTCGGCGATATCAGCGAAACGCCCACCCACGGTCCCCTCGCGGGCTGCCTCGCGCACCAGCGCCAGCAGGCGAGGTGCACGCGGGTCGAGCGGGTGGAAGCGGTGGCCGAGGCCCGGTACGTAGCCGGCTTCGGCAAAGAAGCGGGTGACACGATCCTCGACGGCGCTTTCGAGCGGTTGGCCCTCATCCATCGCCGCGGCGATGTCGCCAAAGAAGCCGAGCGCCTGCTCGCCGGCGCCGCCGTGCACGTCGCCGAGCACGTTGATGGCGGAGGCCATGGCGCTGTTGATGCTGACGCCGCAGGTGGCGGCCATGCGGGCGATCGCGATCGATGGCGCTTGCGGGCCATGATCGACCGCCGCCCCCAGTGCCGTGCCGAGCAGCTCGGCCTGGGCCTCGCTCGGCAGTTCGCCGCGCAGCATCAGCCAGATCATCGCCGGGAAGCTGATCCGGCCGATCAGGTCCTCGATCGGGTAGCCTCGCAGCCGGATCAGGCCGGGGCGCATCTCGATGATCTGCGTCGACCACCACTCCTCGCCGCGCTCGCGGCCTTCCTTGCGCGCCCCGTCGCTCATGCCTGCCTCCTCATCTCGCGCTGCCGGCGCGCCTCCGTCAGGATCTCTTCGCTGTGTTCGCCGAGCTTCGGCGGCGGCTGCGTCGGCCGAGGCGCCTCGCCGTCGACGAGGAAGCCGCCGCGGATCACCGTCAGCGGGCCGGTCCCCGCGCCGGTCTCGAAGCGGGTGGTCATGTCGCGGGATGTGACCTGCTCCTCCCGCAGGACCTGCGGGATCGTCAGCACCCGCCCAGCCGGCACGCCGGCCCGATTGAGGCGATCCTCCCAGTCCGCGGCGGGAGCGGCGGCGAGCGCCGCCTCGATCAGCCCCTTCAGCTCGCCGCGATGGCGCTTGCGGGCCTCGCGCTCGCTGAAGCGCGCATCGCTCGCAAGCTCGGGCCGCCCGATGACGCCGCAGAGGGTGACGAACTGCTCCTGCTTGTTGGCCGCGATGTTGAGCAGCCCGTCACCGGTCTCGAAGGCGCCCGAGGGCGCCGCCGTCATATTCTCGTTACCCATCGCCCGCGGCTCGACGCCGGCCGTCAGATAGTTCGACACCGGCCAGCCCAAGGCACTGAGCGTGCATTCGAGCATGGAGACGTCGAGGAAGGCGCCTTCGCCGGTGCTGGCGCGGCGCAGCAGGGCGGAGACCACCGCGAACGCGCCGAACAGGCCGCCGAGCGTGTCGCAGACGGGGTAACCGACCCGCAAGGGCGCGGTCTCCGGCGTGCCGGTGATGCTCATCACCCCGGAGAGGCCCTGGATGATCTGGTCATAGGCGGGGTTGTCCCGCATCGGCCCGGTCTGGCCGAAGCCGGAGATCGCGCAATAGACTAGGTCCGGCCGGATGGCGCGCAGGCTTTCGTAGCCGAGCCCGAGACGGTCCATCACGCCCGGCCGGAAGTTCTCGACGAGGGCGTCGGCCGTGGTGACGAGATCGCGGAACTGTGCCCGGCCTTCCTCGCTCTTGAGGTCGACGACGACGGAACGCTTGCCGGCGTTCTGGGCCAGGAACGAGGCCCCCATCGCCGCCTTGTTGAGCTCCGGCGAGGCGCCGAGTTGGCGGGCGAGGTCGCCGCCATTGGGCACCTCGACCTTGATCACATCAGCCCCGAGCAGAGCGAGTTGATAGCCGCAATAGGGGCCGGCCAGCACATTGGTGAGGTCGAGAACGCGAAGGCCGTGGAGAAGCTGGGTCATCGGATGTCTCGCTTACGCATCGCCGGGGACGTGGTCCGGGCTCGGACCCCGCCAGGTGCGGATGAGGTGGTAGAGGCGCGGGCCGAACAGCGCGGTGAAGGCGAGCGCCAGCAGTGCGGCGGAGAGCGGCTGGGTGAACAGCACCGTCCAGTCGCCGCCCGAGATCGTCATCGCCCGGCGGAACTCGGTCTCGGCCATCGGCCCGAGGATCATCCCGATCACGACCGGGGCGGTCGGGAAGTCGAAGCGGCGCATCAGGAAGCCGACGCCGCCGAGGACGTAGAGCAGGATCAGGTCGATCGGCGATTGCGAGATGCCGTAGGTGCCGACCGTCGCGAAGACGAGGATGCCGGCATAGAGGAGCGGCGCCGGGATCTTCAGGATCCGGACCCAGAGCCCGACCAGCGGCAGGTTCAGGACGACGAGCAGGATGTTGGCGACATAGAGGCTGGCGATCAGGCCCCAGACCAGCGCGGGCTGGGTATCAAGCAGCAACGGCCCCGGCTGGATGCCGTAGCTCTGGAAGGCCGAGAGCATGATCGCGGCGGTGGCCGAGGTCGGCAGGCCGAGCGTCAGCATCGGCACGAGCACGCCGGCGGCGGAGGCATTGTTGGCGGCTTCGGGGCCGGCGACGCCTTCGATCGCGCCGACCGTGCCGAACTCTTCAGGCTTCTTCGACAGGCGCTTCTCGACGACATAGGAGAGGAAGGTCGGAATTTCCGCCCCGCCGGCCGGCATGGCACCGATCGGAAAACCGATCGCGGTTCCCCGCAACCAGGGCTTCCAGGAGCGCGACCATTCCTCGCGGGTCATGTAGAGCGAGCCGCGCAAGGGAACGATCTCGTCCTTGCCGGCATAACGGCGGGCGGCGACGTAGAGCGTCTCGCCGACCGCGAACAGGCCGACCGCCACGACGATGACATTGGTGCCGTCGAGCAATTCGGTCAGGCCGAAGGTGAAGCGCGGCTGCCCGGTCTGCAGATCGATGCCGATCATGCCGAGATAGAAGCCGAGGAACAGGCTGGCGAGGCCACGCACCGCGGAGGAGCCGAGCACGGCCGAGACCGTGACGAAGGCGAGCACCATCAGCGAGAAGTATTCGGCCGGGCCGAACAGCAGAGCGAGGCTGACGACGACCGGCGCCAGGAAGGTGACGCCCATGGTGCCGATCGTGCCGGCGACGAAGGAACCGATCGCCGAGGTCGCGAGCGCGGCACCGGCCCGGCCCGAGCGGGCCATCTTGTTGCCTTCGAGCGCGGTGACGATCGTGGCGCTCTCGCCGGGCGTGTTGAGCAGGATCGAGGTGGTCGAGCCGCCATACATCGCGCCGTAGTAGATGCCGGCGAAGAGGATGAAGGCCGCCTCCGGCGCAACCTGGAAGGTGATCGGCAGCAGGAGCGCGATGGTGAGCGCCGGCCCGAGGCCGGGCAGCACGCCGATGGCGGTGCCGAGCGTGGTGCCGACGAGGCACCAGAGCAGGTTGTTCGGCGAGAAGGCGACCGAAAAGCCGTTCGCGAGCTGTGAGAGTGTGTCCACGACCTCAGCCCCCCAGCAGATTTTCGATGAGGCCGGCGCCGATGTTGACGCCGAGCGCCTTGGCGAAGCCGAAATAGGCGGCGAGCGCGAGGACGAGCCCGATCGCTGCATCCCGCAACGGCCGCCGGCTGCCGAAGCCATGGGCGACGAGCACGAACATCGCCGTCGACGCGGCCGAGAAGCCGAGCGGGCCGATCAGCGCGACATTGGCGACGAGCCCGGCGGCGACGAAGGCGACCGCCTTCCAGTCGAGTTCGACCTCCTTCTCATCGACCGGCTGCCAGCCGCCACGGGCGGCCTGCACCAGGAGAAGGATGGCGAAGACCGCGAGACCCGCGCTGGTGATGTAGGGGAAGACCCGCGGGCCGACCTGGGTATACATCGGCGAGACCGGGATCGAGAGCGTCTGCCAGAGGGTGAGCCCGGAAAAGAGCAGCAGCCCGAGCCCGATCAGGGCTTCTGCCGGAGCAAGGCGCGCGTGCGGGCGCTGCCGCGAATGAGCGTCAGTCATCACGGATGTCCTTGAGTGAGATTGTCGGGGAGTGGGCCCCCGGCGCGATCAGGCGGCCAGGCCGAGATCCCTGAGGATCGCCTCGATGCGCGCCGTCTCCTCCTGGAGGAAGCCGGCATAGGCGTCGCCGGTGAGCAGGATCGGGGTCCAGTCGCGCTTCTTGACCTCGTCGAGCCAGGTCGGGCTGCCGGCCATCTTCTCGATCAGCGTGATCATCGCCGCCCGCTGGTCGGCGCTGACGTTCGGCGGGGCGAAGACGCCGCGCCAGTTGAACAGCTCGACCTCGATGCCCTGCTCCTTCAGCGTCGGCGCCTCGATGCCGGGCTGGCGCTTGTCGGCGGAGATGGCGAGCAGGCGCAGCTTGCCGGCCTTCACCTGCTCCGAGAACTCGCCATAGCCGGAAATGCCCGCCGCCACCTGGTTGCCCAGAAGCGATGCGACCGCCTGGCCGCCGCCGGCATAGGGGACATAGGCGAGCTTGGCCGGCGCGACGCCGACCGACTTCGCCATCAGGCCGAGCAGGATGTGGTCGGAGCCGCCGGCCGAGCCGCCGCAGACCGGGACCTTGGCCGGATCGGCCTTGAGCGCCGCAACGAAGTCCGTCGCCGTCTTGAAGGGCGAGCTCGCCGGCACGACGAGGGCGAGGAATTCGCCGGTCAGGCGGGCGATCGGTATGGTCTGGGTCAGCTTCACCGGCGCCTTGTTGGCGATGATGGCGCCGACCATGACCATGCCGGAGACCATCAGGGCGTTGGAGCGGCCCTTCCACTGATTGGTGAACTGCGGCAGGCCGACCGTGCCGCCGGCGCCGCCGACATTGGTGATTTGCGCACCGGTGATCAGCTTCTCCGCCCGCAGCACCTGCTCCATCGTGCGGGCGGTCTGGTCCCAGCCGCCGCCGGGCGCGGCCGGCACGAATAGCTGGAGCTGGGCGGGGCTCTGCGCGAGAGCCGCGCCGATCGACCATTGCGCGTGAGCGACAGCTCCGGCGGCAAGCGAACCCAACAGGACGTGACGGCGAGACAGCATCGGTTTCCTCCATGGTTCGATGCCGTGCTGTCGGCATCTCTCTGGATCGGACCGGCGAGCTGATCGCTCGTTCTCATCGTGCGGCCTGATCGAGAGCGCTTTTGCCAGCACCCAATCGTTCTGTCAATCAGAATATCATTCTGCGTAACAGAACGAACTGGACGAAGCAGGCATGATCCGATATCGATCTGGCGTGACGAGGACGGTTGGCGTGGCAAGCAAGACGAAACAGGACGGCGCGGCAGCCCTGCCGGCATCGTCGGACGGGGTCGCGGCGCTGGATCGCGCCGTCGCGATCCTCAACGCCTTCACGCCGCAGGACCGCGCGCTGTCGCTGGCAGAGATCGCGGCCAGGACGGGCCTCTACAAGAGCACCATCATGCGCCTGGCAGGCTCGCTGATCCGGGGCCACCTGCTCGAGCGCCTGCCCGACGGCCTCTACCGGATCGGGTCGGGAGCGTTCCGGCTTGGTGCGATCTACCAGCGCTCAGTCGCGGCGGCCGACATCCTTTTACCGATCATGCGCGACCTCGCCGAAGAGAGCGGCGAGAGCGTTGCGTTCTATGCTCCGGCGGGGAACTTAAGGACCTGCCTCTATCGCATCGAGTCCAAGCACCCGATTCGCTACCATGTGCGCGAGGGGGACGTGTTGCCCCTGCATCAGGGCTCGGGCGGACGGGTGCTGGCGGCCTTTTCGGGCGAGTCCGGCGAGCCCTACGAGACGATCCGGCGAAACTATCACTATGTCTCGCTCGGCGATCGCGACCCCGATACGGCCGGCTTGTCGGCCCCCGTGTTCGGCCCCAGCGCCACCCTGGTCGGCGCGATCACGCTCGCAGGACCACGGATGCGCATCGACGAGACTTTCATCGGACAGATGAAACGGCCGCTGCTCGCTGCTGCCGCGCGGGCCACGCGGGCCTTCGGTGGCGATGCGATCGCCTTGGAGCGAGCCGCGAATTAGGCGTCGATCCGCTCGAGTGGGGGCGGCGCTAAAGACGCGGCCGCCGCACACCTCAGCAGACCAATCGACGCATCGCTTGCTCACTAGGCTCGGACGAAACCAACGCCTCCGAAGGTCCGGTGTCAGGCGATGGCCAGATGTCCGCTATTGGCGCAATGGTGACGGGAAACTGTTTCTATCGAGACTTGTTTGCCTGGTCTGCCGGGTGCGCTCAGCCTGAGTGATAAGCTGGAAGACGTGCTGCGACCCTATCAATCACGCTGGTCTATTTGGCGACCGCACGGACAAGATCGCTGGCCGATAGATGTCGCTACGAACGCGTGGAAGCGATGCTCAGCAAATAGCAGGGGTGGCCGATGCTCTCGCTTGGCCACGACGACGTGGCCGCCAATGAACTCATGATCGCCAGCGAGGTGTCGCGCTGCCACCTCGCTGACGAGCCAAGCAGCGCTCCCAACGATGCGCGGGACACCGTTGTCATGGCACCAAAGCGTGCGTTCGAATCTATCCCGCCCTCCTGCTGCAAAGTCCCTCGCAACTCGCTCCTGGTCCGCCGCGAGCAGGTTCACGCCGAAGCAGGCACCGATGGGAAGGTGCGCCAGAAGGCTGGATCCGCGCTTGGCGGCGAACGCCAGCAACGGCGGTCGAGCGACAGGCTGATGAGTGAACCAGCATCACGCGGCTATCGCTGCCGTGACCGGCTGGACGGCAGGCTGTGCCCATCTACAAGGAGCCAACGGTTGTCCATGCGTGAATTGTCGCTCTGTGACACGTGCTCCTCGCCGATGGGGCTTTTTGTGGCCTCTTGCCGACGAGCGATCGGGTACTAAATTTCCCGCCGTCTGAGGCAATCGCATGAGGAAGGACATGCCATTTCGATCATTGGATCCGGTCGATCTCGCACGGGCAGTTGCGGTGCTCGAAGCCGCCTGGAGTGAGGTCAGGGAGCTGGTGCCCGATGGGTTCGAGGAACAAGAGCGAACGCGGCTCGCCTAATCACATAGCGAAACCGGCTTGGGCGCCAAGCATGGCGTGAATGGCTTGCTGAGATCGCTGCCTCAAAGTAGCCATATGGAGACGGGGTCAGCCACCGGCTCACCCCAGACGCCTAATTCGTGGTTTGCCGAGACTATTGACATGCGCACGGACAGCTTCGCTGAACGCTTCGACGACAATTCAAAAATCACAAGAGCAATCGCCCAGTTCGCTGCCGGGAAGCGAGTAACCGCTAGGAACTTGGCCCGCCGGTAATTTTGGGGTGAAGGTATAACGTTATGGCTGGAATTTCTTATTTCGTAAACAAAAATACAGTAATTTCCTTTCCGGGCAGGTTCATTGCTCCAAAGATTTTTGGTAATGATACGATACTGTCTGGTGAAAAATTCAGTGCATTCTATATAGTATCAAAAATACTCGGGCTGTCTACGATAGAATCGTTCTCTCTATGGCTTAGGCATTCTAAATCTAACATTAATTTGGGCTCAGCTGTTGCACATATAATTTCATGCATAGAAGATACAACCCATATTACACCTGAAACACTTAGAATTAGAAAAATATCTCAGATTTTGGATGATCTATTTTATGGAAGGACCATCTCAAAGAACGACCGTAGCGTTTTACTCAAAAACCAAATTCTGGTCGTGTTCGAAGGATAAATTTCGTATAAGGATATATCTAAGTTTTTTCGCGGCCCCTTCGAATAATCAACCGCCAACCTGAATTCTATTACAGATAATAACTGTTATATAAACAAATTATCACACAAAATCTAAACCTCCTGAACACACTAAAAGCTTGCAATACGAAACATATCTATAATATTCTATATTATGTCATAAAACTGAGAAAAATATGCGTCGGTTATGGATTTTTTAGCGTTGACCGCCAGCATTGGTTGTGCAACCTGAGAGGGCATCAGGCTGCGGCAGGTGGACGTTGAGCGAGTTTGTTTTTCCGCTAGATCGCGTCGTGGCCTACCGAACTAGCTCGGATGCCTTTCCGCTTCGCCCGGCCTCTCAGACGCGCGCCTGGATGATGAAGCCGGCGACGCGCTTCTCCAATCGATGTCTGCCGTTGCGGATAGCCAACGGCATTGGCTGGTTCGTCGTGAATCCCAAAGACGTGACGGTCGAATGGGACGGCACGAAACTGATGTCGAGCGATCCGTCGCATGCAAAGCTGCACTTCGGTGAGCGGATCGTCACCTTCGACCAAGGGCATATCTTTCGGACGGACCCTGGCTGGGGCATTTGGGTCAAGGGTGTGCCGAATACTGAGAGCGGGCCGCTCCAGAACCTGGAAGCGATCATCGAGACGGATCAGCTGCCCTATCCGTTCGCAATCAATTTCCGCTTTGCCGCGCCTGGCAAGATTCGATTGCGGAAGGGGGCCGTGCTTGCGCAGCTGGTTCCTTATCCGCTCGCGTCGGTCGCATCGGCCAAGCTGATGATCGCCGATTGCAAGGACGAGCCACTTCTCGACCAGGCTCGGAAGCGGTGGGTGGCGGCGAGGGAAGCTTGTAGTGGAACAAAGCAACCTTGGCACGGATATTACGCGAAGGGTGTCGACTGCCCGTTCCCTCACCAGAGAATCATCAGAAATGATGTTGAAGAGGAACCCGCGTGAAAGTTACTTCTGCTCTCACGGTGATCTTTTGTAGCCGCAGAACCGTTATTTACGTCGGCGCACTGCTAGTTACAACTTCGTTGATCTCTTATTTATTTCCCAAGGATGCTATCATGAGTTACTATAAAAGCGCCCCAGCTTCTTTTCCTGTAGATAATTGGAAACGGTCTCAAGAATTTAAAATCAATATTCGAGAGCATAGAAGCTATGTTCTTGTTCTCGATTTTGAGACCGATTCAGAGGCTAGAAGAGACGACATTCTAATGAATTTCTCCGATCGAGTCCCGGGAAAAGGGCCAGGCAGAAATATTCCTTTGAATTTTGAGTTCGAAGTTTCCGACACAAATGGGAAAACGACATTCAGAAAGACATTAAGCACTGAAGGTATTGGATTTTTTTCAAAAAACTCCCTCGGTAGGCTTTTAGATAGATTTAGCTTAGAGAAAGGAGAGTATGTATTTAAAATACTACTTAACAGTAGCAACTCAGAACATCTGGGTCAAACCAAAATTCGAATAGATTATATGACTATGTAGTTTCTCATGTAATATGGCAATTTTGAATTCTATAAAATAGCTCATATCGATTTAAGGATTTATTGCCATGGCAAAACTTACCGTGAAGATCGTTGGCGCTGGACGAGTTGATGTTTTTGGGCATACGTCGCCACTCGGGCACGCGTGGATCGAAATCACAGGCAACGACGGAATTACGAGGAGTTACGGGTATTACCCAAGGAATGATGGTGCCGAGCGCATACGAGGGCCCGGAGAAGTTCGCCAAACTGACAGAGGATCATATAATTCTGTTGACTACAGCAAAACTATTGATCTTACTTCATCTCAACTGAATACTATTCAGAATTATGTTGACGGAATTTCTGCAAACCCCGGAACATATAACGCGCTTAACCATAGTTGCGTTGATTTTGTGTTTAATGGGATGGATACCTTGGATCCCCGGGCCTCGAATTACGATGGGGCCCTATTTCCAAATGCAGATTCCAACCGTGGTTACCTTGACCGTGCATTGGATCGGATTCAGGCAAATGCGCAGCCGAACCCCAATCCAGAGCCCAATCCAAACCCGGAGCCGAACCCCAATCCGGAGCCGAATCCCAATCCGGAGCCGAACCCCAATCCGGAACCGAACCCCAATCCGGAGCCGAACCCCAATCCGGAGCCGAACCCCAATCCGGAGCCAAATCCCAATCCGGAGCCGAACCCCAATCCGGAGCCGAACCCCAATCCGGAGCCAAATCCCAATCCGGAGCCAAATCCCAATCCGGAGCCAAATCCCAATCCGGAGCCGAACCCCGGTCCCAATCCCGGGCCTAACCCCGGTCCCAATCCCGGGCCTAACCCCGGTCCCAATCCCGGGCCTAACCCCGGTCCCAATCCCGGGCCTAACCCCAGTCCCAATCCCGGGCCTAACCCCGGTCCCAATCCCGGGCCTAACCCCGGCCCCAATCCCGGGCCTAACCCAGGTCCCAATCCCGGGCCTAACCCAGGCCCAAATCCTGGTCCCAATCCGGGCCCGTGGCCTCCGAAGGTGCCAACACCGCCTGTCGACCCGCTCGTACTGGATCTCGATGGAGATGGGATCGAGTTGATTTCCGTAGGTGCGTCGTCGACGCATTTCGATTTCGATGGCGATGGCTTCTCCGAGCGCGTCGGCTGGGTTGCGCCCGATGACGGCTTTCTCGTGCTGGATCGCGATGCCAGTGGCTCGATCAACAGTGCGTCAGAACTGTTCGGCAATGAACTCGTCGATGGCTATACGAAGCTGCGCGAGCTCGACACGAATCAGGATGGAGTCATCAATTCGGCGGACGAGCAGTTCGCCCAACTGCAAATTTGGCGCGACCTCAACGGTAATGGCACGTCTGAGGCCGGCGAGCTCGTTTCGCTATCCTCGTTGGGCATCGTAACCATCGGCCTCGAGCGCACCCCCCACGGGCGACCGATAGCTGGAAATGAGGTTGCCTTCACAGGCAGTTTCGCTCGCGGCGATGGTTCGGTTGGGGCTACCGGGGCCGTCTTCTTTCAAGCAGACCGGACGCTAACCCGTTGGAATCCTCCAGAAGGATTTGTTCTCGACCCGGATACCGCTGTCTTGCCCCTTCTGAAGGGGTACGGGACTCTGCCTGATCTGAACTACGCCATGACTTTGGATTCAAATCTGAAGCAGATGGTGCAGGAGTTTACGCTCGGCGTCGGGTCCATGGACCGAGCGCAGATGAGTTCGGCCTTCATGGCATTGATGTATCGATGGGCTGGCGTCGAAGGGGTTGCTCCTGGCAGTCGCGGCCCGAATGTTGATGCCGTACACTTGGCGTTCCTGGATAAATTCTTTGGATCTCCGATCGTTCGGCCAGCTTCCAACGGAAGCCCAGGGATTCCAAATGCTCGCTTTGGCCAGGAAATCGAAAGCTCTTTTGCCGAGGTGTTCGGCGCTCTCCTAGTTCGCTTTTTGAGCTCGGTCCCGATCTCGATGCTCCAATTGGGGGCAGATTGGGATAATCTCCTTGACCTTCCCTTCCTGTCGTTGCGTCACCTTAAATATGAAGCCGGCTCTGACGGATTTCAGGGACAGGCCAAATTTGTCATATTCGAAGCACTTCATAACATTCCCGCGCAACCCCAGGCTGCCATAGACTACATAGACGAGGTTATTTTCATCCTGTCTGGCCTGACTCTCGAATTTTACAGCGGCGATCGTGCAAGATTTGTGGAGGATGTTCGACTTAATCTGCTCGACCTGACGGATAAGGGGCTAGCCACTCTCGCGGTCGATCTTGCGTCGAACGGCTCTGCCCTGACGAAAGGCACGGTCGCAGGGGAGGCGATCGTCGGAACGACGAAAGCAGATATCATCATCGGCTTCCAAGGCAACGACACGCTGACCGGCGGCGGCGGAGCCGACACCTATGTGTACGCCCGCGGCGACGGCCACGATGTCATCATCGACGCCGCCTCCTTCAACAACGAGGTCGACAAGCTCGTCCTCGCCGGGGTCGACCCGAGCGCGGTCACGCTTCAGCGCAACGGCAATGACCTCACCCTGGTGATCGCCGAGAGCGCGCCAGGGGCCGGCGATGGCGGCTCGATCCTGATCAAGGCCACGCTCGACGACTACTACAGCTCGGGCCTCGAACAGATCGTCCTCGCCGACGGCACGGTCTGGACCAAGGCCGACCTGCGCCTGATGCTGCTCGCCCAGGCCTCGACCGCAGGCGACGACACCATCGCCGGCTTCGACGTCGCCGACGTCATCACGGCCGGCGCCGGCAACGACACCGTCAATGCGGGCGCTGGCAACGACAGAATCACCGGCGGCCTCGGCAACGACACGCTGACCGGCGGCGGCGGGGCCGACACCTATGTGTACGCCCGCGGCGACGGCCACGATGTCATCATCGACGCCGCCTCCTACAACAACGAGGTCGACAAGCTCGTCCTCACCGGGGTCGACCCGGGCGCGGTCACGCTTCAGCGCAACGGCAATGACCTCACCCTGGTGATCGCCGAGAGCGAGCCAGGGGCAGGCGACGGCGGCTCGATCCTGATCAAGGCCACGCTCGACGACTACTACAGCTCGGGCCTCGAGCAGATCGTCCTCGCCGACGGCACGGTCTGGACCAAGGCCGATCTGCGCCTGATGCTGCTCGCCCAAGCCTCGACGGCAGGCGACGACACCATCGCCGGCTTCGACGTCGCCGACGTCATCACGGCCGGCGCCGGCAACGACACCGTCAATGCAGGCGCTGGCAACGACAGCATCACCGGCGGGCTCGGCAACGACACGCTGACCGGCGGCGGCGGAGCCGACACCTATGTGTACGCCCGCGGCGACGGCCACGATGTCATCATCGACGCCGCCTCCTACAACAACGAGGTCGACAAGCTCGTCCTCACCGGGGTCGACCCGGGCGCGGTCACGCTTCAGCGCAACGGCAATGACCTCACCCTGGTGATCGCCGAGAGCGAGCCAGGGGCAGGCGATGGCGGCTCGATCCTGATCAAGGCCACGCTCGACGACTACTACAGCTCGGGCCTCGAGCAGATCGTCCTCGCCGACGGCACGGTCTGGACCAAGGCCGATCTGCGCCTGATGCTGCTCGCCCAAGCCTCGACGGCAGGCGACGACACCATCGCCGGCTTCGACGTCGCCGACGTCATCACGGCCGGCGCCGGCAACGACACCGTCAATGCAGGCGCTGGCAACGACAGCATCACCGGCGGGCTCGGCAACGACACGCTGACCGGCGGCGGCGGAGCCGACACCTATGTGTACGCCCGCGGCGACGGCCACGATGTCATCGTCGAAACCGGGTTCTTAGAAGGGGTAGCCGACACGCTGGTGCTGACGGGGGTGGCGTCAACGGCGGTCACCGTCGAACGCTTTGGCAGTGACGTGACCCTGGTGATTGCCGAAAGCGCTCCAGGCGCTGGCGATGGCGGACGTATCAAGCTGAAGGAGCAGTACCAATCGCTCTATGATCGTGGCGTTGAGACCGTGACGTTCTCGGATGGCGTTAGTTGGACGAAAGCCGATATCGCGAACATCATTGCCGAACAGATTGGCTCCAGCGGCGTCACGCATCCTGGAACGACTGGCGACGATACGATCTCCGGCACGTCCGGTAACGACACGTTCGATGGCTATGGTGGAAACGACACGCTGACTGGCGGTGTCGGCTCGGACACCTACCGGTTCGGTGTTGGCTCGGGCAACGACTTGATCATCGAGACCTCCAGCGCAGCCGACACGGATCGGATCGAGCTTCTAGGCCTCAACCCGGACGATGTCGTGCTCAGCCGCAGCGGCAATCACCTCTTCGTCGTCATCAAGGCGACCGGTGAAACCCTGAAGGTTCAGGACCACTTCTACGTCGCCAGCTACGGCATCGATCAGATCGTCTTCGCCAACGGCACGACGCTGGATCGCGCAGCAATCCAGCAGGCTGCCTGGATCAGGGGCGATGGCGGCGACAATGCGCTTACTGGCTCGGCAGCGAACGATACGCTCGACGGCGGCGCCGGGAACGATACGCTGACTGGAGGCACCGGCTCAGACACCTATCGCTTTGGTGTTGGTTCCGGCAACGACGTGATCATCGAGACCTCCAGCGCGGCCGACACGGATCGGATCAATCTGCTCGGGCTCAACCCGGACGATGTCGTGCTCAACCGCAGCGGCAATCACCTCTTCGTCACCATCAAGGCGACCGGTGAAACCCTGAAGGTCCAGGACCACTTCTACACGACCAGTTACGGCATCGATCAGATCGTCTTCGCCAACGGCACGACGCTGGACCGGGTCGCGATCCAGCAGGCTGCCTGGATCAGAGGCGATGGCGGCGACAATTCGCTCACTGGCTCGGCAGCGAACGATACGCTCGACGGCGGCGCCGGGAACGACACATTGAACGGCGGCACCGGCTCGGACACCTACCGGTTTGGTGCTGGGTCCGGCAACGACGTGGTCATCGAGACCTCGAGCGCAGCCGACACGGACCGGATCGAGCTTCTGGGCCTCAATCCGGATGACGTGGTGCTGAGCCGCAGCGGCAATCACCTCTTCGTCGTCATCAAGGCGACCGGTGAAACCCTGAAGGTCCAAGATCATTTCTACACAACCAGCTACGGCATCGATCAGATTGTCTTCGCCAACGGCACGAGCCTGGATCGGGCCGCGATCCAGCAGGCAGCCTGGATCAGGGGTGATGCTGGCGACAACACGCTCACTGGAACGTCTGGAAACGATGTTTTCGAAGGAGGTGGAGGCAATGACCGCTTCAACTCCGGAGCAGGTAACGACACCTATATCTATCGCTCGGGTGACGGCAGCGATGTGATCAACGAGGAGTCGGGGTCGACCACGGAAGTCGATGTCCTGAAGTTCGCTAATCTCAATGCCTCTGATCTGACACTCGCGCGGGCTGGCCAGCACCTCGTCGTCACGGTGAACAGCACAGGCCAGACCATCACGGTCGACGAGCATTTCTACTCGCAGACGGCCAATTGGGGCGTCGAGCGCTTCGAATTCGCCGACGGTACCAGTTGGAATCTCTCCGAGATCAACAGTCGGGCCTGGTTCAAAGGCACGGTCGGAAACGACACTCTGTCAGGCTCGTCGTGGAATGACACCTTCCATGGCGGCATGGGTG